>JACDUA010000033.1 GCA_013519935.1 Ectothiorhodospiraceae bacterium WFHF3C12 | reverse complement strand
CGGCCTGGTCGGCGGCGGCATTGCCGCCATTCTGGCGGCCACCCTCAAGAGCGCGGCCGGTGCCCGGGGCAACGACGCCTACGGCATGATGATCCTGCTCGGCTGGGGCGCGACCCTGCTGGTGGCGGCCAACACGGCCCTCGGGGAGGCCATGGCCCACGCGCTGGCCGACGGCCAGCTCTATTTCTCGAGGCCGCGTCACCTGGTAGCGGCGGCGGGCTTCGCATTGATCCTTGCCGGGGCCCTGCCCTGGCTATCCCGCCGCCTGATCCGGGCGCGGTTCACGCCCGAGGACGAGACCGCCAACAGGCTACCGGCGTGGCGCTGGCACTTCGGATTCGATCTGGCGGTCGCCGTGGGCATGGCGCTGGGCACCGCCACCATCGGCCTGATGGCGGCATTCGCGCTGGTGTTTCTCCCCGCGTGGGCGGCTTTCCGCGTCGCACCGGGCTGGCGGTGGGCGCTGACCCTGGCCGCGCTCATCGGCATCGCCTGCTATCTGGCCGCGTTCGTGACCGCCATGGCCCTGAACCAGCCGTTCGGCCCCGTCATGGTGGCAATGCTGCTGGTGGTCTGCCCGGTGGTGGCGCTAGCAGGAAGGCGCTGACCCGCGGCGAACGCCGAGTCGCGGGGCCTGCCCGGTGACGGGTCGGTTCCGGGCCACTGTCGCCCCATCCCCGCGGGAGAGACGGTGCTGACCGCAAGCCAGGCTCTTGCCGGTCCACGACGCCTCATGATCGTACTGGCCCTCTCCCGTTGACGGTGGAATACGCTTCGCTGTCCCCCCTCCCCACGGCTGCAACCAGCCAGGCGTCTCCCACGTTGACGCCTGCGTCGCCCGGGCTATTGTTCAGGGTATGAACCAGGATGTAACAGTCAGGCTGGCCGTGCCCCGGGACGCAACGAAGATCGCCACCATGGCGCGGGATCTCGTTGAACGCGGCCCGGACTGGGAATGGACCGAGCAGCGGGTGAGGGCCGCCATCCACCGGAAGGACACCATCGCGCCCGTGGCCTGCGTCGGTAACGCCATGGCCGGATTCGGGCTCATCCGCGTCGGCTTCGACCAGGCGCATCTGGACCTGCTGGCGGTGCGGCCGGGGCGCCGCAAGATGGGTATCGGGCGCACGCTGGTCGAATGGCTGGAACAGTCCATGCTCGTCGCCGGCGTCGGCATCGTGCGCGTCGAAGTCCAGCCCGAGCGGCACGAGGTCCAGGCCTTCTTCCGCAACCTCGGCTATCGCCAGTGGCATGCGGATCCGGCAGGCACCAAGACCGGCACCGGTCCCCTGCACATGGCCCACGACCTGTGGTGTCCGCCGGTCATGGACGAGGTGCGCTAGCCACCGGCCCGAGCTCTTGGAGTCCCCGCCACAGCGGGATGCCCATGCTTCCTCTCCCGGGACTCGCGCGTCCTCGCGATGGCGGTGCGCGGCCGTCCGGCCTAGTATGGGCCGATGGACCTCTCCAGCACGGTCGCCTTCTTTCTCGTCATGATCGCGCTCGCCGCGATGCCCAGCACCAGCGTCGCGTTGGTGGTCGTGCGTTCGGCCACCCACGGCGTGCCCAACGGGCTCGCCGTCGCCGCCGGCATCGTGCTGGGCGATCTCGTGTTCGTCGCCCTGGCCCTGTTCGGCATGGGCATGCTCGCGGAGACCCTCGGCGGCCTCTTCGCGGTGATCAAATACGCCGCGGGGGCCTACCTGATCTGGATGGGGATAGGCCTGCTGCGTCCCCGTGCAACACCAGCCGAGCCCGCCACCACCCAGGCCGGCAAAGCCAGCCTGCTGGCCAGCACCGCCTCGGGCCTTATGCTCACGCTGGGCGACGTGAAGGCGATCCTCTTTTACGCGAGCCTCTTCCCGAGCCTCTTCAACGTTGCCGCCCTTGCCGCGATGGACGTGCTCGTCATCATTGCCGTGACGATGGTGACCGTGGGGGGCGTAAAGGCCGCCTACGCGGTCGGGGCGCGTCAGGCCATGGGGCAACTGCGCGGGACGGCGGGGAACCGCCATGCCCGAACGGCGGCAGGCGGCGTTCTGGCTGGTGCCGGGGCGTACGTGATCGCCAGGGTCTGAGGCTGGCCCTCGACTGGCGGCCGGCCATCATCCCGGCACCGTCGGGCGTCTTCCCGTGGCGTCAGAAAGGAGCCGGAACCGGTGCCGCGCCGTGCGACCACCCCGTCCGCGAGCCCGGGCTCAACCCTCCCGCCTGTACCGGTCGGCCCCGCTGTCACCGCCAGCCGGTAACTCCCCATGAGTGAATAAACCGATGCCTCCGCGGGAAAGGGCGTAGAGTCAAGCCAGGCTCACTCAAGGTGCGGGATGGATGTCATGGCTACCCAGGTTGCAGTCGTGCAGGTACCGCCGGTATTGCTCGACCGGCCGGGAACCCTCGATATCGTCCTCACCCGCATCGAAGAGGCCGCTGACCGGGGCGCTTCTCTCATCGTCTTTCCCGAGGCGTACGTGGGCGGTTATCCCACGTGGATCTGGCGGCTTCGCCCCGGGGGCGACATGGCGCTATCCGGGGAAATACACACACGCCTGCGAAATAGCGCGGTAGACCTCTCCGCGGGGCATCTGCAGCCGGTGCAGGATGCCGCATCGGAGCGCGGCATAACGATCGTGCTGGGCATCAACGAGCTGGACAGCCGGTTCAGCGGCTCGACACTGTACAACACCGTCGTGGTCATCGGTCCCGACGGCGCGCTCCTCAACCGCCACCGCAAGATGATGCCGACCAATCCCGAGCGCATGGTGTGGGGCATGGGTGACGCGTCCGGACTGCGCGTGGTCGATACGCCAGCCGGCCGTCTCGGCGCCCTCATATGCTGGGAGGCGTACATGCCGCTCGCCCGCTACGCCCTCTACGCTCAGGACATCGACGTCTTCGTGGCCCCCACCTGGGACGCCAGCGAGAGCTGGCTGGCGACCATGCGGCATATCGCCAAGGAAGCTGGCTGCTGGGTCATCGGCACGGCCACGGCGCTGCAGGGCAATGACCTGCCGGACAATTTCCCCCAGCGGGATGCGCTCTTTGAACCCGATGAGTGGATAAACGACGGCAATGCCGTCGTCGTCAAGCCCATGGGAGCCATAGCGGCGGGCCCCCTGTATCGCGAGAAAGGCATCCTGTATGCGGAGATCGACAACGACGCCGCGAAAGCCGCGCGTCGATCACTCGACGTCTGCGGCCATTACGCGCGGCCGGACCTCTTCTCCTTCTCGGTTGACCGGAGCCCGCGGGAGCCCGTGACCTTCACGGAATGACCCCGGGCCAGACCCCAGCCGGGCCGGATGAGCGGCCCGGTCGGGCCCTCGCGAACCCGCCTCCAGCCCAATCGCAACAGCGGATCGTTCACGACTGCATCCAGAACGTGCCGGACGACGTATCCCCTACCGCATCACCGCCGTTCGCGGAACAAACCGGAGGATTCGTCATGGAATCATCAAGGCTAGTCACCACAGCAACCGCACTCGCGCTCGCGCTCGGCGCGGGCAGTGCCCAGAGCGCCAGTCACCGCGAGGCGCCGTTCATCTCAACCCTGCCCAAGGTGGACGCCACCGACCTGTACGCCTTCCGCAGCTACGAGAGCGGGCGCAGCGGTTACGTCACCCTCATCGCCAACTACCAGCCCCTGCAGGGCCCGTACGGCGGACCGAACTACTACCCGCTGGAGGACGACGCGGTATACGAGATCCACGTCGACAACGACGGCGACGCCGTCGAGGACCTTACCTTCCAGTTCGACTTCGAGACGGTCACCAACGACCTGCAGGTGGACGCCGGCGGCGAGATGGTGTCCGTGCCGCTCAAGAATATCGGCGGGATCGGTCCCAATAGCTGGGATGTCGGTAACGTCACCGCACGGCAGACCTACACCCTGGACGTCGTGCGCGGGGACCGCCGCACCGGCACCACTGACGCCGTGCTCAACATGGACACCGGAGACGATACGTTCATCCGCCCGGTGGACAACATCGGCCAGAAGTCCATCAGCGACTACGCGGCCTATGCCGGCAACCACGTTTACCCGGTCAACATTCCGGGTTGCAGCGGCGCCGGACGGCTGTTCGTCGGCCAGCGCCAGGAGAGCTTCGCCGTGAATCTGGGCGAAGTCTTCGACCTGGTGAACACCGATCCCCTGGGCCCGCGCGACGGCGAGAGCAACGTCATCGCCGACACCAACGTAACTTCCCTCGCCATCGAGGCGCCGGTCGAGTGCCTTACCGCCTCCGGCGAGCCGGTCATCGGCGTGTGGACCACCGCCAGCCTGCCCCAGGCCCGGGTGCTCAACCCCGCTCCGGACGCCGCCAACGGCGGACGCGATGCCGCGGTCAACGGCGGCGCCTGGACCCAGGTCTCACGGCTGGGCATGCCCCTGGTCAACGAGGTGGTCATCGGCCGCAAGGACAAGGACCGCTTCAACGCCAGCGAGCCCATGGACGACGCTCAGTTCGCCCGGTACGTCACCAACCCCACCCTGCCGGAGCTGCTGGAGATCCTCTTCGCCAGCGCCGGGGCCGAGGCGCCCAACACGTTCCCGCGCCAGGACCTGGTGTCGGCGTTTCTCACCGGCCTGGACGGCGTCAACCAGCCGGCGGACGTCACCCCGGCCGAGATGCTGCGGCTCAACACCTCGGTCAGTCCGGTGGCCGCCGCCTCGCAGAACAGTCTCGGCGCCCTGGCCGGCGACAACGCCGGCTTCCCCAACGGCCGCCGGCCGGGTGACGACGTGGTCGACATCAGCCTGCGCGTGGCCATGGGCGCCCTGCTGCCGGACGCCCCCAACAGGGACGCCCCTTTCACCGACGGCGCCATCGTCGACGCCACGGACTTCGCCACCGCGTTCCCGTACCTGAACACCCCGCTGCCCGGCAGCCCGAACCCGTAAGGAGGCCGACATGACACAGCGGAACCTCAAGCTCTTCGCCGCTGCACTGCTCGCCGCGGCCGTGGCGGGTTGCGGTGGCGACAACGACGGCGGCAGCGCCGAAACCGGCACCGACTTCACACTGTTCATCAAGTCGGTGCTGGGCGGGGATGTCGACGGCGAGCCGGTCGCGGTCAACGACCGGGACCTGCGGTTCACGGACCGCGACAACCCCAACGCCTACGACGATGTACTGCAGTAGGCCGAAGGCACGGCGGCGCATCCGCGCCGCCGTGCTCAACTCGAATTCAGGCGTGATACCGTGGCGCCGGGCGCCGCGGGATCACGGGCGCCCCGGCTGAGACCCGATGGAGAAAGCCATGGACCCGGAACGCGTCCAGGAGCGCAACGAGGAGCTGGTCCGCCTGCTGCACCTGACCGCACGCGGCGACCAGCAGGCGTTCGCCCGATTGTACGAGCTGACCTCCCCCACCCTGTTCGCGGTATGCCTGCGCATGCTCGTCCGCCGCGAGTGGGCCGAGGAAGCGCTGCAGGAAGCCTACGTGAAGGTCTGGCACAAGGCCGGCGACTACAACGCGTCCCGGGGCAACGTGCTCACCTGGCTGGTGAGCATCGCCCGGTACCTGGCCATCGACGTACGCCGCGCCCGGGGCCGGCGGCCGGAAGCCCCTTTATCCGACGAGGACATGGGCCGGATAACCGATGACGACGCCGGGCCCATGGAACAGTTCCTCGCCCAGGACGACGCCGCCGCGCTCCAGCGCTGCCTGGACGAGCTCAGCGATACCCAGCGTCAGACCATCACCCTGGCCTTCTTCCAGGGACTCACCCACCACGAGCTCAGCAGCCGACTGAAACGCCCACTGGGCACCGTCAAGAGCTGGATCCGCCGCGGACTGGAGGGCCTGAAACAATGCCTGCAGGGATGAGATACCGCGACCTGGAGCTGCAGGACCGGCTGGCCGCGGAATATGTGGTGGGCACACTGCACGGCCGCGCCCGGCGGCGCTTCGAGCGGCTGATGCTGGAGTTCCCGACCCTGTGCGAGGCCGTCCACGGCTGGGAGCGTCAGCTCAACGCCGTCGCAGCGGGCCTGCCCGAGCGCCAACCTCCACGGCGTGTCTGGCGCCGCATCCGTGCGCGCATCCAGCCTGAGCGCCGCGGGCTCATGGACTGGCTCGGATGGCCGGCGGCGACCGCGACGGCCACGGCAGCCGCTGCCGTCCTCGCCGTCTTCCTGGTCGTCTCGGTACCCACCGCCCCGCCCGAGAGCTACGTCGCCATCATTGCCGAAGACGCCACCACGCCGCTGTGGACGGTTACGGCCGACCCGGAGACCGGCGAGCTGAACATAAGCGCCGTCGGCACGGTGGCGGCGCCCGAGGGCAAGGCCCTGGAGCTGTGGCTCATGCCCCCCGCGTCGGGCGAGAAGCCGCGTTCTCTGGGTCTTCTTCCCGAGCAGGGCAGCCGCAGCGTCGCCCTGCCCGTGGATGCGGCCCGGGCGGGCGGCGCCGCCCTGGCCGTCTCCGTGGAACCGCCCGGCGGCTCCCCGACCGGTCAGCCCACGGGGTCGGTGGTCTACCAGGCGCGTTTCGTTACGCCGCGCAGCGGCTGAATCCAGATGGCCATGGCCGACGTATTCCCCGTACCAACCCAGTGAGAAGGGAGTACGGAGCCATGGCCATCAACATCGTCGACACGCGCGCCCTGCCGATCATGCCGCCCGCCCAGTGGCGCGGGTACATCAGAGAGCTGGCGCAGTCCGGCCAGTACGAGCTGGCCGAACGGGCAATGGCGCAGTACCGCCGGTTCTACGGCGACCATGAACCGGCCATTACCGATGTGCGTCGGACGCACGACCCCGTGAGGTCCGGACCACCCTCCCGGCGGCGCGCGTAACTGCCGGTAACCGCCGACCCGCAGGGGGTCCAAGCCCACGCGGACCCCATGGATGCGGCCGGTCGATGTGCTTGCGCTCACCCTACGCAAGTCCGCCACGGCGGCTATCCTTTGCAATAGGTTGACTCGAGCGGAGAAGCGTCGATGAGAACGTGGCTTGCCCTGGGTCTCGTACTTGCCGCCCCGACGCTGGCGGCGCAAAGCCTGAGCGCCGAGTTTATCGCCGCGAGCACCGGGTCCATGGACAACCCCCACGACCTCAAGCTCTCCCCGGACGGCCGGCACTTGCTCGTCTCCGACGTCGGTAATGACCGGGTACTGATCCTCGACCCGGAGACCCTGGAGGAACGCGGCAGCTTCGGCGCCGACCACCAGTCCGGCACCCATGACGTGGATTTCGATGCCACTGGCCGCGTCTACGTGGCCGACACCCACAACGGCCGCGTGACCATCTACACCCTGGACGGGCTGGAAGCCACCCTGGTCGGCGAGCTGGGCGAGCGCATTCGCGGGCCGGAGGGCGTGCTCGCGCATCCCAACGGCCGCGTCTACGTGGCCGGCGCCTGGTCCGGGAACGTGGTGGCATACGAGGATGGCAAGGTCGTTGCCGAGCTGACCGGGCTTGCCGCACCCCACGACCTGGAGCGAGCCCCCAACGGCGATAACTGGCTGGCGGACGCCGGCAACGACCGGATGCTGCTACTTTCGCAGGAGCTGGAGATCAAGCGTGAGTTGAAGGGCCCGCCGTACGACTTCGACGGTGTGCGCTATCAGGACGTGCTGCCGGACGGGACGCTGATCGCGGCGGACAAGAACAACCACCAGATCAAGATCATCGGACCGGACGGGAAGTTGCTGCTCGTACTGGGGGAGCGAGCGCCGGGTAAGGGCCTCGGCCGGTTCCGGACGCCCGAGGGCGTCGAGGTGCGTGGGGACATCGTCTGGCTCTCGGACTCGGGCAACGACCGGGTCGTGAAGTACCGGCTGCGGCGGGCGACGGACTAGCCATGCACCGTTGCGGCATCCCGCAGCCTGACGGCTGCCGTTGAAAGTTGGCGACCGGGCTCATTGCCCTTCCGCAGGGACGAGCCGGTCGTACCAGGAACGATCCCATCACCGAAGGAAGAAGGAGACCACCATGGCGGAACAGCATCCGGACCTTCATCCCCATCTGGCGGATCTCTGGGCGGAGTATGTGCGCCGGGAACGCAAATGGGCGGAAGACCCGACGAACAGGTTCGCTTACCACGAGGCAATGCAAGCCTTTGAGCAATACGACCGCAAACGCCGCGAGCTCTTCGATCTGCTGCACCCGGACGAAGAAGAAGGGAAGAGCTGACAGGCTTCGCTCCGCCGGTGAACCTCTCCCGCAATCCCGCAGGGTGGGCGCAAGCCCACCAACCCATCTGGCCGGGGCGACTCGTTCGTTTCCAGCCGCCCGCCGTAAACCCCAGGCTTCAGCCGAACGCCAGTCCCAGCAGGTCGCCGAACCCCCAGATCAGCGTCCCGGCGATCAGCATGTACAGCCCGTGGCCCTCGCCTTCCCAGATGCTCTCCTGAACGCTGGCCGCGCGCAGCAGCGTCCGCTTGTCCTCGTCCGACGCCCAGTCCCGCTGGCTCTGGGCCATGAGCTGGCCGCGCAGCGACCGCAGCCGCTTCATGTGCTCGCGGATCTGACTGGAGGTGAGCAGGATGCCAATGGCGACAACCGCGGAGCCGCTACGGGCGAACCAGCCCCAGTCGTCCATGGCGACGCTGAACGCAATCCCGCCCGCCAGGGCCGCTAGCGCGACCCCATCCGCCGCGCGGGCTTTAGCGGACGTCGGACCCATCCGGTGCGCCGCCTCCTGCAGCAAGCCGTTGCCGCCGCGATCTGCCCAAGCAGGGATCCCGGCATTCATCCAGCATAGTTGGTCCGCCGGCCGCACGCGGCCGGCATGGCACCACGGGAACGCTTCACCCGAAGGAGAAGCGGTCAGGAGGCGTTGAGCCGAGTCAGGCCGCGCCCTTCAGCCACCCCTCGATATCCTCACGGCTAGGGACGGAGCCGCTGTGGACAAGCTTGCCGTCGATGGCCACCCCGGGCGTGGACATTACCTGATAGCGCATGATTTTCTCCGCGTCGGTGACCTTTTCCACGGTTACTTCGGCGTTGAGCGCCTGCCCCACTTCGGTGATGCGCTCCGCGGTGGCAACGCACTTTTTGCATCCGCTTCCCAAAACTTCAACCTTCATCTTGGCTACCTCTCACAAGATTCTCGATGGGCTATTCGCGAACCCGGCTCAGCCGATGGCCAACCAGGGCGCTATGCCGTTGAATATCCACCCCACCAGCATGAAGTTCACCAGCAGAATGACGAACAACGCAGCCAGCAGGCGCCACTGCATGACCTGCTTGAGCAGGACGAACTCCGGGAAGCTTGCCGCGACCGTGCTCAGGCAGAACGCCAGAGTGGTGCCCAAGGGCAATCCCTTGCCGAGCAGGCTTTCCAGGACCGGGATGACGCCGGTCGCGTTGGAGTACAGCGGCAGCCCCGCGACCACCGCCGCCGGGACCGTCCACCATTGCCCGGCCCCCAGGTTCGCGGCAAACCAGCCCTCCGGCACAAAGCCGTGCAGGCCCGCGCCCAGGGCCACTCCGATGAACACCCATTTCCAGATCCGCCCGACGATCTCCTTCAACTCGTCCACCGCGAACCGGTGGCGCTCACGGGGCGTCAGCGGCTTGCGCACGGACACCTCAACCCCCCCATCGGCCACCGTTGCCGCCTCGTAGGCCTTGGCGGCGAACGGCTGCAGCCAGCGCTCGGCGCGCATCGCATCGAGCAGCAGACCGCCGAGCACGCCCACACCGACGCCCACGGCCACGTAGGCCACCGTGAACTTCCAGCCCAACAGCCCCCAGAGCATCACCACCGCCACCTCGTTGATCACCGGCGAAGTCAGCAGGAAGGCCATGGTGATCCCCACTGGGATGCCGGCACTCGTAAACCCGAGGAACAGCGGAATGCTGGAACAGGAACAGAACGGCGTCACTGCGCCGAAACCCGAGCCCAGAAAATAGCCCGCCAGCCGATGGCGCCCCTGCAGGAAGTTCCGCGTTCGCTCCAGGTCCAGCGACGCGCGGGCCAGCGCGATCAGGTAGATCATGACCACCAGCAGGGCGAATATCTTGGTGGTATCCTCGATGAAGAAATGCACCGCGGCCCCGAACCGGCTCGAAGCCTGGAGCCCCAGCACTCCATAGGCCAGCCAGTCGGCCAATCGGGTGAATATCTCAAACATTCGTTACCTCGCGCCCTATCGGTTTCGATACACCTCCCCCGGGAGGTCCTCTGGAGAGAAGACGCAGCGATGGCTGAAAGGTTGCGCGAAAATCGCGCCGACGCGGTTGAGGCCGGTCAAGAACCGGATGACACGGCGGCCTTCGACTGCGTTCTCGGCGCCTGGCGCGCCTACGAGGACGAGCTGCTGGGATTCCTCGTAAGCCGGACGCGGCACCGGGATGCCGCGGAGGATCTGCTGCAGGACGTATTCCTGAAGGCACTACGGGCCGGCGAGGGCTTCTGCGAGCTGGACAACCCGAGAGCCTGGCTGTTCCGGGTCGCGCGCAATGCCCTGGTGGACAGACAACGCCGTGAGAAGCCCGGTCTATCGCTGCCGGAAGATCTGCCTTCTCCGGAGCCGGACGACCACCCAGTCGATGCCCTGAGTCATTGCCTGGCCCGCAACCTGCGCCTGATGCAGGAACGCGAGCGCGACGTCATCCAGGCCTGTGATCTCGACGGCATCCGCCAGAGCGACTACGCCAAGGCAAGCGGCATAACCCTGAATGCGGCGAAATCCCGGCTGTTCCGTGCCCGCAGGCAACTGCGCGAACGGCTGATCGCCAACTGCGATGTCCGCTTCGACGAGGACGGCCGCATCTGCTGCCACACGGCCAACGCCGGTTACTGACACCCGCCAGGCCAACCGGCATCCCTCTGGCGTTTCGCCGGGTATGATCCCGACACCGGCGCAATTGCAGCACCGGCCCCATCAAAGTGCGCCGGGAGGCGCTGGGCGCGACGCTCGACGCACGCGCAATTGCGACTAAACTCAACAAAAGGGCTCGCAACCAGCGAGGCACTTGATGAATGGCGTGAGAGACGTTGCGATTCCGGTCGCCGCACCGTCCTGGCGGGACTTTCTGACGCTGTGCAAGCCTCGCGTCGTGCTGCTCATGCTGCTCACCGCTCTAGTGGGCATGTTCCTGGCGGTAGAGACCGTACCCGGCCTGGACACCCTGGTGTTCGCAATGACCGGGATCGCGCTGGTGGCCGGCTCCGCGGCCGTCGTAAACCACGTCGCGGATGTCCACATCGACCAGCGCATGCGCCGTACCCGTCGGCGCCCAATGGCCCAGGGACGCATCCCGCTGGGTCAGGCCATGGCGTTCTCCGCACTCCTGGGCGTGGCTGGTATGGTGGTGCTCACCTATCTGGTCAACCCGCTGACCGCGGCGCTGAACCTGGTTTCCTGGATCGGCTACGGGCTGGTCTACACGCTGTTCCTGAAGTACCGCACGCCGCAGAACATCGTCATCGGCGGCCTGTTCGGCGCAGCACCGCCGCTGTTCGGCTGGACCGCCGTCACCGGCGCCATCGCGGTCGAACCGCTGGTCCTGGTACTGATCATATTCGTGTGGACGCCGGCACACTTCTGGGCCCTGGCCCTGGATCGAATCGAGGACTACGCCCAGGCCGGCGTCCCCATGTTGCCCATCACGCACGGCGAGCGGTTCACCCGGCTGAACGTGCTTGCCTACACCATCGCCCTGGTGGCCGTCAGCATCTGGCCCTATGCCCTGGGCATGAGCGGGGACGTCTATCTGATCGCGGCGACGTTGTTGGGGGCGGTCTATCTGCACCACGCTGCCGCGGTCGTGATGGGCCGGGACAAGGCGCCGATCAAGGCATTCCGGTACTCGATTATCTACCTCGGCCTGCTATTCACGGCGCTGCTGGTTGACCACCACACCGGTTTGCAGTTGTGGTAGCCAGCGGGCGTCATGCGAATCCGCAGGGAAGCGGCGGCAGATGGCGACGCGCAATCGCCAGACCTGCCGACGATGGGCGCAGCCGCAGTGGTGCGGACGTGCTCGACTGTCCGGGACAGCGCCCGGAGCCACGAGCGTCCGGAGCGAGCCTGCTGACCCGGCCCGATGGCAACGCACGGCTGACCGGGAGGTGAGTCATGAGCATGAAACGCCGTTTCTTCATTAGTGATGATCTGGACGATCTTGAGCGCCTGGAGGAGGACCTGGAGCAGGCGGGTATCGTCACCCCACAGATCCACGTTCTGACCCTCGACGACACCGGCCTGGAAGGCCACCAGCACCTCAATGCGGTCGTCTCGCTGATGAGGCGGGACGTCGTTCACTCGACACTGATCGGTGCGGCCGTTGGTGTGTTTGCCGCCATCATCGTTCTGGCGCTCTCGTACCTGTTCGGCTGGACCGACACGGCGGCGGGCTGGACCCCGTTCATCTTCCTCTCGATCATCATGCTCGGGTTCTTCACCTGGGAAGGCGGGCTGCGCGGCATGGAAGAGCCGAACGTTCATTTCCGCAATTTCGAGAAGGTCCTCAAGGAGGGCCGCCACGTGTTCTTCGTGGACCTGGACCCGGGACAGGAGTACGTGCTCGACCAGATCACGCCCTACCACAACTCCATAGAACCCGCCGGTTCGGACCGTGGCTCACCCCACTGGATCGTGCACCTGCAGCACTCCGTGCGGCGGTTCTTCGTCGAGGTCTTTCCCTGATCCGGGCGCCGTCCCCCGGGCGCACGACCAAAGCGGGGAGCCGCCCCGGGCACGGGCGGCTCCCCGGCCAGACGGCTATTCAATAAAGAAGGTGAGCCGCGTCAGCAGGGTGTGGTTGGCCTCCACCGCCATCAGGCCGACCAGCACGGCGAGCACCGCCGGAGGCACCAGCACCGCGGATATGATCGCCAGTCGCTCCCAGGCCATGTGCATGAAGAACGCGACGATCAGGCCCGCCTTCAGCCACATGAACAGGACAATGAAGAACCATTTGATGAAACCCTCCAGCCCGGAGTAGTCCACCATGTAGGACAACACGCTAAGGACGAATAACAGGCCCCAGACCCAGAGGTAAGTGCCTATCGGATGCTGCTGTTGTTGCTCGGCATGTTCCATCGCTCATTCCCGCCTACCACAGGTAGAAGAACGCGAAAATGAAGACCCAGACCAGATCGACGAAGTGCCAATACAGCCCCATGGTCTCCACCATTTCATAGCGCCCGCGCCTGCCGGTCAGGAAACCGGGGCGCTGATCGTCCAGGCTGCCGCGCAGGACCTTCACGGCCATGATGATCAGGAACAGCACGCCGAAGCTCACGTGCGTGCCGTGAAAGCCGGTGATCAGAAAGAAGGACGCACCGAACTGGGGCGCCCCCCAGGGATTGCCCCAGGGGCGTACGCCCTCCTGGATGAGCTTGGTCCACTCGAACGCCTGCATGCCGACGAAGGTGGCGCCGAGTACCGCTGTCACGATCAGCAACGTGGCCGTGGCCTGCCGGTGACGCTCGTAGCCGTACTTCACCGCCAGTGCCATGGTGCCGCTGCTGCTGATGAGGATGAACGTCATGATGGCGATGAGCAGCAACGGAATGTTCGCCTGACCCACGTGCAGCGCGAACACCGAGCTGGTGTCCGGCCACGGTTCGGTGGTGCCCATGCGCACCGTCATGTACCCGATCAGGAAACAGGCGAAGATGAACGTGTCGCTGAGCAGGAAGATCCACATCATCGCCTTGCTCCAGGGCACGTCCTTGAACGCCCGCTGATCGGACGACCAGTCGTCGACCAGGCCGCGAAGGCCGGGCCCCAGGGCGTCTTCGGCGGAAACGTTATTGGCCACGGCTCATCCTCCCGCTAGCTATACAGCAGAATGGCGAACAGCGCCGCCCAGATGGCAAGCAGGTAATGCCAGTACACGGCGCACAGCTCCACCGCTCCCAGTACCTCCCCTGGCGCGCCGCCCCGCGACAGCCGCACCAGCGGACGCGTCCAGGCGATCAACCCGCCGAGCAGGTGCAGCGCGTGAAGCCCCGTCAGCAGGTAGAAGAAGGCATTGGCCGGATTCGAGGCGACGTAATAGCCCGCATCCGCCAGCCCGCGCCAGACGATAAGCTGCCCGGCAATGAACGCGACGGTTAGCAGCCCCCCCGCCGCCAGCCAGCGCATCAGGCGCACGCCGTTGCCCTGCCGCGCCGCCTTCCAGGCGGTCTGGAGGGCAACGCTCGCCAACACCAGCACGCCGGTGTTGAGCCAGAGCAGGCCGGGCTCCGGCACCGGTTCCCAGTCCACCCCGTACTCCATGCGGCTGAGGTAGGCACTCACGCCGAGCGCGAACAGGGAGGTCACCACCGCCAGGAATACCACCAGGGCGATGCGCGGCGCGGTCAGGCCGGCGGGCCAGTGATGGGCGCGGACGGCTTCGGGTGAGGCCGCGACCCACGGCTTGACGTTGACGGACTGGCTGATCAGCCAGCCGGCGAAAGCCGCCATCAGAACGGCGAGGAATACCAGCGTGACCGTCATGTGCGTCCTCCGCCAGTGCCGCCAGCCGACGACTCCGCGGGTGCCGGCGGCACGTTCTGCGGAATGAAATCCGCCTCGGCACCCGGCACGCCGTAGTCATAGGGCCAGCGGTAGACCACCGGCAGCTCGTCGCCCCAGTTCCCATGCCGCGGCGGCGTGTGCGGCGTCTGCCACTCCAGGGTGGTTGCCTCCCACGGGTTCGGGCCGGCCTCCCGGCCATGGAAATAGCTCCAGGCGAGGTTGAAGATGAAAGCGGCCTGGGCGGCGGCCACCACGAAGGCGGCTATGGTGATGCCGACATTGGCCGCCTGCACGGAGTCCGAGATAAAGGCGGTGTCGCCGTAGGCGTAGTAGCGCCGCGGCACGCCCTCCAGCCCGAGGTAGTGCATCGGGTAATAGATGGCGTAGGTGCCGATGAAGGTGACCCAGAAATGGAAATGGCCCAGGCGGTTGTCCAGCATTCGGCCGGTTATCTTCGGGTACCAGTGGTAGATGGCGCCGAAGATGACCAGGATCGGCGCCACGGCCATCACCATGTGGAAGTGGCCCACCACGAAGTAGGTGTCGGATAGCGGCACGTCCACGGTCACGTTGCCGAGGAACAGCCCGCTCAGCCCGCCGTTGACGAAAGTGAAAAGGAAGCCGATGGCAAACAGCATGGGTACGTTGAGCCGGATGTTGCCCCGCCAGAGCGTGAGCACCCAGTTGTAGACCTTCAGCGCGGTCGGCACCGCAATGATCAGCGTGGTCGTGGCGAACAGGAAACCGAACGAGGGATTCATGCCGCTGACGTACATGTGGTGGGCCCAGACCACGAAGCTCAGGCCGCCGATGGCGATAATCGCCCACACCATCATCCGGTAACCGAAGATATGCCGCCGGGCGTGGGTAGCCACCAGGTCCGAGACGATGCCGAAGGCCGGCAGCGCCACGATGTAGACCTCGGGATGGCCGAAGAACCAGAACAGGTGCTGGAACAGCAGCGGACTGCCCCCATCATGGCCCTGCGCCGCCGCCATCGCCGGCATGAAAAAGCTCGTGCCCAGCAGCCGGTCCATCAGCATCATCAGGCAGGCGACGAGCAGCGCCGGAAATGCCAGCAGCGCCAGCACCGTGGCCATGAAGATACCCCAGACGGTCAGCGGCAGGCGCATCAGCGTCATCCCGCGGGTTCGCGCCTGCAACACGGTGACCACGTAATTCAGCCCGCCCATGGTGAAGCCGATGATGAAGATCACCAGCGACACCAGCATGGTGATGATGCCCCAGTTGATGCCTGGCGTGCCCGGGCTTACCGCCTGGGGCGGATACAGCGTCCAGCCCGCGCCCGTGGGCCCGCCCGGCACGAAGAAGCCGCTGGCCAGAACCAGCACCGCCAGCAGGTAAACCCAGTAGCTGAGCATGTTCACGTACGGGAAGACCATGTCCCGCGCGCCGCACATGAGCGGTATCAGGTAATTCCCGAACGCGCCCAGCAGCAGGGCCGTGAGCAGGTACACCACCATGATCATGCCGTGCATGCTCACGTACTGGAGATAGCTCGCGGGATCGATGATGGAGAACGTGTTCGGAAAGCCCAGCTGCAACCGCATCAGCAGTGAGAGGACCAGCGCCACCAGCCCGATGGCGGTGGCCGTGATGCCGTACTGGACGGCGATGACCTTGGCGTCCTGGCTCCAGATGTATTTGCCGACGAAGGTCTTGGGATGGACGAGCTCCATCTCCCCGACTTCCGCCGGCGGCGCGTGGGATACCGCATCGTAGCCGCTATTCGCCATCACTCGCTCCTCCCGGCATCGGACGCATCCGCTACCGTGGTCTGCTTCCGCGGCAGGGTAGTGATATGGGAGACCACGTCGCGGATCCCGGACTCGTCGACGAGGACCTTCGCCATCTCGACCATCTGCCACCCGTACATGTCGTCGGGATGTCCGCCGCGAATGCCCGCCTGGAACTTCTCCAGCTGACGCTTCAGGTACCAGTCGCTGAGGCCCGCCAGGCGCGGCGCGTTGCTCTGGTGATCACCCTGCCCCTGCGCGCCGTGACAGGCCGCGCAGGTATCGTAGAGACGCTCGCCCCGGTCACTGTCGCCGGACAGCGTCCGGGCCGGCGCTTTATCCGGGAAGGTGCCTATGTACGCGACCACGTCCGCCATGGCCTCGTAGTCCGGCAGTGTTCTGGCGAAGGGCCGCATCTGCTGACCCCTTGTGTCCGCTTCGTGGGTCCCGCGCAGGCCCGATTTGAAGTGCTGGAGCTGACGGATCAGGTACCAGGGCGACTGGCCGGCGAGCTTCGGCGCACCTGTTTCCCGCATGCCCTGCCCCTTCGGCCCGTGGCAGCCCGCACACGGCGCGTAGCGTGCTTCCCCGGCGGCCGGATCACCGCCATCGCGCGACCGAACATCCCGGTAGGTGGGCTTCTCAGACAGCCAGTCTTCAAACCGGTCGGGCTCGGCCACCTCGACCTTGCCGCGCATGGCGAAGTGGCCGACGCCGCACAACTCCGCGCAGAGGATCTCGAAATCCCCTTTCCGCGTGGGGGTGAACCAGAAATAGGAGACCTGCCCCGGCACCAGGTCCATCTTTGCCCGGAACTGGGCCACCTGGAAATTGTGAATGACGTCCTGCGAGCGCAGCATGACGCGCACCGGCTGGTCCACCGGCAGAACGACCTTGGGGGCGTCGACCAGCACGTCGTCCCGGCCCAGCGGATCGTCCGGGTCCATGCCGAAGGGGTTGTCGGCGCTGACCAGCGCCGTGCTGACACGGCCGAACGCGCCATCCTCGCCGGGGAACCGGAACCGCCAGTTCCACTGTTGCCCCACGGCCTCGACGATGTGCGCATCCGCTGGCACGTTCACGAACCGGCCCCAGACGAACAGCCCGGGTGCAAGCAGCGCGGAGATACCCACCGCTGTCAGCCCCGTCAGCCAGTACTCCAATTTCTTGTCTTCCGGCTGATAGCTCGCGCGCCGGTCGCGGCGGTACCGGTAACGGATAATCGCGTACACAAGGAACAGATTGACGGCAGCGAATACCAGCCCGGTCACTATCCAGGTGATCTGGATCGTCCCGTCGATGCTGCCCCAGTTGGACGCCAGCGGCGTGAGGTGCCACGGACTGAGAAAATAGAACAGTATCGACCCAATAAGCAGCGCTAGCAGTACGACCACGATGGCCATAACGCACTCCCGGCCTCAGCCATGTCTTCTTGATTGATCGGGAGAATCGGGAGGATCGGCAGGCTATTGCGACGCCGCGCAGACATCGGCTGCCGAAAACGGATGTGCCTGAATCGGGGAACCGCAGCTATTGGCGCGAGGACGGCCACCGGCCCGAAAGCGGCCAATGCATGCCGGCAGTCCCACGATGCGCACCGAGCGGCCCCGTCCCGTCCGGTCTCGGCGGGTCTGGTCCTGCGATTGTTGAACCGCAGCCGAACACGCATGGGTGCCACCTTCCTTCCCGGACAACGGCCCGGGCGGCCTAGCCATATTCAATCGGCGCTGTCAAGAAGTATGGCAACCAGACAGGGAAACTCAAGCGACTGGTCCGGCAGGGTAGAGACGATACCCACGACGCCGCGGAGACCAAAGCCGGTAACAACCATCCTTGCATCAACTCGCTGGAATCCACTTCGGCAGACCACGAAGGTCGTATCCGGGCGCTGAAGGGGCTGCAGACCACCACGCGCTCGCTCGATTCATCCCGCGCCAACGGCTTTGCGTGGCGAGGCTCGTTGCGGGCCTGTGCGCGGTCGCACTGGTGCTCTGGGAGATAGTGGAGAGCCAAGACCGACGGCCAGGCGCTACGACCTGCAGCCACTGACATGCCGGGAGCGGCGGCCGCCCGTCCTGTAGGCGCGCCGCTTGTCCAGGCAACAGAATCCTTCCCGACCGCGACCGAAACCGCGGGAGCCAAGTCGGGGACACAGGGGGAACCGGCGCCGGGGGAGGCGGGAACGATTAATGTTGCACTGCACCATAGTCCCTGCTATCGTATTGGTTATCAGAGGCAAAAGGCCTCTGCGGAATCCAGAACCTAGAGGTTAGTCAGATGAGCAACGAAACCGTCTCCCAGATTCAGAAGCAGTTCGACAGCACCTTTGCCGCCCCCGCACGCAACTTTGTCGATTCGGTGGTGGACCACTTCGAGCAGCTGGTGAACCTGCAGTTCGGCGCGGCCAAGGCCTACGCCGATGCCAGCGTAAAGCAGGCTCGCGCCGCCCTGGACGTCAAGGATCCCTCCGATCTCAACGCCTACATCGCCAACCAGCAGAAGGTCGTCCAGGAGCTGGGCGAGCGCATGAAGGGCGACGCCGAGAAGGTGGTGTCCCTGAACCAGGCCTTCGCGCAGAAGACACAGAAGGCCGCCGAGGAGAACGTCGCGAACGTCTCCAAGGCTACCCAGGAAAGCGCCAAGAGCACCGCCAAGGCCGCCCAGGCCAAGTAAAGCCTTCGGCAACGTCCGAACAGCGACCGCCACCCTTCGGGGTGGCGGTTTTTTTTATGTCCATCCCAAGCGGGGTGCAATATCCGGCCGGAGATTGCGGCGCGGCCCGCGGTGACGCGGGTCACTGCCGTGCTGGAATTCGGATTGCACCGGCGGTCCCGGCAACACAACATCCCACTCAACCACACACTCGGCCTCCACATAGCCCCCGCCGGAGTACCCGTACCTTTATCCCTTCCCCTGACGCGGCCAGACAAGACACGAATCCCTTGGTACCGGGGATGGCGCCTGCCCTAGCCCTTTACCGCGGTCACAATGAGTGCCGGCATGTCGAAGTCGACTCGACCGTCGGAACTCAGGAATGGCTTCAGGGACAGGGCCGCTTCCCGGTCCAGACGGTTGAACTGCTCCTCGTTCAGCAGACCACCCAGAGTCCAGGCGCAGGCACGCTCCGTCGAGACCAGGTCATTGATCGAGCCGAAGCGGACACGGCCCCACTGGCGTTCCACATCCCATGCCGGTAGGCCCGCATCGCGGCACAGTTGTCTGAGTTGGTCGGTGTCCCCGAGGGAGAAAGGGGCCCTGAAGGCTTCGGCAACGGCGTGCCCGAATAGCCTGTGAAGCATTTCAACCAGAACGGCATAACCGGGGGAGTGGTCCAGGGCGCCGCAGACCGCCACCACCATCCGGCCGCCGGGCCGCAGTACTCGAAGCATCTGCCGCAGACCCGCGATCTGGTCGTCAAAGAACATCAGGCCGAACTGGCTGACCACGACATCAAAGCTGGCGTCCGGGAACGGCAGCGCCTCGGCGGACGTCTCATGCCAGACGATATCCGGTGCGTTCGCTCGTGCGACCGCCAGCATGTCCGGGTTGGGGTCTGCCCCGCAGACCCGGCCATCGGCGGCACGCTTTGACGCCGCACGGGCGGCAACACCGGTGCCGCAGGCCACATCCAACACTTCGTCGCCAGGCTTGATCCCGGCCGTTTCGGCAAGGACCTCCGCCCACTGCCCAAACAACGCAGGCACGAAGCGGCTCTCGTAAATCTCGGCGGGTGTCATGGATTGCGGTGCAATACTCTGGGTGGCCATGTCCTTCCCTCCTGTGGTGTTTTGCAGATCGTCCTATAATCCTCGGCGTACCATTGCCGCGCGGAAACGGCGGTTCCCCTCTCGTCCTGGTAGCTTAGGGGCGTGCATGAGTGCCAACCATGACTCTGAGTTCGTACCTGTTGTCCGATCGTCCGCCGCGATCACTGACCAGTTTTCCGCGGATCCGCTGTCCGACGCGCTGGAGACGGTCCGCCTGCGCGCCGCCGTCTTCTTTTTCTGGGAACCGTCGTGGCCGTTCACCACGGCGGTGCCCTCGGGCGCGCGCTTCGGGCCGCTGATCCTGCCCGGTGCCGGGCGAATCGTTTCCTACCACATCGTGACCCGCGGCCCCTGCTGGGGGGCAGTGGCCGGTGCTGAGCCGATGCGGCTCGACACGGGCGATATTCTGCTGGTGCCTCATGGCGACCCCTACGTGATGTCGAATGATCCCGTGCCGCCGCCGGGGAAGGAGGATCCCTCCGCTTTGGCGTTCTTCCGAATGATGGCGGCCGGCGAGCTGCCGGCACGGGTGGTCGACGGTGGTCCGGGGCCCGGGAGCAACAGCCTCGTATGCGGTTTTCTCGGCTGCGACGGACGGCCCTTCAACCCCGTGCTCGCGGCACTGCCCCGGCTGGTGCGGATCCCCGCGTCAGCCGCCTCGGAGCACGACCCGCTAGGGGGCCTGGTGGATTTCGCGGTCCGGGAGTCCCACTCGGATCAGGGGGGCGGACGCTGCGTACTTCTGCGCCTCGCGGAGATGATGTTCGTCGAGGTGCTGCGGCGGTACCTGGCCACGGCACCCGCTGACGCCAAGGGTTGGCTCGCCAGTCTGCGCGACCCTCTGGTGGGCTGCGCGCTGCGACTGCTGCATGGGTCTCCGGCGGCGGCCTGGACGCTGGATCGGCTGGCCCGTGAGGCAGGGACCTCCCGAACCGTCCTGGCCGAGCGCTTCTCGGTTCTGGTGGGCGAGCCCCCCATGGCCTACCTTACCCGCTGGCGGATGCAGCTCGCCGCCCGGCAGTTGGCGGACGGCCCGTGCAAAGTGCACGCAGTGGCGAGGGCCGTCGGCTACGAGTCCGAGGCGGCCTTCAGCCGGGCCTTCAAGCGGACCGTCGGCGTAGCGCCCTCGCGTTGGCGACCAGGTTGAAATGGCAGACGGCGGTTGGCGGCGGAGTGACAGCGTCGTAACCCCGCCGCGGCGATCCGGAGCAACGGGGCGCGCCAACCACGGGCTGCGAGACCCGCGCAATCGCCGCTTCGATCAGAACCGATCCAACCGCAACCGCTCTCACCTCAAGCCCGGAAGAGCGCGCTCAGTCGGAACACCGCAGCCGCGCACGGTATCCCCCAGCACGGCCGGCCAACGGAGCGGGTCGGACCAATCCACCCCAGCCTGCTGTCTCAGGTAGCCCATTACGCTGCCCGCTGTCAGCTTGAGCGCCGGGGACAGGTCCAGCCCGGCGCTGCGCAGGCCCTTGGCCGTCCAGGTGTTGCAGGTGTTCGTCAACGAGTAATGGCCGGCGCCCCGGTAGAATCGGCTTCGCCCCGGCGCGCCGCCCGGCACCGGCGCGATTGCCCCGTCCTCCGAGCGCTGGAAGCTCCCGGCGATGTAACGCAGCAGGGAAGACAGCTGATCGCCGCTCAGGCACAGACGCGCGACGCCTTCGGTGCTGATGAAGGGGTAGGCGTCCGACGGAACGGGCGCGACATGGACCACCGATTCCGACGCCGTGAACACCGCCCGCAAGGCCAGGCCGGAACGGATCTCCCTTGCGCGGTAGAACACGGCATCACCCCAGCCCAGCTCCGCGTGGGTTGCGTCGCCCAGCTCGCTGTCCAGGCCGGGGACAAGCCGGCGCAACGGCGCCGACGGGACGACGAACCCGGTGTGCCAGCCGTGGCTGACCACGTACACCCCGTGCCGGCCGTTGCCCTGGAAGGGGCTGTCGGGCACCACCGCCGGTGGCGTGCCCGCGCAGCCGGTCAGCGTCGCGACGACCCACAGTGCGAGCAGAATCGCTCCGGCAGGAACGGCTCTACAGCGCCGGACCGAAGGGGCGTCCACGCTCGTTCCGCGATAACCGTGGCTACGGCGCACGCCGATCGGGAATCGCGAGGCGACGGGCGGAGCGCCGTTGCCCCGAAACAGCCGTGGCAATGCCTGGAGGTGTTTCCAGCCGATCATCCGCGGCAACGCCCTTCATCGCATCATGCCGAGCAATGCGCTGACACATGCCCCATCACGCCTGACACACTGGCTGGCCTTCATGCCGAAATCATAGACGTGCCATACATCCGGCGCCCTGGACGGCTCGACACGCAGTTTCGGCTGTCGGCTCACTGCGTCCGGATGCGGCGGCGTTCGGTGCACCCACGGCGCACGCGCCGCCTTGCCCCGAAATCCTCACGACATCCTCATGGGTTTTTCACGACCGGCGTGGCGGCTCCGCTCTAGACTTGATCCCGTCCTCGGGCGACGAATCGCTATCGCGCCACGGTGCAGGACAACGCAGGAAAGCCAGACTGACAGGAGGCAACATATGAGCGCAGACCTCTACGAACGGCTCGGATCCGCCACGGGCATCTCGTCGCTGGTCGACCGCATCGTCGATGCGCATCTGGCCAACCCCAGCATCAGTACACGCTACCAGGCGCTAAAGGAGGACCCGGATCGCATGGCCCAGGCCAAGCGGCATCTGCGCGACTTCCTCGGCGAAGGCAGCGGCGGACCTGAGCAGTACCAGGGCCGCAGCATGCTCGAGATCCATCGGGGCATGAACATCAGCGACAGCGAGTACGTGGCGGTGCTGGACGACATCCTGAAGTCGCTGGACGCCCACGGCGTCGACGAGGAAAGCCGCCGGGATGTGCTCGCCATCGCCTATTCGCTCAAGGAAGAGATCGTCGGCGTTTGAGGAGCGGGCAGGAACCGTCTGACCGCCCCGGTCAATCGGGGCGGTCAGACGGTTCCGGTCCGCGGACCGTGGTCCCCGCCGCCGTGTTGGAGCGCGGCGAACGTGCCACTAACCGCCGGTTTCCGATCGCTGCGTTGTGTCGAGGGAGAACCGTCGCGCCAGGAAGTCCAGAATGGCCTCGCCGAAGGCGTCATTGCGGTCTCCCGCCACCATGTGGCCCGCTTCGGCAATGTCCTGGAACTCGGCGTGCGGCACCAGGGCAGCGAACTGCCGCGCGGACTCCCCGTCCACCAGCTCGCTGTTCGCACCGCGCACCAGCAGGGTGGGAATACTTATGCAGGCAGCGGCGGCCTCGAGCCGCTCCGGGTTCCGGCTGGCCCCCGAGCGATTGGGCCCGGTAACGAAGCGCGGATCCCAGTGCCAGTAATAGCGCCCGTCGTCGCCGTGGCGCAGGTTCTTGGCCAGTCCGCTGAGGGACGTCGGTCGCCGTCGGTGGGGCAGATAGCGGGCGATGGCGTCCGCGGCCTCTTCCAGGCTGGCGAAACCGGAGTCCACATTCTCCTTCATGAAGCCCAGCACCCGCTCCACACCCGACTGGCTCATCCGGGGTGCGATATCCACGAGGATCAGACCGGCGAACCCGCGGTGCCCGTCCCGCGGCGCCAGCTCCCCCTGCGCCAGCAGTCCGGAAATACCCCCCAGCGACGCACCCACCAGCACCGGGGCCTGATCGAAGCCGTCGGCCACACTGAGCAGGTCCTCGGCGAAACGATCCACCCGGTAATCGCCGGACGGCGCCCAGGCGCTTTCGCCATGGCCCCGCAGGTCGACGGAGAGCGCGCAGTAACCGGCATTGCCCAGGTGGATACCGCTGCGACGCCAGGCGTGCCGCGTCTGACCACCCCCGTGGGCGAGCAGCACCGGGGGACCATCTTCGGGGCCGAACCGGTCCCCGATGAGTCGAATGCCATCGGCACCGTGCAGGCTCAGGTGACTGGAATGTTGCATACGAGTGCTCTTGAACGTGGAGTTTTCGTTGTCCTTCCCGCCCGGCCGCAATCGGGCGGCACATCCGGCAGGCCAATTGCCCGGAATGCTAGCCGGGACGTCGGCATTGAGCAAATGGTTGCTTGGTTTATTTGGGACGGCGTCCCCGGAAATCGATTGGGGGCGCCCTTCCCTGGCAACGGCGCAGACCGCCGCGTTCACTGGCGCGCGGGCACTCGTCCTCCATGACCGCTCGCGCATCAAACGCGGCGAATGGCAATAGGCGACATCCGTGGCATCATCGCGTTCTGGGCCGGATCGGCGGTCCGCAAACCACCGGAAGCGGGATATGCTCGACCGTTCCCAAGATCCAGCCAACGACGGCTACCAGCTGATCCGCCGCGCGCCGCTCGCGAGCCGCACCACGTTCGATGTGCCCGCCGTCGCCGCATGGCTGGCGGAGCTGACGCGGCCGCAGGCATTGCCCGAGCTGCTGGCGCGGCCTGAATTCCGCGACCTGCCGCGACTGGTCCTCGGCGGCGGCAGCAATGTCCTGTTCACGCGGGATTTCGACGGGCTGGTCGTGGCCCTGGCCAACCGGGGAATCGACGTCGTGGAGTCGGCGGAAGAAGTGGACCGCGTCCGGGTCAGCGCCGGCGAGAACTGGGACGGGTTCGTCCGCTGGTCGCTCGGCGCGGGCTACGTCGGCCTGGAGAATCTCGTACTCATTCCCGGCTCGGTGGGTGCGGCCCCGTTCCAGAACATCGGCGCCTACGGCGTCGAGGTGGAAACCTTCATCGAGTCCGTGGACGCCTGGGACCACGATGCGGCCCGCTTCGTCACGCTCCAGCGGGAAGAATGCGCCTTCGCCTACCGGGACTCGCTTTTCAAGCAACAGCGCGGCCGGTTCGTCATCACCAGCGTGCTCTTCCGCCTGCCGCGGTCCCGACCGCTTTGCCTGGATTACGCCGGCGTGCGCGAAGAGCTCGCCGCCATGGGCGTTACCAGCCCCACCGCGACGGACGCCGCAAGCGCCGTGGAACGCCTGCGGCTGCGCAAGCTGCCCAACCCGGCGGATATAGGCAACGCCGGCAGCTTCTTCAAGAACCCCGTTGTGCCCGCGACTCAGGCCAGATCGCTACAGGCTTCCCATCCGCAGCTGCCCGTCTTTCACCTGGAAGACGGCAGCTGCAAGCTCTCCGCCGCCTGGCTGATCCAGCAATGCGGTTTCAAAGGCTATCGCGAAGGCGACGCCGGTGTGTCGGACAAACACGCCCTGGTGCTGGTCAACCATGGCAACGCCACCGGCGCCGAGCTCATGTCACTGGCCGAGCGTATCCGGAATGCGGTGCGGGAGAGCTTTGGCGTTGGCCTGGAGCCGGAGCCCGTGGTACTGTAACGCTGCGCAATCCCAGTTGAATCCTGACAACCTGCCGGTAGTTGGCTCCGGGCCGCGAGGGACGGCGACCCCGGGTCTGGCAGCACGCCCGATCTGGCGCAGCCGGATACGGACGGCTCCAGAGCTACCAGCCGGTGCAGGGCTACCGCGCTCGACTCGGCCACGACCTTGATATTGCGTCGTTTGACGTCGCGGCCCGGCAAAACATTGCGGCTCTGGCCGGGCCTTCGAATGGCCCCCTCTCTTCGGTTGCGCCGCAGCAATCCGCGTGCTACGCGTTAAAGATGCACGACACGCCGCTGAGGCGCTATATGATCGTGCGAGAACAGGTCACTGAAGGACGCGAGGCACCGGGAAGGCCCTACGACACGATCGTCATCGGGGCAGGATACTGTGGGGTCATCTTCCTGGCCTACGCGCGCGAGCAGGGCCTGGACTGCCTCCTCCTCGACAAGCAGGACGACGTGGGCGGGCTGTGGGCGTGGCTCCCGTCGTGGCAGGACATCCAGAACCGGCGACAGGACTTTGCGGTCAACGCCGTCCCCCTCCGCGGTGTAACGCAGCCGGCGATCCACCAGCACGTGCGCGAATGGGTCGAGAAATACGAGCTGGCACCTCATATCAGGCTCCGGCACGAGGTGACCTCCGTCGCCTGGATGGGCGATTACTGGAACGTGGAGACGACTCGGGGAACGTTCCGCTGCCGCCACCTCGCGGTCGCTTCCGGTGCCCAGAACGAGCCCCGCGTTCCGAACGTCCGGCGTGTACGGTCCGACATCGTGGAACTGCACTCTTCCCAGCTTCGCCGCCCGGAGGATCTGCGGGGTCAACGGGTAACTGTCGTCGGCGGTGGGTCCTCGAGCTGGGATCTCCTCGATCTCGCGCTTGAACAAGGCGCCGACGAGATTCACTGGGTGTGCCGTCGGGTCCTGTGGTTCCTCCCCACCGGCGCGAAGAAGCAGCGCGCCTGGCCGAACCTCCGTCAGCTGGCCATTATGCAGACCGTCCTGAACTCCAGCGACGCGGTAAACGGGTTCCTGCGCTGGATGCTCCGAAGGCTCTACCGGTGGCACGGTCTGGAAGAGCTCGAGCCGGACGAACCATTCGACATCAGGAAGCACCAGCTGATCCCCGGTCGGCGAGTGATGATCCGGAACCTACATGCGATTTCCCGACACCAGGGCCAGGTCCGGTCGCTGGAGGGTAACGAGGTCGTGCTCACCAACGGCGATCGATTCGCCACAGACACACTGCTCTGGGCCACCGGCTACCGCATGAGCCTGGAGTATCTGGGACTGCCGGAGTTTGCTGAGGTCGACACGGTCCAAGAGCTGCGCTACAGGCTCGGATCCCTCGTCCGCTCCCGGGACTATCCTAACCTGTTCTTCCTCGGCATGAGCCTGCTCGACAGCACCTCGGCGACCCCGTTCTTCGCCGCCGTCGAGGCCAAGAGCGTCGTCTCGCACATCCTTGGCAGGTGCGAGGTCCCGGACCGGGTGATACCCAACGTTGTCGCGTACTGGGACGTGCTGAGGCATTTTTCGAAGGTCAATCAACCGAACGAGCCGCGCATGTGGTCAAACCTAAAGCTCTTCATGCTGGCCCTGTGGTATCAGTTGCTTCGAAACAGGAGTGTCAGGATCTGAGATCGGCCTGGCATCCTGCGCAAAGCGTATCCCTGTGGCGGTTGCACCATCTCTCGATGGCCCGCCCTACCGCGCAGGCGTTCACGGTAGCCGTTGACGCACTCCACGCTTCCGACGGCAAGACCTGCTGCCGAACCATGTGCCCACCGCCTTCAGAGGCCCTGTGCCCCCCTCCGCAACCAGTTGTGCACAAATGCCAGCTTGTGACGGGCGTGGTCCGACAGCACGAACGGATAGATGTCCGATAGCCCCATGGAGCGATTGACGTGGTTAACGCCCACGGTGAGCGCAGCCGAAATGTAGATCAGCCGCTGCGCATCAGGCTCCGTGTAGGGGTCCCAGGCGGTGTGTGGAATTTGCGGGGATGACAGCCCGGTGGCCACGAAGCTGTCGGCGATATCCGTCAGGTGCAGCAGGTGCGCCGCCGTCTCCGCCCAATCCTCGTGAGGGTGCGCCGAAGCGTAGCTGGTCAGGTAATGCTGCTTCCAATTCGCCGGCGGGCCGTTTACGTAGTGGTATTGAAGTGCACCCGGGTAATCAATCCGCTCGTCACCGAAGACGGCGCGGAATGCGTCGAGGAAATCGGCGCGCAGGCTCAGCCGCCACCAGAGCATGTGGGCGATCTCGTGGCGCATGTGGCCCGTCATGGTGCGATAAGGCTCTTCCAGGGCCTCACGGCGCGTGGTAGCCAGTACGGGGTCCACCTCGGCCACACTTATGGTAACCACCCCTTCGGCGTGCCCCATCGGAACGGGGGTCGGACCTTCAGCCAGCAGGTGAAACACGGGCCGCGCCCCCGGGTCCTCGGGTCGAAACCAGTGCCAGCGTCCCAGATTATCCAGCACCCACCGCTTCGCGGCCTCGGTCTGCGCCCAGTTGGGAATGGCATCAGGGATCGAAGTGTCAGGCGCCAACGCTGTCATCGCACAGGATCGGCAGAACGCACCCTCTTTGGGCGCGATCCAGTTACACCCGATTCTCTCCCGGTTGGCGCAGAACGGCGGCATCGGCAGGAATTCCCTCGCCTGGGGATCATAGGCGACGGGGGTTCCGTCGGCGGTCGCGAGATTGTCGAACCACAAAGTGCCGGCACCAACCGGATTGGAGAAAACGCGCATTGGGGGGATACTCCAAGAGGGGAGAAGTCACTGCCATGGTGCGTGATGGGTCCCCTTACCCACAAGCTGCGAAGGATGCTCCCGTCCGAAAATCCACGACCAGCGCCAAGCCCGACAGGAACCTCATCCTGGATTGCTGGAACCGACCGCAATCTCCCGGCCTGGCGAGGGTGGCGGCTGGGGCGCTTCAAGACCGCGTGAGTGGCCTGGGGGACAGGAGCGCTGCGCTCCTCAGGCATTTGTCAAATGGGGCCTGACTCCGGCTTCTCGCTGATACTTGATCGCAGGACGTGGTCTGCTTGAACCGGCGAGGGCTCGGAGCAAACTCCAGGACCGGGCACCATGTACCGCATCCCCGAGCAATCGCGAAAGTCCATACCACTCAGCCCTCGCGCAGGAAATCCAAGGTCACGCGGTTGAACTCATCGCTTGCTTCCCAGAAAGATGCGTGGCCCGCGCCCGGCAGGATATGGAGCTCGGCATCCGGAATCCGTTCGGCAATGGTTTCGGAATAATGCACGGGCTTGAGCATATCCCGTTCCCCGACAATCACGCAGGCCGGTTGTCCTATCGACTCAAGCTCCCGCGTGATGTCCAGTGACAGAAAACAACGGCACAGCCGTACCACAGAGGGCAGATCAAGTGCCTGGGCCGCGTCTATGCGACTCAGGAGAAACTCGTATTGCTTGTTGAAGAACGCCTCGCTGAAGTTCCAGTACCAGGTCACCCGGTAGAACAATTCATGGTCGCCCAGCGCCGCTACGCGTGCCCAGCTGTCCGCTATAGCCTGTAACTGGGGTTCAACCTGGCTTACGCTGTCTGCAATGACCAGTTTCCTGCAACGGTCGGGGTACTTGTGCGCGAACACCATCGTGAGTTCGCCGCCATAGGAAATCCCACCGATATGCGCGGCTTCGATCTCAAGTGCATCCATGAGCGCCGCCAGGTCGTCGGCGTGCGTATCCCAGGTGAAATCCGGGTCGCCTGCCCGCCACTTCTGCGACTGCCCCTGCCCGCGCATGTCGTACAAGAGCACCTGAAATTCAGGAGACAACGCCGGCAACTGATTAAACCACGTTGCGGTACTGGCGATGATGCCGTTGTTCAGAACAACGACATCCTCTCCACTCCCGTGGAGCTCGTAATATAACTCAGCCCCGTTAACTGAAATTTTCGGCATGACCACCCTCACGTGCGCACGGCAGCGCGCTGCATCTCAGTCTAGCAGCGCCACCGGGCATGACGCGGGCGGTCGATCCGGGAAGCACGCCCCGGCCCTTTCACCCTGCGGGGTCGGACCGGTACACCGTGTGGGCGTCGGACCCGCGCAAGACGCCGTAAGATAAAGGCTAACCCATTACTTATCTGCCGTTGTCATGCCTTGGAGCCACCATTTCAGGGTGGAGAACCGCCGTGGTGGCGAAGTAGCGGTTGTTCAGCGGCCGAGATCACCACAACGCGCCCGCCGAGACGGTGAGATCCTGACCTGTGATACCGAGCGCCTCGTCCCGGCATAGAAACGCCGCCAGCGCACCAACCTCCTCGGGCTGAATCATCCGCTTTTGGGGGTTTGCTGCCTTCTGCTCCTCGATATACGCGGCACCCGCTTTGCCCAATTGCTTCTCGGCAATATTTCCAAGCCATCCGCGCCCGAAATCCGTCTCCACCCATCCGGGGCTGATGCTGTTGCAGGTGACGAACGAGCCGGCCCCCTCCTGGGCCACCGCCCGCGTCAGGCCGGTAACGGCCGCCTTTGACGCGCAGTAGGCCGCCGACGTCGCAGCACCGACTGAAGCCGCCGTCGATGCGATATTGATGATCCGCCCCCAGCGACGTTCCACCATTCCCGGCAATACCTCGCGGGTCATCCGGAATACCCCGTGGATATTAACGTCGAACACCTTCAACCAGAGCTCTTCGGGGTGACCGATCACCCCGTGCTCGACCGTGATACCGGCGGCATTGGCGAGGATGTCCACCTTACCGAAGGCAGCGCTCGCCGCCTCGTGGAAGCGTTTTATCGACGCCGGATCAGACACGTCCAGTTCCATGGCCACCGCCCTCACACCCTGGCCTTCGATGGCCGCGCGGGCGGCCTCCAACGCCTCCATGTCGGGGCGATGCACGAGCTCTCCTTCGGTGGTGGCCGCGCCGCTGTTTACAAGCAGAGAACCAATGGCGACATCCGCGCCGGCAGCGGCAAATGCCAGCGCCATGGCACGGCCCATTCCCGACGCTCCGCCGGTAACCATGGCCGCCCGACCTTCAAGATACCGATAGTTCATGCCGTGCCTCGCAAGGTGTCCAACGGTTGAATAACGGACGCCACGTCTGTTGGTAAGCGGCGCGGCTCGCCCCGGGATACTTCGCCTAGTTCTCCCCCGGCGCAAGTGCCTCAGAACAGTACCTTGACTTCCGTCAACACGGTTGGCTCAAGAACACGCGCAGAATCAGGAACCTCGTGGCAAGTAACGATCACCGCGGCGAGTGCCCCGTGGCCGTGTTCAGCCACACTCCTTCCCAGCGCGAACCCGGAGGTTCCGTGATGAGAAAGCGACTGCCCGCAGTGCTGACTGTTTTTCTCTCGATGGTATTCGCTAGCACGGCCCACGCCGCCGACGCCAACTGTGAAGAAGTCCGATTCGGTCAGGTCAACTGGACGGGCGTGTCGGCGAAGACGGAAACCGCCGCCTGGATGCTCGGGCAGCTCGGCTACGAAACGGAGGTGATCACGGCCTCTGTCCCGATCATGTTCTCATCGCTGGCGAGCAACCAGCGCGATACTTTCCTCGGACTGTGGCTGCCCACCCAGCGCAGCATGATCCGGAAGTACATGACCGAGGGCAAAATGGACATCGTCAGCAAGAATCTGGAGAACGCGAAGTACACCGTTGCCGTACCGCGCTACGTGTATGAGGCGGGCGTGACGCACTTCGAGGACCTCAAGGAACACAAGGACAGGTTCGAGGGCAAGATATATGGCATCGAGGCCGGCAATGACGGCAACGACATCATCCAGCGGATGATTGACGACAATGCCTACGGTCTCGGTGATTGGGAGCTCGTTGCCTCCAGCGAGGCTGCCATGCTAGCCGAAGTGCAACGACGTGTCCCCAAGCAACGCTGGATTGCGTATCTCGGCTGGGCGCCGCACCCCATGAACCTCAACATACCCATGGAATACCTGGCGGGCGGCGAGGAATACTGGGGGCCCGACAAGGGCGGCGCGACCGTGTACACCCTGACCCGCACCGGCTTTGCCTGGCAGTGCCCGAACATCGGCCAGTTCCTTGAGAACTATCGCTTCACGGTTGATGAGCAGAGCCTGATGGGCCAATACATCATCAACGAGGGCATGGACTACGCCGAAGCAGGCCGTCAGCTTATCCAGGAGAATCCTCAGCTGATAGACCGATGGTTCGCCGAGGGCGGCACCTACCAGACGGGTCCGATCAAGACCGCCGACGGCGAACGCAACGCCAGGGACGTGATCGTGAAAGCGCTGGGCCTATAATCCGGCCAGCCGCCCTTTCGCGAAAAGGCCGGCTGCGGCGCGCCACCGGAAGCGGTTCACGGGCCACGCCAGGCCGCGTCAACTCTACCGGGGTGAACCGGCGTCCGCCGTCTTGATTGAAGGAGCCGGCGACCGGACATCAAAGACCGGGATGCTGGCGGAGGCGTCTGACGAGGCCTTCTGGACGAGCACCGCACGTGCCCTCCTGAGGGGGCAAGCGGGCCTGCGAGTACCACGCGAATGTCGGAGCCCGACTTCGTAATTCGACGTCACCATACTCCCGGGAGGCGTTGTGAGTCGGACTGTTCATGGCTGGCGGACCGGGATAACAGGGGACTGACCCTTGGCGTGCCGGCGTTCCGTAGCCAGATTGACAGTAGGGGTGGCGCCCATGGAATACAGTACCCAACCCTCACCGCTGATCTGCGAGCTGTCCTGGGGCCGGATGACGGTCGAGTCGCTTGGTCCGGGAAAGGACTTCAAGCTCTGGCCCGGCGGCGGCCGCGAATGGAACTGGAACGAAACCGGCACCCGCCACGTTCCCGGCATTCAGCCTGCAGACGTGGAGGAGCTGATCGGACACGGCGTGACGGCCATCGTGCTGAGCCAGGGGATGTTGAAGGCGCTGCACACAAAGTCCGAAACGCTGGAGCTCCTAAAGGCGCGCGGCATAGCCGTCCACGCCGCGGAGACCAACGAGGCCGCGCGCCTGTACAACGAGCTGGCCCGGCGGGGCGAGGCTGTCGGTGGGCTGTTTCATTCCACGTGTTGAGGCGCTCGACTGGTGGCCGCTACGGACGGCACCCGGCACCGTCCATGCCAGGTCATGGCTTGAGAGGTCACCGGCGCAGGCGGCTACTCATCGGATAGTGCGACACCCTGATACTCGCACCATTCGCGAAGCGCCCTCTCGATTGCGGCCTCTTCGTACGCATACCACTGATCCAGCAGCCCTCGATCCTCCAGAAAGTCCTTGAAACGGCGATACGCGCCCTTGCGCGAGAACATGCCCCTAACCGTCCCGACGTCCTCCGGCACATAGTCGGATACAAACCGGAATACCAGGTCCTTTCCAAGGTCGAGATGGTACTTATCCGGGATGGCCACGTACTTGTCCGCGTCGTCGATGTCATCGGGCAAAGGCTCCATGTCATCGACAGCGCCCGGCTCCAGCTGCAAGTGAACCTTCCCGGTTTCCAGGCTGAGATACGCCTCCACTTCTCCCAGAGAAGCGGCGCTCACGAAGTCGTACGCCTCACGAACCTCGGACCATCGTGCTGTCACCTTGCTCACTGACGACCTCCGCTGCTGTTTCGGACATGACCGCCCTACCTGAACGCCGGCTCGTCGAAGCTGCGAAGCTTGCGTGAGTGCAGCGCGTCGATGCCAGACGCCTTGAGGATGCGGATGGTCTCCAGGCCGATGGACAGGTGCTGGTTGATGCGCGTGCGGTAGAAGGAGTTGGCCATGCTGCGCAACTTAAGCTCGCCGTGCATCGGCTTGTCGGAGACGCAGAGCAGCGTGCCATAGGGCACACGCAGGCGGAAGCCGTTGGCGGCGATGGTCGCGCTCTCCATGTCCACCGCTATGGCCCGCGACTGGCTGAAGCGTTCGTAGAGTTCCTCATAGCGAAGCTCCCAGTTGCGGTTGTCCGTGCTCGCCACGGTACCGGTACGCATCCGGGCCTTCAGCTCCGCCCCCTGCAGCGCGGTGACCCCGGCCACAGCCTCCTGCAGTGCCACCTGGATCTCCGCGATGGGCGGGACCGGGACCCACAGCGGCAGGTCCTGGTCGAGGACGTGGTCCTCGCGGATGTACGCGTGGGCCAGCACGTAGTCGCCGAGCTGCTGCGACCGGCGCAGGCCGCCGCAGTGCCCCACCATCAGCCAGCAGTGAGGCCTCATCACGGCCAGGTGATCCGTGACGGTCTTGGCGTTGGACGGGCCGATCCCGATGTTTACCAGCGTGACTCCCAGGCCGTCGTCCCGGACCAGGTGATAGGCCGGCATCGGCGGCTGCTGTGAGGGTGTTTCCCCTGTCGCCGGGCTACCGCCCTCGCGCGCGGTCCGGGTCATCACGTCGCCCGGCTCGACGAATGCGGTGTATTCGCTGCCATGGGCCATCTGCTCGCGGCCGTAGGCGATGAAGTCATCCACGTAGCGCTGGTAGTTCGTGAACAGCACGAACCCCTGGAAGTGCCGCGGGTCGGTGGCCGTGTAATGGTGCAGGCGCTGCAGGGCCAGGTCGACCCGCTGCGCCGGAAACAGCGACAGGGGCAACGGGTGACCCGGCGGCGTGCGATGGGTGCCGTTGGCTATGGCGTCGTCGATCCGGCCCAGATTGGGCAGGTGGAAGACCGACTCCATGGCCCGGACCTGCTCCGGCTCCAGATCCGCCGTGGCCTCCTCCACCACGAAAGGCAGCGGGATGGGCTCGTCGCTCACGCCGACCACGATAGGCACGCCGTGGTTCTCAATGAGCAGCTCGAACTGCTCGCGATAGTAGTCCGCGAAGATGTCCGGGCGGGTAACGGTGGTGCCATGCACGCCGGGGTTCCGGAATGAGCCATAGGCCGGTCGCGAAACGGTCACCAGCTGCTCCCGCTCCACCTCGACCCCGACATACGGGTAGCAGGCATCGAGCGCCGGCTCACCGGCGCGATCGCCGGCTACGAATCGTTGGTGACGTTTACGGATGCGCGCCACCGCCTCGTCGTAGATAGCCGTGACCCGCCTGACCGCTTCTTCCGCGGAGCGGCAATAACGCAGCTCACGCGCCCTGCCGTGACCCGTTCCCGGCATATGCTGTCCCTATCCAGTCCGTGGTGTATCGGCTGCCAGCCACAGCGCCTTGGACCCTTCGAGTATGCACGCTGCGCCTGTGGTGTAGGAAACGATAGACGTCGGCACGGGTCGAACCTACGCAAGGCCTTGTAAAGTAGCGGCTAATCGACCCAATCCGCGCCGTTGTCATGCCTTAGAGCCGCCATTTCGGGGCCAGAACTACGGTCGTAAGCATACGCCGGTTCCCGCAGGGCGTAGCCATCTGGCAGCTCAACCGTCTCTCGATGGCGCGCCCTGACGCCCAGGCCTTCACGGTAGCCGTTGACGAACTCCGCGCTTCCGACGGCAAGACTTTCCGACCAGCGTCCGTCTCGCCGCAATCGCTCGGATAGCAACGCCTCCTCAACGCACCCACGATGATAGTCCCTTAGGGCATTGGTCCCGGGTAGTTCAAGCAGCTCGCCCAGGGCTTGCATATCGATAATCCGGTATCGCTGCGGTGGGACCTGAATCTCCCGATACCCGGATATCTCCCATTCGCCCGGGTGCCCGACAACCCCGGCCCGCACCATATTCAGGTCGATATAGACCAGACACTGCACAAGGTAACGCCCGGAATCGACAGCGGTTGCGTGGTAGCGATCTTCCCAGTACGCACCACGCCGCCCTTTACGACGGTTGTAGTCCTGCCCCGTGCGGCCGGCGATAAGCTGCATGCTGCGCCTGATCTCACCCTCACCACGGTCCTTCACCAATAGGTGGACATGGTTCGAGGTTGCGATGTAATCCAGCACACACAGGCCGAAGCGCTTTCTGGCTTCGAACAGCCAATAGCGCCAGCGCCGCCGGTCCCGCGCGAACTTCAACAGAAACTGCTGGCGGTGACATCGATGCGTGATGTGCCAGACATGCCCAGGCAGAAACACGCGATTAGCCCTTGGCATCGTTCCCTCCTTAGAACGTGGTCTAGCGGCAGAAATTGGCCCTCCAAGGCATCTGTACAGTGTACATCTGCCGTTTTCCTATTTTTATTCAGCTAGTTGCGCAGGTCCGACCCGGGTGCCCAGCGGGCGCCCCATGGACCCTCCCACGCGCATTCTCAATACCAAACACAATCTTTACGTAATACGTAACGCATACTAATATAGGTCAATGATCAAGACGTTCGCGGACAAGACCACGGCCGCCTTGTTCGACGATAGGCCGGTACGGTCGGTGGCGAAGCCGCTGCGGCGCAAGGCCCGTCGTAAGCTGCTGCAACTCGACGCCGTGGAAAGCGTCGAGGAACTGACCGTCCCGCCCGGCAACCGTCTGGAAAAGCTATCCGGCGACCGGGCCGGCCAGTGGAGCATTCGTGTGGATGGCCAGTGGAGAATCTGCTTCCGCTTCGAAGCGGGCGATGCGTGGGACGTCGAGTTTTGCGACTACCACTGATGGAGATGAGTTATGACTATTGACCGCAACAAGCTACATGAGACGCGCTTCGACGATGTAGCCCCGGCGGACGAAGAGCGCGACAGCCCCATCCTGCCAGGGGAGATCCTGTATGAGGACTTCATGGAACCCCTGGGTCTCTCCGCCGCCGCGCTAGCACGTGCGCTTCACGTGCCGCCTAACCGGATCACCGCCCTCATCAACGGCCAGCGCGGCCTGACGGCGGATACTGCGCTGCGTCTGGCACGTTACTTCGGAACAACGCCCGAGTTCTGGATCCGTCTCCAGGCCGACTACGATCTTCGGCAAGCGCGCCATACCGTCGCCAGCGAGATAGAGCGAGAGATCTCTCCCCGCGTGGCGTAGTCGATGTCCGTCAAGCGACGGGCCGCCTAGCGGAGAAACTGGGACACGAGAAACTGGGACAGACCACAATGTCCGGATTAGATCCCACATATGGCTCATCCCCGCCCCGCCATGACCCGCGTAATCAACCGCTCCACCCGCTCAATCGTCTCATCGTCCCCCACCGGGCCCGTCAATACTACCTGACTCCCCACGGTGCTTACGTATAGCAGAAGCGCCATATCCCGCGCGGCTTCGTCGTCGGGCTCGATGCGGGCTATGAAGTCCTTGGCCTGGGCCAGGCGGGCGCGGTCGACTTCGTCCACCATTTCGGCGGCGTAGTCGTCGCGGCGGGCGTAGTCGCGCACGGCCAGCTCCACGCGCAGGCGGCGCAGATTGCGGGCGGGTTCGCTGAGCAGGAAATTCACCATGTTCATCAGCGCCGTGCGGGCGTCGTCGGTTTCCGCCGGGCGCCAGTACTGTAGCTCGTGGATGCGGCGGTCGCGCCAGCGAGTGAGGAACGCGCCGATGAACTCGGCGTGGTCCTGGAAATGCCAGTAGAAGCTGCCACGGGTAACGCCGAGTTTCTGCGCCAGCACCAGGATGCGCACGTTGCCGAAGCCGCCTTCGGCAATGGCGCCGGCGGCGGCGTCCAGCCAGGCGTCCCGGCTGAGGTTGCCTTTGCCCTTGATTTTGTTGGCCTGGGCGTCTTTGCTTTGCTTGCTCACGGCGGGTCCAGTTGACGGTGTCAGGGACATGCACTAGTGTACGGCTCGCCACAATGCACCAGTGTATGGTCCCAAGTCCAATCGGACACTAGGAAGACCGACACCGGTTCACGTTTCAGGGGCTGGGGGTATTCGGCTATGCTGGCATCCCCATTATAGGAGGAGCGTTTCCTGGAGGAGCCCGGGCGGCTCTGAGCCGAGCAGGTCAAACCGGTCCGCCGTGCTTCGAGGGTGACGCTCTGCGCCCGACCCTCCCCGTGGCAGCGCGCCGGCCGGTCAGTCCCCGAGCCCGCCCAACCCCGGTTGCAGAACCCATGTCTCATTGAAGATACCGAGGAACAGCTATGAGCAGCACCAGTTACGACATTAACGGCCGGGTTGCCGTGATCAGCATGGACAACCCGCCCGTCAACGGTCTCGGATACGAGCTGCGGCGCGGCATCCTGGACGGCATCCGCAAGGCCGAGGCCGACGACAACGTCAAGGCGGTGGTCATCATCGGCTCGGAGAAGGCCTTCTCCGGCGGCGCGGACATCAGCGAGTTCGGCACGCCCAAGGCCATGGCCGAACCCAACCTGAACACCGTGCTCCACTTCCTGGACACCACGGACAAGCCGGTCATCGCGGCCATCGGCGGCATCGTCATGGGCGGCGGTCTGGAGCTGGCCATGGCCTGCCATTACCGCGTGGTCAAGCCGGGCACCCAGGTGGCCCTGCCGGAGGTGAAGCTGGGCATCCTGCCGGGCGCCGGCGGCACCCAGCGCCTGCCGCGGCTCATCGGCGTGGAGCAGGCCCTGAACATGATCGTCTCCGGCGCCACGGTGCCCTCGGATCAGTTCAAGGGCTCCCCGCTGTTCGACGAATACGTGGACGGCGACCTGCTGGAAGGCGCCCTCGCCTACGCCGAGAAGGCCGTCGACGAGAACAAGCCGGTGCGCCGGGTGCGCGACATGCCCTGCGGCCATCCCCGCGCGGAAGCGTTCTTCCTGTACGCCCGCAACGCCGTGGGCTCCATGTCCAAGAACTACCCGGCCCCGATGAAATGCGTGGAGGCCGTCGAGGCCGCCGCCACGAAGAAGTTCGACGAGGGCCTGAAGGTCGAGCGCGACGCCATTACCTATCTGCTCAATACCGACGAGTCGGTGGCCCTGCGTCACGCCTTCTTCGCCGAGCGCGCGGCGAGCAAGATCGCCGACGTGCCGAAGGATACCCCCACCCGCGAGATCAACAAGGTGGGCGTGATCGGCGCCGGCACCATGGGCACCGGCATCACCATCAACTTCCTCAACGCGGGCATCCCGGTGACCATCCTGGAGATGCAGCAGGAGAACCTGGACCGCGGCGTGGAGAACATCCGCAAGACCTTCGAGCGCCAGGTGGCCAAGGGCCGCATGAGCGAGGACAAGGCCAAGCAGCGCATGGAGCTGCTCAACCCGACCCTGTCCTACGACGACCTGGCCGACATGGATCTTGTCATCGAGGCCGTGTTCGAGGAGATGGGCGTCAAGCAGAAAGTGTTCGAGACCCTGGATAGCACCGTCAAGCAGGGCGCCATCCTGGCCAGCAACACCTCCACCCTGGATCTCAACAAGATCGCCTCGTTCACCAAGCGCCCCGGCGACGTGGTGGGCATGCACTTCTTCAGCCCGGCCAACATCATGAAGCTGCTGGAGGTGGTGCGCGGCGACGAGACCGCCAAGGACGTGCTGGCGACCGTCATGCAGATCGCCAAGAAGATCAAGAAGACGGCCGTGGTCTCCGGTGTCTGCGACGGCTTCATCGGCAACCGCATGATCAACAAGTACCAGTTCGAAGCGCTGATCATGCTGGAGGAAGGCGCATCCCCGCAGCAGATCGACAAGGCCATCGAGAAGTTCGGCTTCGCCATGGGTCCGCTGCGCATGGCTGACCTCGCCGGCGGCGACATCGGCTGGGCCATCCGCAAGCGCCTGTACGAAGAGCACCCGGACATGAAGCGGCTGGTGATCGCCGACCGCCTCTGCGAGCTGGGCCGCTACGGCCAGAAGACGGGTGCCGGCTTCTACAAGTACGACGGCGGCCGCGAGCCGAAGCACGATCCCGAGGTGGACAAGATCATCGACGATTGCCGCAAGGAGATGGGCATCACGCCGCGCAAGATCAGCTCCGAGGAGATCGTCAAGCGCTGCGTCTACGCCCTGATCAACGAGGGCGCCCGCATCCTGGAGGAAGGCATCGCCCAGCGCGCCTCCGACATCGACATGGTCTACCTCACCGGCTACGGCTTCCCGATCTACCGGGGCGGCCCGATGCTCTATGCCGACAGCATGGGCTTGCTGAACGTCGCCCGCGACATGCGCGTGTTCGCCGAGAATCCACACACGGATTCGGAGTTCTGGCAGCCCGCGCCGCTGCTGGCGAAGCTGGCCGACGAAGGCAAGACGTTTAACTAATTGTTGCGACGGAGCGGCGGATGCCGCTCTTTCGACCAGGAGAGATCCATGAAAGACGTAGCCATTGTTTCCACTGCCCGTACGCCTCTGGCGAAGTCCTGGCGCGGCGGCTTCAACATGACCCACCCGGCGGTGCTCGGCGCCCATGTCATCGAGCACGCGGTGCAGCGCGCCGGCGTCGAGCCCGGCGAGATCGAGGACGTACTCATGGGCTGCGCCCTGCCCGAGGGCGCTGCCGGCAACGACGTGGCCCGCATGGCCGCCGTCCGCGCCGGCCTGCCGGTGAGCGTGGCCGGCGCCACCGTCAATCGCTTCTGCTCCTCCGGGCTGCAGACCATCGCCATGGCGGCCCAGCACATCAACACCGACAACGTCGGCGTCATGGTGGCCGGCGGCGTGGAGTCCATCTCCCTCGTCCAGGCCGGGGTCAACACCCAGTACATGCAGGAGGAGTGGCTGAAGGAGAACAAGCCCGCCCTGTACTGGAGCATGCTGCAGACGGCCGAGTGCGTCGCCGAGCGCTACAGCATCCCCAAGGAGAAGCAGGACGAGTACGGCGTGCGCAGTCAGCAGCGTGCCGCCGCCGCCCGCGAGGCCGGCAAGTTCGACGACGAGATCGTGCCGCTGACCACCACCATGGCGGCGGCCGACAAGGCCACCGGCGCCATCTCCACCAGGGAGGTGACGGTCTCCCAGGACGAGGGCATCCGCCCGGACACCAACATCGAGGGTGTCTCCGGCATCCGCTCCGCCCTGCCCGGCGGCGTGATCACCGCGGGTAACGCCAGCCAGTTCTCCGACGGCGGCAGCGCCTGCGTGGTGATGGACGCCAAGCTCGCCGAGCAGCGCAACATCCAGCCCCTGGGCCTGTTCCGCGGCTTCGCCGTGGCCGGCTGCGAGCCCGACGAGATGGGCATCGGCCCCGTCTACGCCGTGCCGAAGCTGCTGGAGCGTACCGGGTTGTCCGTCGACGACATCGGCCTGTGGGAGCTCAACGAGGCCTTCGCCGTGCAGGTCATCTACTGCCGCGACAAGCTGGGCATCCCGGATGACAAGCTCAACGTCAACGGCGGCGCCATCGCCGTGGGCCACCCCTACGGCCTGACCGGCTCCCGCCTGGTGGGCCACGCCCTGATCGAGGGCAAGCGCCAGGGTGTGAAGTACGTGGTGGTGACCATGTGCGTGGGCACCGGCATGGGTGCCGCCGGCCTGTTCGAGGTCGTTTAAGGCGGTCCCGCCGGTACGGTGATTGAAAAAGGGCCCGCGCTGCGGGCCCTTTCTGTTTGCAAACGACCTTTCCGTACATCGCTGAGGTGGGCGGGCATCCCTATAATGGTTGCGCCACGCAACCACAACATACTCGAGGAGGCAGGATGAGCGAGCTTGAACAGGCGCTGCGGGAGAACGAGGGCAAGGAGGTGGGCACCTCCGACTGGGTGCTGGTCGATCAGGCGCGGATCAATGCCTTCGCCGACGCGACCGACGACCACCAGTGGATCCATGTGGACGAGGAACGCGCCGCCCGGGAGCTGCCCCAGAAGTCCACCATCGCCCACGGCTTTCTGACCCTGTCGCTGATCGCCGGCATCATGCCCAAGATCATCCAGCTGCCGGGCGTGGCCATGAGCCTGAACTACGGCCTGAACCGGGTGCGCTTCGTGAACCCCGTGCCCGCCGGCAGCCGCGTACGGCTGCACGTGAAGCTCAAGGAATGGGAACGGACCGACAAGGGCTTCCGGGTAACCTGGGAGTCCACCATGGAGCTGGAAGGCGCGGACAAGCCCGCCTGCATCGCCGAATCCCTGGCCATGCTGCAGCCGGCGGACGGGCGTTGACCGGTAGATTTCGTAGGTCGGCATCGGCGTAGCCGACGCCGACAGATGGCGCGGGCCGCGCTGTTCGCCCGGCGAAGCTGGGCTCCTACGGGCCCCGGGCAAAACCGCGGTTTCACTCGCGCCGACGGTACCTGCACAAATGAATACGACGAGGAGGAACACCCCATGAAAGAACTCGAAGACAAGGTCGCCGTCATCACCGGCGGCGGCAGCGGCCTGGGCCGGGAGCTGGCCCTGGGCTGCGCCCGGCGCGGCATGAAGCTGGTACTGGCGGACGTGGACGAGTCCGGCATGCAGGAAACCGTGACGGAGGTGGAAAAGGCCGCCCCCGGTACCGGGACCGCGACAATGAAGGTGGACGTCTCCAGGCTGGAGGATGTAGAGGCCCTGGCGAACCTCGCCAAAGAGCGCTTCGGCGGTGCGCACCTGCTGTTCAACAATGCCGGCGTGGGCATCAACGCGCCCATCTGGGAGAACACCGTCGGCGACTGGAACTGGGTGCTGGGCGTTAACCTCTACGGCGTTGCCTGGGGTATCAAGGTGTTCGCGCCGATCATGCTGGAACAGGGCGAGGGCCACATCGTCAACACGGCCTCCGCCGCTGGCTGGATGAACATGGCCGGCAGCGGTATCTACAACGTCAGCAAATGTTCCGTGGTGGCCATGTCCGAGACCCTGGCCAACGACATCAAGGACGTCGGCGGCAACGTGGGCGTGAGCTGCCTCTCCCCGGCCTTCTTCCCGACACCCATCATCGAGTCCGAGCGCAACCGCCCGGCCGAACACGCCGAGACCGCCCCCGACAGCGAGGCCCGCCGCAAGCGCGAGGAGCAGCTCCGCCAGGCCGTCACCAAGGGCAAGCTATCCGCCGAGGAAGTGGCCGAGATCACCATAAAGGCCGTGGAGGCGAACCAGTTCTATATCTTCCCCCACCAGAAGATCAAGCAGCTGATCCTGGCCCGGGCCGAGGCGGTACAGGACGAGAAGACGGCGTTCGATCCGACTGCTGGGCGCTAACGTCAAAACCCTTTGTTAGCCACAGATGAACACGGATGGACACGGATTTTTGGGTGGTTGGCAGCACCCTTCCCCTATAGGAGCGCCGCGAGGCCCGATGGCCTCGGTTACCACGGAAATCTCCTCTTTCGGCGCTCCAACAGGTTGCATCGGTACCTCAGCTTCCCCTCTCCCCTGGCGGGAGAGGAGTTAGGGGATAGCGGGAAAGCCGAGGCCAATTTGGTACCAATTCGCGGCCAGGGGTCGCCCCTACGCAGGCTGGGGGGCCGCATCACTGGACAACATCGGTGTTCATCCGTGTTCATCTGTGGCTGGAACGATTTTTAGGAGAAGATCATGAGTCTCAAGAACCTGATGGATCTCAACGGCCGGGTGGCGCTGATCACCGGCGGCTCCCGCGGGCTGGGCCTGCAGATGGGCGAAGCACTCGGCGAACTGGGCGCGAAGCTGGCCATCACCGCGCGCAAGCCCGACGAGCTGGAACAGGCCGCAGAGCACCTGCGCGGTCAGGGCATCGAGGTGCTGCCGGTTCAGGCCGACATCGGTGACTTCGACGGCATCCCGGGACTGGTGGACACGGTGGTGCAGCACTACGGCAACATCGACATCCTGGTGAACAATGCCGGCACCAGCTGGGGCGCGGCCGCCGAGGAGCACCCGAAGGACGGCTGGGACAAGGTCATGAACGTCAACGTTAACGGCCTGTGGCTGCTCACCCAGGAAGTCGGCCGGCGCTGCATGATCCCCAACAACTACGGCAAGATCGTCAACACGGCCTCGGTGGCCGGGTTGCTGGGCAACCCGCTGGGCGTCAACACCATCGCCTACAACACCAGCAAGGGGGCGGTGGTGAACTTCACCCGGGCCCTGGGCGCCGAGTGGGGCAAGTACAACATCACGGTCAATGCCATCTGCCCGGGCGTCTTCCCGTCGAAGATGGCCCAGACCCTGGTGGACAACTTCAGCAAGCAGATCATCGCCAGCACGCCCCTGCAGCGCCTGGGCGGCGAGGAGGACCTCAAGGGCCTGGTGGCCTATTTCGCCACCGACGCCTCCCGGCACGTGACGGGTCAGTACGTGGCCGTGGACGGCGGTGCGTCGATTATCTAGCGCGTGGGTGGGAAGTCAGAATCCGTTTTTAGCCACAGATGGACACGGATGAACACAGATTATTTGGGTGGCTAACGACTTCCCTCACTTGTAGGAACGCAGCGAGGTGAACCGCCCCGGCTTCGGTTGCCTTGGGCATCCTTACTTGCGGCGCTTCTACAGTTTGAGGGGCTGTTATTACGGCGAATCAGCACGCCGAAATTTCCCCTCTCCCCTCGTGGGAGAGGGGCCAGGGAGAGGGGGAAATCCTTCCGCCTCCCATCAGCGAAGCGTGAGTCCATCTGGTGTAAGGCCGAGCATGTGGCCGCGCTTGCCGGCCTTGCAGCCGCTGTCGCGGCCAGATCGCCGCCCCACGCCAACGCTACATGACGTAGGAGCGGCCCATCGCCGCGAACCATTTCCAAGGAATCGCCCCGAGGATGGAGCTCCCACAAAGGTTTCCAATATCCCGGTGCTGGTTTGGGTTGTGGGAGCGACGACTTCGTAGCGATGGGTCCGACGGGAATCGGGGCCATGAGCCGCTGCTACACGGTTTGCCGGGGCCAGAAGCACCGAGAGAAATCCGTGTCTATCGGTGTTCATCTGTGGCTATATTGGATTGCATTTCCCGCACGTCGGCACGCTAGAGCCGGGCTTGGGTATATCATGGCGACTCACGTTCCGGCAGAGCAGCACGATCCATGAGCGCGAACGCCCCCGGCGCAGCCGGCAACGGCTCCCGCACCCAGCGGCGATTCCTCTACCAGCACATCAGCGAGCAGGTCCTCAGCCAGATCCGTAGCGGCACCCTGCGCGTGGGTGAACGGCTGCCGTCGGTGCGCAAGATGAGCCGGTATTTCGGCTGCAGCGTGAACACGGTGATCCAGAGCTACCGCCACCTGGAGGCGGAGGGCTACGTTCGCGCCCGGCCGCAATCCGGCTTCTACGTCCGCGCCGCCTCGCTGGGCAAGTCCGCCGACCAGAACGCCCCGCGCTTCCCCCTGCTGCCGGTGGAGGTCTCCCTGAGCGAGGAGATCTATCACTACATGAACATGCGCAGCGACGGACGCCGGGTTAACCTGGGCGTGGCACTGCCCAGCCGGCGACTGATGCCCGTGCGCCGCCTCCAGCGGACCATGGCGGACGTGGTGCAGGAGAACCCGGACCGGGCCTGGGGCTATACCCATATCGTCGGCTTCGCGCCGCTGCTGCAGCAGCTCGCGCAGCGGACCCTGACCTACGACGTGCCGGCCGGGGTCAACGACATCGTCGTCACCAACGGCACCATGGAGGCATTGACCCTGGCAATCCGGGCGGTGAGCCGCCCCGGCGACGCCATTGCCGTGGAATCCCCGACCTATTACGGATCGCTATTGATGCTCGAGGCCCACGGCCGCCGTGTCATCGAGATTCCCACCGACGAACGCACCGGCATCCGCCTCGACAGCCTGGAGAAAAGCTTCCGCAGCGGGCGCGTGACCGCCTGCCTGTTCTCGGCCAATGCCCAGAATCCGCTGGGCTTCGTCATGCCTGAGGCCGCCAAGCGCGAGATCGTGCGGCTGTCGGCACGATACAGCGTGCCGCTGATCGAGAACGACGTCTGGGGGGATACCGTCTATGAGCCCGCCACGGACAGTGGCCGGCCGACGCCGGCCAAGGCCTACGACGAGCGCGGACTGGTGCTCTACTGCAACTCATTCTCCAAGACGCTATCGCCGGGCCTGCGGCTGGGCTGGTGCATCCCGGGACGGTTTCAGAAGCGCGTACAGGAACTGAAGCAGCTCAGCACCATCTGCGCCGCGTCGGCCTCGCAGCTCACCGTGGGCCAGTTCCTGGAGAACGGCCTCTACGACCTGCACGTGCTCGATCTGCGCCGCGGCCTGCGTGACCAGACCGCCGACTACATCGAGACCGTCCGCCGGCACTTTCCAACGGGCACGGAGATCGTTAGCCCCGACGGCGGGTGCGCGCTTTGGATCCGCCTGCCAGCCGGTGGCGACTACACCGGCTTCTTCCGGCGCGCGTCCGAGGCGAACATCCTCATTTTCCCGGGCCGCGCCTTCTCCGCCGACGAGCGCTACCGCAACTGCCTGCGCATCAGCACCGGCGCACCGCTTTCCACACCGCAGCAAAAAGCCATCGAGACGCTGGGGCGCTTGGTGGGGGAATCTCTGTAGCAGCGGGTCGTGGCCGCCTCAGGACTTGTTCGCGGCCAGGGGCCGCTCCTGCAAAGCGCGGCCGGCGCGGCAAAGTGCCTTGCTGCGTGCGGGAGAGGCTGCGCATAGAGCGAAACCCCACCGTGGCGAGGACATCGCTTGTATGTTGATCCCCGGTGGGTCAGAAAGGACTTGCCGGGGGTGGAGGGACTGACGCCGCATCTGGCCGAAGGCACAGACAGTGGGAGAAATCGTCCCGCCCTCACCTTAGCGCCCATAAGGAATCTATCGGCGTGTAGCCGCACGACCGACGATTGATGGCAAGCCAGCGCCTCGGTGAGCCCCCGACAAGCAACCTTCACAGTAGCCAGGGGGCACAGCGATGGCAATGCAGGTGGAGTCTTTTATCGTTGGCGTGGACGTCGCCAAGGCGGAGTTGGTGATCAGTGAGCAGGGTCAGTCCCGGCTCATCACTTTGGCCAATGAGCGCAGGGCGATCCGGCGCTACCTCAAGGCTCTCGCCGGCCCGGCCTGGGTCGCCGTGGAGGCCACCAACACCTACCACCTGGCCTTGGTCGAGGAGGCGTACCGCCTCGGCCACCGGGTCTATGTTATCGACGGCTATCGGCTCAGCCGCTACCGCGAGGGGGTCGGTGGGCGGGCGAAGACCGATACCTCGGATGCCCGGCTGCTAGCGCGTTATCTCCAGCGCGAGCACGACCAGCTGCGCCCCTGGAGCCCGCCGGGGAAGGGCTACACCCGCCTGCGGCAACTACTGCGCCGTCGTGCCCGATTGGTGCAGGTCAAGACCACGCTCTCACAGAGCCTCAAGGAGCTGCCCGAGCTCAAGAGCTCTGCCCAAGCGGTGCTGCGCCAACTCAACCGCCTCGATGCCCTGATCCAGAAACGCCTGCGTCAGGCACTGACCGAACACGGCTGGCTCGCCGACGCCCGCCGCTGCCAGGCCGTTGAGGGCATCGGCGAGATCACCGCCGCGGCGCTGACCATGAGCTACAACCGCGGCGCGTTCGTCAGCGCCGATGCCTTCATCGCCTTCATCGGCATGGACGTGCGGGTGCGCGACTCAGGCCGTTCCAAGGGCAAGCGCAAGCTCACCAAACAAGGCGATCCCGAGCTGCGGCGCTTACTCTACCTCGCCGCCATGACCGCATCCCGATCGGCCACCTGGCAGCCCGTCTACCAGCGCTATCTCGCCCGAGGAATGAGCCCCATCCAGGCCTTCGTCGCTCTCGGCCGCAAGCTCGCACGGATCGCCTTCAGCCTGATGAAATACCAAACCAACTACGCACCCAAACTCGCTCACAACGCTTGCGCGGAAACATAGAATCTCCCAC
>JACDUA010000032.1 GCA_013519935.1 Ectothiorhodospiraceae bacterium WFHF3C12 | reverse complement strand
CGGCTCCGGCTTCGGCTCCGGCTTCGGCTCCGGCTTCGGCTCCGGCTTCGGCTCCGGCTTCGGCTCCGGCTTCGGCTCCGGCTTCGGCTCCGGCTCCGGCTCCGGCTCCGGCTTCGGCTCCGGCTTCGGCTTCGGCTCCGGCTTCGGCTCCGGCTTCGGCTTCGGCTTCGGCTCGGGCTTCGGCTCGGGCTTCGGCTCGGGCTCCGGCTCGGGCGGCTGATCGGCGGGCTCGTCCGGCGGCTCGGATTGCTGTTCCTGGGGCGCCGGCTCCCCGCCCCGCCGGCCCAGACCGATGCGGATACCGCCCTGGCCCTCGGCCACGGCACCGGATTCGGCCTGCGGCCAGCTCAAGAACACGGCCAGATGCAGCGCGGCCGCGACAAGCATCGCGACCAGCCATTGCCCCGCCCGCGCCATCAGCCGTCCCGGTCCCTGACGGTTATCAGCTCCACTTCCTCGATGCCGGCCTCCCGCACCGCGGCCAGCACCGCCATGAGCTTCGCCGCGTGGGCGCCGCCATCCGCCTTGATCTCCACCGGCGCGGCCCCGCCGTCAAGCGCGCTGCCGAGCTGCTCCAGGGATACTGCCCGCCCGTCCAGGGCCAGACGGCCGTCGTCGGCCAGCAGCACGCGACGTGCCTCCGGCGGCAGGGGCGCCTCGCTGGCCGACTCGGGCGGCTCGACCCGGAACAGCTCCGTCCGGCCCAGGCTGCCGGCGATCATGAAGAAGATTAGCAGCAGGAAGACCACGTTGATCAGCGGTATGACGTTCTCGCCCTCGCCCCGGCGCGGCGGTTCCGGAAGCCGCATGTCAGGGCTCCCGTAAGGCCGCGCTGCCGCCAGCCGCGGCGATGCGGTCGAGCACTGTGACCAGGGGCTGCAGGGTCAGGCCCGGCATGGGCACGACCTGAACCGCCTCACCGGGACGGGCGCGCACCCGGCGGGCCAACCCGGGCAGATCCACCGTCTCGCCATCGAGCACGAGCCGTCCGCCGGGAAAGACCTGCAGCCGGCGCGTCGTGGTATCGGCGCCCGGCCGGGCCAGGGTCACCGCAGGCGGCGTATCCACCTTGATGGCCCGCCATTCCACGAAGCTCGATACCAGCATGAAGAAGACCAGCAGGATGAACACCACGTCGATCAGCGGGGTCAGACTCGGCGAGCGTGGACGGCGCCGGGTCTCCTCAATGCGCATCGGCGGCACGACGTTCCGCGACGCGCAGCTCCGCGGCAGCGCCGGCCCGGTCCGGTGCCGTGCCGGTGAAGACCCGGGTCAGGGCGTCCTCCAGCCGGTGCTTGAAGCGCTCCACCGCGCGCTCAAATAGCGACAGGGCCGCCGTGGCGGGAATGGCCACCGCCAGACCCACCGCGGTGGTCAGCAGCGCCTCCCAGATACCCCCGGAGAGCACCGCGGGATCCACCTGGCCGGCACCGGCCCCTTCGAGCTTCTGGAAGGCCTCGATCATGCCGAGCACCGTGCCCAGCAGGCCGAGCAGGGGGCTGAGGGTGGCGATAATTTCCAACAGCCGCAGGTTGCTGCGCAGCTGCTCGATATGACCGACGGCCACGCGGCTCGCCTCCTCGCGTACCTGGTACTCCGGTTCCTGCCGGCGGATGCCGCCCATGGCGATGGCGAGCACCCGGGCTATGGGATTGGGCTGTCCATCCAGGGCCTTGAGCGCACCCTCGCCGTCGCCGCCACGCCAGGCGTCCAGGGCCGGCGCGATGAAGCCCACGCGGTGCAGACCCAGGCGCAGGAACTGCCAGAGCTTGAGCAGCACGATGGCCAGGGCGAGGACCGACATCGCCAGCAGGATGGCGACCACGGGCCCGCCGTTGTTGAGCAGGGCCTGTAACCCGGCGAGCATCGGCATTTGGGCTGATTCGGTTACGGCATCCATGAGCGACAGATCCGAAGTGGCGGCGAAGCGTTGCAGGGAGAATGCTGAACGGTCAGCGCGCTAGATAATAGTGCAAATAACATTCATTCTCAAACGACGGAGCACCGGACGGAACGACCGGTTTCGCGGCCTCCCGGCTCCCCGTTCAACCGAACCGCCACCGCCACAACCCGAGGCCGCTCGCGCCGACCCCGGCGAGCAGGCCGAGGAACAGCAGCAGGGGCCCGAGCCACGGAATCCAGCTCACCAGGGCCACGACGAGCACCGCCGCGATCACGGCCACAGCCCCCCGCCAGCCGGCCAAGGGCCGGCGGCCGAGCATCTCCAGACAGCCGTCGGCCAGGGTGCTGACGCCGGCGTGCACGCCGGCGATCAGCAGCAACAGGTAGACCAGCAGCCACGCCAGACCCAGCAGCGCACCCAGCCCGCTGGCCACCAGCAGGATACCCAGCAGGGGCCCGGCCGCCAGGATCGCCAGTCCCAGACCCAGGCTCGCCAGCGGCCGCTCGCGCAGCAGCGCCACGGTCCCGCGCGTCGACCGGGGCAACAGAAACAGCAGCACCAGGACGAACACGGCGACCAGGACCCAGCCCGTGAACCCGCCGTCGCCATCGCCCTCGGCCGCCGACGGGGCCGACAGGCGCGACTGCGAGAACACGCCGCCGATGTTGACGCCGTCAGGCACGTTCACCGGCTGCTCGCTGCGGATGCGCAGATCGCCCGCGAAGCTCGCCCCCGGCAGGACGGTCACCGAGTCCGCCACGATCTCGGTATCGCCGCCAATGGCGCCGCCGATAATGACCTCCGCGGCGCGCAGGCGGACATCCCCCACCACCACGCCGTCGAGCCGGATCTCCGCGCCGGTCCCCCAGAACCAGTCCCCCACCTGCGAGCCTTCCGCGAGGTGCACCCGCCAACCGGCGAGGACGGCATGACCGTGGACGCGTCCGCTAACATCCAGACGCCGGGCGAGGCCGCGCAGGTCATCGGCGATGCGGCCGGAGACGGTCAGCTGCTCGGCAGCGGCAATCACGTCCTCGGCGACCTCACTGCCCAGGGTGACGTCCTGGCCGGCGGCAACCACGTCGCCCGCCACCGGGGCCTCCACCAGCACGCTGCGGCCGAGCAGGTAACTGTCCGCCTCGGCCGGCCGGGTGATGCGCACGTGCTCGCCCATGGTCTGGGCGCCGGCCGCGGCCGCCAGCGCCAGCAAGGCCAGAGCGGTCATCCATCGCTTCGCGGTCGCGCTTACCATGACGCTCTCCTCTGGACGACCGGTCATCCCAGATACCGGCTGTCGTCGAACTCCTTGACCCACTCGGGCCGGTAGACCGCCATAACGGTCACGATCATGCCATTTATAACCCCTTCCGGCAGGGTCGTCAGTGCCATGATGACGCCCAGCTCCCCCGCGACCCGATCTCCGGAATAGGCGGCGGCCAGCACCAGCACCGCCGCGGTGGCGCCACGGCTGGCCAGCCCCGCGAGCACGCCGCCGGCGAAACCGCAGCCGAGCAGGTAGACGAACAGGTGCGGCGGGAACAGCCGCTCCAGCACGAGCCGCACCCAGTGGCTCACCGCCACCGGAACCACGCCGTTGAGCACGAATTCGAATGGCACCAAGCTCGGCTCGATGAGGCCGAAGAGCGCATTGAGCCCGCTAGCCACCAGCGTGGCCACGATGGCCAGCGGCCAGCCCACCATCAGCGTCAGCGCCGTGACGCCCAGGAAATGCACCCCCAGCCCCGGTGTAATGCCGGCCCTGACCGACCACAGCAGGGTCAGACCGAGACAGGCGGCGAAGAACAGGTGCTGGGCGGTGGGACTGTTCCATAGCACCCGGTAGGGCAGGAAGCGGGCGGCGCTCAGCAGCGCCAGGGCACCCATCACCCACAACGCGATCCACCAGCCGGCGGGCAGCGCGAGCCCGCTCACTGTCGGCCACCGAGCAAACGATCGGCCAGCGGCAGCACCCGCGCCGGCGGCCACGCGAGCAACGCGGCCCCGGCCACGGCACCGAGGGTGTTGGCGAGCATGTCGCCGAGCTCCAGCATCCGCGCCGGCGACAGCGCCTGCAGGCCTTCCAGAGCAATGCCGTAGACAATCAGCCCCGCCACTACCGCGACGGCCCGGCGAGGCCAGCACTGTAGGCACCACCAGGCCAGTACCAGGTAGGCCAGCACATGCTGGGCCTTGTCCCATTCCAGGATTCGGGGCGGGGCCGGCGGGGCGGGCATCAGCGACAGCACCCCGACAGCCAGCACCAGGGCCAGCGCCAGAACGCGCCAGAGGGTGGCACGGCCGAGCGCCGGCGGCCACGGCCCGCCGGCGTCGGGTGTATGCTGCCGGTTACGCTGCTGCATGCGGGTGTTTCCGATGAACGAGGACGATTCGCGGCCGCACCGCGGGGACATGCCGGACTGGCTGCGCGCAGGCTGGGAGGAGGCCCGCGGCCAATCCCTGCCATTGTGCCTGATGCTGATCGACCCCGGCCACGCCGCGGAGGCCGGCGGTGTCCGCGCGGCCCTCGGCGATGCGCTGCCAGCAAGTGCCTTTGGGCCGTTCGAGCTGGACGACGGCCGTGTAGCCGCGGCGCTGCCGGCAACCTCCCCCGAGGCCGCCTACCGGGTGGCATACCGCGTGCACGGGGCGCTCCCCGGAGGCTGCCGGATGGGCCTGGCGATGGCCGCGCCGCGCAGGCCAGAGAATGCCTGCGCGCTGCTGCGCCACGCGCAGGCCGCATTGTGCCGCGCCGACCGGGAAGGGTTGGCCGTCCAGGGCATGGACGTGATACTGGACTGAGACCAGACGATTCGCCCGTGGGGCATGGCATTCGGGAGGCAGGACCGCGATGGAGGACCCACGCATTGAGGACGTTCACCACTTCTGGTTTGGCGATATCGACGACGATGCCCGCGTCGCGGAGCGCCAGGCGGGGTTGTGGTGGCGCAAGTCCGAGCAGACTGACGCGGAGATCCGCGAGCGTTTCGGTGATCTCGTCGCCGAGGCCGGCAGCGGCGCACTGGACGGCTGGGCCACGAACCCCATGGGTCGGCTGGCCCTGGTCATTCTGCTGGACCAGTTTCCGCGGAACATCCACCGCGGGACGGCGGCGGCGTTCGCCGACGATCCGAAGGCCCTGGCCTTGTGCCTGGACGGTATTGAAAAAGGCCACGACGAGCGCCTGCGCCCGATCGAGCGGGTCTTTCTCTACCTGCCGATGGAGCACGCCGAGGACGCCGCCCTGCAGGCCCGCGCGGTGGATGCGTTCCGGACGCTGCGCGACGCCGTCGAGCCCCACCAGCAAAGCGCGTTCGACACGTTCCTCGATTTCGCCGAGCAGCACAGGGTGGTGATCGACCGTTTCGGGCGCTTTCCTCACCGCAACGCGATTCTCGGCCGCCCCGACACCCCCGAGGAAGAAGCCTATCTGCGCGAGCCCGGCGCCGGCTTCTGATCAGCCCCCGATCAGCGCCGGCAGCACCTCGGTGCAGCAGGCGCTGACCTTAAGATCCACTTCGTCGTCGGCCCGGGTGCGGCCCTGATTGAGCACCGCCACGGGAATGCCGAGCGCCCGGGCGCGACGCACGAAGCGGTAACCGGACCAGACCATCAGAGACGACCCCACAACCAGCACGGCATCGGCGGCCTCCAGGGCTGCGAAGCTCTCCGCAACACGCTCCCGCGGCACGTTCTCGCCAAAAAAAACCACGTCGGGTTTCACGATGCCGCCGCAACGGGCACAGGCCGCCACCCGGAAATCCTCGTAGCCGGTCTCGCCCAGGTCGGCGTCGCCATCGGGTGCCATGGGCCCGTCATCCGTCCGCCAGGCCGGGTTCAGGCTCCCAAGCCGCTCCTGATAGGCCGCGCGTGGCTCAACCACGCCACAGTCCAGACACAGCACCCGGTCCAGGCGGCCGTGGAGATCGATGACCCGCGAGGAGCCGGCCCGCTGGTGGAGGCCATCCACGTTCTGGGTAACCAGCCGCAAACCGGGCACGCGTCCCGCCAGGGCCGCCAGAGCGGCGTGGGCGGTATTCGGGCGGGCCGCGGCGACCCTGGGCCAGCCAACGAAACTGCGGGCCCAGTAGCGGCGCCGGGCGGGGCCGGAGCTTCGAAACAGCTGCCATTGCATCGGCGGGCTGCGCTTCCATGCGCCGTCATTGTCCCGGTAGTCGGGAATCCCGGAGCCGGTGCTGCATCCGGCGCCAGTGAGCACGAACGGCCGCCGCCGGCCCACCAGGAACCCGGCCACGGCATCGACCGCCCGCTCCGGCGGCACGCCCTCGACGACGCTTGCAGCCATCAGCCGTGACGCTTCAGTCCGTCTGCGCCGATCATCAGCCGTTGTCCACCACCTGGCCGGTGCGGGGATCGACGTTGACGGTGGGCAGGCCGCTGTCCTTCCACGCCTTGAGGCCGCCAGTGATGTGGGCCGCCACCGGACGCCCGGACGCCAGACACTGCTGGGCCGCCTTCATGGACCGCCCGCCGACGCCGCAGTGGAAGATCACCTGCTTGTCACCGTCCTCCGGCAGTCCGGCCGGATCGAAGGTGGAAAGCGGATAAAGCAGCGCGCCATGGATGCGCTCCGCCTGATATTCATGGGGCTCGCGGACGTCGATGATGACGGCCCTGCCATCGTCGCGCAGCTGCCGGGCCTGCTCGGGCGAGATCTCCTGGACCTGCTGGGTGGCATCACTCATGCGTTGTTGTCCTCCATAGTAGTCGTAATTCGATACCCGCCGGGCAGCAGTGGATGCCCGGGCCTGCTCGCACCTGGCGCCGCCTTCACCGGCGCACGCGGTTCGGGGCTAGAAGCCGGCCGCGCCGGGTCCACCGGCATCCAGGCCGCGCACGTAAAACCGGGCGCGGTCCCATTCGCGGTATTCGATGGCGCCGCTGCCGTCCAGGTCCACGGCATCGAACACGAAGGCCAGCAGCGGGTACACCGTGTTGCGCTCGGCCTCGTCCAGCTCGATCGCGCCATTGTCGTCACGATCTATGACGTGGAACTCCCGATCCGACTCCAGCGGATCCGCGCCGGCCGGCACCGCCAGCAACGCCAGCACCGCCGCACTGAGCATCATTTCGCGCACCCACATGACACACCGCCTCCGGGTTACTCCGTGGGGTATATATGGGGCACCGCCCGCGCGAGTCAATGCCCGGCCGTGTCCGCCTCAGGGACGATACAGGGTATAGCGGTTGCGCCCGCCGCGCTTGGAGGCATACAAACCCGCGTCCGCATGCTCGATCCACTGTGCGTGACCGCCGATCCCGGGCCCGAGGGGCGCGATACCCAGGCTGATCGTAACCTGCAGCCGCTCCCCTTCGTGCTGCGCCACCGCGGCCTCCACCTGGGTCCGGAGCCGCTCGGCGAATACGCGTGCATGCTCGCCGTCGGTGTCGATGAGCACCACCGCGAATTCCTCGCCCCCATAGCGGCCCCCGATATCCGTCTGGCGCGTGTTCTCCCGCAACACGGCGGCCACCTGCCGGATCACGGCGTCCCCGGCAGGATGGCCATGGGTATCGTTGACGTGCTTGAAATGATCGATGTCGAACATCACCAGTGAGGCCACCTGACCGGTGCGCTGGTAACGCCGGAACTCTTCCGCCACCGCCTCCTCCCAGGCACCGCGGTTGAGCAGCCCGGTGAGCGAGTCGGTGCGGCTGAGCACCTCCAGCCGGTCGTTCGCGCGCTCCAGCGCGCCGCGGCTGACCGCCGCCTCGGTGACGTCGTAGACCTGCAGGCAGATATGCCCCACCCGGCCATCCGGGCTCACCAGCGGCATGAGGGTGATGTTCTGGTACATGTGCTGCGCGGTACCGGTAATGGGCCGGTAATTGCGGAAGCGAAACAGGTAGGGTCTCTGTTCCCAGATCGTGAAGGCGCGGTTACGCAGCAGGAACACGCCGTCGGCCTTGCGCCGGAACCACGCCTCCGGGACTTCCGGAAACAGCTCGAACAGGCTCTCGCCACGCACCTCATCCGGCGTCATGCCGCTGTGATTCTCCATGAACCCGTTCCACAGGCGGATTCTGTACCCGGCGTCCAGCACCACCAGACCGACATCCACGCTCTGGAGCATGTCCATGATCCAGTGGAACTGGTCGAGATCGGTGCTGGCGCGACGCTCGTTCACAGCAGGTGGGCCAGTTTGTCGTTCAGGGCCGGGACCGAATCCTCCGCGAACAGCACGAGCAGGTCACAGTGGATGTCATGGTCTTCGACCGCGTAGTTGATCTCGACAGCCAGGGTCTCCGACCACAGCGGCGCCCGGGCCTCCAGGATCTCCGAGACCCGGGCATGACGGCCCAGCACGGCCGGATGGCCCTGGCTGAACTTCATGTCCAGCTGCTCGGCGATGCCGTTGAGACATGCCCCGATCAACAGATTGGCCACGTCCATGAGCAGCTCCAGCTCCACGCCGGCTTCCAGCTCGCCGTCGATATTCAGCAGCCGGGCCATGTCCTGGAAGCTGGAATCGTGAAACAGCAGCAGCGCCTCGCCGGCGATGCCGGCCCCGATGAACCCCTGGGAGACGGCGGAGATCGTGTCCCGCTCCTCCACCGCCTGCATGGCCATGCGCAGTTCCGAAGGCGCCAGCCGGGCCACATTGGGCACGGGCAGCAACACGAAGACGTTCAGCAGCCGGGCCAGCCGGTCGGCGGCCTGGCCCATGGCGACATTGGCCACCTCGCGGGCGGCGTCGAGCAGATCCACCTCGGTTCGCGGCACCGCGGCAGGCCCGCCGGTACCGGCGGTGTCGATCAACCCGAATCGCCGCAGCAGCTGCTCGAGCTCCGCCGCGGCCACGGGTTTGCGGATGAAGTCGAGGGCACCGAGGGACATGACCTTGCGATGAGCCGCGGGCTGCACGTCCCCGGAGACGACGATGACCACCGTGGACAGATCCCGGCGGCCAACCTCGGCGAGTACCTCGTAGCCGTCCATCCCCGGCATGTTGAGGTCGAGGAACAGCACATCGGCCTGTCCCCGTGAGACCGCGTCCAGCGCCTCGCGCCCGTCGGCCGAGAAGCGGATGCTGACGTCCCAGCCCTCGGGCAGGGCCCGGGCGATCTGCTTGCGCGCCATAGCCGAGTCGTCGCAGATCAGCACAGCCGTTGTCATTTCCGTTCCCCACTGGGCGAGCGCTATACGGCACCATCGCCACCTGTTGCGATGGTGCTGGAGTTCCCGGTCAGCGGCAAGCAGCGGCGGCGTGCGCCGGAAATCGCCCCCTCGATCCGCCTGTTCAGGGGGTTGACAACGCCGTGCTTATACACAAGCCGCCGTCCCTCCGGCGACCCGGGTACACCCATGCCAACTCATGTATCGGATTTGCAGAGCAATCCTTTAACTTGTTGTCTATGCGAGACTTTTTTGCGTCGGCTAATTTGTCGCCAATCTAACGGGAATGCCCTTGTGACAGGAACTTTGCGCCAACGTTACGGCTTCATCCACAGAGTTATCCACAGGATCTGTGGACACCGCTTTCTTTTCCCGTCACCGCCGGTAGTTACGCTGACTACGTCATAACTTGTATGAGGGATGGCCGCTTCCCGATTGTGTCTCGGCCGGCGTCGCACGCCCCAAGGACTGTTTGGCGGCTCACCCCGCCTCATCGGGCGTCGAGGCGCTCATCTTCAACCGCAACAGGTATTCCTGCATGCCGCTTCGCAGCAGCACGGACCGCTCGGTTTCGAAGCCCTGGAACGCCTGCTCCACCTGCCAGGGCGTGTACCGTGGCGCCTGTCGCACCGGCTCGCCCTGCTCGACCACCACCCCGGCCCAGCCGGGCAGTATCTCGTAATGGCCGGGCCGGTCCGAGACCCAACGCTGAGAGCTGGCCACCAGCATGTGCAGCCGGCCGCCGGTGCGCAGGCCGCGACGCAAGGCCACGGCCATCCGCGCCAGGCCGTCCGCGTCCAGGTAGTTGGGGAGATCCCACAGCAGCATCAGGTCCTGGACCCGGGCGCCGTACCGAGCCAGCCCGGCAGCCAGGGCGTCGACCACGTCCTCGCCCTGCGCGGTGAGCTCGTCGGGAATACCCAGGAACGCAAAGCGCCCGCGGAGGTGAGCGTACGCGGCCAGGCTCCGCGGCGAAGCCCGGGCGGTATCGGCAACCACGATCCGGCGCTGTGGGTTGCGCGTCTCCAGGTGGCCGAGGAGCAGCGGGCAGCGCGTGCCGACGGCCTCCGGTGGGGCGCTGGATGACACGCTCGAGCCCGAGGCGCTCGTCAAGGCGTCCATGTGGCGCATACGAACCCGGGCACCGGCCTACCCGACCGGGCGATGACCCGGCCGGGCAGCGGTGCCCGCCCGCCGCGGGGACAGGCGGGCCGGATCAACCGGCCACGCTGCCCTTGCCGGATGAGCCACTGGTGCCTTTGGCGGAGCCGCTCTGGGCCGCGGCCCCCGACTGCCCGGAGGAACCGGTGGCACCGGATTGTCCGGACTCGCTCGAGCTGTCCGCCGCCGGCTTGCCGGATGATGCGCTCTGGCCGGCAGCCGATGAGGAAGCGCCCGCGCCCTGACTGCTTCCGGTATCGGCGGAGGCCTTGACGGCGGCACGGCCGAAGACCTTGGCGACGGCCTCTTCATCCATCTCCACGCTGCCCTTGAAGCGCCCGCCGTCCTCCAGGCTTACCCGCGGTGAGATGATGTTTCCCCGGACCTGGCCGTTCTTGCGGATGGCGACGCGCTCGGAGCCGTAGAGATCACCCTCGAGGTTGCCGTCGACAACGATGGTATGGGCGTAAACGTCGGCCTCGATCTTGCCCTTGCTGCCGACCGTGAGGCTGTGCTCGGAGAGATGGATGGTGCCTTTGACCTCACCCTCGATGACCAGGTCCTCCTCACCGCGCAGATCGCCCTCGATGTGAATGGACGGACCGATGATCGCCGCTTCGCGGACGCGCGCGCCCGGGGCGGGTTCCTTGCCGCGGCTCTCGGGAAACTGGGGCTCGGTATCGGGAAGCTCCGGTGCCTCCCTGCTGCCGGCTCGCTTATTCAGATCGAACATGTCCTGACCTCCTGGGCGTTACGCCCGTCTTCTTCCTTGGTCGATGCCAACCCCGTCCAGTGCTGCTTGTTACCCCGCCCCGATTATGGCGCGGCGGAAACACGGAACACCAGCCGCGCTACCCCAGAATGCGACCGAGTCGATCCTCCAGCGCCTTGAGCCGGCTTTGCCGATCGGCGATGGTCTGCTCGGCGCCGCGCAGCGCCTCCAGGTTTTCGTCCACCGCGGCCAGGGGCTCGGCGACGCGCTCGCCAATCCTGTCCCGCAGCGCGGCCCGAAACGCCTGGACCTTCTGCCCGGCCACCTGGCCCACCATGCGCTTCAGGGTGTCCGCGAGGCTGCTGCGCAGGGCGAGCTCCGGGGATTCCGGCGTACCGGTGATGCGCACGGACAGGTCGAAGCTCGAAACACCCTCGAGCAGCTCGCCCATTTGCCGGACCCGCTCGCCGGCCTCGGCGCCGAGAGCGAAACCGACCTGGCGAAAGCGCCCGTCCAGGCGCAGGTCCAGAGTCCCCGCACCCACCTGACCGTCGATTTCGAGGTCGGCGATGCCGTCTTCGATGGCGATACCGCCCGCGTCGGGCGCATCGGCCGACAGGGCCGCGCCGCTCAGCTGCAGCGAGACATCCGCCCGGGACTGGCCGGCCGCCTGCCGCAGCTGCCCCTGCGCCGCCAGTCCGGCGAGCCCGGGCAGGTCGTTTCCGCGCAGGTCGAATCGCAGCGGCCGCGGCCAAAGGCTCGCCGGCGCCGCGATGTCGGTGATTTCTCCGCCCAGCGTGCCCTCGCCGCCGGCACCGCTCAACGCCACGCGCCGCACCAGCGTTTCCGGCCGCGGATCGGCCTCCGTGAAGATCACCCGGCGGCCCTCGCTGCGGGGCACTTTCACTGCGGGCGGTTCGTCCTCCCCGCCCTGCAGGCGGCCCAGGTACGGCGCGAGGCGCTGATACCAGTACCAGCCGCCGTTCACCCAGCCGGCAACCCGGGGGCCGAGGACATAGCGCACCAGCTCCTGGGCCACCGTGGCCGGGTCGCTGTATTTGTCCACCAGGCGGCGGATGTCGGCTTCGGGGGCCTCGCGGGCCTTCCGGGCATTATCCTCCGCCGCCGAAACGGTCTCGCGGGCGGCATCCCGGGCCTTGCGAACCGCTTTGAGATCGCCGCGGACGTCATCCAGCAGTGCCTTGGCGTCGCGGGCCTGGGAGAGTCGCCCGGTCAGGTCGCCGCCGCCCTCGCGGATACGCTCCAGCCGCGACTCGTAATCGGCGATGGACGCCTCGGTCGGCAGCTCATCCACCCGCTGCTCGAGCGTGTCGCGCTGCCGGCGCATGTCCTCGCGGGCGGCCTCGATGACGCCGGGGCTGCGCAGCTGCGCCGCGGCCAGGGCCTGCTCCGCGGTCGGCAGCTCCAGGGCCGGAATTTCCAGGCTGCGCGCCGTCCTGTCCAGAAGGCCGGGGCCTTCACTGGGCGGGCGTCCGACCGCGCCGCTACGCTCCCGCGGCGTATTCAGCCGTAGCCCCTCCACGGCCACCTCGCCAATATCCACCCGGTCCAGGAGCAGACCCAGCGTGTCGGCGTCGAAGGCGATCCGGCCGGCCTCGAAGGCGTTGCGCATCGGCGCGTTGGGGTTGGTCACGCGCAGGCCCTGCATCTCGATCCGCAGCGGCGCGAGGGCGACATCCGCGCTGTCCAGCTCCACCCGCGCACCGACCATGGCCGTGCCCGTGCCCTCCACGGCCCACTTGACCAGCCGGTCGGCGAACAGCACCCAGCTGCCGGCGAGAAGGGCCATCACCACGACGAAGCCCACCAGTCCCTGCCAGCGCAACCAACGCAACATCGGGTTCTCCCTCAAGCTCTCAAACGCATGCGAGGCGCGATCGTGCCTTCAGCCGCGCAACGCCGAATACACCTCGAAGAAACGCGAACCGCGGATCGCCTGATAGAGATGGGTGCGCTTCACCCAGCTCTGAACATGATCGCGATAGCGTTTCACTGCCCGGACCAGCACTGCGTAGACCAACGGACAGAGCACCAGCGCCACCACCAGGCTGCCCAGCACCACCGTGTTGTTGAAATCGGACAGGCGGCCGAGCGTGGTGTTGTACAGCGCCGTCCACATCGGCTCCAGCGCCCCGGCGGTCAGTAACGCCCAGCCCAACGCGTCGAACAGCGGGTCGGCCAGGTAGGCGATCCCGGTCGTTAGCACGAATACCAGCAGAAACGCGGAGAGATTGACCCGCAGCACCAGGGCCAGCAGCAGCACCAGGAGGTTGTGCAGGCTCCACAGCGGCGTCAGCCCCATGACCATGCCGAGGCAGGCGGCGCCCGCCAGCTGGGCCGGCGAGGCCTCGGAATTCAGCGCCTTGAGAATCCGAGCCAGTGTTCGCAGCGGCATTTCCCCTCCCGGAAAGCATCGTCCCGTCGGCCCAGTCGTCGCCGCCTGGCGACATTTGAAACCCCTCCCGGCGCCCCAAAACTGGCGGTTGACGGGGCCGGCGGCCCGGTTGCGGCCGGGTCGTTTCAGCCTGAGTCCGATAAAGGGAGCATGACATCTATGCGCATTAAATACAGCCTGACCACGGTCGCGCTACTCGCGGCCACCGCCATGACCACGGCCGCCTGGGCGGGCCCGAACTACAACCACGCCGGCGTGAGCCTGGGGCTGACCGAGATCGACGACGGCAACGCCGACACCGACGGCGACGGCATCCGGGTGGACGGCTCGTTCTCGCCGGCGCCCTACCTCCACGTCCTGGGCTCGTTCTCCAGCTGGGACTATGACGGCTCGCTGGAGCGCACCGACTTCACCATCGGCGCCGGCGGTCATGCACCCATCTCCCCGACCACCGACCTGGTGGGCGAGCTCTTCTATCTCGACCGGGAATGGGAGAGCAACGGCCGCGACGAGGATACCGACGGCCTGGGCCTGCGTGCCGGCGTGCGCACCAGCGCCGTGCCCCAGCTGGACCTGGGCGGCGGCCTGGTGCACTACGAGCTGGACGATGACGACGATACCGGCATCTACGGCACCGCGTACTTCAAGTTCGTCCCCGAGATCGCCGCCGGCGCGGAGCTGGAGCTCACCGACGAACAGGAAACACTGTTACTCGGCGGCCGCTACTACTTCTGACATCCACGCCAACAGCCGCCGTCCAAACGCTTTCGGGCGGCGGCAATTCCCACACCCTACTGGTCTGGGTTGATGCTCGCCCAGAGGTCATGGTCGTCGGCGTCCGTGACGTCCACCCGGTAGCGCCGCCCCTCCTCCAGCGGGTACGGCGCGTCGACGTAGACCAGGCCGTCGATCTCGGGGGCATCGGCGTAGCTGCGAGCCACCGCACCACCGTCGACACCGGCTTCGTCCACCAGCACCTCCAGCGTGCGGCCCACCTTCTGTTGCAGCCGCCGCGCACTGATCCGGGCCTGGGTCTCCATGAACCGCTCCAGCCGCTCCGCCTTCAGGGCCTCGGGCACTTCACCGTCCAGGGCATTGGCCGCGGCGCCCTCCACCGGCGAGTAGGTGAAGCAGCCGACGCGGTCGAGCTCCGCCGCCTCCAGGAACTCGAGCAGCTGTTCGAAATCCGCCTCGGTCTCACCGGGGAAGCCGACGATGAACGTGCTGCGGATGGCGAGATCCGGGCAGTCGCGGCGCCAGCGCTGCACCCGTTCGAGGGTCTTCTCGCTGGCCGCCGGCCGGCGCATGCGCTTGAGCACCTCGGGGCTGGCGTGCTGGAAGGGAATGTCCAGATAGGGGAGGACACGGCCCTCATTCATCAGAGGGATGAGCTCATCCACGTGGGGATACGGATAGACGTAGTGCAGCCGCACCCAGACACCGAGCGTGCCGAGGGCCTCGCAGAGCTCGGTCATCCGGGTCTTGACCGGGCGGCCGTTCCAGAAGCTGGTCCGGTATCTGGTGTCGACCCCGTAGGCGCTGGTGTCCTGGGAGATCACGAGCAGCTCTTGGACCCCGGCCTGGACGAGGCGCTCGGCCTCGGCCAGCACGTCGCCGGCCGGCCGGCTGACAAGATCGCCGCGCATGGACGGGATAATGCAGAAGCTGCAGCGGTGGTTGCAGCCCTCCGAGATCTTCAGATAGGCGTAGTGGCGGGGTGTGAGCTTGATGCCCTGCGGCGGGACCAGGTCCGTGAACGGATCGTGCGCCCGCGTCATGGGGGCATGCTCGTGGACCGCGCCGACCACCGCCTCGTACTGCTGGGGGCCGGTGACCGCCAGCACCCTGGGGTGGGCCTGCTGGATGGCCGCGGATTCGACGCCCAGGCAACCGGTGACGATGACGCGGCCGTTGGCCTCGACGGCCTCGCCGATGGCTTCCAGCGACTCCGCCTTGGCCTCGTCGATGAAGCCGCAGGTGTTCACCACGACCACGTCGGCATCCTCATAGGTGGGGACCACCTGGTAGCCGTCGGTTCGCAGCTGGGTCAGTATGCGCTCGGAATCCACCAGGGCCTTGGGGCAGCCCAGGCTCACGAAGCCCACCTTGGGCGCGGCTGTGCTCATAGCTTGCTCGGAACCGTGGTTGCGCGGGGACGCGGATTATAGCAACTCCTCCGGCCGCGCAGGCGTGCCGGGCCGACGGCCGGCGCCTCACAGCGCGAGCGCCACATGTCAGTTCTGACAGGTATACCGCCCGCTCGACCCACCTAGAATGAACGAGCATCCACAGTATTGCTTTTCGGGGGAAGAGAGAATCCATGGCATACCTACTCAACCTGGAAGGATTCCTGGTCGACGGCGATGAACGCATGCCCTTCAAGGTGCAGATCAGCCGTGCCGAAGCCGGCGACGGCGACGACCATTACGTCTCCACCATCTCCATGCCCACCCTGTTCAGCACGCCGCGGGCCATGCGCGGGCGCTCGCCCGAGGAGGCCGAGGCGACGGCCATCCGGTTCGTCGACGAGCTCATCGGCGACCGGGAGGTGGTCGACGAGAACGGTGAACCGCTGACGCCGGATACGAACGCCGGCTGAACCCGGCGTCGATTCCCGCGTGATAGGGGCGCCCGGTAGGCCCCCTTCCGCATCGACCGCCACGGCGCCACTGCAGGTCGGACGGACTTGCCGTCCGACATCTCGACACCAATCGTCGGCGCCGGCTCCGCCGGTGCCGACCTACGGCCTCTACCGGGGCGCCGATACCACCGGCATCAACAGTAGGTCGGACGGGCTTGCCGTCCGACAGCCCCGCCCCAATCGTCGACGCTGGCTCGGTCGGTGCCGACCGACGCGTCCGACACCGCCCTGCCGTCCTTACGCCAACCCGCTTGGAACCCAAAAAAAGAGGCGCCCGTGAGGCGCCTCATTTGTGCTCCGCCGCTGGAAGCGTCGGGTCAGACCTTCGGAGCCGCGGCCCGGATTTCCTCGCTGGCCTGGTCCTCGTATGCCTTGAAGTTGTCGTGGAACAGCCTGGCGAGCTTCATGGCCGTCTCCTCGAAGGCGGCCTTGTCGTTCCAGGTGTTCACCGGGTTGAGCACCTCGCTCGGCACGTTCGGGCACTCCTGGGGAACGCCCAGTCCGAAGATGGGATCGGGCCGGGTCTCGGCGCGCTCCAGGGAGCCGTCGTGGATGGCGTCGATGATCGAACGGGTATGGGCGATGCTCATGCGTTTGCCCACGCCATAGGGGCCACCCGTCCAGCCGGTGTTTACCAGCCAGACCTTGACGTCGTTCTCCCGCAGTTTCTCCGCCAGCAGCTCGGCGTACTTGGTCGGGTGCCAGACCATGAACGGCGCGCCAAAGCACGCCGAGAACGTGGCTTCGGGCTCCGTGACGCCCATTTCGGTGCCCGCCACCTTGGCGGTGTAGCCGCTGATGAAGTGGTACATGGCCTGGGCCGGGGTAAGCCGGCTGACCGGCGGCAGCACGCTGAAGGCGTCGCAGGTCAAAAAGATTACGTGGTTGGGCGTGCCGCCGACACAGGGGATCTTGGCGTTGTCGATGTACTCCACGGGATAGGAGCAGCGGGTGTTCTCGGTGATGGCGTTGTCGGCGTAGTTCACCGCGCGGGTGTCGGGATCGTAGACCACGTTCTCCAGCACGGAGCCGAAGCGGATGGCGTTGTAGATGTCCGGCTCCGCCTCCGGGTCGAGGTCGATGACCTTGGCGTAGCAGCCGCCCTCGATGTTGAACACGCCGTTGTCGCTCCAGCAGTGCTCGTCGTCGCCGATGAGCCGGCGGCGCGGATCGGCCGAGAGCGTGGTCTTGCCGGTGCCGGAGAGCCCGAAGAAGATGGAGACGTTGCCGTCCTCGCCCTCGTTGGCGGAGCAATGCATGGACAGCACGTTCTGCTTGGGCATGATGTAGTTCATGATGGTGAACACGCCCTTCTTCATCTCGCCGGCATACTCGGTGCCGAGGATGACGAACTCGCCGCGCTTGAGGCAGAGGCTGACGCTGGTCTTCGAGCTCACGCCGGGCAGGTGCTCGTTGGCCGGAAAGCGCCCGGCGTTATAGATCGTGTAGTGCGGCGTGCGGAAGGTCTCCAGCTGCTCGGCGGTGGGCCGGATCAGCATGTTGCGCATGAACAGGGCGTGATAGGCGCGCTCGCAGATCACCCGGATCTTCACCTGGTAGTCCGGGTCCCAGCCCGCGTAACCGTCGATGACGTAGAGCCGGTCGCGGGAATTGAGGTAGTCGAGCGCGGACTGCCGGGCGGCGTCGAAATGCTCGTCCTGCATGGCGATGTTCACATCGCCCCACCAGACGTCGTCGAGGACCTCCTGATGCTGGACGATACGCTTGTCCTTGGGGCTGCGGCCGGTCTTCTCCCCGGAGAGCGCGATCAGCGCGCCGGTGTCGGAGACGGCGCTGCCCTGCTCGTAGCGGATGGCTTCTTCGTAAAGGCGGGCGGGAGACGGGTTACGCAATACGTTCGCCACGGTAATTCCGTGGTCCTCGAGGCTGAAATGAGTCATGGCACCCTCACGCGGGAATTTCTCGTCTGGTTAGCGAAAATGGATCAAGGAAACACTGAAATCGTCGCCGGCGGCCCTCGCGCGACGCCTTCAGTGTTGCCTTGACCGCTTCCATCCATCGGGGTGGCCATCGCTGCGGCGGCGGGGTTGATCCCCGGGCCGGGTGGCCGTATCTCCCGCCCAGCGCCGCGCCTTCGTCGTTTGTACGAGCCGCCGGCACTCTGACCCCGGGAGTTGGGTATTTTGTAAACGGCAATGGTAGTGGGAGCGTGCACGGATGACCAGCCCGATTGTCACTTCGGCGGGGATTCCCGCCGGGATGGCGTCCGAACCGCAGCATTATCGAAAGCCCGCCCGCGCCGGGACGGGCCTGGGTCCACCGCCCTGCTAACTGGGGAACCCGTTTTTGCCATGCAGCTGACCACCCTCGCGGAAGTCTCCGAATCGGTGGCGGCCACGCGCAGCCGGCGGCGCAAGATCGCTCTGCTGTCCGCGTTGCTGGCCGAAGCGCCACCGGGCGAGATCCGCGTTTGCGTGCAGTATCTCTCCGGGCAGTTGCCCCAGGGCCGGATCGGTGTCGGGCCGTCGCTGGTCAGGGAGGCCCTGGACCGGGCACCCGCCGACCGGGTCACACTGACCCTCGAAGACGTAGACCGATGCTTCAGCGCGCTCGCCGGTTGCTCGGGAAGCGGTTCGCAGCGGCGCCGGCGGGCGTTGCTGGCGGAGCTCTTCGACGCGGCGACAACCCCCGAACAGCGTTTCCTGGCGCAGTTGCTGCTGGGCGAGCTGCGCCAGGGGGCACTGGCCGCGGTCATGGCCGAGTCGATCGCCACCGCCGCGGATCTCCCGGCCGCCCGGCTACGCAAGGCGGTGATGGTCGCCGGCGACGCCGCACCGGTGGCGGAGGCGGTGCTGACAGACGGCAGCGCGGCCCTGGCGCGTTTCCGGCTGGTGCCGCTGAGCCCTGTACAGCCCATGCTGGCGCAGCCGGGCGGCACTCTGGAGGAGGCCCTGGCCGGGGCCGGGGAAGTCTGCCTGGAGTACAAGCTCGACGGCGCCCGCATCCAGGTCCACCGGGATGGAGACGACGTCCGCGTATTCTCACGCCGCCTGCACGACGTCACCGCATCCGTGCCGGAGATCGCCGAAGCCGCGGCCGCATTGCCCTCCAGCCGTTTCGTGCTGGACGGCGAGGCCCTGGCACTGCGCGACGATGGCCGCCCCCAGCCGTTTCAGGTCACCATGGCCCGATTCGGCCGCCGGCGCGACGTCGGCGCCAGCCGGCGGGAGCAGCCCCTGACGCCGTATTTCTTCGACTGCCTGCACCTGGAAGGCGAGGATCTGCTCGACGCGCCCCTGGGGACGCGGCTGGAGCGGCTGACGACCCTGTTGCCCGACACACTATCCGTGCGCCGACTCGTCACTGGCGAGGAAGGCCCGCAGCGGACCTTCGCCCAACAGGCGCTGGACGCCGGCCACGAGGGCGTCATGGTGAAGGACCTGGGTGCGGCGTACGCGGCCGGAAGCCGGGGCGGCGCCTGGCTGAAGGTCAAACCGGCGCATACGCTGGACCTGGTGGTGCTGGCGGCGGAATGGGGCCATGGGCGGCGCCGCGGCTGGCTCAGCAATCTTCATCTGGGTGCACGGGACGAGGCCACGGGGCGATTCCTGATGCTGGGCAAGACGTTCAAGGGCATGACCGACCGCATGCTGGACTGGCAGACACGGACCCTGCGCGAGCTGGCCGTCTCGGAGTCGCAGGGCGTCGTTACGGTACGCCCGGAGCTGGTGGTCGAGGTGGCCTTCGACGGCATCCAGCGCAGCCCCCACTATCCCGCCGGTCTGGCCCTGCGCTTCGCCAGGCTGAAGGGGTACCGCACCGACAAGGCGCCGCAGACGGCGGATAGCATCGCGGCGGTCAGGGCGATTTTCCAGCGGCAGACGGACGCGCCGGCGTGAATCGTGAAATCTTCATGATCCTCGGTCTGGCCCTGGCCGGCGCGGCGTTGGCCCTGGGCCTGCACCTCGCCAGACGCGCCGCCCTCGGCCGGGCCGGGTCACTGGCATCCGGGTTGAGCCACGGCGGGCTGGGAATGGCGACCGTGCTGGCCGTCGGCGCGGCGGCCTTCACCGGGGGCACCCTGCGCCTGCTCAATGCCGCCCTGCTGTTCTACTGCCTTGCGCTGGTCGGCGGGTTATTCGTGCTGATCTTCCGGCTACAGCGTGAGCCGCCGCCGATGTTCATGGTCTACCTGCACGCGGCCAGCGCCGTGGCGGCGACGTTTCTGCTCGCCATCGCCGTTCTCTGATCGACCGGGCCATGTCGGCGTACAGTCAAATCCGGTAGCGGGGACGCCGCCATGGCGCCCCCTGATCGAGCAGGGCCGTTAGCCGGCCTTGGGCGCCCAGGCCGTGCACCAGCCCTGGGCGTTGACCAGCTTGCCGGGGAAGATGCTGCACTTGCCCCACTCGGAGTCGGCGCCGCCCTGATAGAGCTGGCAGTTGGCGCAGTCGGCCCCCTCCTGGCGGGCATCGCCGGCCTTGGAGGCATCGTGCACGTACTGCAGCGCCTTGGCCTGGGGATCGTCCAGCGCGAGCTTGGGCAGATCCTGGGCGTGGGCGCTGCCGTCAAGCGCCAGGCGCGCGAAAGGAACCGCCACGGCCGTGGCGATGCCGGCGCGCAAGAGGTTACGGCGGGATGGATCAAAGGTCTTGTCGGACATCTGTCTCTCCTTAGCTAGCCAATTGACCTTGGCCTGCCGGATCTCTCCGGACCCGTTCAGGCATCAAAACCACGACGTCCGCCACCCTTCCCCCCAATGGGGCACCCGCTCGATGGCGGCGAACCTCGGTGCTTGGGTGGGGGCGGGAGAACGCGCAATCAACGCCGGCGCACAGGCTTACCGCCTCGGCAAGGGCCCGCCGCCGACTGCTACAATAGGCGGACAGATTGGGGAAACAGGACGCCGAGATGGCCGTAGAGGAACCCGAAACCAGCTTCGAGGAAGCCGCGCGCGAGGCCGTTGAGCTGGGAAATCGCATCGCCGACGACGAGCCGGAATCCCATCCCTGGGACATCGGCGACGGGCTCCTCGCCGGCGCCATCCAGTACTGGCTCTATGCCCGTCAGCCCTGCGACGATCCGGCCTGCGAGGACTGCGCGTCCATGCGAACCGCCGAGCTGCGGCTCGCCGAGCTGCTCAAACAGGTCGAGGAGCTGGCCCGCACCAGCGAGTACTTCCACACGCCCAACGATTTCGGCGCCGGCCGCGCCTGACTCCGGCCATCCCCTTCGCGGTGCATGGAGCCCCGCTGTCAGCTGGCGACACCCCGGATTAGCGACGATTCCAGCTCCTCGGCGGGCAACGGTCGGCCGTAGAGGAACCCCTGGGCCACGTCGCAGCCTTCCAAACGCAGGAACCGCTTCTGCCGTTCCGTCTCCACGCCCTCCGCGACGACCTCCAGGGCCATGCTCTTGCCCAGCGCGATTACCGCCCGCGCGATCGCCTCGTCGTGGGCGTTGCCGGGAATGTCGCGGACGAAGGACTTGTCCAGCTTGAGCCGGTTGACCGGCAGACGTTTGAGATAGCTCAGGGACGAATAGCCCGTGCCGAAGTCGTCGACCGCCACGTGGACACCCATCCGGCTCAGACGGTTGAGCTGGCGGATCGCCGCCTCGGCCCGGCGCATGACGAACGACTCGGTGACCTCCAGCTCGAGACGGTCGGGGGAAATGCCCGTCGCCGCCAGAACTTCCGCCACGTCGCGTACCAGGTCCTCGCGCTGCACCTGCAACCCCGAGACGTTCACCGCCAGCCGCGGGACGTGGATGCCGCGGGCATCCCAGGCGGCGAGCTGCTCACAGGCCCGCTCCAGCACGAACCGCCCCAGCTGGACGATGAGGCCGGTTTCCTCCGCCACGGGGATGAACTCCGCGGGCGAGATCCAGCCCCGCTCCGGGTGGTGCCAGCGCGCCAGCGCCTCGGCCCCCGCCAGGGCATCGTCGGCCAGCTGGAACTGGGGCTGGAAATACACCTGCAGCTCGCGCCGGGCCAGCGCCTCCCGCAGGGCGGACTCCAGCCGAACCCGGTCCGTGGTCCGCACGGTGAGCTCGTCACTGAACATCACCACCTCGCCGCCCCCTATCTCCTTGGCGCGGTACATGGCGGTCTCGGCATGGCGCAGCAGGGCATCGGGTTGCCCGCCATCCGCCGTCCCGTAGCTCACACCGAGGCTGCAGGGCGCCGCGATGCGCTGGCCCAGCACCTCGTGAACCCGACCCACGCCGCTGCGCAGCTCATAGGCGCGGCGAAGCGCCTCGTCGGGACCGTCGAGCTCCGTCAGCAGCACCACGAACTCATCGGCACCCAGCCGGGCCACCGTGTCCGCCCGCCCGGTCAGCTCGGTCAGGGACCGGGCCACCTCGCGCAACAGCTCGTCACCCACGGCATGCCCGGCCGTGTCGTTGACGTGCTTGAAGCGGTCCAGGTCGATGACGACGACGGCCACGCCGTGGCCGTGGCGCTCGGCAAAGGTCAGACCCTGGGAGAGGCGATCCAGCAGCAGGCTGCGGTTCGCGAGACCGGTGAGCAGATCGTGGTTGGTCTGGTATTCGAGCTCGTACTCGTAGCGCACCCGCTCGGTGATGTCGGTACTGATCCCCACGAAATGCGTCAGCGCCCCCTGCTCGTCGAACACCGGAGAGACGGCGGTGTCGCACCACACCTCGCTGCCGTCCTTGCGGAACGTGCGGACGGTGGCGGTCTCCGAGCGCCCCTCCCGCAGGGCGGCGCGGATGGCGTCCAGCGCCGGCTGATCCAGCTCCGAGCCCATGATGAAGCGCGGGTTGCGTCCCACGATCTCGTCATGGCCATAGCCGGTAATGCGGCTGAAGGCCGGATTGGCGTAGATCACCGGATGGTCATCGGCCCGGGCATCGGTAATGATCACGCCGTTGTTGCTCGCTTCCAGCGCGCGGTGGGTGAGCCGCAGCTCCGCCTCGGCCCGCTGCCGGGCCTGGCGCACCCGCAGCGCCTGGATACCGAAGGCCAGATCGCCGGTCAGCTCCTCCAGCAGGCCGACCTCCTCCTCGGAAAACACCCCCGACTGGTCGGCGTAAATGCACAGAACACCCAGGCGCCGGCCCTCCAGGTTCATGGGCAGAGCCACCATGGAACGGTAACCGCGCGCGTTCGCCTGCTCCCGCCAGGGTGTCATGATCTCGGCGGTCTGCATGTCCTCGATCACCTGGGTCTCGCCGCTGCGGATGGCGCGACCGCCCGGTCCACGCCCCTCCGGCGCGTCCGACCAGGTGATGCGAATCGCCTCCAGGTAGCCGTCGTCGACGCCGGCCCGCGCCACCGGACGGATATTGCGCTCCGCATCGTGCTCGGCGTACCCCACCCAGGCGAAACGGTAACCGCCCACCCCCACCACGGACTCGACGAACTTCTCCAGCAGCGCCGTCTCGTCCTCCGTGCGCAGGAGCACGTGATTGCAGGCGCTGAGCATGGCGTACATCCGGTTGATGCGCTGCAGCCGCTGCTCGTCGCGAAGCCGCTCGGAGATGTCCCTGAGCACGCCGATGAACCAGCGCTCGCTGCCCAGGGCGTGCTCGCCCAGGGTGACCTCCACCGGCAACTCCCGGCCGTCGGCGCGCAGCACCGTGAATGCGACACCCCGCCATGAAGGCATTCTCGGCTCACCCGTACGCATGTACCGGCGCATGCCCTCGGTGTGGGCGTCGCGATGGCGCTCGGGGATGAGGTCCCGCACGGAGCGGCCACTGAGCCCCTGCTCCGTGTACCCGGTCATCTCCGCGGCAGCGGAGTTCGCGAAGATGATGCGGTCTTCGGTATCGATGGCGATGATGGCATCGGCGGCGGTCTCGACCACGGCGCGGGTCCGCCCCTCGGTCTCGCGCAGACGCTCGGCATGCTGCGCCTCCGCCATCAGCCGGCTGTCGAGCAGGCGGCCGAGCAGCGCCGTATGATGTCGCTCCACGGCGGATGCTTCCGGATCGGTGACCGGGCGGCTGTCCGGGCGGCCGTCCTGGAGCAGTCGCTCGATCTCGCCGACGACATCCGCGTCGGCAACGTTCTCGCCCGCGTAGAGGTCGGCCCCGATGGCCCGGACCAGCTCGGGATCGTCGCCCTCCAGCGGGAAATCGCGACGGATTACCACCGGCAGCGCCTTCCAGCGGACATCCTCCCGAATCCGGCGACACACCGTCAGGGCGTCGCTGCCCGGCAGCAGGATCGACAGTACGAGCGCCGTCACGCCGCCCGCCTCGACCCGCTCCAGTGCGGCCGTGCCGGTGGCCGCCGTCGACACCTCGTGACCGGCGGCGGCCAGGGTCTCGGTCAAGGATCCGCAGTTCCCGGCGACGAGAATGGTCATTGTCTGCGTTCCGCGGCCCCGCGGTTCATCATTCGGGCATTCCTTGGCAACGGCGAAACGCGCCGCTGCCGGCGATCTTCCCACATTACCGGCCGTGGGTGCACCAAGGCGCTTGCAAAGCATTGAAAACGCCGGAGACGGCCGTCATAGTCGCTGCAACCCGGAGACGCGTCTTCCGCTCCCGGCACCGACGCCAGATGCCGGCGCGAGGCCTGAGCCGTCTCCCACGCGATTATGGGAACACCGCATCGTGATCGACAGCATTCACGTCCTGCAGCATGTCCCTTTCGAGGGCCCCGCCGCCCTCGGCCGCTGGGCGGATTCGCGCGGTGTCGGCCTGAAGGGCTGCCGGCTCTTCGACGACGCCAGCCCGCCGGACCCCGCAGGCGTCGGCGGCCTGATTGTGCTTGGCGGTCCAATGGGTGTCCATGACCAAGAGGCATACCCCTGGCTGCGACAGGAAAAGGCGTTCATTCGCGGCGTGCTTGAGCGCCGGGCACCCGTGCTCGGCATCTGCCTGGGCGCTCAGCTCATCGCCGACGTCATGGGCGCGCCGGTCACCCGGCTCACCCATCCCGAAATCGGCTGGCATCCGGTGCACTTTTCGCCGCCAGCCCGTTCGCACCGTCTGTTCCGGGATTTCCCGGAGACCCTGGAGGTGATGCACTGGCACGGAGACACCTTCGAGTGCCCGGCCGGCATGACCGCCGTGGGACACAGCGAGGCCTGCGCCAATCAGGGCTTCTTCGATCCCGGCGGGCGCGTGCTCGCTCTGCAGTGCCACCTGGAATGGGATGCCGAACAGGCCACAAGGCTCGCGGATGCCGCGGCCGACGAGCTCGCCAGCGACAGTCCCTACGTGCAGTCGCGAGCGGACATCCTGCGTGCCGATGCGCCATTCGCCCAGGGCAACGAGTGGATGTTCCGGCTCATGGACCGGTTCTTCGGCCAGTAGCGAGACGTATGCGCGGCGCATGCCGGCACGCCAGCGGCGGCCGGCATGTCGAGCCTCCGCCTCAGGCCGGATCGGAGACCAGCGCCTCGTAGCGCCGGTAAAGCGACGCCTCCTCGCGGCGGATGCGGTTGTTCAGCAGTCCCAGCACCTTGCCGAAATCGACGGCGAACTGAAAGTCATCGCCGCCGTTCTCGTATTTCTCGAAGAATGCGACGACCTGCCTGGAAATGGCCTGCATCTCTTCGGCGAATGAACCCGCCAGGCCGGCATCGCCGCTGTTGAGCAGAACCGGATAGAGCTGGCGGTCCTCCTTCTCCAGATGACCGATCAGCAGCGCCTTGGCCTTCTTCAGCTTCGCCCGGCCATCGGCCGTGGTGACGCCAGCCTGACTCGCGCCCTGAAGGAGATTCTGAATCGCGCGGTGTTCGTTCTTGAGCGTATTGACCAGGTCGGACATGCATTACCCCCTGCGATTGCCATGCGCGCCCCCGAACAACGGCAAGGGCACGCCTTCAATACGCCAGCGACCGGCCCGGCACCCGCCATCGTGCCGGCGGGAACGCCGGTGCAACGGTTTGCTGACGACCCCCCAATCGGGAGTTTGCTTGGCAGGGGATATTTTGGAACCTGTCCAAACTGACAGGTGTGGACGGTGCCCCGGCAGCCGTTACGGCAGTGGACGAGCAACCCGCGACAACCGCCCACCGGCGACCAGCTCGGAGAGGGCGTCTCCGAGCCGCCGGGATTCGTCGACCGCGGTCTTCCAGTAGCGCGCCCGTTCCGCGTCCGGCAGGCGCAGGAAGTCATTGCGGTCGGGGATCTTCCCCTGCGGCAGGCGCTGGAGAAAGGCCTCGCTGGGCGCCAGCAGCACGGTGCGGTCGAGCCCCCGTCCGCGCCGGCGCCAGGGAGCAAGCTTGTCGAACCAGCCGGGGACGGCGTATGGGTAGAAATGAGGCATCAGCGCCAACCCGTCCGATCCCGGGAATGGCTCGGCGAAATGATAGTCCGTGATCCCGCCGTCGTAATACACGCCCGGGCCGGCCCCGGGTATGTCCAGCACTGGGGCCATGACCCGCGGAATCGATCCGGAGGCCAGCAGGGCGGGCCGCAGGTTCTCCTCGGTCAGCGGCACATAGCGCGTCGGCAGGCGGTCGGAGAACGCCAGCGGGTCGGCGTCCCCGACGTGAAATACCAGCCGCTCGACCACCCGCCCCAGCCAGTCCCGCCGGGCGAGATTCAGGACCGCCCCCAGGGCCAGGCGGCGGTAATGACGTCCGCGCGGCGCCTGCGCGGGCAGCCCGCGCAGGCGATTGACCACTATGGCGAGTCGGCGGCCGGGCTGGCCCAGGATTTCGCGGACACCGTGGCTCCCCAGCATGGCGTCCATGGTCCGCCGCGCGGTCTCGGTGACCAGCTCCGCCGGCGGATTGTGGGGAAAGCGTTGCTCGCGGTAGGCGGCCTCGAAGCGCTCCAGGGCGGCCAGCGGATCGTTCTGGCAGGCCGCGGCGAAACGCCAGCTGCCCGAGGAGGAGCCGATCAGCGACAGCGGCCGCCGCCGGTGGGCGAACCACTCCGACCACAACACCCGGTCCAGGCCATAGAGGACGAACCACTTGGGTCCGCCCGAAGCGCCGGTGACGATATCCACGTCCTCCGGCCGCAGGCCCGAGTCGCGAATCCGCCTCAGCGCCTCGCGGCCCGCGAAGACGTCCAGCCAGCGTTCACTCAAACCGGCCGTCCCGGTTGAAGATGACTATCGATGCGGTCAAAGCGGTTACCTCGGCGCAGACCCGGGCCAGGAAACGATGCGGCGCAAGGGTACCCCGTCGACCGCCCCCGTGGAAATACGCCTCGGTGCCCGAACCACCGGGGATTGAGACCAGCAAAGGCTGCCGGTTACGGGCTCGTCTCAAGCTCGGCGCGGACGATGGCCGGGACGTCGATGCCGTAGTCGGCGCCCTGGACCACCCGTCGCACCGACAGCCCGCGCCCCGGGGCCTCCGCATCCAGTGCGGCCAGGTTGAGCACCAGCCGCTTTTCGTAATCGTCCCCCTCCGGTGTGCGCACCATCAGCAGCACCGGCTTGAGCCGCGACTCGGGCGCGGAGCTGATCACCACCCCCAGTGCGCCGGAGTCCAGCTCCACGAGGCTGCCCACCGGGAAAATGCCGATGCAGCGGATGAAGCCCTCGACCAGCTCGCGACCGAAGTCCTGGGGCGCCCCCTGATAGAGAATGCGGATTGCCCGCTCGGCGGGTACCGCGTCGCGGTAGACGCGGTCGCTGGTCATGGCGTCGTAGACGTCGGCGATGGCCACCACCCGCACCGTCAACGGGATGTCATCGCCGGCCAGGCCGTCCGGATAACCGCGGCCGCTGACCCGCTCGTGATGGGAACGGATGATCTCGAGCACCTCGGCCGAGACGTCGCCGGCCCGACGCATGGCCTCATAGCCATCCACCGGGTGACGGCGCATGATGGCGAACTCTTCCTCGGTCAGCGGGCCGGGCTTGTTCAGCACCGAGTCGGGCGTGCGCATCTTGCCGATGTCGTGGAGCAGGGCCCCCAGTCCCAGGACCTCCAGCGCCTGCTGTGACATACCCAGAAAGCGACCGAAAGCCAGGGCGAGCACGCAGACGTTCATGCAGTGGATCGCCGTGTACTCGTCGCGCTGTTTGAGACTGGTCAGCCACAGCGAGGCCGTGGTGTTGCGGGTGATCGCACGCACCAGGTGCTGGACCACGCCGGCGGCCCGCTTGCCATCCACCTCGCCGCCGGCACGCACCTGCCCCAGCAGGTGATCGACCACGTCGCGGGCCTCGCCGCGAACCCGCGAGGCCCGAACGAGCTCCTGGCGAAATCGCGCCGGGTTCGGATAGGGATCGTCCCCGAACAGGCCCTCGATCTCACGGCGGCGCACGGCGCTGACAACGGCCGCCTCGGGACGGCGGGGCGTCGGCCGCGAAGCCTGAACGCGGGACAGCGCCGCCGCCTCGGACCGGTCCGGATCCACGTAAACGTAGGCACAGGCCTCGCGCAGCTGCTCAAGATCCCGGTCGGACTCGATACGGAACCCCTGGAACAGGAACGGCGATTCGAGCCAGGGCCTGTCCAGCTCGGCGACGTAGAGCCCTATCAGCAGGTCTTCGACGTTTATTCTTTGTGGTTCGGCCAACGTTGGTCGGGTCTCGTTCTTGGTCGTGATCTTCCCCCGGCATCCGTGCCCCCAGCGGCGCGCGCGGCCATACCGGCTCGCTTCCAGCGCCTCGATGCGTCTGTCAGGGTAACCGCCACTTGCGGGTAGAAATGCCAACGGGTTCACGCCTTTTCGCCTCGCTCCGAGTGATGGGCGACCGCCGCGAACCCGGTTTCCCCCCGGCGAGGCGGCGGCTTATGCTGCGCCATCGGGCGCCGCGGACGACTGCCTCTGGTCACGGCCCGCGGGCGCCCCAATATTCAGGGCAACACCGGGCAATTCGTCTGCGTTTCCCTGGGCCACGGACCCACGCCGGGGATGGCGTCAAATATGCGGGAAGAACTCACCGGCGCCGGCCAATGGCGCTTCTGGATCGATCGCGGCGGCACGTTCACCGATATCGTCGGCCAGCGGCCCGACGGGCGCATGCTGACCCACAAGCTGCTCTCGGAGAACCCGGAGCAGTATGCCGACGCGGGGCTTCAGGGTATTCGCGACCTGCTCGGCATCGACCCGAATGATCCCATCCCGGCCGCGCGCATCGAACACGTCAAAATGGGCACGACGGTGGCCACCAACGCGCTGCTGGAGCGAAAGGGCGAGCCCACGGTGCTGCTGGTCACGCGTGGATTCCGCGACGCCCTGCGCATCGGCCACCAGGCCCGGCCGGAGATCTTCGCCCGGCACATCCAGCTGCCGGAGCTGCTCTACGGCCGTGTCATCGAGATCGGTGAGCGCCATGGCGCCGACGGCGAAATCATCATGCCCCTGGACGAGGACTCGGCCCGCGAGGCCCTGAAAGAGGCTTTCGCGGCGGGGTTCAGGGCCTGCGCCGTGGCCCTGCTGCACGGCTATCGCTATCCCGCGCACGAGCGGCGGCTGGGCGAGATCGCCCGGTCGGCGGGCTTCACCCAGGTCAGCCTCTCCCATGAGACCAGTCCGCTGATGGGCTTCATCGGCCGCGGCGACACGACGGTGGTGGACGCCTATCTCTCGCCGGTCCTGCACCGCTACGCCAACCGGGTCTCGGAGGCTGTCGGTAACACGCCGCTGTATTTCATGAAATCCGACGGCGGGCTCGCCGATGCCCGCTTCTTCGCCGGCAAGGACGCCATACTCTCGGGCCCCGCCGGCGGCATCGTGGGCTGCGCCCGCACCGCCGCCATGGCCGGTTTCGAGGACGTCATCGGCTTCGACATGGGCGGCACCTCCACGGACGTCTCCCACTACGCCGGCGACTACGAGCGCACCATGGAGACCGTCATCTCCGGGGTGCGCATGCGCGTGCCCATGATGCAGATTCACACGGTGGCCGCCGGCGGCGGCTCGATCCTGCATTTCGACGGCAGCCGGTACCGGGTTGGCCCGGACTCCGCCGGCGCGGATCCCGGCCCGGCCTGCTACCGCCGCGGCGGACCCCTGACGGTCACCGACTGCAACGTCATGCTCGGCAAGCTGCAGCCGGCCTTCTTCCCGAGCATCTTCGGCCCCGGGGCGGATCAGCCGCTGGACGCGGACGTGGTCCGCGAGCGTTTCGAGACCCTGCGCCGGGAGATCCTGGAGGCCACCGGCGATGACCGCACGCCGGAGGCGGTGGCCGAGGGCTACCTACGCATCGCCGTCGAGAACATGGCCAACGCCATCAAGGAGATCTCCGTCCAGCGGGGCCACGACGTCACCGCCTATGTGCTCAACTGCTTCGGCGGCGCGGGCGGCCAGCACGCCTGCCTGGTGGCCGACGCCCTGGGGATGAAGCGGGTCTTCATCCATCCCTTCGCCGGCGTGCTCTCCGCCTACGGCATGGGCCTGGCGGATCTCATCACCATGCGCGAGATGCCGGTGGACGCCCCGCTTTCCGAGAGCCTGGTGGCGGACCTGGGGCCCGAGCTGGACACCCTGGTGGACGAGGGACTGGAGGAACTGGCCGCTCAGGGCTGCCCCGCGGAACAGGTGCGCATTCGCCGCAGCCTCGCCGTCAAGTACGCGGGGACGGACACCAGCCTCAGCGTGGACTTCGACGATCCGGAACGCGTCCAGCAGGCCTTCGAGACGGAGCACCGGCGCCAGTTCGGCTTCCTCATGCCGGCCAAGGATCTGCTGGTCGCCGCGGCCGCCGTGGAGCTCACCGGGGACAGCGGCGCCGTGGCCGAGGAACCGGCACAGGCGTTCACCGACGACCCGCTCCCCGCGCCCCTGGACCGCGTGCGCGCCTACATGGCCGGGGCGCACCTCGATGCCCCCGTCTACGACCGTCCCGCCCTGGCACCGGGACACGAGGTGGACGGCCCTGCCATCATCCGGGACCCGGTGTCCACCATCGTGGTCGAGCCGGGCTGGCGCGCGTCGGTCACCGCCCACGACCACCTCCTGATGGAACGGGTCGTGGCGCTCCCGGGGCGCGTCGGCGTGGGCACCGAGGTGGATCCGGTCATGCTGGAGGTCTTCAACAACCTGTTCATGTCCGTCGCCGAGCAGATGGGCGTGACGCTACGCAAGACCTCCTACTCCGCCAACATCAAGGAACGGCTGGACTTCTCCTGTGCCGTGTTCGACCCGGCGGGCAACCTGGTGGCCAACGCGCCCCACGTGCCGGTCCATCTCGGTTCAATGGGCGAGAGCGTGCGCGCCATCCTCCATCGCCGCCGGAAGGACATGCGCCCCGGCGACGTGTTCATGCTCAACGACCCCTACAACGGCGGCACCCATCTGCCGGATATCACCGTGATCACCCCGGTGTTCGACGACGACGGCACGGACGTGCTGTTCTTCATCGCCAGCCGCGCCCACCACGCCGACGTCGGCGGCACCTCCCCGGGTTCCATGCCGCCGGACAGCACGCGAATCGAGCAGGAGGGCGTGCTCATCGACAACTTCCGCCTGGTTCACCAGGGGGAGTTCCAGGAAGCCGCGGTGCGCGGCCTGCTCACCGGCGGCACGCTGCCGGTACGCAACATCGAACAGAACTTCAACGATCTGCGCGCCCAGATCGCGGCCAACGAGAAGGGCGCCCGCGAGCTGCGCCGCATGATCGAGCACTTCGGCCTGGACGTCGTTCACGCCTACATGGGCCACGTCCAGGCGAACGCCGCCGAGCAGGTCCGCCGGGTCCTCGGCCGGCTGCAGGACGGACAATTCAGCCAGGAGATGGACAACGGCCGGCGCATCCAGGTGGCCATCGCGGTCGACCGGGACGCACGCCGGGCGCGTATCGACTTCACGGGCACCAGCGATGCCTCGCCGGACAACTTCAACGCGCCGCGCGCCGTGACCCGGGCCTGCGTGCTGTACGTGCTGCGCACGCTGGTCGACGAGGACATCCCCCTGAACGACGGGTGCCTGGACCCCGTGGAGCTGATCGTGCCGGAGGGTTCCCTGCTCAGCCCCACTTACCCGGCCGCCGTGGTGGCGGGCAACGTGGAGACCAGCCAGGTGGTGGCCAACGTGCTGTATGCGGCCCTGGACGCCATGGCCGCCTCCCAGGGCACCATGAACAACTTCACCTTCGGCAACGAGCGCCACCAGCACTACGAGACGCTCTGCGGCGGGGCCGGCGCCGGCCCCGGATTCGACGGCGCCAGCGCCGTGCACACCCACATGACCAACAGCCGGCTTACCGACCCGGAGGTCCTGGAGTGGCGCTTCCCGGTCCGCCTCGACGGCTTCGGAGTCCGCCGCGGCTCCGGCGGCGGCGGCCACTGGAAGGGCGGCGACGGCGCCGTGAGGCGCATCCGTTTCCTGGAACCGATGACCGCGGCCATCCTCTCCAACCACCGACGCAGCGGGCCGCCGGGGCTCGAGGGCGGCGAGGCCGGCGCGCCGGGCCGGCAATGGGTGGAGCGTCGCGACGGCACGGTGGACACCCTCTCCGGCACCGACCGCACGGAGGTCGGCCGGGACGATGTCTTCGTCATCGAGACGCCGGGCGGGGGCGGTTACGACAGCGGCAGCGGGCGTTGACGAGCTCGCCCCCGGGGACGGCGCTCCCGCCTGACGTAACGCCCCGCCCGGGCATGGGCGGGGTCAATGAACGGTGATCAGTTCTCCGTCACGGGCGCCAGGGTCAGCTCCACCCGGCGGTTCTGCTGGCGCCCGGCGTCCGTCTCGTTGGTGGCGACGGGATACTGCTCGCCGTAGCCCTCGGTGACGATGCGCATGGAGCGTATGCCCTGGCCTTGCAGGTACTGGGCCACGCTCTGGGCGCGGCGCTCGGAAAGCCGCTGGTTGTAGGCGTCGGAACCGGTGCTGTCGGTATGGCCGGCCACCTCGATGATGGTCTTCTCGTATTCGTCGAGTACCCGGGCCACGCCGTTGAGCACCCGGAAGAACTGCGAGTTCAGCGCCGCGCTGTCGGTGTCGAAGGTGACGTTGCCCGGCATATTCAGGGTGATGTTGTCACCGTGGCGCACCACGCTGACGCCCGTGCCTTCCAGCTCCCGGCGCAACTCGGCTTCCTGGCGGTCCATGTAGTTGCCGATGGCGGCCCCGGACAGGGCGCCCACGCCCGCGCCGATCAGCGCCCGGTTGCGCCGCTCCTTGGCACTGTTGCCGGTGGCGATGCCCACCACGGCACCGGCGATGGCGCCGATCGCGGCGCCCTTGGTGGCGCTGCTGGTCTTCTCCTCGCCCGTGTAGGGGTCGGTGGTCGTGCAGGCGCTGAGCGCCAGTGCCAGGGCGGCGGCGAAAGCCGTCACGCGGGTTGGAACTTGCATTGGCATTGCCTCCTTGAACTGCGATTTCGACTCGCCCCTGCCCCTCGACTGACGGTGGGGTCCATCGCCGTCTCCCACAACTGACGATGTGCCGCGGCTAACGGTTCCCCCGAATGGCCGACGCGGCCTCATTGACCGAGCATGCGAAGCTGCGCCGCCTCGATATCCGCCGCCCAGTCGGACCCGCCCCGAAACCCGCCGCCCGGATCGATGCTCAACCGGCGGTAGGCGGGCACACGATTGCGGTCCACCTGACCGATCCAGGTGCCCGGCCCCGAGTTGACCTCTACGTTCGCGACGATGAGCAGATCACGAAGCGGATGACGGTCCCGCGCCACGGCGAGGATGTCCTCGTGTTCCGCCGCCACGGTAACGAACCGTTCGTCGAACTGCCATTGTTCCAGCAATGCCGCGCCGGCCCGCGTGTGCCCCTTATACAGCAGCCGGTTCAACGCGGCATCCTTGTCGTCGGGTGGCGCGCTTTTCCGCGCATAGGCCAGCAGCGGCAACACCCCGATATCGTGCACCAGGCCCGCCAGCAGGGCCTCCTGGGGTTCCGCCCGCCGGGAGTGACGGCCGAGCGCGTAGGCCTCCGCGGCAACCATGCGCGTCGCGCGGTAGTGGCGCCGCAGAAACGCCGCCGAGGCGCCGCTGGGCACCGTGAACAACCGCGTCACGCAGATCCCCGTCACCAGGTTGCGCACCAGATCGAAGCCCAGCCGGGCGATGGCCCGGTCGAGGGAGTGAATCGGTGCGGCGCCCCGTGCCATGGCGCTGTTGGCCACCTTGACCACCCGGGCACCGATGGCCGCATCCGAGCCCACGAGCGCAGCCAATTTGGCCGGCGTGCAGTCCGGTTCACCCATGGTCCTGCGCATCCGCGTGACCAGATCCGGGAGACCGGGCAGGTCCGGCTGACCGGAGCCGCTATAGGCCACCGCCTCCGCCAGCCAGGCCGTCTCGGCCGGCGTCAGCGGCGCATGTACGTCTTCGGTGCGTATGCTCATCGCGCGGGCACCATCAGCAGCAGCCGGAACAGCAGCAGGAACGCCAGGCTCCAGGCAAGGCTCGCCGCCAGCAGCAGCGGCTGGACGGGCAGCTGCGGCAGCCCGGCCGCCAGCCTGACCACCGCCGCCAGCGAGAGCAGCGCCAGGGCCGGGTGGAGCTGGCGCAGCTCCGCGGTGTCGCGCCGTGCCCGCTGAATGCGGGTCCGGGCCATCACGGTCAGTGTCAGCGTGCCCAGGGCGCCGATAGTGACGGCATGCACGGCCGCGACGCTGCCCGGCGCCAGGGCCGTGAGGCCGCCGTGGAGCAACAGACCGACGCCGAGCCAAGCGTAGCCCAGGACGAGCCCCAGCAGGGCGGGCTCGGCCATCCACAACCACGGTCGCCAGCGCAACAGCCGGACGACCAGCAACAGGCCCGCCAGGAACAACAGTCCGCCGGCGAGCTGCGGGGATGCCAGAAACGCCGCCGCGGCGGACAGCGCCAACGCCACCAGCATGCCGCCTTCCAGCCGCGGCTGCAGCCGCGCGTCCAGCGCCACGCCCCGGTGCTGCAGCTGGTTGGCCGCGGCCGGCGCCAGGAAACGCCCGCCCATGAACCCCAGCAGGGCTGCGAACAGGGCGACGCCCGCCGCCACCACGGCACCGCGCCAGTGGCCGTAACCGGCGAGCGACAGCGCCGAGAATGCCACGATCAGCGCCCCGATGCCGATCAGCAGCGGCCCGAAAACCTGATTGCGCAGCTTCTTGGCCGCCCGGATGAAACGCGGCGCCGTCTCGGCCACCAGTCCGCCGGCGAAAGCCAGGTTCGCGACAGTGGAGACCGTCCCGGCGGGCTCGAATATGAACCCCAGCCGCGCCAGCAGCCAGGCCCCGAACAACGCATACAGCCGAGCCGGAGAGGTCTGCGTGATGAGAAAGCCGGCGACCACGGCCGCGGCGAAGCCGAACAGCATCTCGTGGGCATGACCGGTCGCGGACTGAAGCCCCGGCAGCACGGGTGCCCCGGCCACCATGGCCTGTACGGACAACGGCAGTACGAACGCGGCATGAAGGGCCGCTGCGGGGAAAAACAGCCGGTTGGCGACAATCGGCTTCGCTTGCCTGGCACTCACTGAAATACCCGGTCGACTGCGGTTTGCCGCGCATTATGAAGGTTGAAGCCGACGAGCGGTAGCGTGCCGGCCATGTCCGGCGAACGGGTCCGAAACGCTTGCCGTCCGCCGTTTGTGGCGCTATGGTGTCACGCCTCGACGCGGCGCCCGGCCGGGTCGGTGAATGCAGACCACCTATGCGCGGGTGGCGGAACTGGTAGACGCGCTGTCTTGAGGGGGCAGTGGCCGAAAGGTCGTGTGGGTTCAAGTCCCACCCCGCGCACCAATCATCAAACCCCGATCTTGCCCCGCGCGGGTGGCGGAACTGGTAGACGCGCTGGATTTAGGTTCCAGTGGGCAATCCCCGTGTGGGTTCGAGTCCCACCCCGCGCACCATTTCTCCGTGGCCACGCGCCCGTCGCCAGATACCCAAGAAAAAGGCCGGACGGCGAACCGCCCGGCCTGACCGGTCTGACGGGGAACGCCGATGGCGTGCCCCGGTGGAGAGCGAATCAGCGCGGCGCTGGCGAGTTGCCCCGACGCCGCAGCCAGCCGAAAAGCCCGTTGCGCCGCGCGACCGCGGGCGGTGCCGCGACCGGCGCGGCCGCCGGACTCTCCTTCACCGCCCGCGGCGCAGGCGGAATCTGGGCCAGCATGAATCGCGTGAAGGCACCGGAATACCCCGACCGCGCGACGAACTGCAGCAGCGCGTCACGCAATGCCGCGCCGTGGAGCCTGCGACCCCGCAACTCTTCCTGCCACTCGGCGTCACGGCCTGCCGCGGCAACGAATTCCTCGAGCTTGGCGATCTGCGTGTCCAGATCCCAGCCGAGCTCTCCTGCGATACGAATGAACTGCGCTTCCACTTCCAATCACCCCCAGCCAAGAGAGTGTTCAATAACCGCAGGAATCGGGTTGAGCGGCCTTACCTGCACGTCAGAATAAATAAAGCCCGGGCCAACAACCCCAGGGCCAGGCGAATTGTGGCACCGCAACACGGGGATCCGCAATAGGCGATTTGAGAACCAGTCCGCACCGCCGAGAAGCGCTTCTCACGGGCTTTCCCGGAAATCCTGCCAGCGCGCGCCCTGCAGCATGCCGCGGCCGCCTGAACTGCCCGGTGGAGAAGTTCGAAACAAGCTGTTCGCGCATAAGAGACACCGTCTCTGAGTAGCAAGTTCCACAGCGCCCCAAACCACCGGGAGGCGTCCGAAGTTTTGTATGGATCATCGTTTCGGCCGCGGATGTCTCCGTTGGCGGCAAACAGGAAACATTGCTGATCCTGCGGGATGAGTCCCGACGACTCAGTCGCGACGGTGGGCCGCCGCCACGAGCCCTGTACGCGGACAACAACGCCCGTGCCACCCACCACCCGCACATGCACTGGTTTGCATTGCCGCCGCCCCTGCGCTTAAAAGGACCGGGTGAACGGCCAATACGAACAAACGGGAGGGGCCTTGGCCATGAGCAGCCAGCGATCCACACCGGAGGCCGGCTTCGCGCGCCTGCGCCAGACGGAGATCTACATCCAGGGGGTGGGCGGACGGCGCCCCCGGGTACCGACGGACATGCAGCGCCTGGAGGCAGCCGCCGAATCCCGGATGAACCCGGAGGCCTACGCGTACATCGCCGGCGGGGCGGGCTCCGAAAGCACCATGCGGGCCAATCGCGCGGCGTTCGAGCGCTGGCGCATCCGCCCGCGAATGATGCATGACGTCTCCGAGCGCGACACCACGGTCGAGATTCTTGGCCGCACCTGGCCGAGCCCGTTCATGCTGGCCCCCATCGGCGTGCTGGAGATGGCGCACCGGGACGCCGACCTGGCCGTCGCCCGCGCCTGCGCCGCCGAAGCCACGGGCTACATTTTCTCGAACCAGGCCTCGGTGGCCATGGAGCGCACCGCAGCCGCCATGGGCGAGGCCCCCAAGTGGTTCCAGCTTTACTGGAGCACCTCCGACGAGCTGGCCGCGAGCTTCGTCAGCCGCGCCGAGGCCTGCGGCTGCGAGGCCATCGTCGTCACCCTGGATACCACGCTGCTGGGCTGGCGCTGCCGGGATCTGGACTACGGCTACCTGCCCTTCCTCCAGGGCCGGGGCATCGCCCAGTACACCAGCGACCCGGTATTCAGACGCATGATGGCCGAGGACCAGCCCGAGCCACCGGTCTCGCCGCCGGTCAACGCGCGCAGTATCGCCACGCTGCTGGCCCAGGCCCGGCGTTTTCCCGGCCGCATGCTCGACAACCTGAAATCCGGACGGGGCCGCGCCTCGGTGCAGACCTTCATCAACACCTACTCGCGCCCTTCCCTGACCTGGGAGGACATCCCCCGGCTGCGGGAGATGACCAGACTGCCGGTCCTGCTCAAGGGCATCACCGACCCGGCGGACGCAGCCCGGGCGGTGGACGAAGGCGTGGACGGGCTGATCGTCTCCAACCACGGCGGCCGTCAGGTGGACGGCGCGCTGGCAACCCTGGACGCCCTGCCGTCCATCGTTCGCCGCGTCGGCGGCCAGATCCCCGTGCTCATGGACAGCGGCGTGCGCACTGGCGCCGACATCTTCAAGGCCATCGCCCTCGGCGCCGACGCCGTCCTCCTCGGCCGACCCTACTGCTATGGCCTGGCGTTGGACGGCGAGGCCGGCGTGCAGGCGGTCATCCGCAACCTGCGCGCCGACTTCGAGCTGACCATGGCCCTGGCCGGGTGCCGGGAGGTGGGGGCCATCGGCCCCAATCGGCTCGTGGAGACCCGGGAAGCACACGAATAGAAGACAAGGCGCCCCATGACGCTCAGGACACCTTTGTGTATGGTTGAGGCAAAGCAATAAGCCCCGGTCCGAAACCAGTCGAAGGGAACAACATGCTGACGCGCACCGCTTGCCAGCCGCGGCGCAGTACGCTCTGCGCCACTTTCTTGGTCGCACTGGGCCAGGTCGCCTGTGGCGGCGGCGGTGGAGGCGGCGATGACGGCGGGGACACGAACCAGGCGCCGACGGCGGCCTTCGATTACACGGTAAGCGCGGGCGGCCCGCCCACCGCCGTGCAATTCACCGCCGAGCGCTCGTCCGATAGTGACGGCACCGTGGTCGGCTACAGCTGGGACTTCGGCAACGGCGCGACGGCCTCCGGCCCGGTCGGGATCACGGAGTACGACAGCAGCGGCTCTTACTCGGCTACGCTGGAGGTCACCGACGACAGCGGCGGAAGCAGCACGACCACCGAGACCATCCGGATCGGCCTGGACCCGAGCTATGAGGTCTCGGGCACGGTCACGGTGCCCACCGGAACCGCCGCTGACAGCGACACCGCTGATCCGGCCGCGCCCACCGCGGACAACGACTCGGCAAGCACGGCCCAGGCCGTCTCCGCACCGGTTACCATCGGTGGCTATGCGTCCCGGAATAGCGATCGATTCGACAGCTTCGAGGTAACGCTCTCGTCCGGGGACAACGTCACTCTCTCCATCGCCGATTACAGCGCCAGCAGCCCGGGCACTACCGACCTCGACATCTATCTCTATGAGGTAGGCAACCCGGGCGGTAGCCCCGTTGCCAGTTCGACCAGTTCGTCCTCCGCGGTGGAGAGCTTCTCCGTCCCCAATGACGGGGATTACTTCGTCGTCGTCGATGCCTACGCCGGCGATTCCAACTATGTGCTCGGTGTGGCCAATGGAGGGCTCAGCGTTTCGGGGACGCTGGACGTCACTGATGAATTCGTGCCGGGTGAAGTCCTCGTGCGCTTCAGGGACGGCGCCCGCAGCCTCGCTGCCGCGGGCACGGCCAGCGCCATGGCGAGCCAGATGGGCCTTCAGCACAAGGCGGGCGACCTGGGCCGGCCCATGCTGCTGTCCATGGGCGATCACCTGCAAACCCAGCTCGCTTTCGATGCGCTCGGCATCGATCAACAGCCCGGCGCCACGGCGCGCGGTTTCGGCACGAGCGCGAAAGCGCGCCACAAGCTGGCGACACTGCAACTGGTCAAGAAGCTCAGCGCGCGCGACGACGTCGCGGCGGTGTCGCCCAACTACATCTATCAGCCGCAGCTGGTGCCGAACGACGAGTACTACCAGTATCAATGGCATTACCCGCAGATCAGCCTGCCGCAGGCCTGGGAAGAGACCCAGGGCAGCGGCGTCGTCGTGGCCGTCGTGGACACCGGCATCTTCGACCACCCCGACCTGTCCGGTCAGCTCACGGGTAACGGGTACGATTTCATCAGCGACACCAGCCGCTCGCTGGACGGCGACGGCATTGACGCCGACCCGACCGATCCCGGCGACCAGGCCCTGCCGGACGGCAGCAGCAGCTTTCACGGCACCCACGTGGCGGGCACCGTGGCGGCGGCCAGCAACAACGGCACCGGCGTCGCCGGCGTGGCCTGGAACGCCGGGCTCATGCCCATTCGCGTGCTGGGTCAGGGCGGCGGCACGACCTATGACATCCTCCAGGGCCTGCGCTACGCCGCCGGCATGGCCAACGACGCGGGCATCATTTTACCCGTCGCCGACCGGGCTCAGGTCATCAACATGAGCCTGGGCGGACCCTGCGGCTCCACGGATTTCGGCAGCGAGTTCGAGGCCGTCCGCAACGGCCCGGACGGGACCCCCGACACCGCCGACGACGTGCTGCTGATCGCCGCCGCGGGCAACGCCGGCGACGACACGCCCAACTGCCCGGCTTCCTACGACGCGGTCGTCTCCGTTAGCGCCACGGACCAGAACAACGAGCTGGCCCCCTATTCCAGCTACGGGGACTCTGTGCAGATCGCCGCGCCGGGCGGCGACCTTTCAGCGAATGTCGACGGGGATCCCTACCTGGACGGCATTCTCAGCACCGCGGTAAACGATTCCACCGGATCGCCGGTGACCGGTTACAACTTCGAGAACGGCACCTCCATGGCGAGCCCCCATGTGGCCGGCGTGGCGGCGCTGATGAAGTCGGTGAACAATGCGCTGACCCCGGGTATGTTCGAGGCGGCGCTGGCCCAGGGAAGCCTGACCACGGACCTCGGATTGACCGGAAACCCACCGGACGGTCCTACGGAGCGTAATGACGAATATGGCTACGGCCTGATCAACGCCGCCAAGGCCGTGGATTGGGCCGCCGACGGGCAGCTTTCGCCGCTGGTGGAGGTCTCCCCGACGCGCCTGGATTTCGGCAACTCGACCACCAGCCTGAGCTTCACGGTCGGAAATGCCACTGGCGACGATGGCCTGCTGGACAACGTCAATGTGACCACGTCCGGCGAGTCCTGGCTTACCGTCTCCGCCACCAGCACGGAAGCCAACGGCACGGGCGAGTACAACGCCAGCGTGAACCGGGAACCCCCCGGGGACGGCCGCTACACCGCCACAATCACCGTGACCTCAGACAACGGCGGCGAGACCCAGGTGCCCGTGGAGATGCGCGTCGGCAGCGTGGCCGATGTCGCCGACGCCGGCCATCAGTACATCATCATCGTTGATACGGTGACCGGCTTCACGGCGGGCCAGGTCGACGCCGACGTGAACAACGGCACCTACGACTTCAGCATCACCGGCGTACCGGCCGGCAGCTACCTGGTGCTCTCCGGCACTGACATGGACAACGACCGGCTGATCTGCGATGCCGGCGAGGCCTGCGGCGCCTATCCCAGCGTCAGCGAGCTCACGGCCATCAACGTGAACGACGACACCGGTGACCGAACCGGGCTGCAGTTCAGCACCCAGTTCCGGCTGAACCTCAGCAGCACGGCGCAGAACGATGCCTATTCCCGCGACCCCAGCGGCGACGCCCACGTGACGCCGGCGCCCCGCTCGGCCAGACTGGGAGAACAGAGCGAGTAAGCGCGACGGCTGATCCCCTGCCTCCGGCGCGGTGCTGAGAGTCGAGCGCCGCGCCGGAGGACGCGGTTTACGAGTACGGGATCCCTGGAACTGGCCCTCCGTCCTCGCTTTGAGCCCATCGCCCGGGACGGCTGCCCACAGGGCTTAGCCGACCCCGGCGGGTAGATACCCTGTATCGTTGATACCTCTTCAGGACGGAACACCCACCATGCAATACCTTCACACCATGGTCCGCATCAGCGACATCGACGCCTCGCTGGACTTCTATTGCAACAAGCTCGGCCTGGTGCAGATAAGCCGCAAGGACGTGGAGGCCGGCCGCTTCACGCTGATCTTCCTGGCCGCACCCGACGACGCGGAGCGCGCCGAGCGGGACCGCGCGCCGATGATGGAGCTCACCTGGAACTGGGATCCAGAGGAGTACACCGGCGGGCGCAACTTCGGCCACCTGGCGTTCCGCGTCGAGGACATCTACGAGATCTGCCAGCGACTGATGGACGGCGGCGTCACCATCAACCGCCCGCCACGCGACGGGCGCATGGCCTTCGTGCGCTCACCGGACGGCATTTCCATAGAGCTGCTGCAAAGCGGCGAGCCGCTGCCCGCCCGCGAACCCTGGGCCAGCATGGAAAATATCGGCACCTGGTAGGCCGCGCTGCGAAGTCCCCGTACCCCTAAACTGCTTGGCGAGAGCGGCTCGTCTTCGGCCGTCGTTCGCGGCCATGGGCCGCTCCTACGCCTCGGCGGCCACCATAGGGTGGGCGGCGAAAAGCGCCGCCCACTGACAACGAATCTCCGTTAATCGGTCGCGGGGACGCGCCTGCCACGGGCAGGAGACTGCGCGGCGGCGACGCCGCTCCCACACTGCTTAGGTGCCGGATGGAGTCGGCCGCGGCGGGAGGAGGTTATCCGCCCGGCACGGACGGCGGTGGCGGGTTACCCGGCTTGGCGAAGTAGAAGCCCTGGAGGTAATCGGCGCCGTTCTCGGCCAGCCACTGCCATTCCTCGGGGCGCTCGATACCCTCGGCGACGGTCTGGCAGCCGAGCTCGCGGGCCATGTTCACGATGGCGTTGACGATGCTCTGCTTGTCCGATTCCCGGTCGATGTGGTCGATGAGCTCGCGATCGAACTTCACGAAGTCGGGTTTCAGCCGGTGCAGCAGGTTCAGGGAACCGTAGCCGGCGCCCAGGTCGTCCAGGGCCACGCGGAAGCCCGCCTGGCGGTAAACCTGCAGGATGCGTAGCAGGTGGTCCGGATCGCCCACGTCGTCGCTCTCCACCACCTCGAAGACGAACTGATCCGGCGACCGGCCGGACTCCCCGGCCGCGGCGATCGTGGTGCGCAGGCAGAAGGCCGGGTCGTAGATGGCGGTGGGGTTGAAGTTGATGAACAACGGCTGCTCGATTCCCCAGCGGCTGGATTCATCGATGGCCGCCAGCCGTGCGGCGCGGTCCAGATGGAACATCAGCTGGGCGCTGCGCGCGGCCGAAAACATCTCGCCCGGGGAGACCAGCCGGCCGTCCGTGCCGAGGCCGCGGACGAGGCTTTCGTAGGCGAAGATCCGCTCCGGCTCCCTGGCGTGGACGATAGGATGGAAGTGGGCCGTCAGGCGATTTTCGTCGATCATGTCCGCCAGCCAGGAGCCACCGATGCGTGAGGCGAATACCTCGAAGGGCTGGATCTTGCTCATGTGACCGACGTGAAACGACTCGTTCGGCGCCAGGTGGGCCACGCGGCAATCGGCCTGCTCGGGACCGCTCATGCGGGCCGCGAGACCCTCGGCCAACTGCTCGGCGCGGCCCGGCGCGAGGTCAACCGCCACCAGGCCGTCGGCCGGCCGTTCGTAGGCGAACCCCTGCTCCTCGACAAAGCCGATGACGGTGGACAGCGTGTGGCCGATGGCCGGCGCCACCAGCAGCCGCCCATCTTCGAAATCCGTGCGTGGGACGATTTCGCACGCGGAACAGGCCATAGCAGATGCTTCCCCTGACACCGCGCGTCGACCTCCCGGATCCCTGATCGCGAACGCGCGGCGAAGACTTTCAATGATTCCGGCCAACCTCCTGACCCGGGCTTCATATTACCACCTGGATCCCTTGAGTTCGCGACAGGGCTCACATCCGGACACATCAGTCAGGCAGGCGAAGCAGTGTTGCTAGCGGCTAGAAAGGCCAGACGAGAGGCGCAAGCAGCACCGTGATGACGCCGGCGATGATGTTCAGCGGAATGCCGAATCGCAGGTAGTCCGTCGCCTGGTAGCCACCGGGGCCGAACACCATGAGGTTGGTCTGGTAGCCCAGCGGGCTGGAGAAGCTCGCCGAAGCGGCGATCATCAGGGTGATGACGAAGGCGGTCGGGTCCGCCCCCAGCCGTTCCGCGGCCGAGACGGCGATGGGGAAGACGATGACCGCCGCCGCGTTGTTGGTGATGAGCTCGGTGAACACGGTGGTGACGACGAACACCGCGGCCAACACCAGCCAGGGATGACCGCCCGCCAGCTCGATGAGGCCGCTGGCCACCAGCGCCCCGGCGCCGCTGTTGGCCATGGCCTGGCCCACGCCCAGCGCCGCGCCAATGACCATCAGCACGTTCCAGTCGACCTGGCGCTTGGCCTCGCTGAGTGTCGCACAGCGGCCGAGAATCATGCCGCAGGCCGCCAGCAGGGCGGCGTTGAGCATGGACAACACGCCAGTCGCCGCCAGCGCCACCATGCCCGCGAGGATGCCGAGGGAAACCCAGGCCCGCTCGTGGCGGCGCGGCGTGGAATCCTCGATGCCGCTGACCAGGAAGAAGTCCCGGGCATTGCGCTGGATGTCGAGGAAGTTGGGATGGGTCTCCAGCAGTAGCGTGTCGCCCGGCTGCAGCACGATGTCGCCGATCTTGCCCCGCAGCCGGCGCCCGCCACGGGCCACCGCCATGACCGCGGCGTTGTATTCCGTACGGAAGCGCCCCTCGCGGATGCTCTTGCCCACCAGCGGGCAGCGGTCCGAGACCACCGCTTCCACCATGCACCGTTCCTCGCGGGGCTCGCGCAGCTTGTGGACCTGGTCGCTGGCCGGCTTGAGGCCGCGTATGCGGTAGAGATCCACTACCGATTCCACCACACCGACGAAGACCAGCCGGTCGTCGGACTGCAGCCGCTCGGTGGGCGAGACGGCGGGCAGCACCTCGCCGTCGCGCTCGATCTCGGCCAGGAACAGGCCCGGCAGGTGACGCAGACCGGCGGACTCCACCCGCTTGCCCACCAGCGGCCCGCCCGGCTCCACCACGACCTCCGCCGTGTAGCGGCGCGGGTCCTCGTCAACGCTGACGGAGCTGTCCGTATCCGGTAGCAGCCGGCCGCTGGTCAGCAGGATATAGGCCAGGCCGACGATGGCGATGGGCACGCCCACCCAGGCCAGATCGAACAGGGCCAGGCCGGGCAGCCGGGCCTGCTCGGTGAGCATGCCGTTGACCACCAGATTGGTGCTGGTACCGATGAGGGTGCACATGCCACCGAGGATGGAGGCGTAGGACAGCGGCAGGAAAAGCCGCGAGGCCGGCAGCCGGCTGCGCTTGGCGAGATCGTCCACCACCGGCAGGAACATGGCGACGATGGGCGTGTTGTTCAGGAAGGCGCTCAGCGCCGAGACGGGCAGCAGCAGTCGGCTCTGGGCCGTGGTCAGGCGCCGCGGCCGGCCGATGATGGGCTCGGTGATCATGGTCACCGCACCGGTGTGCACCAGCCCGGCGACCACCACGAACAACAGCCCCACGGTCACCAGCCCGGTGTTGCCGAAGCCGGCGACCGCCTCCGTGGACGTGACCAGCCGGTCGGTGCCGGTGACCGCGCCGGCGGTCAGCAGCACCGCCAGTGCCAGAAACATCAGCGCAGCCGGCGTGGCCATGTTGCGGACTAGGCCGACGAACACGCCAACGACGACCAGCAGGGTCAGCCATGTTTCCCAGTGCATCGCATTCCTTAATATTCCGACCGGGCGGCGAAAGTGCGGGCAGTCTACCCAGACGGCACAGGATGGGGAAATAACGCGGCAGCGTTAGCTTATGCCGGGCCGGTTTTGGGGTCGCGGCGATGCCTTCGCCCGGCGTTGCCGGGCTTCTACGGGAGTCGGGGCACCGCTGGCGCCTTGCAGGCACTCGGCTACGCCCAGCCAACACCTGCTGATGCGCGGCCGACGCGGGGCCGGCCGCGCATCAGCCGACGATGTGATAGCCGCAATCCACGTAGGTCACGTTGCCCGTCAGGCTTCGTGCCCTGTCCCCGACCAGGAAGGCCGCCGTGGCGCCCACGTCGCTGATATCCGCCAGCTGGTGGCGCGGGGCGCGTTCCGCCGCCTGTTCCATGAGCTCGTCGAAGCGGGCGATGCCCGAGGCGGCCCGCGTCTTCAGCGGCCCCGGCGAAAGGGCGTGGACGCGGATGCCCCGCGGGCCGAGCTCGGCGGCAAGATATTTCACCGTGGATTCCAGCGCGGCCTTCACCGGCCCCATGAGGTTGTAGTTGGCCACCACCTTCTCCGCCCCGTAAAAGCTCACCGTCATCAGGCAGCCGCCCTCGCTCATCAAGGGCTCGGCCAGGCGGGCCATACGGATGAAGGAGTGGCAGGAGACGTCCATTGCCGTGAGAAAACCCTCGCGGGAGGCATCCACGACCCGGCCGTGCAGGTCCTCCCGGGGCGCGAAGGCGATTGCGTGGAGCAGGAAGTCAAGCCGCCCCCAGCGCTGCTCGATGGCCTCGTACACCGCTTCCAGCTGGCCCGGCTCGCGGACGTCGCAGGGCACGATGATGTCCGCCCCCAGGCCCTCGGCCAGCGGCCGGACGTGGGGCTCGGCCTTGTCGTTGAGATAGGTTACCGCCAGCGCAGCCCCCTGCGCGGCGAAATCCCGCGCGCAGGCGTAGGCGATGCTGCTCTCGTTGGCGATGCCCACGACGAGCCCTTTCTTGCCCGCCAGGGCGCCGGCGTTTTCATCCGACATCGTTCACCTCCTGACTGATCCGGCCGCAGGCGAGGCTGCGCTCTGAAGCGCAGCGCCCCCGCGGGCTATTCCGTGTTGCCTTGACGCGGCATGGTGCCGGCGCGGGAAGTCGGCTCCACCAGGTTCGGCTCGCCGCCCCGCCGATCGACGAGCAGCACGGCATCGCCCTCCAGCACGCAGCGGCCGCCGACGAAGCAGCCGGTATGCACGCTCACCCGGGAGCGCCCGGCGTCCAGATCCGTCACGCGCACCGTGGCGGTGACCGTGTCGCCGAGATAGACGGGGGCCCGAAAGCGCAGGTTCTGACTGAGATAGATGGCGCCCGGGCCGGGCAGGCGCGTGCCGAGCACCGCCGAGATCATGCCGGCCGTGAGCATGCCGTGAGCGATGCGGTCCTGGAACCGGGTCTGCCGGGCGAATTCCTTGTTGACGTGAACCGGGTTGAAGTCCCCCGTTATGCCGGCGAACTGGCCCACGTCGGACTCGGTGATGGTCTTGCTTAAGGAGGCCTCCATGCCCTCCCGGAGCTCCTCGAAATAGTAGCCGTGCATCCATCCACCTCCTTATCCGGACGGGCGTTCACGCCGCCACCCTTGGTGTTTGGCATTGCAACATGAATATTGACCCAGCAACCACTGTTCCTGCTCGCGTAACGCGTGCGGGATGAGTACGCTGTCGGCATCACCCAATCCAGGAGAGCTCCATGGTTGACGAAATCGCGGTGGAGAAGGAAGCGCATGTCACCACCATCAGCTTCAACCGGCCGGCCAAGCGCAACGCTCTGACTCAGCCGATGTACCGCGCCATGACCGAGACCCTGCAGGAGGCGGCGGCCGATGACGACATCCGGGCGCTGCGCTTCCGCGGTTTCGGACCCAATTTCACCGCCGGCAACGATCTCAAGGACTTCGGCTCCACCAGCGACGGCGACTCCACGGCCAACGCATTTCTCCATGCGGTGGTGGATTTCCCCAAACCCATGATCGCCCAGGTCCAGGGCTTCGCCGTCGGCATTGGCACCACCTTGCTGCTGCACTGCGATTTCGTGGTGGCCGCGACGGACACCCGCTTCTCCCTGCCCTTCGTCAAGCTGGGGGTCGTGCCGGAATTTGCCAGCTCCGTGCTGCTGCCGGAGCTGGTCGGCCGCCATCGTGCCGCCAAGCTGTTGCTGCTCGGCGAGGAGTTCAACGCGAAGCAGGCCGAGGCCATGGGCCTGCTGGCGGAGC
>JACDUA010000031.1 GCA_013519935.1 Ectothiorhodospiraceae bacterium WFHF3C12 | reverse complement strand
TCCCGGCAGGCCATCGCCGCGTCATCCGGCGCCGGAATGTCGGCCGGCACCGTGATGGCCGGCTCGGTCGTGGCCTGCGGGAACAGCGCCCGCAGCTCGGGCAGCCGCTCGGCGGCCACCCACAGGGCCATGCCGCCCGCCTGCAGCACGCAGGCCCGGCCCTGGGCGGTCAGGGCGGTGAAATCCGCCTGCCAGGGCGCACCCTCGGCGGCACTCAGAAAACCGGTGACCACCAGGGCGTCGTGTAGCTCCTCGCGATCCCGAGGCGTCGGCCAGGCCTCCTCGCGGACCCGCTCTATGGCGTCGGGATCCAGCCGGCCGGTGTCCCCCGCCGTGGCCGGACTCCAGTGGTTGCCGGTGCTGATGGCCAGGGTCCGCCGCTCCTCCTGGGGGGCATCGTCCAGGAAGGCGTAGGGTCTGGCATTGACCACTTCGTGGCACAACGGCGAGGGCGTTGTCAGATCCACGGCCGAGACCTCGATCTCGCCGGCATTGAGCCGGGTCAGAACGCCCTCCAGCCCGGCTATGTCCATGGTCTGCTCCAGGCAGTCGCGCAGGGTCTGCTTGACCAGGGGGTGGTCGGGAATCTCCCGCTCGCCGGCCACGTTCTCGATACAGGCCAGCTGGTCCGGGAAGACCACGGCCACCAGGTCCTCGGCGTCGTTGCGCTGGAACTGGGGCGGCGCCTTGCGGCCGTTGATGCTCCGGCGGATGGCGAGCGCGATGGTGGCGTTCCAGCGCCAGCGGGTGCCGAACATGGGGGCGTCCAGCAGCGCCTGGGTGAGCACCTCGCGAACGGTCTGCGCGTTGAGATACCGCGCCGGCTCCTCGATGGGGAAGCTGTGGGTGCTGCCCAGGGACAGCACGATGGCGTCCTCCAGTGCGGCCGCCTGCAGCTCGAAGTTGAACTTGCGGCAGAAGCGCTTGCGCAGCGCCAGGCCCCAGGCCCGGTTGATCCGCGAGCCGAACGGCGCATGAACGACGAAGTGCATGTCGCCGGTCTCGTCGAAGAAACGCTCGAAGACCACGCGGTTCTGAGTGGGCAGATGACCGAGCGCCGCCCGCGCCGTACCCAGGTAGTTGGCGAGCTGCCGGGCGGCCATGCCCGGGATACCGTAGTGCTCGGAGGCCCAGGCCGCGGCGCCGTCAAGACCCTCGGTCAGGGCCGTATCCATCCGCGCGCGCAGGTCGGAGACCGCCGCCGACAACTCGTCGGTCCGCGCCGGTGCCTCGCCGAACCAGAACGGCAGGGTCGGCGGGGCGCCGTGGGCGTCCTCCACGTGCACCCGGCCGTCCTCCACGCGCAGGATCTGATAGGACATGTTGCCGAGCTGGAAGACATCGCCCGGCGTGCTCTCGAAGGCGAAGTCCTCGTTGAGGGTGCCCACTCGGTAGCCTTCCGGGTTGAGAATGACGTCGTAGTCGAACTGGTCCGGGATGGTGCCGCCGTTGGTCAGGGCCGTGATGCGGGCGCCGCGCCGGGGCCGGAGCACGCAGTTGACGGCGTCGCGGTGGAGATAGGCGCCGCGCCGTCCGCGCCGGGTCGTGAAACCGTCCGCCAGCATGCGCACCACCTGCAGGTAGTCGTCCTCAGCGAGATGCCGGTACGGCCAGGCCCGTCGGTATATGCCCAGCAATTGTCCTTCGTCGCGTTCACCGCCGGCCACCTCGGCGACGATCTGCTGGGCCAGCACGTCCAGCGGCCCCTCGGGGATGGCAATGGCGTCCAGCTCGCCGGCCCGCGCGGCATGGAGCAGCGCCGTGCACTCCACCAGGTCATCGCGGGAGACTGGAAACAGCCGCCCCTTGGCCACGCCGCCCACCGAGTGACCCGCCCGGCCCACGCGCTGCAGGAAGGCGGCGATGGAGCGCGGGGAGCCCAGCTGGCACACCAGCTCCACGTCCCCGATGTCGATGCCCAGCTCCAGCGACGCCGTGGCCACAAGGGCCCGCAGCTCGCCGTTTTTCAGCCGCTGCTCGGCCGCCAGGCGGTGCTCCTTGGACAGACTGCCGTGGTGCGCGGTGACGGCTTCTTCGCCCAGCCGCTCGGCGAGGTGGCGGGTGGCCCGCTCGGCCAGTCGCCGCGTGTTGGCGAAGATCAGCGTGGTGCCGTGCTCGGCGATCAGCTCAGCCAGGCGGTCGTAGACCTCCTCCCAGACCTCGTTGGACATAACCGCGGCCAGTGGCGAGCCCGGCACCTCCAGGGCAAGATCGCGCTCGCGCTGGTGGCCCACGTCGATAATGGCGCAGTCGTCGTCGCGGTCGCCCACCAGGAAGGCGGCCATGGTCTCCACCGGTTTCTGGGTAGCGGAAAGTCCGATGCGCGCCGGCGGCCGCCGCGTGAGCGCCCCGAGCCGCTCCAGCGACAGCGCCAGATGGGCGCCGCGCTTGTTCTGCGCCAGGGCGTGGATCTCGTCGACGATGACCGTGCGTATGGTGGCCAGCATCCGCCGCCCGGAATCGGAGGTCAGCAACAGGTACAGCGACTCCGGCGTGGTGACGACGATATGGGGCGGACGCTTGCGCATACGCTCGCGCTCGCTCTGGGGTGTGTCCCCGGTGCGCACCCAGGCGCGCAGCTCGGCGGCATCCCCGCACAGATCCGCCAGCCGCGCACCTATGCCTTCCAGCGGCTGCTGCAGGTTCTTCTGGATGTCGTTGGAAAGGGCCTTCAACGGCGAGACGTATAGCACCTGGGCCTCGTCCCGCAGCGTACCGGCCTCGGCCTGCCGGGTGAGAGCGTCGATGGCGGCCAGGAAAGCGGCGAAGGTCTTGCCGGAACCGGTAGGCGCGGCCACCAGGGTGTGGCGCCCGCTGGCGATGGCCGGCCAGGCGCGGGCCTGGACCGCGGTCGGCGCGCCGATATTGTCGGCGAACCAGCCGGCAACCGCTGAATGAAAGGCGTCGAGCGTGTGCTGATCGGGCACGAGTCACTCCATGCTGCTGGAGACGATTTGGACCGCCATGCAGGACATCGGGTTCGATGCCTCAAGCCATTCGCCGAACGGCCGACAAGAGAGTCAGAGACCACGGAAGTGCTGTTGAGGAGACGGCGCCTGCCCCGGTCGTGCAACGGCTGCCACCGGTCAAAGAGGAGTCGAAGTCACCGGGGCAGGCCCCATCAGCACTGGGCGTCACCGGGACGCCTCAGCACTGGTTCCAGTCTAGCATGTCGCTGCCGTTTCAGGGGTTTAAGCGGCGCAGTGTCGCCCGCATCTCCTGAAATGATGCAGCGCAACACACCGCGATGCGCGGGAGGTTGGACCATGGTTTCCACATCGCGCCACACCGTACAGACGCGCTATGACGCCGCCGAAATCGTGCTCTTCGGCGCCTATCGCGACGTACACGACGAGGCGCAGCGTATCGTCCGCCGGTTCGCGGCAAGTGCCGCGCCGTACCGGATCGCGGAAGACCACGGCGAGCGCATAGTCCTGCGCAGGGAGGAATGAGGCGACCACGGCCGGCGCCGCGCGGGGTGAACGCCGGAGCCGCAGCTGGTATCTTTCTTCGCAAACCAGCGGAAGAAAAACGACTTCGACATGGAAGAGAAAGTCGCCGGCTTGGCCCTGGCAACGTGTCTGCTGCTCTCCCTCGCCGCCTGCGACGGCGACTTCGACGACACCGAAGAAAACGCCGAGATCTACGCACGCCTCAAGGTGTTCTCCAACGGCGATCAGTCGCCGGCGCTGCTCATGGCGGACCTGCGCGAGGGCGGCACCGACACCGCCAGCCGGGCGGAGCTCGACGGCGGCGACCGCGTGCTCGGTTCCCAGGGCCGGTCCATCGGGGATCTGATCGGCGGCGACGGCGGCGTCTTCGACACGGTGGGGCAGCTCACCGAGTCGGTCAGCGAGCTCGAGCTCGAAGGCCGGGTGTTCTTCCGCCCCTACCAGGTGGAGCTCACCAACTACGATCGCGTCGCCTATGCGCGGCTGTTCGACGATTTCGACCGCAACGCCCGGTTCTATGTCTACCTCTGGCGCGACGAGCGGGACTCCGTAGGGGATTCCTGGACCACCCTGCCGCCGCCCTTCGAGATCACCACGCCGGCGGGCGGCCAGTCCCTGTCCCGGAGCGGCGACCTCCAGCTGAGCTGGACCAACCCGGGTAGTGACGACCTGATGCGATTGCTGGTTCGCGGCGACTGCGACGACGGCAGCAGCGTCGCCGAGTCCATCGAACTCGGCGCGGACGATGGCGCCGAAACCATCCCCGCCAGCGCCTATGACGACGACATCGCCACCGGCTCCGCAGAGTGCCACCTGCGCCTGCTGCTGCGGCGGATCAACCAGGGCTACGCCAACACCGGCTACGGCCGCGGCGGCCTGTTCGAGGGCATCGAGCAGCGCTGGGTCGACATCCGGTCCACGCCCTAGGATTCAGCGCAACAGGATGAGGGCAATGCCCAGACAGTTGATCCCTTCCACTATTCTGGCCCTGACCTGCCTCCTGCCGCCCACGGCGTTGGCCGACGACGACGCGGCCGGCCCCTTCGCCCTTCGGGCGGCGCTCGGCGTCGCCAGCGTCTCCGAGGACGGCTTCGACGAGAGCCTGATGGCCGGCGCGGGCGGCGCGCTGTCGGTCAGCCGCGTGCTGGACGTGACCGCCGGGCTGCGTTACTACCCCGATTTTTCGAGCAACGGCGCGAGCAGCGATGGCGGGGTCGAGGTATTGATGGCTCACGTCGGCGCGGAACTGGGGTGGGACTTCGGCAGGCTCCGGCCGTTCCTCCGTCCGGAGCTGAACCTGTGGCAGGCGCGCCCCGAATACGAGGGCCGTGATCTGGACGATGACGAGGGGGCCAGCCTGGCCCTGTTCACCGGTCTGGAGCTGCTCGTGTCCCGGAACATCGGCCTGATAATCGAGGCCGGGCGCAGCGCCGACGTCAGCGGGACCGACCTGGACACCCTGTCCCTCGGCGCGGCGTTCAGATTCTAGGAAAACACTGAAGTATTCGCTGGTCCACAGATCCCGAAGAAAACGCTCCGACATCCTTGTGCGCTGCCGCATCGCTATGGTACATCTGCGCGCCGTCTAGATGACGACTTGGTGACAGCCCCTCCGGACTGCGTATCGTCGGGTACGCGGACCGGAGGGGCTGTCGGTTTCAAACGGTCGATCGGGCCATGGCGAACTCACGGAGCGGCGTATGCCTCAAAGTGACAACAGTCAGTGCCGCGTGCGATATAACGGTGACGAAATCGTTCTGAAGGGGGCTTCGGAGGCCATCCACCGGGAGGCGGAACGGATCATCCGGCGGTTTGCCTGCAGCGGCACGCCCTACCGCATGGCCAGAGACGGCAAGCACCGCGTCGTCCTTCGTGCCGGGGACTAACCCCCCGGCACCCTTGCCCGGCTACGAATCAGTTGCAGGTCGGTGCCGGCGGAGCCAACGCCGACAGAACGTTGCGGGACGCCGGATGGCAAGCCCATCCGACCTACGCGCTCCCGCAGGCCACTCGCTCAGTCTTCTTCCCATCCGGGCTTCAGGCAGATCTCCCGCCCGCGCTCGTCGGTGGTGAAAAGCCGCACCGGCCGCCGCCAGACGCGATCCACGTATTCCAGCACCCGCCTTGCCCGCGCCGCGTCGAGGCCGCGCCCGTCGCCCGCGTGGTTGTGCCGCAGCACCAGCGTGCCGTCCTGCTTGACCTCCTGGGCCTGGACCCGCGGGGCGCCGAAGTTGAACTTGGGCGAGAGGATGGCTTCGTGCAGCTCGTGCAAGTTGGAATCGGTCACCTTGATCTCGCCATTTTTCTTGGCGTTGAACACGAACAGCTGCAGCTGCTCGGCCAGCTCCGGCGTCAGGTAGTTGCGCACAAAGCCGAAGTCATCCTCCTCGCGCATGATCTGCCGCGCCGCTTCCAGACCCTTCTCCTCGACCAGCTTCTCCCACATGGTGTAGCCGAGATGGTACGGATTGACCTGCAGGGCGATCTGCTTGTCGCTGCCGTAGGGGCGGACCACGTCGGAGTGGGTCTTCATGCAGTCCACGTACATGGCGCTGGGCAGGAACTCGGCCTCGCGCAGCAGCCTTGAGTGCCAGTAGCTCGCCCAGCCCTCGTTCATGATCTGGCAGTTGAATACCGGCTGGAAGTAATAGGACTCCTCGCGCACGGCCAGGAAGATATCCCGCTCCCAGTCCTCCATCTCCGGGGCGTAGTGGGCGATGAACCACAGCAGGTCGGACTCCGGCTGGGGCGGAATCGGCGCGCTGGGCGCGCGCCGCGCCCGGGGCTCGGCGTCCGTCCCTTCGCCGGGCAACTGGGCGAAACGGTTCCGGAAACCACCGTCGCCGCCCTCAGAGCCCGCCGGCCCGCCTTCGTCCCCGCCTTCGGGGCGGCGTTCCCGGTAGTAGTCCGGCCGGTTCAGGGCCTGGTTGGTGTCGATGTGCTGCTCCAGCGCCAGGGCGGCGTCCAGCACCTGTTCGACCCGCTTGGTGCCCTCCGTCTCGATGACCTCCTCGATGCGGTGGGCGTGGGCCGCGGCCTGCTCGACGATGTGATAGCCGGCCTGCTGCTGACTGCGCACGAACGTCATGTTGTTGTGGGAGAAATCCGCGTGGCCGAGCACGTGGGCCACCACCAGGGTGTTTTCCTCCACGGAATTGGTGTCTACCAGGTAGGCCCGATTGGGGTTGCCGGGGAATACCACCTCGAAGATCTTGGAGTGGCCCATGCGGTGCTGGACCATCTGGTAGATCCAGCGCACGCCGAAGGACCAGTGCGGCATGCGCACCGGCAGCCCGTACACGGCCACCTCCATCATGAAGCTCTGGGGCACCAGCTCGAAATCGACCGGATAGTACTCCAGCCCCTGCTCCTGAGCCAGGCGCTCGATCTTGGGAATGAATTCCTTGAGGGTTTCGGCCATGGATTACACCGCGTCCGCGTCGGCTGCCTGATCGCTGAAGAAGGCCTTGATGGCCGGCCAGATGTCCGACTCCTCCACCATGGAGTAGCTGCCGGTGGGCAGGCCCTCGGCGGCCAGCCGATCGTAAATGGCCGCCACCTCGGTCTCCAGGCGGCGATGGGAGTGGTGGGCCACCTCGGCGTAGCCCATGAAGTTCATGGCCGGCGCGAGTTTTTCCAGCGCCGCCATGGCCGCCTCCCGATCCTCGCTGAAATTGTGACCGTCGGTGGCGTAGAACAGATAGCAGTTGTACTGGCCCGGGTCATAGCGCTGGTCCAGGACCTCCTGGACCTTGGCCAGCCCCGCCGAGCTCTTGGTCCCGCCCTGGCCATGGACCTGGAAGAACTCCTCTTCCTGAAACTCCCAGGCTTCCACGGTATGGGCCACGAACACCATCTCGATCTGGCTGAACTGTCGCCGGATACCCTGCAGCGCCCAGAAAAAGAACGTCTTGGCGAGCTTCCGGCAGTGCTCGTCCATGCTGGACGACACATCCAGCAGCAGGAACACCACGGCGTTGGTGCTCGGGCGGCTGCGCCGCGCCAGCTGGCGAAAGCGCAGATCCTCGTTGCTGATGGGCACATTCGATTCCGGATGCGCGCCGCGGCGCTTGATGGACTCCTTCATGGTGCGGCGGCGGTCCAGCCGGGAACGCGCCCCGCGCTTGTCCCAGCCCTCGCGGACGTACTCGTCGGCCTCGATGGAATTGCCCTGCTTGGGCTGCAGATGCGGCAGCTCCAGCTCCTCCCAGAGCCAGTCCAGGATGTCGTCGATCTGGAATTCCAGGACGAAGGTGATGGACCCTTCGCCCTCGCCGCCGCCTTCCTTGCCGGCCCCGCCGCGGCGCTGCTGGGACTCGCGCAGCACGTCGCCGGGCTTGGCGTTGCCCTGTCCGGCGCCGGTCTGCTCATCGGAGTCGCGCAGTTTGAACCTGGCGTGCTCCATGAACTTCACGGGCACCTGGACCGTGCGGTCGCCGGGCCTCGAGAGCACGTCGGAGCCGGCCACCAGATCGGGGAGATTCTCGCGAACCGCCTCCCGGACCTTTTCGTTATGCCGCAGCCAGTCCCGCGTACCACGGGAGAATAGGTCGTACCAGCGGTTTCCACCGTCCCCGGACGTATCGTCGGTCAGGGACATAACAGCCTCCTCGCCAGGATCACTCCTGGGATAGCAGTGTGGTGACGTAGTTCAGGGCCTCCCGGGCACTGTGGCGGTCGTAGCCGTAATCGTTGATCAGGCGTTCCTCGACGGCGGCGATCTTCTCCTGGGCTTCCTCGTCGGGCCGGGCCACGGAGGTCACCAGGCGCAGCACGTCGCGGCGCTCCTCGAACAGATATTTCTCCATGGCCTCCTTGAGGCGGGAGTGGCTGTCCAGGGTGAACTTCTCGCCGTTCTTGTAGGCCACCATGGCCTTGCGCACGACCTCCTGGCGGAACGTCTGCTTGCCGGCGTCGGAGACGTTGATCTTCTCCTCCACCGAGCGCAGGAAGCGTTCGTCCGGCTCACGGCGTTCGCCGCTGATGGGATCTTCCACCTGGCGGTTGTCGAGGGTGGCCTCCACCTCGTCCAGGTACTTGTCCAGCAGGCTCTGGCTCTCCTCCTCGAAGGAGACGAACAGCGCCTTGTGCACGTCCTCCTTGACCCAGTGGTTGTAGAAGTCCTTCCGCGCGGTCACCAGGAAGTCCACCCACTGCCGGCGCTGCTTGGACTCGATGCGGGCGTCGTTCTCGATGGCGTCCTTGATCGTCACCAGCACCTCCATGCTGGTCAGACTCTGCACCTCGTTTCGCGAGATGGCGTTGGACAGGGCGTTGACCACGAAACGCGGCGAGACCCCGTGCAGACCCTCCTCGTCGAACTCCTGGTGGATGCGGTCCACCTCGCTGCGGGCATAGCCCTCCACATCCTCGCCGGCGTAGAGTCGGACCTTCTTGGAGAGATCCAGGTCCTCCCGCTCGGACGGATGCAGCCGGGAGAGCACCGCGAACACGGCGGCGAGCTCCAGCGCGTGTGGGTCCAGGTGCACGTCGCGAAACGTTGGCGCCTGGGCGATGAGCTTGCGGTAGATCCGCGCCTCGTCCGTGTAGTTCAGGGTGTACGGCACCTGGATAATGACCATGCGGTCGAGCAGGGCCTCGTTCTCCTTCTCCTGGAGGAACTTGCGGAACTCCGCCAGGTTGGTATGGGCGAGGATGGTCTCGTCCACGTGGATCAGCGGGAAGCGCGAGACCTTGACGTTCTTCTCCTGGGTCAGGGTCAGCAGCAGGTACAGGAACTCCCGCTTGACCTTGAGGATCTCGATCATCTCCAACATGCCGCGGCTGGCGGCGTAGACCGCGCCGGACCAGGACCACGCACGGGGATCGCCCTCGTCGCCGTAGTCGGCCACCTTCGACAGATCCACCGAGCCGATCAGGTCGGCGATGTCCGCGGTGGTGGGGTCGTGGGGCGCGTAGGTGCCCACGCCCACCCGGTTGGCCTCGGAGATGAACACCCGCTCCACCGGGTACTGCATGAAATCGCCGTCGTATTCTTCATCCAGGATGGCCCGGGCATACGGCGAGAGCTCGCCCTGGATGTCGACGCCGTAGGTCTCGCGGAAGTCAGCCCGCAGGGTGTAGGGCACCAGGTTGAGCGGGTTCTCGTGCAGCGGCGAGCCCTTGAGGGCGTAGATGGCGCCTTCGTCCGTGTGGCTGTACTCCTCCAGCCCGCGCTTGAGCAGGATCACCAGGCTTGACTTGCCGCCGGAGGGCGGGCCGAGCAACAGCAACAGCCGGCGGCCCACCTCGGACCCGGCGCTGGCGGCCTTGAAATAGTCGACCACCCGCTGCAGAGGCCGGTCCATGCCGAAGAGCTCGTGGGAGAACAGGCGGAACTCGCCGTCCTCGGCCTCCTCGCTCTCCTTGCGCTGCATCCAGCGCAGCATGTCCCAGATGTACTGGTGGCTGGTGCGCGTGACCAAGGCGGGCTGCTTGGCAACGATCTGGTCGAGGAACTCGGCGAAGGTCCCTTCCCATTGCTTCGCCCGGTGTTCTTTGGTGAAGGACGTCAGAGAATCGATGAACCGCTGATGCTGGTTCCCGCCCGACTTATTGCTCGCTGCCATTAGAACCACCTCCTGGCACTGATGCCGGTGTGCCCCACCGGCGTGGTCCCCCACCCGCCTTTGGGTTGGGTCCAAAGGCTTAGAACATTCCGAGGCGGACTTTGTTTCCTTTTTCTTCGTGTGCGCCGTGGTCCTGCAGTGTCCCCTTCTCCCTCTTGTAGCACACTGCCACGGCGGTTTGGCTAGTGGTTTTTTTTTCTGGAAGCCGTTTCCGGAGCTATTGGAAAGTTACCGCCGAACCGCACCACGCAACGCTTTGGGACCCGTTTCGGGCCATCGCGTAGCCCGCCCGTCTGGTTCATAATGCAGCAACCCTGAGCCGTGACCATGCGCACTGGTCCACAAAAACCGCACGGGGCACGCCCTTGCGCCAACTGCTCTCCACCATCACCGCCCTGCTCGGCTCCACGCTGATCCTGATGCTCGGCAATGGGCTGTTCGGCACGCTGCTGAGCGTGCGCATGACCCTGGAGGCATTCGGCACGACGACCACCGGCGTCGTCATGTCCTGCTACTTCGGCGGGCTGGCCGTGGGCGCCCTCCAGGCCGGCCGGGTGATCAAGCGCGTGGGCCACATCCGCGCCTTCGCGGTGTTCGCGGCCGTCATGACCTCGGCGGTCGCGCTGCACGGGCTGTATGTCGATGCCATCGCCTGGGGGGTGCTGCGCGCGCTGGCGGGGTTCAGCGCGGCGGGCCTGTACATGGTCATCGAGAGCTGGCTGAACGAGCGCAGCACGGCGACGACCCGGGGCCGGGTATTTTCCATCTACCAGGTGGTGACCTACCTGGGCCTGGGCAGCGGCCAGTTCCTGCTGGAAATACGCCCGCCGGACACCCTGGACCTGTTCCTGATCACCGGCCTGCTGTTCGCCCTGTGCCTGATACCGGTAAGCATGACCCGCGCCATACATCCGGCCCCCATAGAGCGCCACCGCATGGCGCTGCGGGCCGTGCTCAGCGGCTCGCCCACAGGCGCCGCCGCCTGCGTTGCGGCGGGCCTGATCAATGGCGCGGCCTTCGCCCTGGCGCCGGTGTTCATCATCGAAAGCGGCCTGGCGCTGACCGCCGTGTCCGCCTTCATGGGCGCGATGATCGTCGGCGGCATCTTCCTGCAATACCCCATCGGGCATCTCTCGGATATCTTCGACCGCCGCCTGCTGCTCGCGGCGGTGAACCTGTCCCTGGCCGTAGTCGGCCTGGTCGTCATGTATTTCCACGCCAGCCCGTTGCCGGTGCTCGCGGGCCTGGCCGCCGCCTTCGGCGGGCTTTCCTTTACCGCCTACCCCCTGGCGGTATCCCATATCAACGACCGGATTCACTCCGCCGACTTCGTCAGCGCCAGCGCGGCCATGCTGTTTCTCTGGGGCATGGGGGCCTTCGCCGGGCCCACCATTGCCGGCTGGAGCATGCGCCAGGTCGGGCCCGAGGGGCTGTTCGTCTTCGCCGCCGCCGTGGCGGCCCTGGCAGGTATCTGGGCGCTGATAGCACGGGGCGAAGCGGTACCGCTGGACAAGCAGGGCGCGTTCGTGAGCATGGCCAGGACGACCTCCATCATCACCGAGATGGACCCGCGCTACGAGGCGGAAGGACAGCTGGACTGGATCGACGAAATGCAGCGGCAGGAGGCCGAGCACGCGGCCCAGGCGAAGCCGGGATAGAGAAGTGGAGCGGGCGATGGGAATCGAACCCACACTGTCGGCTTGGGAAGCCGAAGTTCTACCATTGAACTACGCCCGCCTGGCGCTGGTCCGAAGGGACAGCAACCCGTCCCGTGTGCCGGCAAGTATCCGGCACGTGCTGGTATCATAGCAAGTCACGCAGGCGGGTATTCAACCGGTAACTCCCATGATCGAGATAATCGTCAACGGCGAACCCCGGCAGTTCGGCGAGGGCATCACCGCCGCCGAGCTCGTCGAGGAGCTGGACCTGGCCGGCAAGCGCCTGGCCATGGAGGTCAACGAGGAGCTGCTGCCACGCAGCGAGTTCCCCGGCTACCGGCTCAGTCCCGGCGATCAGGTGGAGATCGTGGTCGCTATCGGGGGAGGGTAGTGATTGGTTAATTGGGTGACTCGTTGGTTGGTTAATCGGGGCGGCGCCCTAAATTCAAGGGCAGCCGGAACCCGGGTTAAGGAGGCACCAGGCTAACGAGTTAACGAGTAACCCAATTAACGAGTCACCCAATCAACCAATTACCTGGTTAACGAATCGACGAACATGCACCCAGACACCTTCACCATCGCCGGCCGCGAGTACGGCTCCCGGCTGCTGGTCGGCACAGGCAAGTACAAGGACCTCGACGAGACCGGTGAGGCCATTCGGGCCAGCGGCGCGGAGATCGTCACTGTGGCCATCCGCCGCAGCAACATCGGCCAGGACCCCAGCGAGCCGAACCTGCTGGACGTCGTTCCCCCGAGCGAGTACACGATCCTGCCCAACACCGCCGGCTGCTTCACGGCCAAAGACGCCGTGCGAACCTGCCGCCTGGCACGGGAGCTGCTGGACGGCCACAGCCTGGTGAAGCTCGAGGTGCTGGGCGACGAGAAGACGCTGTACCCGGACATCACGGCCACCCTGGAGGCCGCCGAACAGCTGGTGGCCGACGACTTCCAGGTCATGGTCTACACCAACGACGACCCGATCGTCGCCCGGCGACTGGAGGAGATAGGCTGCGTGTCCGTCATGCCCCTGGCCGCCCCCATCGGCTCCGGCCTGGGCATCCAGAACAAGTACAACATCCTGTCCATCATCGAGAACGCCAACGTCCCCGTGCTGGTGGACGCCGGCGTGGGAACCGCGTCGGACGCCGCCATCGCCATGGAGCTCGGCTGCGACGGCGTGCTCATGAACTCCGCCATCGCCGGCGCCAGAAACCCGGTTCTCATGGCCAGCGCCATGCGCAAGGCCATCGAGGCCGGGCGCGAGGCCTACCTCGCCGGCCGAATCCCCAGAAAACGCTACGCCAGCACCTCCTCGCCACTGGACGGGACGTTCTTCTGAAAACCTTTTCCAGCCACAGATGCACCCAGATGAACACTGATGCGTGTCTGGTGTGGTATCGAAGCCACCCGTAGGAGCGCCGCAAGGCGCGATGTCCACGGATGCGCCAAGAATCGCGGCCCGCGCCGCTCCTACAATTTGGGGAACTACGCGTGGGAGCGGCGACCTCGCCGCGAACAATCACCATCATTGAAGCCACAGATGAACACGGATAAACACGGATCGCGCCGTATTCTGGGATAGCGTCAGGTCACGGGCACGCGATCCCAACGAGACTCGATCCACGCAAATCTGTGTCCATCTGTGTTCATCCGTGGCTAAGACAAACGACTTCGACGTGAACGACACCGAAAAACACCACCGCCCCATTCGCTCCTTCGTCCGCCGCGAAGGCCGCCTCACCCGCGGCCAGCAACGCGCCCTGGACGAGCTTTTCCCGCGCTTTGGCCTCGAGCCCGGCGACGCGCGCCTCGACTTTGCCGAAGCCTTCGGCCGCGAGGCGCCGGTGGTGCTGGATATCGGCTTCGGCGACGGCGAGGCGCTGGCCGAGATGGCGGCCAACCACCCGGAGCGCAACTACCTGGGCATCGAGGTCCACCGCCCGGGGGTCGGCCACCTGCTGCTGGACGTGGAGAAGCGCGGCCTGACCAACGTGCGGGTGGTCATTGATGACGCCAACGAGGTGATGCGGCGGAACATCCCGGATGCCGCCCTGGCTGGCATCCACCTGTTCTTCCCGGACCCCTGGCCCAAGAAGCGCCACCACAAACGCCGCCTGGTCCAGCCCGCCTGGCTGGAACTGGCCGCGGCCAAGCTCCAGCCGGGGGGCTTCCTGCACCTGGCGACGGACTGGGCCGACTACGCCGAGCACATGATGACGGTGGTCAGCGACTGCCCGGCCTTCGAGAACCCCAACGGCGCCGGGGCGTTCGCGCCGGATCCCGGCGAGCGCCCTCAGACCAAGTTCGAACAGCGCGGTCTGCGCAAGGGCCACGAGGTATGGGACCTGATCGTCTACCGTCGAAGCTAGCCCGAGCCGGCGCCGGTCAGCAGCCGCCCCTTCGCGCCCAACTGCGAGAGCACAAACGGGAAAAGCCCGGGAAGCCAGCGTCCACGCCCCCTTTGAAGCAGGTTAGTGATCTCCATATCCCTTATCGGGTGTCCCCGAAATACGCCCCGATTCCCTTCACACCCCGATATCAAGGAGAGATGGATCATGAAACGACCACTAGCGATCACCAGCCTTGTCGCCGCATCCGCGCTGCTAGGCGGCTGCGCCACCTACTACCCGGCCGGCGGCCTCTACACGGAAGGCAAGATGGGCGTCCAGGCCAGCGGCGGCGCCACGGACAAGGAAGGCCGGGCCTGCATGAACTCCGTCCTCGGGGCCGTGGCCTGGGGCGACGCCAGTGTCGACGCCGCCAAGCAGGACGGCAACATCCAGACCGTCAGCACCATCGACTACGAGGTGGAGAACATACTCGGCATTTACGGCAAGTACTGCCTGGTGGTTCGGGGCAAATGAACCGCCTCGATAGAAACCGGCAACTCGTCAGACCAATACTCATCTGAACGAATCACCAACCAACAGGGAAATGCGTCCATACCGGGCGGGCTACTGTGAATATCCACAGTAGCCCGGCTCGCGAACTATCTCTCCGTGGCAGCGGGCGACATGCTCCTATAACCTTCCGAAAAATTCAGTGCTCAAGGGCGAGTCACTTCTCTTGCGGGCTCCCTCTTGCGGGGCTCCCTCTTGCGGGTCGGACCTACGCAACACCCTGATTCAGCGCGGGTAAAGGCCAGCCCAGAGGCTGTTCGCAACGCCTGGAGCGCCAATTTCAGACCCAGAACCCACAACCTAGGGATAGGGCCAGTGATCACTAGCATCGAGCAACTGCGCCAGCTCTACCCGGAACCGAAAGGCCGAGCGGTGAGGAAGCAACTCGCCCATCTGGACGAACACTGCCGCCGGTTCATCGCGCTCTCGCCGTTCGCGGTAATCGCGACCAGTGGCGACTCGGGCCACATGGACGCTTCGCCGCGCGGTGGCGAGCCGGGGTTCATGAAGGTCGCGGACGAGCGAACCCTGCTGCTTCCGGATTCGCCGGGCAACAACCGGCTGGATTCGCTCACGAATATCATCGAAAACGGCGGCATCGGCCTGCTCGTACTGGTACCGGGCGTGGACGAGACGTTGCGCATCAACGGCTCGGCATGCCTGCGGGAAGAGGCCGAGGTGACCGCTCAGTTCGCCGGCGAACGACGCACGCCCCGGCTGGTCATCGAGATCACGGTCGAGGAAGCCTACCTGCACTGTGCCAAGGCCCTGATGCGCTCCAGACTCTGGTCGCCGGAGGCGCGCAACGAGCGATCGGTGCTGCCGACCATGTCGCGGATGATCATGGACCAGGTGGGCGAGGACGGTCCCGAAGAATCCCAGGCGGCGATGGCGGCGCGTTACCGGGACGATCTGTAACGGCCGGCTGCCCTCACTTGCCGGCCCTGTCCACGACCAGCGCCGACAGCACCAGCTGCAGGGTCGCCTGAAACGCGACATCAATGCCCGGCTCGCGCCACTCACTACTGTGGGCGGGATGGTGATAGCGCAGGGTCGCGTCGAACACGGCCCGTGCCGTGCGCTCCGGGTCGGTTACGCTGAATCGGCCCTGCGTGCGGCCATCGTCGACAATGCGCGCAAGCTGATCGCAGAGCTCGCGCACGTGGGCGTCCACCACGCCGCGGGCCTGTTCCGCCAGTGCGTGATAAGTGGCGAACAGCTCCGGGTCGTCGAAGACCTTCCGGTGCTTGGCCGCCACCAGGGCCTCCAGCCAGCGCTTGAGACGCTCATCCGCCGGTCCCGACTCGGCGGCGACATCCGCCAGCGGCGCCGAGACCCGGTGCAGCCAGCGCTCCGCGACGGCGTCCCGCAGGGCCGCCTTGGTCGGGAAATGGCGGTAGATACTGCCGTGGCTCACTTGCAGGGCCCGGGCGACGTCGACCACCGTGGTCTTGGCCGGGCCGAAACGGCGCAGCACGTCCTCGGCAGTGTCGAGTATGGCATCCGGGGTCAACGCTTCGCTGTTCACGCGTGTTGGTGTCCTCCTGATCGTTCGCTGTCCAGCAGTGCCATCTGGTCGGGATTGTAACGCGCACCGGCAGCGGCGCCTTTGGGTACTGCCGAGTCGATCATGCGCAACTCGTCGTGCGACAGCGATACGTCCAGCGCGGCAAGGGCTTCGTCGAGACGTGCCTGGCGGCGCGCGCCGATCAACGGGAGCAAGTCGCGGCCCTGGGCCACCACCCAAGCTATGGCGAGCTGGGTCACGGTGCACCCCCGCTCCGAGGCGACCTCTTCCAGCGCCCTGACCAGCTGCAGATTCTTGTCCAGGTTTTCGCCGTGAAACCGGGGCAGCAGCTGACGGAAATCCCCGCCGGTCATGGCATGCGCCCCGCTCCGGTGCGCGGACAGCAGGCCACGGGAGAGCACACCATACGCGCTGACGGGTATCCCGAGCGAACGGCACACCGGCAGGATGTCGTCTTCGATGTCCCGCGACAGCAGCGAGTACTCGATCTGCAGCCAGCTGACGGGATGCGCCGCGTTGGCCCGCCGAATGGTTTCCGCGCCGGCCTCGGACAACCCGATGGCGCGGACGTAGCCCCGATCCTTCAGCTCCGCCATGGCGCCGACCGTCTCCTCGATGGGTACGTTGGGATCCACCCGTGCCGGCTGGTACAGGTCGACGTAGTCGGTGCCCAGCTTCGCCAGGGTCTGGGCGAGGCTGTTCTTGACGGCGGGCGGGCTGCAGTCCAACCCCACGAAGTTGCCGTCCGGGTCGCGCTGGGGGCCAAACTTCACGGCAATGAAGACATCCTCGCGCCGGCGCTGGGCCAGCGCCTCCCGAATCAGCAGCTCGTTGCGGCCCATGCCGTAGAGATCCCCGGTATCCAGCAGGTTGATGCCAGCGTCCAGGGCGGCGCCTATGGTGCGCTTGCTCTCGGCGACGTCCGCCGGCCCATAGAAGCCGGACATGCCCATGCAGCCCAGGCCGAGCACCGAGACAGACACGTCGGTCGCGTTCAGGTGACGGTATTCCATCTCACCCTCCGGGTAGTTGATGACGTATTGACCGGCTGAGAGTGAGGTGTTGGAATGACAACTGTCAATATTTGTTATTTAACTCGAAAGGAGGTCACAATGCCAACCATTCGCATGACCGTGCCCAAGGGCGATCTGAGCAAGGCGGACAAGGAAGAGGCGGTGAACCGTCTGACCGAGACGGTCAGCGGGCTTTTCAGGGACCGCAAGGGCGAGGACATACGTCCGTATGTCATGGTCCAGATCAACGAGACGTCCGAGGGCGGTTATGCCCTGGGGGGTGATATCATCGGTTAGGCGGGATCATTCCCCCGTCGGCCCCGGTGCAAGGCCCCGGGGCCGTGCACCGTCCGGCAATGCCCGGCCGGGCACTCTCCTCGACGGCCGCGTACACGGCCACGGCTGGGCTACCTTTCAGGGTATGTCGACACGCCGCGTATCGGTGGTGCTTCTGGCACTCCTGGCGATGACCGCCTGTGACCGCCGCCCCGCGCCCGGCGATTTCAGCGTCGGCATGACGCGAGCAGCGGTCGTGGCCACCTTCGGGGACCCGGAGCGCACTCGCACGCTGATCCGGGACACCGAGCACGTATGGGGCCCCATCGAGGACTTCTGGCTGGATGTAGTACCCGGCGCACACGTGGAGATCTGGTACTACCCCGCTCGGGGCGGCACGGTGGAACTGTACTTCGTGAATGACTCTGCCACGGTACTGGGAACGGGGTTCGCGCCCGAGGGCGCGGTGTTCTGACGCCTCAGCATCCGGCCATGGCGCCCCGGAAACCGCAACGGACTCCCGTATCAGGCCCGAAGTCGTTCGACCGCCCCCGGCCTTGCCTCACCAATCGCGACGACGTCGCCATCCGCCGGTATCCGCAAGCGCGACATCAACCCCGCTTTGGCCGCCGCCACCGACAGCGCGCTGCGGGTTACAGGGCAATGGCTAAGCGCCTCCATGTGGTTGGCGATTACCGTGCCCCCGACGAGTCCGGTGAAGTCGAGCACATCGTCGATACCCATGATGATCTCGTGCCCAACGTCGAAGCGTGCCCCGCCGGCGGGGATGACGCTAACCTCCGGCTGGTGTCGCATCGCGAATTCCCGGATCGTCGGCGTGAGGATGGTATCGCCGCTGAGGTAGAGACTCGGTTCGCCGGGGATCTCCAGCAGGTAGCCAACGCCGTGCTCCATCAGCCGCCCCACCAGGCCACGGCCGTGGGTACAGTGAACGGTGCGGACTGTCCCGCCGAGCAACGGCACGCCCTGCTCGTGGTCCTCTGGCAGTGGCTGGGCGTTCAGCCCGCGCTGGCGGAGGAAGTCGCCGTCGTGGGGTGTGCAGATCACGGGAATGTTGCGTTCCCGCAGGAACCTGACGCCTTTGCGGTCGAGGTGGTCGAAGTGCCCCTTCTGGCAATGGGTGATAAGGCAGTGGGTCACCGACCGCATGGCGGCCTTGGCGGAGTCCGGAAGATCGACCAGGGGGTTGCGTCCTCGGGCGCCGAAGAAGCGCAGCGGCGGCAGGCTGGCCCTGCGGGCCAGCATCGGGTCCACCAGCACGCGGTTGTCCCCGAACTCGACGATGATGGTGGCATTGCGCAGTTGATGGATCTTCATGTCAGCTCCTCGTTGCCTGGAACTGATTGTCCGGGGGTCCGGCGGGTGCTTTAATGGCCGCTATCGACAATTCTTATTCATTTCAGGACATGCCCCACTCCCAGCAAATCGGCCTGCTGCTTTACCCGGACTGCATGCCCGCAGGCCTGCTGGCCTTCGCCGACTTGTTACACGCCGCCAACCGGCGTCTCGGCAAGCGGGTTTTCACCACCACACGCGTAGGGCTGGCAACCGGACCGGTGGCCTGCGCCAATGGCCTGACCCTGGAAGCAACGCACGGCCTGGAAACGGCGGACCTGGATGCGGTGTTGGTACCAGGGTTCTGGGCGGAGTCCCCGGCTCAAGTCGAGCAGTCCCTTACCGTCAATCACAAGCTGATCGCGGCTCTCGCCCGCGCCGGTCGGAAGACGCCGCTGTGGGCATACTGCACCGGGGTGTGCCTGCTGGCGGCCGGCGGGGCATTGGACGGACGGGCGGCCACGGTGACCTGGTGGCTGACCGACGCGCTGGTCCGTGAGCACCCCGCCGTGACCTGGCGGCCGGAGCGGGAACACGTGGCGGATGGCGGCACGGTCACGGCCTCCGGAGTTCACGGTTACCTGCCGATCGCTCAGCGGCTGCTGGAGGAGCAGATCAGTCCCTCCGTATTCAACGACGTCAGCCGCCTCATGGTTCTGCCGCGCCCGCTGCAGCCCCATGAAGCGTTCGGCAGCATCAGCCCGGTGCAGCAACCAGGAAAGCTGGTCCGTGCCGTGCACCGCTGGGTGGAGGAACAGCCCGCCGAGCGGATCACCATGCCCCGGCTGGCGGCGGCGCTGAAGGTCTCGGAGCGGACCCTGGCCCGGCGGGTGAAGGCCGAGTCCGGAATGAGCCCGGCCGCCTACGCTCGCCGCATCAAGCTCTACCAGGTAGCGGAGCGGCTAACCCTGACATCGGCGACGCTGGGCTCGATCGGGGCGGCTCTCGGCTTCAGCAGCGAGTCCAACCTCAGCCGTATGTTCAAGCAACTGACCGGCCTCACGCCGGTGCAGTACCGGCAACGGTACTCGCGGCAGCAGTTTTGATTCAGGAAGACCGTTTCATGGCGCATCGGAACAGCGGCGGGCTTGGCGCCGGACCGGCGTCATCGTGCAGAGAGGAAGCCCGCGTCCCTGCGGGCGTGTTCAGAGGCTATCCCTGCTGAGCCGTGTAGCTCTGGATCAGGTTGGCGTACTGGGGCAGATGGCCGGCCAGCAGGCCGCCGAAGCCCTCGATATCGTTCCGCCAGTCACGGTGAAGCTCACAGCCGACGGCGAACCAGGTCATGAGCTGCGCCCCGGCCTGGGACATCCGATCCCAGGCCGCATCCCGGGTCGTCTGGTTGAACGTGCCGGACGCGTCGGTCACGACGAAGACTTCGTAGCCCTCTTCCAGCGCCGAGAGCACGGGGAAGCTTACGCAGACTTCGGTGACCACGCCGGCGACGAGGAGCTGGCGCTTGCCGGTGGCCCTGACCGCGGCCAGGAAGTCTTCGTTGTCCCAGGCGTTGATCTGTCCGGGCCGGGCGATGTACGGCGCCTGCGGGAACATCTCCTTGAGCTCGGGAACGATGGGGCCATTCGGGCCGTCCTCGAAGCTGGTCGTGAGGATCGTCGGGATCTCAAAGAAATTGGCGATATCGCCGAGCGCGAGCACGTTGTTCCGGAAGTCGTCGGGGCTGAAGTCCCGGACCAGGGACAGCAGGCCCGCCTGATGGTCGACCATCAGCAGTGCCACGTCGGACTTGTCGAGCCGGTTGTATTGGAATGCCATGAACGGCCTCCTTACTGTTGCTACTTCATGAGACAGCCCGGCGCGGACGCCGGGCGTTTGTGGGCCTTCCCCAGTCGGGGTCAGGCCGGTTCCAGGGCACCGAACGTGCCCCTGCTGTAGTCGGCGATGGCCTCCTCGATCTCGGACTCCGTGTTCATGACGAACGGCCCCCGCCCCACCACGGGCTCCTCGATCGGCTCGCCGGTCAGGACGAGCAGGCGGGCGTCGCCGTTCGCCTCCAGCCGGATCTCGCCGCCTTCGCGCTCGAAGCAGACCAGCTCCGCATGGCGGGCGACCTCGGCATCGTTGATCCGCACCGTGCCGGACAGCACGACCGCCAGCGTGGTGTGGCCGTCGGGCACCGCCAGGAAGACGTCGCTATCGCGGACCAGACCCACGTCCCAGACGTTGACCGGCGTGAACGTCCTGGCAGGTCCCCGACGGTCCGCGTACTCGCCGGCGATACGGCGCAGCCGGCTGCCGTGCGCGTCGAGCGCGACGACCGGGAAGTCGGCGGCGCGCAATGTCTGGTAGGCGGGCGCGGCGCGCTTGTGCTCCGCCGGGAGATTCACCCACAGCTGCACCATCTCCAGCACACCGCCGCTGGCCGTGAACGCCTCAGAGTGCAGCTCCTCGTGGACGATGCCGTCACCCGCGGTCATCCACTGGACGTCGCCCTCGCCGATATGGCCGCCACCTCCGCCGGAGTCCCGATGTTCCAGCTCGCCGCGGTAGACCAGCGTCACGGTCTCGAAGCCGCGGTGCGGATGCTGACCGACACCGCGCGGCCGGCGGGCGGGCCCGAACTCGATGGGACCGGCGTAGTCCAGGAGCAGGAACGGGCTGACGTTGCGCGCCCCCATGCGGTCATAGGAGAAGAGGGAACGGACCGGAAATCCGTCGCCGACCCAGTGACCGTGGGGCGGGCCGAAAGTCGCGCGTATCTTTTTCATGGAAACTCTCCTTGCCGGCAGCACCGGCTTCGATTCACTGACCCGAAAGGATATTTCCAGAACGCTGGACTGAGTAGACGGCCCAAGTCATACTCAGTGTTCTATTTTTGGAACGACTCAGACATGCAGGACCTCAACGACCTGTATTACTTCGCCAAGGTGGTCGAGCACGGCGGCTTCGCCCCGGCCGGCCGCGCCCTGGGCCTGCCGAAATCCAGGCTGAGCCGCCGCATCGCCCTGCTGGAGGAGCGGCTGGGCGCCCGATTGATCAACCGTTCCACGCGGCGCTTCTCGGTGACGGAAACCGGCCAGGCGTATTACCGCCACTGTGTCGCCATGCTGGTGGAGGCGGACGCGGCCCAGGAGAGCATCGACCGGCTACGCGCCCAGCCCCGGGGCCTGGTCCGCGTAAGCTGTCCGCCGGGTATGATCTACTTCCTGATCGCGCCCCTTCTGGTGCGGTTCATGGAGGCGTATCCCGAGGTAACGGTGGAGCTGGAAGCGACCAGCCGCCGCGTGGACGTGATCAAGGAGGGATTCGACATCGCGCTCCGGGTGCGCTTTCCGCCACTGGAAGACAGCGATCTGACCATGAAGACGCTTTCGCGCAGCCCCCAGTGCCTGATGGCCTCGCCCGAGCTCCTCCAGCGCTACGGCCGCCCGAGGACACCCGCGGACCTCACGGAGCTGCCGAGCCTGGATTTCGCGGACCCGGAAGGGCGCCACCTGTGGTGTCTCGACGGCCCGGAGGGTCAATCCACTCGGATTCCCCACGAGCCGCGCCTGATCACCGATGACGTATTCACTTTGCGTCAGGCGGCGCTGGCCGGCCTGGGCGTCGTCAGGATGCCGTTGATCGTTGGCGGTGATGACCTTCTGGCGGGGCGGCTTGCCCCGGTACTACCCGCATGGCGACCCCGGGGCGGCATCTTCCACGCCGTCTTCCCCTCGCGAAGGGGACTGTTGCCGGCCGTTCGCGCCCTGCTGGACTTCCTGTCCGATTCGCTGGAGGAAGTGGATTTCCCGCTCGAGGATGCACTGCCCCCACAGGCGGGAGATCCTCAAGAGCCACAACAGCCGCTATCCTGAACGTCTCGGACACAGAGAGACCCGGACATGCTGGAGCTGCGACCGAACTGCGAATGCTGCGACGCCGACCTGCCGCCGGACTCCGCCGACGCGCGCATCTGCACCTTCGAGTGCACATTCTGCGCCGATTGCACCGAGGCCATTCTGGACGGCATCTGCCCCAACTGCGGCGGCGAGCTGGTGGTGCGTCCGCGCCGGCCGGCGGCGGCGCTGGCAAAATACCCGGCCTCCACGAAGCGGGTCCTCAAGGCCGAGGGCTGCCGCCGGAGCGGGTGAATCCCCTCCAGTACCAGGGACCACGATGAACATAAGAGAATCCACCACCGCCGACCTGGATGCCATCGAGGCGCTGCACCGGCGCGCCTTCGGCCACGATGAGGGCCCCACGGTAGCGCGGCTGGCCGTGGATCTGCTGCGGGGCGAGTCGGCCCGGCCCGTCCTGTCACTGATCGCGGAAGAAGATGGCCGGATCATCGGCAGCATCATCTTCAGCGCCGTGAAGGTGGACGGGCACGAAGGTGTTTCGGCCCATATACTCGCTCCGCTGGCCGTCGCACCGGATCACCAGGGCCAGGGCACCGGGACGGCACTGATCGCCAGCGGGCTGGACACGCTCAGGGAGCGGGGCGCCGAGATCGTCCTCGTGCTGGGCGATCCGGCGTACTATACCCGGGCGGGATTCCACACGAACCATGCGCTTGCGGCACCCTACCCGCTGGAACACCCTGAAGGCTGGCTGGCCCTGGAGCTCGCGCCGGGCGCGCTCGTCCGGGTAAAGGGCGCTATCCACTGCGCGGCCGCGCTGGACGCCCCGGAGCATTGGTAGCGCTCGCCGCCTTCCACGCGAACTCGCCATCGCGCAAGAGCATCCCACGGCAGGACTCCAGAATTTGTACTGGACGCGGCGCCCTCCGGGTCTACCCTTGGCGGCATGAGAGGTTACGGCCAGTTCTGCCCCGTCGCAAAAGCCGCGGAGATCATCTGCGAGCGCTGGACCCTACTGATCCTGCGCGAGCTGGTCTGCGGCTCGTGCCGGTTCAACGAGATCCGCCGTGGCGTTCCGCTCATCTCACCCACCCTGCTTTCCCAGCGGCTGAAGCAGCTGGAGCGCGAGTGCATCATCGAGCGCTGTCCCGAGGACAACGGCCAGGGCTGCGAATATCGGCTCACCGAGCGAGGCCAGGAGCTGAAGCCATTGATCGAGCTGGCCGGTACCTGGGGCCACCGCTGGGCACGCAGCGAGCTGGAGGCGGACGAGCTGGATGCCGGGGTGCTGATGTGGGACATGCGGCGGCGTCTGCAGCCGCAACACCTGCCCCAGCGGCCGCTGACCCTGCAGTTCCACTACCCGGATGCCCGCGATGGCAAGCGGAACTGGTGGGTGCTGGTGGACGCGGGGCAGGTGGATCTGTGCCTGACCGACCCCGGCCAGGAACCCAACCTCTACGTCGTCGCGCAGCTGCAGGCCATGACCGCCGTGTGGATGGGTGACGAGACCCTGAACGGCGCGCTCAGCCGCGAAACCATCCGGCTGTTCGGCCCTCGTGAACTGACCCGCAACATGAGCATCTGGCTGGGATTGAGCATCTTTGCCGACGTCCGGCCCGCTCCCACCGGCTGACCGCCCTCCCCCCCGCCACGACCTCGTCCACCAACGGCTTCCGCACGCTTCAGATTCTGGACTAGGCCCGGCGGCCCCGGCAGCCCGATGCTCGGGGTGTGGCCGCCATCGTGCGGCCGGATCAAGGCAACAGCTGGGAGAGGGAATCATGACGGCACAAGATGCACGGATTACCGCCAACGTGGGCCTCGACGACGAGACCCTGACGGCGTTCCGCGATGGCCTGCGCGGCGAGCTGCTGGAGCCGGGATACGAGGGTTACGACGATGCCCGCGCGCTCTGGAACGCCATGTACGACCGCCGCCCGGCGCTGATCGTGCGCCCCCGTGGTGCGGCGGATATCATGCAGGCAGTGCGCTTCGCGGGCGAGCATGGCCTGGAGATCGCCATCCGCGGCGGCGCCCACAACGTCGCCGGTAACGGCGCCTGTGATAATGGCCTGATGCTGGACTGTTCGGCGATGACCGGCATCCGCGTCGAGCCGGAGGCACGGATTGCCCACGTCGAGCCCGGCGCCCGGCTAGGGGATCTGGACCGGGAAACCCAGGCCCACGGCCTGGCCACGCCGCTGGGCTTCATTTCGGGCACCGGGGTGGCCGGGCTGACCCTGGGCGGCGGGTTCGGCTACCTCTCGCGCAAGCACGGCATGACCGTGGACAACCTGCGCGCCGCCGACGTAGTGACGGCGGACGGCCGTTTCGTCCGCGCCAGCGCCGACGAGAACCCGGAGCTTTTCTGGGCGCTGCGCGGCGGCGGCGGCAATTTCGGCATTGTCACCCGCTTCGAGCTGGACCTTCACCCGCTCGGCCCACAGGTGATGGCCGGCCCCGTGGTGCACGATTTCGAGGATGCCCCGGCAGTGCTTCGGGAGGTGGACCGGGTGATGCGCGAGGCACCGGACGAGGTCTCCTGCCTGGTCGTGCTGCGCCACGCCCCGCCCCTGCCGTTCCTGCCCGAGTCCGTCCATGGACGGATGATCCTGCTTCTGGCCATGATCCACACCGGCGACACGGCGGACGGCGAACGAGCACTGGCCCCGCTGCGCGCCATCGGCAATCCCATCGCCGACAAGGTCTGCCCCAGGCCCTACACCGCGTTCCAGTCCATGCTCGACGCCTCGGCCGCCTTCGGCGCGCGCAACTACTGGAAGGCCCATTACCTGCCGCCTATGAGCGGGTCGGCAGTCGATACCCTCTGCGATCGTGCTGGCCGCATGACATCCAGGGAGTCCGTGGTCGGCATGATGACCCTGGGCGGCGCCATCGCACGCCGGAGAGCCGACAGCACGCCCTACAGCCACCGCGATGCCAGCTGGGTGTTGAACATCCAGGCTCGCTGGCGCGCCGCCCCCGAGGACGACACCCACATCGGCTGGGCACGGGAGGCGTTCGAGGCCATGACGCCCCATGCCACGGGCGGCGTCTACGTGAACTTCCTCGGCGGCGACGAGGGCGCCGAGCGTCTGCGCGCCGCCTTCGGCGCAGGTACCTTCGAGCGGCTGGCCTCGGTGAAGGCGGACTGGGACCCGGGGAACCGGTTTCACCTCAACCAGAACATCCCGCCCGCTGGATGAGGGCGAACGGGCTCGGGCCTGCACGGGCCCGAGTCCCGATCCGGCGTCGGCAGGGCCCCCGTCACACCGGGTCATCGTCCGGTGCGGTAAGCTCTCCAGCACGCCGCGCCAGACGATGGGAGCCAGCTCAACCATGTGGGACGAACGATACAGCGACCCGGAATACGCCTACGGCACCGCGCCCAACGACTTCCTGGTCCAGCAGGCCCGGCTCATCCCGGCCGGGCCGGTGCTCTGCCTGGCCGAGGGGGAAGGTCGCAATGCCGTCTGGTTGGCGGAACACGGGCACGACGTCACGGCGGTGGACGCCTCGCGTGTGGGCCTGGAGAAAGCTCAGCGGCTTGCCGCGACCCGGGGCACGGTCATCGAGACCATCTGCAGCGATCTCGCCGAGTACAGCATCGCCCCCGGGGCCTGGGCGGCCATCGTGTCGATATTCGCCCACGTGCCGCCGGACCTTCGCCGCGCAACCCACCGCCAGGTCGTGGCTGGCCTGCAGCCCGGCGGCGTACTGATTCTGGAAGCCTATACCCCGGCACAGGTGTCCTACGGAACCGGTGGCCCGCCGTCAGCCGAGATGATGATGGACATGGCCGGTCTCCGAACGGAGCTGGAAGGACTGGAGCTGGTGGTCGCCTGCGAGCGGGAACGCGCCGTTCACGAGGGCAAGTACCACTGCGGCCTCGCCCACGTGGTTCAGGTGGTGGGCCGCAAGCCGGCGCAGTGATCGGCTCGGGCCTGTTGCGCCCGTGAATGTGGGGCACCCCAGGCGACGGACCCTCCGTCCATCTCCCGATGCCTCGCTGTTCAGTCGCCGCTTTGCCGGCCAAGCCGCTTGATCTGCCCGACCCAGCTGGCGTGGGCGATAATGGCGCCGACACCGAAGGCGATCACCGGCGCGGCCGATTCGGTGCGAGCGCTGTCGCCAGTGTTACCCACGGGGCTAATCCAGAGCACCGAACCGCCGACAATGATTCCGGCGGCCACCACTAGCCCGCGGCTGAGCATGGGCTGGTCGGGCAGGAGCATGGGGCCTGCGACCATCACGAAGGCCGCCAGGGTGCCCAGCCAGACGCCGGCCACGAAATCGCCCACCAGGTTGCCGCCCAATAGCCACAGCGCGGGCGTCAGTAGCACGGCGGCGAATAGCGTGGCGTAGGCGAGGCGTCTGCGAAGCTGTTCGGGTGTGAAGTCTGTCTCTGCCATGTCACTGCGTCGTCGTTGTCGGTGTAATCCGCAGGGCAACAGCGTACCGCTTGGCGTCGGCGCCCGCCACGCCGGAACGCCGTTTACGGTCGCACGCCCCGGCAGTGATACACGCCGCCCGGCCGCAGATTACGGAAGACCGGCTGAAACCGGACCTCCTCGAACCGGCAGCGATAGAACCCCTGGTACACCCAGGGCATGACGGTGATCTGGCTGACCCAGGGCTGATCCGCCAGGCCGGCAATGGCATCGGCAATTCGCCGCCGTTGTTCTACCGTGAGGCTTGGCGTTGGCAGACCGTTCAGCACCACGTCCACGTGATCGATGCCCCGTGCCTGGAGAATCGCGGCCAGGTCACAGGCGTCGCCCACGACGACTTCCGCCCGCGGCACGGCGTTGTCCAGGGCCCGGGCGAAATCGGGGTCGCGCTCGATGGCTACCAGGCGGCTATCGGGGTGCATGGCCGCGGCGGCCACCCGGGTGACGGCGCCCGTACCGGCACCCAGCTCCAGGATGGTCTGCGGGGTGCGTGCGTCGATTCGGCCACAGGTCGCCTCCGACAGGGCGCGGCTCGACGGTGCCACGGAGGCGATCCGGCGGCCGTGGCGCAGCCATTTGCGCAGGTAGAGCAGGCGTTCCTGCCGGCGGGTCAGCGGTTTTGCGTTCACTTTGGCATTCGGCATCGCATCGCGCTCCATAGATGGCCCCCAGCACCGCACACACGGCGATTACCGTCACCCGTAGCAAAGCGCGGCCGCGCCATCTACCGCGGCCCTGTCACATTCCCGGCCCGGTTGCCGCCATTGAGCTCCCGCGGCCCCCGGCAGCTATACTGACGCGCTTTCGCCGGCCACCGGACCGATACAGCCCGTTCATTCATGCCCATACGCGCAGCGATAACTCTCGGCGCGCTCACCGTCGCCGCCGTGATCAGCCTGCTCGCCGCCGCCAAGTCCGGCAGCGTCGACGTTTCGTGGGCGGACACCTGGATGGCCCTGACGGCAAACCGGGCCGATACCGCCGCCACCGTGATATGGGAGTTACGACTGCCCCGGGCCGCCGCGGCCTTCATCACCGGCGGGCTGCTGGCCCTCGCAGGGGCGTTGATGCAGGTGCTGTTGCGCAATCCCCTGGCGGATCCTTACGTGCTGGGGATCTCCGGCGGCGCCTCCGTGGGCGCGCTGACCGCCATGGTGCTGGGCCTGGGCGCCGCGGTGGTCTCCGGCGGCGCGCTGGCCGGTGCCCTGCTCTCCATGGTGCTGGTCTTCGGCCTCGCCCATGGCCGGGGCGGCTGGACGCCGGCCCGGCTGCTGCTCACGGGCATCGTGGTGGCCTCCGGCTGGAGCGCGGTGATCAGCTTCCTGCTGGCCCTCGGGCCGGAGCACGAGCTGCGCGGCATGCTGTTCTGGCTGATGGGGGACCTCGGACACGCCGGGTGGCCGCCCTGGCGCGGGTTGGTCCTGGTGACCGGCCTGGCCGCATCGTTCGCCCTGGCAAGGCCGCTGAACCTGCTCGCCCGCGGCGAGCTCCAGGCCCGCGTGCTGGGGGTGGCCGTCACGCCGCTGCGCTATGCCCTGTTCGGCCTGGCCTCGCTGCTGACTGCCGCGGCCGTCACCCTGGCCGGTTCGGTGGGCTTCGTGGGACTGGTGGTGCCGCACATGCTGCGGCTGGCCATCGGCAGCGACCACCGCCTTCTCCTCCCCGGGGCGGTCCTGTTGGGCGGTACGTTGCTGAACTTCGCCGATATCCTCGCGCGCACCCTGCTCGCCCCGCAGCAGCTGCCGGTTGGGGTGTTCTCGGCCGTTATCGGCGTGCCGCTGTTCCTGTTTCTGCTCAACCGCGGACCGAGGGGCCGGGAATGACCCTGCTGGAGACCCGCAACCTGACCGTCGACATCGCCGACGTTCACATCTGCCGGGCGCTGAATCTGTCGGTGGGCCGCGGCGAGCGCTGGGCGCTGCTTGGGCGCAACGGCGTGGGCAAGACAACGCTGCTGCACGCGATGGCCGGGCTCAACCGCCCGGTGGGCGGCGAGGTGCTGGTGCAGGACCGTCCACTAGCGCGCTGGGGGCGCCGGCGCCTGGCCCAGCAGCTGGGCCTGCTGCCCCAGGACAACCAGGATCCCTTTCCCGCCACGGTGCTGGAAACGGCCCTCATGGGCCGCCACCCCCACGTTTCCCCCTGGCGCTGGGAGGACGAGGACGACCAGCGCATTGCCCTGGACGCGCTGGCGGAGCTGGACCTGCGGGAGATGACCCACCGGGACGTGGGCACGCTCTCCGGGGGCGAGCGCCGTCGCGTCGCGGTCGCCACGCTGCTGACCCAGAACCCCCGCGTGATGCTGCTGGACGAGCCCTCCAACCACCTGGACGTCCACCACCAGATCGACGTGCTGGAACGGCTCGACCGCCACGCGGCGGACGGGGCCATGATCCTCGCCACCCACGACGTCAACCTGGCCCTGCGCTTCTGCACCCATGCGCTGCTGCTGTTCGGCGACGGCGAGAGCTGCCACGGCCCCGTGGAAACCATGCTCGAGCGGGAGGTACTGGCCACCCTGTACCGCCACCCCATGCAGGAGGCGAGGACCGAGGACGGCCGGCGCATCTTCGTGCCGGCGTGAGGGAACGGGCCGCAGATGAGCACGTTTCCTTTGTTTCTAGCCACAGATGAACACGGATGTACACAGATTTACTCCAGCAGCTGCCGACAGGCGAGGCTCACCTCTGTGACTTGGTTTAAGAAAGGCCTTTCCAAACCACACCTGCCGGGCAAATCCTGCCGCGGAGCAAGCGAAGTGCAGCCCACAAAGATCCGTGTCCATCTGTGTTCATCTGTGGCTAATACGTTCTTTCGCTAAGACGCTCCGTACAGCTCGAAGACCTGCGCCTCGGTGAGATCCCGGGTCTGGTTGGCGAAGTCGTAGTAACCCGGCTTGTGGTCGATGAAGATCTGCGAGGTGAATGTGAAGACCGACTGGTCGTCGAACAGGCCCGCTGGAAGCACGTAGTCGCCGGACGCCTTCAGCCGGTAGAAAAGATGCGTGCCGCAGCGGCTGCAGAAGCCGCGTTCGGCCCATTCCGAGGAATCGAACGCACTGACGTGCTCGTCGCCTTCGAAACGAACATCCCCGCCGCACTCCACCGCCAGCAACGGCCCGCCACCCCACCGTCTGCACATGCTGCAGTGACAGGCACCCACGCGTGTACTGGCCTCGGGCGCCGTGAACCTGACTGTCTCGCAAAGGCAGCTGCCCTTGCCCTCGAACGCATCCGTCATGACTCCAACCTCCCTGAATGCCTGACATTTTCGCGGAGTATGGCACGCTTCGAAGCGGGATCCATGACGGCACGCGCCCCGCCTGAACGGGGCCAGTCCATTTGACTGCGGTCCGATCCCGCCGTAGGGTTTCGCTCCTACTTCAGGCGTCCCGCCCAACCCCGGGCCGGGACAAACGGGAAGCCGGTGCGCCCGATTCATGGGCAATTCCGGCGCTGCCCCCGCAACGGTAATCGAGACAAGGCGTCACAACGCGCCACTGTGCCGGCAGGCATGGGAAGGCGTGGCGCCGGGACCGGCAACGGTCCGCTCGTAAGCCCGGAGACCGGCCTGAAGTGCAATGCCCAGCGTCGCGGGTGGCGGCGTGATGGACGGTGCACTTATCGCTCCCGACCCGCCTGCACCCCTCCGACGCTGGGAAACCAATAACCACACACGCGGGTGAGCGTGGGAGGGAAGCAATGAAGAAGCTCAGCGTCGCGGCTGCACTGGCAGTCGTGAGTCCTGTTGCCATGTCCGCCGACATGGTCCTCAACCCCATCCTGGTAACGGCGACACGCACCGCCGAGACCGCCGACGAGACCCTGGCACCGGTCACCGTCATCAACCGCGAGGAAATCGAGCAGTCCTCGGCGGGTAACGTAACCGACCTGCTGCGCCTGCAGCCCGGCGTCGACATGTCGCAGAACGGCGGCACGGGCAGCAGCGTGAACTTCTATCTTCGCGGCACGGAGTCCGATCACATCCTCGTGCTCGTTGACGGCGTGCGCGCGAGCTCCGCCACCACAGGTGCATTCACCTGGCAGAACCTGCCGCTGAGTCAGATCGAGCGCATCGAGATCGTTCGCGGCCCACGGGCCACGCTGTACGGTTCGGATGCGGTAGGCGGGGTCATCCAGATTTTCACCCGAGAGCCTGAAGGCGCCACCGCCCGGGTCGGCGGAGGTACGTACGACACCTACCGCGCGGAGGCCGGCTTCGGCGGCGGCGAAGGCGGCTGGTCCTATGGCATTAACGCCGCCTACGAGGAAACCGAGGGGTTCTCCTCCTCCAACCCCGACGGATTCGACTACGACCCGGACGACGACGGTTACGAGAATCGCAGTGTCTCGGTCCGGTTCGGGGCACCGCTGGGCGAGCAGACGCGGGTTCAGCTCCGCGCGCTGCACAGCGACGGCGAGTCCGAATACGACCGGGGCACCATCAACACGCTCAATCAAACCCTGGACAGCCGGCTGGCGACAACCCTGACACCGAATTGGGACAGCACGCTCCAGCTGGGCTACGCGACTGAGCAGCTGGAGACCGAATCCAGCGATTCCAGCACGATTCAGACACGCCGCCAGTCGGCGGAGTGGCAGAACGACGTTTTCCTGACCGACGACGACGTAATGACCCTCGGCCTCAGCGCCCGCCGGGACGTCGGCAAGAACGAGGACGATGGCGCTGGCACCACGGTATTCAACGAAGCCATCAAGAACTACGCCGCCTTTGCACACTACACGGGCCGCAGTGGCCCGATGAAAGTGGAGCTGGGCCTGCGCCACGACCGGCACAGCGAGTTCGGCAGCCACACCACCGGCCAGCTGGCCTGGAGCCGGCGCTTTGCTCGGGACTGGCGCTTCGTCGCCTCCGCCGGCACGGCATTCAAGGCACCCACGCTCAACCAGTTGTTCCATCCAGGCTTCGGCGGGTTCTTCGCGGGCAATCCGGATCTCAAGCCGGAGAAATCCCAGTCCGCGGAGCTCAGCCTGCGCTGGCGCACCGGCTCGCAGAGCGCCTCCGCCAACGCCTTCTACAACCGGGTGGAAGATCTCATCGCCTACAGCGGTCCGATGAGCAGCGCGGTGAACGTCGACGAAGCCCGCATTCCCGGGCTGGAGCTCATCTACAAGGCCGCCTGGCGGCAGTGGAATGTAGCCGCCAACGCCACCTTCCAGCGTCCGCGCAACGAGGCCACCGACGAACCGCTGATACGCCGGGCCGACACGAAAGGCGCCCTGGTCATCGGCCGGCGCTGGCTGGGGCAGCTCAACACCCGGGGCGAGCTGGAATACGTCGGCGAGCGGGAAGACCGCAGCGCCTCCCTGGACGCCTATACCCTCGTCAACCTCGCTACGCAATGGGACATGGGCGCGGGCTTCACGCTGGAGGGCCGCATCGAGAACGTCGCGGACCGCGATTACACGCTTGTTGACGGGTACAACACCCCGGAGCGCACGGTCTATCTCGGCATACGGTACCAGTAATGACGGGGCGGGGGACCGATGACAACGCCGCCGTCCACGCGCCGGCAGTGCTCATCGCCGCGCCGTCGTCCAGTGCCGGCAAGACCACGCTGACAGCGGCCCTGGCCCGGTATCACCGGGATCAGGGGCGCGTCGTGCGGGTGTTCAAGGCCGGGCCGGACTTCCTGGACCCGATGATCCACCGCGAGGCCAGCAGCCAGCCGGTCTACAACCTGGACCTGTGGATGGTGGGCGAGGCGGCCTGCCGGCAATTGTTGTTCGAGGCCGCCGGCGAGGCCGATCTCATCATCATCGAGTGCGGCATGGGCCTGTACGACGGCACGCCCTCCAGCGCCGACCTCGCCGAGGCGTTCGGCGTGCCGGTGCTGGCGGTGATCGACGCCCGGGCCATGGCCCAGACCTTCGGCGCCGTGGCCCACGGTCTGGCCACCTACCGCCCGGGCCTGCCTTTTGCCGGCGTCCTGGCCAACCGGGTAGCGAGCCCCGGCCATGACGAGCTGCTACGGGAGAGCGTGCCGGAGGGCATGCACTACTTCGGCGGCGTACGGCGCAACGAGCAGTTAGGCTTCCCCGAGCGGCACCTGGGCGTGGTCCAGGCCCTGGAGCTGGGTGACCTGGAGCAGCGTCTGGCCACCGGCGCCGAAGCCGTCGCCGAGGCGGGCGTTACCGAGCTGCCGGCGCCAGTGCCATTCACCGCGGCCCCCGTCGAGCCGCCGCCGCGCCATCTGACCGGCGTGCGCATTGGCATCGCCCGGGACGCGGCTTTCGCCTTCATCTACCCGGCCAACCTGGAACTGCTGACGGCCATGGGCGCGGAGCTGCACTTCTTCTCGCCCCTGGCCCACGAGGCCCTGCCCGATGTGGACGCCCTGTGGTTCCCCGGGGGCTACCCGGAGCTGCACCTGGACGCGTTGGGTGGCAACGAACCCATGCGTACATCCATTCGCAATCACCATGAGGCAGGTAAACCGATCCTGGCGGAATGCGGGGGCCTGCTGTACATGCTGGACGCCCTGGTGGACGGCGAGGGTTGTGAAGGCCGCATGGTGGGCCTGTTGCCCGGCACCGCCCGGCTCCAGCCTCGCCTGGCCGCCATCGGGATGCAGGCCCTGGACCTGCCGGAAGGGGAGGTCCGCGGGCACGCTTTCCATTACAGCACGCTTGAGACCACGACCGAGCCCTGGGGCACAGCCCGCCGCCAGCGGGGCAGCCGGCCCGGCGAACCGGTCTACCGGGACGGCCGGCTCACCGCTTCGTATCTGCACCTGTACTTCCCCGCCAACCCCGAGGCCGTCGCGGCCCTGTTCAAGCCATGAGCCCGGAACACGCCTACAGCGACAGTGAACGGCAGGCCGTCTACCGGGCCATCGCCGAGCGCCGGGACATGCGCCACTTCCGGAGCGAGCCGGTGGACGTGGCCACGCTCACCCGGCTGCTGGCCGCCGCCCACCGGGCGCCCAGCGTGGGGCTGATGCAGCCCTGGCGCTTCATCCGCATCACCGACGCCGAGCTGCGCGGGCGGATTCACGGCCTGGTGGACGCGGAGCGCCGGCACACCGCCGAGGCCCTGGGCGAGCGCGGCAGCGAGTTCATGCAGCTGAAGGTGGAGGGCATCCGTGAGTGTGGCGAGCTGCTGGTGGTGGCCCTGCGGGATGGCCGGGAACGACACGTCTTCGGCCGTCGCACCCTGCCGGAGATGGATCTGGCCTCCGCCGCCTGCGCCATCCAGAACCTCTGGCTGGCCGCCCGCGCCGAAGGCCTCGGCATGGGCTGGGTGACCCTGTTCGACCCCGAGGCGCTGGCCGAGCTGCTCGCCATGCCCGAAGGCGCCAAGCCCATCGCCGTCCTATGCCTGGGCCACGTGGAGTCCTTCTACGACCGGCCCATGCTGGAGACCGAAGGCTGGACGGCAGTGGCGCCGCTGAGCGAGTTCGTGACTGAGAATGGCTGGAAGAAAGAGAAGGATTAGCCACGGATGAACACGGATGGACACGGATTGAATCGTTCGCGGCCAGGGACCGCTCCTACGTCGGCCCAACGCACCTGTAGGAGCGCCGCAAGGCGCGATCAGGCGCATTGCAAATGCAGAGCAGGTTCGCGGCTCGCGCCGCTCCTACAGGTGCCGCGGATTGCATATAGGGGCGGCCCCTGGCCGCGAACGCGGCATCAACCGCGGCCTCAGAACCGAACATCCGTGTTCATCTGTGTCCATCTGTGGCTAATACTCTGCCTTTTCCCGATCGCAGCAGCGGCTGAGACCCTCTTCGGTATCGTCTCCGAGCGCTCCGCCGCCGAGGCGGCGGCCGGAGCGGCGACGTTCGACCAGCGCGTCCCGGGCCACGACATCGTCCTGCGCACGCCGGAGCAGGTCGCCGCCATGGACGACGCCGAGCTGCGCGCCTACTGGCAGGGGGCCGACGCCATCCTGCTGGGCGCGGTGTTCGGCGATGGCGTCGTACCCCGGCTGCGGCGGCTGGCGCGGACCACCCCCGTGGCCGCCGACGTCCCGCTGCTGGCCACCAACTCGGACCGGCAGCTACTGCGCCTGTCGCAGCTTGACGGCCGGCGGGTGCTGGCCGACGCCACCAAGGCGGACCTGGACAAGCTCACCAGCAACCCGGACACGGAGACCGGGCCCGAGGCCCACCGCCGTCGGCTGGCCCAGCATTACCCGGAGCAGGCGGCCTGGCTGGAAGGCCATGCCTACTGGAACGGCCGCGGCAGCGAGAACATGGCCCGGCTCATGGCCTGGCTGCTGGATCGTACCGCGGCCGAGGTGGCCGTGCGGCCACCCCGGCCCCAGGCGCCATTGCGCTATTACCGCAATGGCCGAGTGGTGGTGGCGGACGCGCTGAATCTGACGGCCGACAAGCCGGCTGTCGCCATCCTCGACCGCAACACCGGCGACCGAATCGGCGACCGCGCGCTGCTGGACCGCCTCTGCGCCGGCTTCGAAGAACGGGACATCCAGTGCTTCGCCATGCTGGCCCGCTGGGGCCGGGCCAGCGTGACGGCCCTGGAGAGCCTGGAAGCGCGCGTCGCTCCGGCCCGCATGGGTGCAGTGATCAGCCTGCAGGGCTTCGTGGTGGGCGGCGGCGAGGGCCGCGAGGCGGCCACTGAGGCCTTGAAGGCGCTCAATGTACCCGTGCTCAAGGGCATTCGCCTGAACGACCGGACCGAGGGCGAATGGCGGCTGTCCAACGACGGCATCCCCGCCGACGGCGTGCATTACCGGGTGGCCATGCCGGAGTTCCAGGGCATCGGCCAGCCCCTGGTACTGGCCGCCTCGGAGCCGCCGCGGGTCGACGCGCTGACGGGTATCAGACTGGCGGTCACCCGGCCCATCGACGGCCAGGTCCGCCGCATCGTGAACCGTACGGCGAACTGGATCGCCCTGCAGGAGAAGCCCAACGCCGACAAGAAGCTCGCCATCGTCTACTACAATCACCCGCCGGGCCGGCACAACGTGGGCGCCGACAACCTGGATGTGCCGGCCTCCCTGTGGGAAATCCTGCACCGGCTCAAGGCCGCGGGCTACCACACCGGCGAGCTGCCGGACTCCCCCGAGGCGCTGCTGGAGCGCATCCAGGACCAGGGGGTAAACCTGCCGGAGAACGGCAAGGCCCTGCGGGCGATGGCGCCGAAGATCGAGAAGATGCCCGCCGCCGACTACCGCCAGTGGTTCCGCGCCCTGCCGGAATCCATCCAGGCCGAGGTCAGCGAGGGCCCCGCCGGCTACCTGGTAGCCCGGGTGCGCCGTGCTATCCAGCTGGGCAGGCCCGCCCTTGGCCGGGAAATACTACATGCAGTGGCCGGCGACCTGCGCCACCTGCTGGAGGAGACCCGGAACGAAGCCGGCCCCCGCGCCGCCGACCTGGTGCAGCAGCTGGAGGCGGCCCTGGAAAAGGCCCTGACGGGCGAGCCCGACTGGGCGCACATTGACCGCCTGGCCGAGGCCATCCGCGAGACCGGCGTACCCGGACTGGTGGGCTGGGGCGAGGCCCCGGGCTGGGTGATGACCCACAACGATGAATTGCTGCTGCCCGGCATGCGCTTCGGCAACATCTTCATCGGCCCGCAGCCGCCCCGGGGCTGGGGCGTGGACGAAGAGCTCCTCCACGCCAACACGGCCTTCCCGCCGCCCCACCAGTACCTGGCGTTCTATCACTTCCTGCAGGACGAGTTCGCCGCCGACGCCATCGTCCACCTGGGCCGGCACTCCACCTACGAGTTCCTGCCCCGGCGGCGCGTGGGCCTGACGGGCACCGACTACCCGACGATCATCGCCGGCGACCTCCCGGGGGTGTATCCCTACATCGTCGACGGCGTGGGCGAGGGCCTGCAGGCGAAGCGGCGGGGTCTGGCAGTGATCGTCGACCACCTGACCCCACCGCTTAAGACCACGCCGCTCTATGACGAGCTGCTGCAGCTGCGCCAGCTGGTGGAAAGCTTCGAGGCCGCCCACGGTCACGGCGGCGACGGCACGCCCGCCCAGCAGCGCGCCATGCAGCGCATCCGCGAGAAGCTCAAGACCCTGGAGCTGGAGCAGGAGCTCGCCAACGAGATCGCCGCCGAGCACGGCAAGGAGAAAGTCGCCCTGGACCAGGTAGACGACGAGCTGCTGGTCCACGAGGTGGGCCACTACCTCACCGAGCTCCAGGAGGCGTTCATGCCCGAGGGGCTGCACGTCTTCGGCCGCGACTGGTCAGAGGCGGCCGTCGACACGATGATCGAATCCATGGCGGGTGATGGCGGGCCGGAGCCTGGTTGGCGCGATAAACTGGCCGCCTCACCCGCGGAGGAGGGCAAACGCTTCCTGGCTGCCCTGGACGGGCGCTTCGTGGTGCCGGGCAAGGGCAACGACCCCATCCGCAACCCGGAGGTGCTGCCCACCGGGCGCAACTTCCACGGGCTCAACGGCAACCTGCTGCCCACCCGCGTGGGCTTTGATCTGGGCGCCGAGCTGGCCGCCAAGGCCCGGGGCAAAGACCCGGGCGGGGAAGGCAGCGAGGCGGTGGTGCTGTGGGCCTCGGACACCGTTCGCGATGAGGGTGCCATGGTGGCCTTCGGCCTGGACATGCTGGGCATCCGTCCGGTGTGGAACAGCCGCGGCATCGTCGAGGGCATCGAGCGGCTGCCGCTGGCCGAGGACCGCGTGCGCCGGGACGTGGTGTTCACCACCTCCGGTCTGTTCCGGGATCTCTACGGCAACCTCCTGGTGTGGCTGGACAAGGCCGTGCGCCTGGCCCTGCAGGGCTCGGCGGAGACCATCCGGCGGGACTACCCCGCCCTCGAACCGGCACTCACCGCCGCCCTGGAGCCGGTCGCCGGCATGGCCGAGCCGGGCAACGAGCCGCTGTCCGCCAACCGGGTGGCCGAGCACTGGGTGGCCGACGCCCGCGCGGCGCTCAACGGCACGGCCAAGCCGGCCCGGGCCGGCGAGCAGGCCATCTACCGGGTATTCGGCGACGCCCCGGGCAGCTACGGTGCCGGGATCAACCGCCTGGCCGAGCGCTCCGGGTCGTGGACCGATCGCGACCAGCTGGCCGGGACCTATCTCCACCGGATGGGCCATGCCTACGGCGCCAGTGCCGGCGGCGAACCCGTCCACGACAGCTTCCGGGCCCGGCTGAGCCACGTGCGGCGCACCTACCTGGGCCGGGCCAGCAACCTCTACGGGCTGATGGACAACAACGACGCGTTCGACTACCTGGGCGGGCTGAGCATGGCCGTGGAACACGTCGCCGGCAGTACCCCGGAGAACCGCGTCATCGACCACTCGGACCCCGGCGACACCAGGGTCCAGCGCCTGGAGACCGCCCTGCTCCAGGAGCTGCGCGGCCGTTATCTCAACCCCGAGTGGATCGAGCCGCTCATGGACCACGGCTATGCCGGCGCCCGCACCATGGGCAGCGAGTTCATGGAGTATCTCTGGGGCTGGCAGGTCACCAATCCGGAGATCATCCGGGGCTGGGCCTGGGAAGCCGTCAAGCAGGTCTATATCGACGACAGGCACGAGCTGGGCCTGGACGAGTTCCTGGCGGAAGGGCAGAAGGCCCACGTGAAGTCCAACATGCTGGCCATCATGCTGGTGGCGGTGCAGAAGGGCTTCTGGGAGGCCGACCCGGCGACGGTGAAGGACCTGGCCCGGCAGTTCGCCGAGCTGGTGGCCGAGAACGGCCTGCCCGGCAGCGGCCACACGAGCCCCGACCACCCAATGCTGGAATGGGTCCAGCCGAAGCTCCCGGCGGAGCTGCGCCAGGCCCTGCACCGGGCCATCGCCGACGCCGGCGGCGCGGCGAAACGACCCGAGAGCCAGGGTCCGAGCACGGTCACCGAGGTGCAGCAGAAGCCGCAGGCCAATGAACAGCGGCAAAGCGAAGCCCAACAGGACAAGGGCGGCCAATCGAAGCCGCGGGAGCGCCGCAGCGGGGCGGAAACCGGCACCCGGACCGTCTACTCGTACCTGGGCGCGGCCCTGATCATCATCCTCGCCGGCGGCATGATCGCCGGCACACGCGGGGGACGCCAGTAATGTTCGATACGGGACTCATCGCCCTCATTCACGAGTTCGTGGGCTGGCTGCTGCAGCCGGTGATCGCCGCGCTGTTCGTCGTGGTCGCCGCCGCCGTCTGGGAATCGGGCATGGCGGTAACGGAGCGCTGGTTCGCCCTGCGCCGAATGGCGGCGGCCGGCAACGTCGCCGCCGTGGAACGCCTGGCCCGGCGGCGCATCGAGCGCGCGGATCTCATCACCCGCACCGGCCCCATGCTGGGCCTGATGGGCACGCTGATCCCCCTGGGCCCGGGCCTCAGCGCCCTGGGCCAGGGCAACCTGGAGATCCTCGCCACCGCGGTCACCGTGGCCTTCGACACCACGGTCATGGGGTTGCTGGCGGGCGTGGTCGGCTTCGTCCTGGCGCGGCTGCGCCGGCGCTGGTACGACCAGGTTCTTGACGCCATTGAAGCCACAGATGAACACGGATGCACACAGATGGAGGAGCAATCGCCGACGCCCACGGAAAGGGTAGCAGCAACGATTCGGAAGGTGCGCTCATGACAGGAAAAGGCGTGACCACGCCCTCTGTAGGAGCGCCGCGAGGCGCGATCGGGCGCTTTGCCGAGGCCGAGCAGAATCGCGGCTTGCGCCGCTCCTACAGGTGCCCTGGATCTATTGTGGGAGCGGCCCCTGGCCGCGAACAAGCAAGTAATCCGTGTTCATCCGTGTCCATCTGTGGCTAAAAATCGATGAAACACCGCAACTTCACGCGAAGCCGGTTCGACGCCCAGGAGGAAGAGCCGCTGGGCCCCATGGCGAATCTGGTGGATTTGATGCTGGTCTTCGCCTGTGGCCTTATAGCCGCTCTGGTGGCCCAGTCAGGCACGCTGCAGGAACACTTCCAGGCCGGTGGCCGGCAAGTCGAACAGGGCCGGGAGATGCCCGAGGTGCCCCGCGGCGTCGGCGAGGCCGGCAGCGGCTATGAATCCGTCGGCCGGGTATATCGGGATCCGAAGACCGGGAAGCTGATCCTGGTCGGAGACCAAGACAATTAGCCACAGATGAACACAGATACACACAGATTTTTGTTTGAGGAATCGCGGCGGATCGAGACTCCCACCCCGACTCCTCGACACCGTGGGAGCGCCAACCTCGGAGCCATTCCCTAAATCGGTGTTCATCTGTGCCCATCTGTGGCTAACAAAACGCTTTCCACTCAGGAGCATTCTATGACCGACGACAAGGACGCCCACCGCACGGCCATGGCGCGCAAGAAGCGCATCATCGAGCAGCGCAAGGCCAAGGCTCAGGACGAGCGCGGCGTAATCGTGGTGAACACGGGCAACGGCAAGGGCAAGTCCACGGCCGGATTCGGCATGGTGGCCCGGGCCCTGGGCCATGGCATGCGCGTGGGCGTGGTGCAGTTCGTCAAGGGTGCGTTCAGCACCGGCGAGGAATCGCTGTTCCGCCAGTTCGACACCGTGGACTACCACGTGATGGGCGAAGGCTTCACCTGGGAAACCCAGGACGTGGACCGGGACATGGCCGCCGCCCGCGCCGCCTGGGCCAAGGCCGCCGCCATGCTGGAAGACGAGGCCTACGGCCTGGTGCTGCTGGACGAGCTCAACATCGTGCTGAACAAGGGCTATCTGCCGGTGAAGACCGTGATCTCGGCCCTGGAGCGCCGTCCGGAGATGCAGCATGTGGTCATTACCGGCCGCCACGCGCCGGACGAGCTGTTGGAGGTCGCTGACACAGTGACCTGGATGAAGCTGGAGAAGCACGCCTTCAAGGCGGGCGTGACGGCGCAGAAGGGCGTGGAGCTGTGAAGGCCGGCCGCGGATGAACGCGGATGGACGTCAATATTCCCCCGTTCGCGGCCAGGGGCCGCTCCTACGTTGGCCGAAACCACCTGTAGGAGCGCCGCAAGGCGCGATTCGGCCTATTGGGGCTGATTACCCATCGCGCCTCGCGGCGCTCCTACCCCGGCATATCTCGGTGTGGGAGCGGCGACCTCACCGCGAATCGCCCGGGCTCCGATGTGACCCATTCGCGTCGGGGTCGGCGCTACCCCGGTCCAACGGTCGCAGGAGCGGCCCCTGGCCGCGAACAGATCCGCCGCGGAACCGGCCGCAAGCCCGTTCGCGGCCAGGGGCCGCTCCTACAACGGGCGGGGCACGACACCGTGGACCACGCCCATGCTGACCTTCTGGCTGGCCGTGCCCATTGCTCTGGCCCTGGACGCGCTGTTGGGCGAGCCCCGGGGCTGGCATCCACTGGCGGCATTCGGCCGCCTGGCGGGCCGGCTGGAGCGACGTCTCAACGACCGTCGGCGAAGCAGCGGCGTGCTCGCGCTGGCCGTGCTGGTGGTGCCGGTCACGCTGGTTGCCACGCTGGCCTGGTGGCTGCCATCCGCGGCACATGTGGTGTTGAGCGCCGCCGTGCTCTACCTGCTCATTGGCGGTCGCAGCCTTGCCGCGCACGCTCGGGCCGTGGCGGATCCGCTGAAGGGCGAGGACCTGATCGGTGCCCGTGCCGCCGTCGGCAACCTCGTCAGTCGCGACACCGGCGTCATGGACCATCGAGCGGTGGCCGGCGCGACGGTGGAATCGATACTGGAAAACGGCAGCGACGCGGTCTTTGCCTCGCTGTTCTGGTTCATGGTCGCCGGGCTGCCTGGCGCGCTGCTGCACAGACTGGTCAACACCCTGGACGCCATGTGGGGATACCGAACAGAACGTTACGAGCACTTCGGCTGGGCGGCCGCCCGGCTGGACGATGCGCTGAATTACGTCCCGGCCCGGCTCACCGCGGCCACCTACGCCATGACGGGTCGCTGGCAGCCGGCTGTTCGCTGCTGGCGGGACCAGGGCGCGCAATGGGACAGCCCCAACGCGGGCCCGGTCATGGCCGCCGGTGCCGGCGCCCTGGGCGTTTGCGTGGGGGGTGACGCCGTCTATCACGGCACCGTGCGCCGGCGCCCCGTACTGGGCGAAGGGCCCTCCGCCGGCGCCGACAGCATCCACGCGGCCATTGCCCTGCTGCATCGTGGCCTTTGGCTATGGGCGGGCCTTGCCGCCCTGGGGGCGGGCCTTGCTTGAGCACGGTGGCGACATCGCGGCAGCCGCCCGGCGCTACGGCATCCCGGCGGCCCAGTGGCTGGACCTGTCCACGGGCATCAACCCGCAGCCCTACCCCATGTCGCCCGTGCCGGAATCGGCCTGGCACAGGCTGCCCGCCGACGGCGACGGCCTGGCGGACCTGGCCAGTGCCCACTATGGCGGCCCGGCCCTGCCGGTGCCCGGCAGCCAGGCGGCCATTCAGGCACTGCCACGGCTCCGCACTGCCAGCCGGGTGCTTGTGCTCAGCCCCACCTACGCGGAACACGCGCAGGCCTGGCGGCGGGCCGGGCACACGGTGCGAGAGCTGGACGCCGAAGCCCTCGAGGCCAATACCGACGAGGCCGACGTCGTCGTCGTGAGCAATCCCAACAACCCCGACGCCGGCATAATCCCGCGTCGGCGGCTGCTGTGCTGGCATGCCCGGCTCGCCTCGCGACGCGGCTGGCTCATCGTCGACGAGGCCTTCGCCGATGCACAGCCAGAGCAGAGCGTGGCGGACCGGGCCGATCAGCCGGGCCTCATCGTGCTGCGCTCCCTCGGCAAGTTCTTCGGTCTGGCGGGGCTGCGGGCCGGATTCGTCCTGGCTGAGGATCGGTTGCGTGAGTCCCTGGCGGAGATGATCGGCCCCTGGGCGGTCAGCGGACCAGCGCGCTTCGGGGCACGGGGCGCCCTGGCCGACGGGGCCTGGCAGGCGCGTACCCGCGAGCGGCTTGCGCGGGATTCGAAGAGACTGGCCGAGGTTCTGGCCAACCATGGCCTCGGCCCCGCTGCCGGTACCGCCCTCTTCCAGTGGGTTCCCCATGAGAGGGCGCAGCACGTTGCCGAAGTTCTGGCCCATCAGGCCATCCTGGTCCGGCATTTCCCGGCGCTGGGAGCGCTACGCTTCGGCCTGCCCGGCGAAGAAACGGCCTGGCGTCGGTTGGACGAGACACTGGCCGCCGTGCGGCGGGAGCTGGCGTGATGCACACCGAAGCCATTCGCGGCCAGGGGCCGCTCCTACGGACGGTCGAACGGGATACCCCGTTTCGTGGGAGCGCCGACTCCGGCGCGAACAGACTCGATTCGACTTGCGTTTGTTCGCGGCGAGGTCGCCGCTCCCACGGGGCCGGGTGCCAAAACGGGGCAACCAACCCGATCGCGCCTCGCGGCGCTCCTACATGTTGTCGCGGCTTATGCAGTAGCGGCGCCCGGCCGCGAACCGGCCTAGCGCGCCCCGGCGCCCGCCTGCTGCCGCAGGATCAGCTCTCCGCCGCGCTGGGTAAATTCCAGCTCGCGCAGAAAGCTCATGCCCAGCAGGACGATCCGTTCGTCCATGTTGGGGTTGATGGTGCCGCGTACGTCCCGGACCACGATGCCGCCCAGCTCCACGCGATCGATCCGGGTGCTGTAGCCGCGGGCGGTGCCGTTGGCGGTGTTGAACATCACCGGCTGCCCCTCGGGCAGCCCGGCACGCCCGGCCACGCCGGCGGGCACGGCGATGTCCGTGGCGCCCGTATCCAGCAGGAAGGTCACCGGCTCGCCGTTGATCGCGCCGGTGGCCACGTAATGATGGGCACGATTCGCCTCCAGCACGACCTCGCGCACCTCGCCCTCGACGCGGGTCATGACGTCCTGGTTAGGGTTGTACCTGCTGAGCCAGAACTCCCGGAAGGCCAGCGTCAACACACCCATGATCACCACCCACATGATGGCGAACATGAGTAGGCCGATACGCCGCTGCTCGGTTTGTCCGGAGTCGCTCATGCCCACCAGTATACCGGCCACCGTGCGGTGCCTCACTGCCCGCCTGGCGGCTGCCGCCGCGCTCCTTGTCGCGGCGACGGCGCCGGCCGAAGTCTCCGTCACGGATGACGTGGGTCGCACTGTCACGCTGGAGAGCCCCGCCCAGCGCATCGTTTCCCTGGCACCGCACACCACCGAGCTGCTGTTCGCCGCCGGTGCGGGTGACCGCGTCGTCGGCGCGGTGGCCCACAGCGACTACCCGCCCGAAGCGCGGTCGATTCCCCGTGTCGGCGGCTACAGCCGTCTCGACTACGAGCGCATACTCAGCCTCTCGCCCGATCTGGTCATTGCATGGGCCAGCGGCAACGAGGAATCCGCCATTGAACGGCTCGAGGGGCTCGGCCAGACCGTATACGTCAGCGAGCCGCGCCGGATCGGCGATATCGCCGAGGCCATGCGCCGCTTCGGCCGTCTCGCCGGGACGTCGCAGACGGCCACGGCCGCCGCCGACGCTTTCGATGGACGGCATGAACGGCTGCGCCGGCGTTTCTCGGACCGTCCCGATATCGGCGTCTTCTACCAGATCTGGAAGGAACCGCTGATGACCGTCAACGGCGAGCACCTGATCGCCCGGGTGATCCAGCTCTGCGGCGGGCACAACGTCTTCGCCGACCTGACGACCCTTGCGCCGAACGTCAGCGTCGAGAGCGTCATCGCCGCCGATCCGGAGGTCATCGTCGCCAGCGGCATGGGCAACGAGCGCCCCGAGTGGCTGGACGACTGGAAGCAGTGGCCGTCCATCCGGGCGGTCAAGCGGGACAATCTGTATTTCGTGCCGCCCCAGCTCATTCAGCGACACAGCCCCAGGATCCTGGACGGCGCAGAACGGCTGTGCGGGCAACTGGATGAGGCGAGAAAGAAAAGACGCGAGGAAGCCACAGATGAACACGGATAAACACAGATTGCTTCAAAAGCAGACCGAAGCCCGTGTAGGAGCGCCGCAAGGCGCGATCCTGTTCGGCAGCTCCGGAAATCCTGGTCGCGGCTTGCGCGGCCGCACAGAGGAGCATCAAGGGTCAGATTGCAGTAGCACCGTCCCCGGCGCGATACGGTTGGGTGCTGCTCCGAGGCGAGTCGCGGCGGGGACGCCGCTCCCACGCGGGCTTCGACAGAACCGCCGGGGATCTGGGGCAAATCTGTATTCATCCATATCCATCTGTGGCTAACAAAACCCTAATGATCCAGGGCACCACCTCCGACGCCGGCAAGAGCGCGGTGGTGACGGGACTGTGCCGCGCGCTGTACCGGCGCGGTATCGCCGTGGCGCCGTTCAAGCCGCAGAACATGGCTCTGAACAGTGCCGTCACCGTGGACGGGGGCGAAATCGGCCGCTCCCAGGCGGCACAAGCAGCCGCCTGCGGTCTGGAACCGCACACCGACATGAACCCGGTCCTGCTCAAGCCCACCACCGACATGGGCGCCCAGGTCATAGTCCGGGGACAGGCGATCGGCAACATGCAGGCGCTGGACTACCACGCCTACAAGGCGACCGCCCGGGAGGCGGTGCTGGCCGCTCACGCCGCGTTGTCCGAGCGATTCGACGCCGTCGTCTGCGAGGGTGCCGGCAGCCCGGCCGAGATCAATCTGCGGGAAAACGACATCGCCAACATGGGCTTCGCCGAGGCAGTGGACTGTCCGGTCGCGCTGGTGGCGGATATCGATCGCGGCGGTGTCTTCGCGAGCCTGGTGGGCACCCTGGAGCTGCTCGGCGACAGCGAGCGCCAACGGGTGGCGGGGCTCATCATCAACCGCTTCCGCGGCGATCCGGCATTGCTGACATCCGGCCTGGACTGGCTGGAGGCACGCACTGGCAAGCCGGTCTGGGGCGTGCTGCCCTACCTCCACGGGCTCTACCTGGAGGCGGAAGACAGCCTCAGCCGAGAGACGGTACGTTCCAGCGAGGCCGCGCTGCGCGTGGCCGTACCCGTGCTGCCACGGATCAGCAACCACACCGACTTCGACGTCCTGCGCCTGCACCCCCGGGTCGAGCTCATCACGGTCGGCCCCGGGGACGCCATCCCCGCCGCCGACCTGGTGATTCTGCCCGGCAGCAAGTCCGTCCGCGCCGATCTGGACTGGCTGCGCCGCCAGGGCTGGGAGCAGGCGCTGCAGCGCCATCTGCGCTACGGCGGGAAATTGCTTGGCGTCTGTGGTGGCTACCAGATGCTCGGCAGAACGGTGGCCGATCCCCACGGCGTGGAAGGTGTTCCGGGTGAAACGCCCGGCCTGGGCCTGCTGGACGTGAAAACCGTGCTCGCCCCCGACAAGCAGCTCCATCGAGTAAACGGACGCCTGGCCTGGACTGACGCCGAGGTCACCGGCTACGAGATCCACTGCGGCCACACCGAGGGGCCCTCCCTCACCCGCCCGTCCGTCCAGCTGGACGGACGCAGCGACGGCGCCATCTCAGAGGACGGCCAGGTCATGGGCACCTACCTCCACGGCCTCTTCGACCACCCCCAGGCCAGCCACGCCCTGCTCGCCTGGACCGGGCTCGAGGACGCCGAAACCGTGGACCAGGCGGCGCTGCGCGAGGAAGGCATCGACCGCCTGGCGGACGCCATGGAGGCGCACCTGGATATGGACAAGGTACTTCAAACCCTGGTTTTAGCCACAGATAAACACAGATAAACACAGATTGGTGTACTGCATGAGGGTGCGCGGTGCACACCCCTCAACCTGTCCTCGCAATCACAATCTCCTGTTTGCGGAATCGCGGCGAGGTCGCCGCTCCCACACCGTCTTGCCTAAGGGCGCTGGAGTCGGCACACGAATAATCCGTGTCCATCCGTGTTCATCTGTGGCCAGAAAGTGCTTTCGATTAAACCAGCGCCGCGTAGAGCACCGCCACTTCCACCAGCTCGATGAGTGCCCCGAGGCAATCCCCTGTGGTTCCACCGATGCGCTTGAGCAGCGAGCGGCGCAGCAACAGTGTGACGGCCAGCGCGGCGAGGATCATGGCGATACCGTCCCACCCCAGGGCCAGAAGGACGATGGCCGCGGTGATCCCCAGCATCCAGCGCGTGCCCTTGCGCGGCAGGTTTTCCGCCATCGCGCTGCCGATCCCCGCGCTACGTACATAGGGTGTGCCCATCAGCATCACCGGCACCGCAGCGCGGGCCAGTATCGGTGCGAAAAGCACCGCCACCGGCCCCTGTTCCCCGAGCAATGCCGCCACGGCGGCGAACTTGGCAATGAGCACGGCGGCAATGGCGGCCACTGCCATGGGCCCGGCGTGGATATCCTTCATGATGGCCAGGGTCCGCTCGGCGTCGTCGTGCCCGCCGACCCAGGCGTCCGCCAGATCCCCCAGTCCGTCCAGGTGCAGCGCGCCGGTTACCGCCACCCAGGCAAGCAGCACGATGCCGGCACCGGCGATGGGTGCCTCCACCAGGGCTGCCACGGCGAGCAGCAACACACCGACGAGGGCGCCGACCACGGGGTACCACAGCAGCGATCGGCCGACGGTGTCCGGCGCATGATCGTCGGCATGCACCGGCAGGCGGGTGAGAAATTGCAGTGCCAGGCGCAGGGGCGACGGCATTCAGCTCTTACCGTTGCTCATGCTGCCTGCATGAAAAACCAGGCTGGGGGAAAGCCGGCCGTTGATATCAGGCTGAACGCGTACCCGGCTGACCGAGGCATTCGGCACCTCCCAGCGCAATACGGCGGACAGGGGCATGCCCAGGGCGTGGGTCAGCAGCATGCGCATGACCCCGCCGTGGGCCACCACCAGCACCCGTTTGCCGTGGTGGCGGTGTACCAGCGCGTCCCAGGCCTCGACGGTGCGCTCGCGAAAGGCCGGCAGAGACTCACCGTTGGGGGGCGTGTTATTGACCGGATCCGCCCAGTAACGCTCGATCTGCCTCGGCGTGTCATCCAGGATGTCGGTGACCGTACGCCCCTCCCAGTCACCGAAACTGATCTCGCGCAGGCGCGGCTCACGTTCCAGCGGCAAGCCGTGGCGCTCGGCCAAAACCGCCGCGAACTCGGCACAGCGGCGCAGCGGCGAGGTCACCACCACGTCCCAGTCGCGGTAGTCCCCAACGGCGGCCCACATCTGCCCCCAGCCTTCCTCCGCCAGGGGGTCGTCGACACTGCCCCGGTAGCGCTTGCCCCCCACGGGCAGGCCGTGGCGCAAGAGATCCACCAGGGTGATGGGATCGGTCTCGATGGGATGCATGGGCGTTCTCCCGGTCAGCCGGCGTCAATGCCGGCTTCAGCGAACGTCGCCATGCCATTGTGCAGAGTACAGGCACTGCGGAGAACCCCGAGGGCCACGCCCGCACCGCTGCCCTCCCCGAGCCGCATCCCGAGATCCAGCAGCGGCTCGGCCCCGAGGGCGGCGAGTACCCGGTCGTGCCCCGGCTCGGCGGAGCGATGCGTGAATACCAGCCAGGGCCGGAGCCGTGGCTGGATGCGCACCGCCGCCAGCGCCGACACGGATGTAATGAAGCCGTCCACCAGCACCGGCATACGGTGCTGCGCCGCAGTGAGATAGGCGCCGGCCAGGGCCGCGATCTCGAAACCGCCCAGGCAGCGCAGGGCGTCCAGCGGGCCGTGGATATCCGAACGGTGGCGCGCGAGCCCGCGCCGGACAACGGCCGCCTTGTGCCGCACACCGGCCTCGTCCAGCCCGGTCCCCGGGCCGACGATTTCAGCCGGCTCCACCTCCAGCAGCGCCGCCGCCACGGCGGCCGCCGCGGTCGTGTTGCCGATGCC
>JACDUA010000030.1 GCA_013519935.1 Ectothiorhodospiraceae bacterium WFHF3C12 | reverse complement strand
GTCCCGGACGATATCGGCGACGGTGGCGGAGACGACCTCGGCCACGCGCGCCGCCGCGCCGGCCAGGGGGCCGGTTACGCCGGAACCCATTGCCGAGGGCAGGGCCAGCCCCTCATCCGCGTATAGCGCACGAATGCGCGCCTCGGCGTCGGTCAGCACGGCCTCCAGGGCCGCGGCGTCGGCGATGAAGGCGGGGAAATCCTCGCTCGAGGCCAGCAGCGCCTCCACCAGGGCGTCATAGACCAGGCTGCCGGCGGTGGCCGGCAGCGCCGAGTCCTCGCCGATTGCCTCGTAGCGATCCTCCAGGCCGTCGGCCAGGGCGGTGACGACTTTATGGGCCTGCAACGCGGTCTCCAGCAGGTCCACGTTCACGTCGTCGCCGAGATCGGCCAGGAAGTCCGAGGAGGCCTGGCTCCAGCTGGCGCTCGTGCCGCCGTTGGACGGCAGGGGGAGCTTCGCCAGCAGGGCGTCGCGCCGGTCGCCGCCGGCACTGGCGAGCAGGGCGCCGAGGGGCGAAACCACCAGCGAGCCGGTGCCGGCGCTGGCCCGCAGGGTCAACACGCCGTCGAAAGGCTCGCCCGTCGTGACGTCATAGCCACCGGTCATCCGGATCAGCGGTGCACCGTCACCCGCGTGGCCGCGGAGGCAGTACTGGCTCTGCCGGGCGGTGGCGTCGTCGGCGCAATAGTCGGTCTCGGTACTCGGGTTGTAGCTGAAGTAGCCCTGGTCATCGGTGAAGGCACGGGGCTCGAAGGCGTCCAGCTGGCCGTCTGTGTCGAGATCCATCCACACGATGGACCGGGCCAGGTAGCCGTCGACGCCGACGCCGGCGAGCGTGGTCTCGCCGCCGCCGTTTCCGCCGTCCTGGTCGTTGGCGCCGCCGCAGCCGGCCAGGGCCAGGGCACCGGCCAGGATAAATGTCGTGTAGCCATTGTTGCTCATGCTGCTCTCCCCCTCAGAACTGCGCTTCGACGCTGAGATTCACGGCGGCCGTGCGCGGGTAGGTTTCGTCCTCGTAGGTCACGTCTTCCAGGCCGTAGCCCACGTCCAGACGGATCACCCGGAACAGCGTCGCCCCGGCGGTGACCATGCTGAGCTCACTGCCGGCGTTGTTCTGCCGGTAGCCGAGGCGCAGGCCCGGCACCCACCAGGTGCGCGGCTGGAAGCCGGCCGCCACGGTGCTCCACTGGTAGCGGGTACCCACCGGGTCGTTGATCTCGTTGAGGTCATGGCTGGCGGACAGGGCGAGGCTGCCGCCGAACAGCGACAGCCCCGCGCTGACCGTGGCCTGGCGTTCCAGCACGTGGGATTCCTCGCGGGCAATGCGGTCGGCGAAGTAGACGGCGGCGAAGCAGTTGTCCCGCTGAACCGAGTCCGTGATGTCGTTGCAGTTGAAGCCCACGGGGCCGTAGTCGAACTCGGGCTCTGTGAGGTTGGCCACGGAGAAACCGAGCCGCAGGCTATCGCTGGCCCAGGTCAGCCCGGCGTCGGCGGTGATTCCGCTGCCCTCTTCCTGGTTTTCCTCGTAGCCGTCCCGGACCACGTCGGCGAAATCGTCGTCGTCCTCCACCGACTCCAGCAGCACCACCTGCTTGCTCAGGGCCATCTGGATGTACTTGATGCGCCCGCCGACGAAGACCTCGCCGGGCCCGAGCCGGAACAGCGAACGACTGTGACCGACCGCGAACTCGGTGATCTCGGCGCCCTTCACGTACGCCGCCGTGTTGCTCTGCGCCTCGAGATTGACCGTATCGACCGTGACCGGATCGTCGAGGATGCCGGCCCAGCCCTCCCCCGCGAAACTGATATCGAAACTCCAGACACCGCCGAGCAGGCCATCGGTTCGCACCATTAGCGGGAACAGGGGAACATGGCCGGCGGCGTAGGCCTTCACGTAACCGTCCCGGCCGATCTCGGGCAGGATGGCATTGAAGCGGTCGGCGGCGTCCTGGGCCTCGTTGACCGTGGCGAAGTCGGCATCCAGCAGGTCGATGAGATCGTCCACCTCGTCGGCGAAGCCATCCACCGGGCCGACCTCGTAGCCAGCCCCCGCGTTCGGCAGCAGCCCCATACGCACACGCGCGTCCGGGTCGATGGCCAGTGAAGTGGCCGCGGGGTTGGCGGTGGCGGCGAAGACGGTGTCGCCGTTGGAGGCGGCGCCATGGGTCAGGTTGGTGCCGGCCGGATGAAAAACGGGCGCGGCCATTGCCGGCAGGCAGGCAAGCATGCCCGAGGCGAGCAACGACCGCCTGAACAAGCGAATCATGATATGAACCCCCAATCAGTGATCTGCCGCCGATGGCGGCAAGGCTCCGAAGTCCTGATGAATCGTGGCGCAGCGGCTTCACAGGCGGCCGATCCGGCCGCCATGATGGGGCTGGCTCCCCCTTGCCAGCCCGCACTGCGCTGTCACGCCCCGACAGGTTGCCCGAGGCGGGCCGGGGTGCTTGAGAATTGGTTCACAAAAGATGCGGGCCCGGTTCTCGTCACCGGATATTCATGACGACGGCCCGGCGCCCGCAACAGAGGACGGACGATGAATCAGGCGGCGCGGACGAAAACCCCGATGGCGGTCACCGTGACCGTCGTTGCCTGCCTGCTGTTGCCACTGGCGGCCGCCGTGGCGACCGGCGCGGAGACCGAGCGCTATCTGCGCTTTCCACCCAGGCCGCCGGCGGCGTTCCCCGCCAGCTTCAGCTGGACGGCCTTCGTCGTGATCGCCGCTGCCGAGATCCTGGTCCTGGCGCCGTTCCTGGTGCGGCTCGCCCGTTGCCAGCCGGCGGCCGTACCACGCCAGCCCGGCGGCGGCTGGCCCTGGTGGGGCAGCCTTGGCGTGGCGGTGCTGGCGGGTGCCTGGTGGCTCGCCTGGCAGGGGCTGCCCGGCTGGCAGGCCTGGCGGGCCCATGCTTTCACGCCTCTGTGGCTGGGTTACATCCTGCTGGTCAACGCGATTCTGCAGCGCCGGACGGGGCGCTGCCCGCTAACCGCGCGCCCGGGGGCGTTCTTGCTGCTGTTCCCCGCCAGCACGCTGTTCTGGTGGCTGTTCGAATACCTGAACCAGTACGTCGGCAACTGGCACTATCTGGGTAACGCAACCGAGGGGCCCTGGCATTATCTGACCGCCGCCAGCCTGCCCTTCAGCACGGTGCTGCCGGCCGTATTCAGCACCTGGGCACTGCTGGCGAGCGCACCGCGGTTGCAGGCGGGGCTTGCGCGTAGCTGGCCCCTGCCGGGGCAGGCCCGTCACTGGGGCGCGGGGGCACTGGCCCTGGGTCTGGCCGGCCTGCTCGGTATCGGGCTGCTACCGGCATGGACCTACCCCATGCTGTGGCTGGCGCCCGGACTGGTGCTCGTCGGCTGGCAGCTGCTGCGCGAGCATCCAAGCGTCGTCGACGGGCTGTTCAACGGCGACTGGCGGGCTCTGTGGCTGGCCGCCGTCGCCGGACTGGTCTGCGGCTTCTTCTGGGAGATGTGGAACGCGGGCGCCCTGGCCCGCTGGCGCTACAGCGTACCCCTGGTCCACGGAATGGAGGTCTTCCGCATGCCCCTGCTCGGCTACGGTGGTTACCTGCCGTTCGGTATCACCTGCCTGGCCTGCGTACAGGCCCTGTTCGGACCAGGCTGGACATGCCCGTGGCTTTACGGGAGGCCGTCGTCTCGGAGTGACGGCCACTGCAACGGCTAAGCGCCTGTCTTTACGGGGTTAAGAAATCCGACCGCGCAATGCTGTCGGTGCAAGGCGACAGTTGCTGCCGTCCTATCCCGGCACGCCAACGGCGCCACCCCTCGCCCGCCCCTCAGGGCCGTCGTGACAAAGCCGGAAATTCAATGACTTGAAAAAAGCTTCCGGCGTTATCCCCCGCGAACGGGGAAAATGGCACGGCGTTTGCTACATATCCGGCGGCAACGTAGCGGCGCAAGCCGCTGACTTTCTCAACCCCAGGATGAACAAGGAGGGAAATCCATGACGCATCGTATGCTTCTGGCGGCTGTCCTCGCCGCGGCGACCACGGTCGCTTTCGCTGGCAGCCAGGAGGGCATGAAGGAGCAGGGTCATACCGCGTACAAGGCGCTGGACGCCAACGGCGACGGCATGATCAGCCCCGAGGAGGCCACCGCCAACCCGAACGTGGCCGCGCAGTTCGACCAGTTGGACGCCAACGGCGATTCCCGGCTCGATCAGGGCGAGTTCGCCCGCTTCGAGGCCGGGGCCAAGTCCGAGTAATCCACCGGAACGAAACGGAGCCTCTTCTCTCTGTCCTCTCCGCGGCGCGCTCCGGCGCGCCGCATCTTTTCCCCCGGGCCGATGCCGAGTAACGCCCCCGGCGCACGCGAATTGTTCAGCGTTTCTCTATCCCTTGCCTTCCAGGGACGCCGTCATGCTGGCACAGCCACTGAAGCGCAGCGTCGGCGGGCTGGTGGTCATGGAGAACGGCGCCAGCCGGCGAAGCACGCTCAAGCCCAGAATGTTGCGATCGGCCCCGGGCAGCACGGCGGCCTTCACGTCCTGCACTACGCAGCTCTCGCCGATAACCAGCCGCTCGATGCGGTACAGGGGCACCCGGCGCTTGCTGCCGTCGGCCATGGTGCCCACGAGGTTGCCCACGTAGCGGGCATGGCCGCTGTGCTGCAGCTTCGACAGGGTCTCGCTGTCGATGGCGCTATGGCTGGAGCCGGTGTCCACGAGAAACTGCTGAGCCGGCAGCGAGCCCATCGCCACCGCCACGTAATAGGTATGTCGCCCGGAATCTTCCATCACGACGGCGTGGCCGAAATCACTGCCCTGTGCCGGCAGCGCAAGCCCGAGTAACAGGCCAAGCACCACCCGCTTCCAATCACCCCTCATGTGCCCGCACCCCTCACCGCGGTCTATAGTCACCGCCCATGTGTAACCCAGCCCCGGGCGAAGATCTGCCGAGCAGTTCAAATTCAAGGCAACCCTCTGGCGGCTCCGCGCACGCCTTGCCGAGCGGCCGGCGCTGCGCTCCAATGGACGGACACACGGCGCCGGTCAGCGCATGGCGGCGTCGCCCTGCTACTGTCGTCGATGAACGCCTTGGCGAACCCTGCTGGGGGAAAACGTTATGCACCTGATCATCGTTGGCGCGGGCCCCGTCGGCAACAGCCTGCTGGGCCTGGCCGGCCAGGCCGGCCACGACACCGTGGTGATCGAGCCCGACGAGAAGCGCGCCGAACACTGCGCCGACCGCTATGACGCCCTGGTGCTCAACGCCGACATTGCCGACGACAACGTGGTCGAGGAAGCCGGCTTCGAGCGCGCCAGGGCCATCATCGCCACCACCACCGACGATTCCACCAACCTCATGGCCATGGTTCTGGGCCGCTCCCATGGCGTGAAGACCCTCACCAGCACCGTCAACCACCACGCCCATAAACAGATGTTCCAGAGCCTGGGAGTGCATGTGCTGGCCGACCCGGAGGTGCTGGTGGCCCAGCATCTGCTGGACATCACCCTCCTGCCCAGGGCCGTGGACGTCACCACGCTAGGGGACAAGGAACAGATTATCGAGGTGCCCCTCGCGCCCAACTCGGCGCTGGCGAATCGCACCCTGGGGGAAATCCACCAGCAGTCGCTGATGGGCGAGGACCTGTTCATCGTCTCGGTGGAACGGCAGAAGCAGGCCTTCTTCCCCCGGGAGGACACCGAGCTGTTGCCGGGTGACCAGATCATCGTCTTCTCCCGGCACGGCATATCCCAAAAGGACCTGAAGCTGTTCACGGGTAGGGAATGAAGCCGGTCGCCTTCGGCATCGGCGTGCTGCTGCACGTGCCGGCGCTCATGGCGTTGCTGTCGCTGCCGGTGGCCGCGGTCTTCGTGGAATGGTCCGGGCTGGCGGCCTTCCTGCTCACCGCGGTGCCCGCCCTGGTCTGCGGCCAGGTCCTGGTCTGGCTCTGCCGGGACGCGGCCCGGCTGCAGCGTCAGCACGCCATGCTCATCGCGGCCCTGGGCTGGGTGCTTGTGCCCGTATTCGGCACCGTGCCCTTCCTGGTCGCGGCCCTGGGCAGCCCATGGAGCGCGCCGCTGCCCGGCGCGGCCGTGTTCGCGACCCTGGACAGCGCCCTGTTCGAGGCGGTCTCGGGTTTCACCGGCACCGGGCTGAGCGTGGTGGAGCGGCCCGGTGAGCTGCCCCGCTACCTGCAATGGTGGCGCAGCTTCACCGAATGGGTCGGCGGCATCGGCGTCATCGTGCTGCTGCTGTCGGTGATACCCACCAGCCAGAGCGCACTGAACCTGTATTTCTCCGAGGCCCGCGAGGAGAAGATCCTGCCCAGCGTCAAATCCACGGTCCGCACCATCTGGTCGATATTCGCCGTCTACACCCTGATCGCCATCGCCCTGCTCTGGCTCGCCGGGGAGCCCCTCTGGCGGGCGATCAACCACGGCATGACGGGCATCGCCACGGGCGGGTTCACGATTACGGACGCCGGCATGGAGGGCGCCGGACTCGCGGTAAAGCTGGTGATGATTCCCGTCATGCTGTTCGGCGCCATCAGCTTCCTGGCGCACTACAGGTTGCTGCGCGAGCGCAATTTCCGCCGCGCCTTCGGCCCGGAACAGCGCCTGTTCTGGATCCTGGTCATCGCCGGCGGCGGCCTGCTGGTGCTGGAGCGTTTCTGGACGTCGGGCCAGTGGCAGATCGTGGACAACGCATTCCAGTGGGTCTCGGCGCTGACCACCACGGGCTTCGCCACGCAGGATCTGACACTCTGGCAGCCGGCTCCGCTGCTGTTGATGGTGGTGGCGATGCTGGTGGGGGCCCAGACCGGCTCGACGGGCGGCGGCATCAAGATCAGCCGGGTGCTGGTCATGCTCAAGAGCCTGGGCTGGAACCTGCGCGATTACGGCATCCGGCCGCATGAGGTCATCCGGGTCCGGCTCGGGGAGCTGCGGCTGTCGCTGCCCGAGGCCAGCCGGCGCGCCCAGGCCGCGGCGACCATGACAGCGGCCTTCCTGCTGCTCTGGGCGGTCGGCGTCTTCCTTCTGCTCCATTTCGTGCCCGCGGGCACGCCACTGGCCCATGTGTTCTTCGAGGCCGCCTCGGCCCAGAGCAACGTGGGACTCAGCACGGGCATCACCCAGGCCGGGTTGCCCGCCGGCGGCAAGCTGCTGCTGATCGTGCTGATGATTACCGGCCGCCTGGAGATCTTTCCGGTCATGGTCCTGGTGGCCTGGTTTCTGGGCCGGCGCTGAGCGAGACACGCTGTCGACCGGCCGGCGCGGCAACCGCTCATAGAAAATGCGTCAGGGCATGCAGACCGGCCCCCACCAGGGCGCCCACCAGCGTCCCGTTGATGCGGATGTACTGCAGATCCCGGCCCACGGCCAGCTCCAGGCGCCGGGACATGGTCCGCGAATCCCAACGGTCCACCACCTGGGCGATGAAGGCGCCGATCTCGCCGCGGATCGGCACCAGCGCCCGGGCCACGAATGCCTCGACGCGGGTATTGAGGTTCTCGCGCGCGCCCGGGTCGGCGCGCAGGCGCACCGCCAGGCGCCGCAGCCCCTGGGTCAGGGAACGAGCCACCGCGGGCCGGTCCCGCTCCAGGGCGTTGATCAGGGCCTCGCGCAGCTCGTCCCAGAGATCGCCCAGGGCGGCGGCGGTGGTGGGGTGGGTCAGCCACTGGGTCTTGAGCACCTCCAGCTCCGAGCGCACACGGGGCGAGACCTCGAAGCGATCGATTGCGCCGGCCAGCGCCGCGTCGAAATCCCGTCGAATGGGGTGATCCGGCCGCGCCAGGCTGTCCAGAAGATCCTCCACACTGGCGAGCAGCGTCTCCGCCAGCCGCCGGTCCACCCGCTGGGGCACCCACCAGCGGCTGCGCTCCGAGACCTGGGCGAGGACCCAGTCCTCGTTTTCACGGAGGACGTCGCGGCCGATGGCGAGCAGGCGATCCAGCAGATCCTGGTAGGCGGGGCTGGCGGCGACGGCCCGCATGGCCTGGGCCAGCAGCGGCTGCAGGCGGCGGCTGCCCAGTCCGGCCACGGCGGCACGCTCCACCAGCACGCGGACCTCGACATCGTCGATGCCGCGCAATACACCGGGGAGCACGAAGGCGAGCCAGTCCGCCACCCGGTCGGCGTTGCGCCGGCGGCTGAGCCAGCGGGTCAGCCGGGCCGCGGGATCCATGGCGCGGATCTTTCCGGCCACCAGATCCGGCGCCAGGAAGTTGTGCTCAACGAACCGGCCCAGGCCCTCGCCGATGCGCTTCTTGTTGTTGGGCAGAATGGCCGTATGGGGTATGGGCAGGCCCATGGGGTGACGGAACAGCGCGGTGACCGCGAACCAGTCGGCCAGGCCACCGACCACGCCGGCCTCCGCCGCCGCCTGGATGTAGCCCACCCACCAGGGTCCCGGCGGCAGCCAGTGGCTGGCGACGAAGACGGCGGCCATCGCCACCAGCAGCGCAGCGGCGAACAGCTTGTGCCGCCGCAGGCGCCGCTGCTGCTCGACGTCCGAGCTGTCCGACTCTGCCGGGCTCACCAGTGGCGTTTATCCCTGCCGGCGGCCACCGGCTCAAGCGGCAAGGTAGCGGCGACAGCCTTCCAGGCTGCTCAGCTTGGGGTAATCCCCCTCGGGGATACGCAGGTCCAGCCGCCGCTCCAGGGCCGTGACGAAATTGAGGAAGTCCACCGAATCCAGCTCCACCTGATCCCGCAGATTGCGGTGGGGATCGAGGCTGCTGACGTCCACGTCAGGCGCCACTTCTTCCAGGGCCGCGGTCACCGCCTCGTCCAGCGTGTCGTTGTCCACAGTCATGCTTTGACTCCCGATTGTCTGCCGGAAATGCGGCTGGCGAGCCGGCGCAGCCGGCGGCGCAGGATCTTGCCCGAACGGGTATGAGGCAGGCGCCGCCGGAACAGGATAACCCGTGGCGCTGCCGCAGGGCCCAGCCGGCGGCGCGCATGGGCCAGGATATCGCGTCGCAGGGTCTCGTCGGCCTCGCCCTCCCCCGTGGGTACGACGAAGGCCCAGACCACCTCCCCGGCCACCGGGTCCGGCGCCCCGACGACCCCCGCCTCGGAAACCCGGGGATGCGCCATCAGGGCGGCCTCCACCTCGAACGGTCCCACCATGTGTCCGGCGGTCTTGATCATGTCGTCGCCACGGCCGACGAACCAGAAATAGCCGTCGGCATCGCGACGGGCCAGGTCCCCGGTGAGATACCAGCCGCTGCGTGTCACACGCGCCCTGTAGTCGGGCCGGTTGGGACAGTCCCGGAACAGCGCGGGCCAGTCGCCGCGGATGGCGAGCTCTCCCACGGCCCCATCGGTCACCGGGCTGTCGGGATCACCGGGCGTGACGATGGCCGGTATGCATCCGGGCACCGGCAGCCCCATGGCCCCGGGCTTGATGGCTCTGACCGGCAGGTTGGCAATGACGATGGCACCGGTCTCGCTCTGCCAGTAGGTATCGTGGACCGGCTGCCCGAAGGCCCGCAATCCCCATTCCACCGTCTCGGAATCCAGTGGCTCGCCCACACTGGCAATATGCCTGAGCGCGGGCAGCGCCGGCGCCTCGGCGACCGCCCGCCGCAGCATCCGCAGGGCGGTCGGCGAGGTGTACCAGACGTTCACGGCCCGGTCCCTGAGGTTTTCCAACCAGTGATCAGGATCGAAGTCGCGGGCATCCACCAGCGCGGTGGCGCCATTGAGCAAAGGCGCAAACACGCCATAGGAGATTCCGGTAACCCAGCCCGGGTCCGCCGTACACCAGAAACAGTCCTCCGGCCCGAGGTCCAGCGCCCATCGCCCGGTCAGGGCATGGGCCACGGCGGCGCGGTGGGCGTGGATCAGAGCCTTGGGCTCGCCGGTGGTGCCGCTTGTGAAGTGCAGCAGCGCCGGGCTCTCGGCTCGTGTGGCGGCGGGCTCCGCGTATGGCGCCTCCGCCAGCACGTCCGCCAGGCGACGTAGCCCGGGCGGTGGATTCTCCGGCAGACCGTCCACCAGCCAGATGTCCCGCAGCGACGGCAGCCGGTCGCGAATGGGGGCGATCTTGCGCTCGTAGACGGCCGTTGTGGTCACCAGGACCCGCGCTTCGGCCAGGCGCAGCCGCTGCGCCAGAAGATCCGGACCGAAAGCCGAGAAAAGCCCGCCGAATACCGCGCCGGCACGAACAGTGCCAAGCACGGCGACGTGCACTTCGGGCACCGGCCCCAGTACGGCCATGACGCGATCACCCACGCCGACGCCGGCGGATCCTAGCGCGCCGGCGAACCGGGCCGTTTGCGCCTGTAATGCGCCATAGGTGAGGCTCCGGTCGCCGCCGTCCCGGTCAATGATCCGCAGCGCGGGGCGTTCCGCTAGACCTTCCGCCACGTGTCGGTCCACCGCGGCGACGGCCATGTTGAAGGGCTGATTCTCGCCTGCGCCCCAGCGGGCAAGTGCATCCGGCCAGTTCAGATTACTGCACTCGGCGTCATAATCGGTCAGGCGGGGCGACACGTCCGGGTGTTTCTCGATCCATTCCATCCCTTCGGCCTCTATCTCCCACGCGCGGGTCGAAACGCCCGGCACATCAGTTTGGCCCTGCCATGATGCCCCCGCCGGCGGCGCACCCGATTGATCTGTCGCAAGACAGTCATCACCGTGTATGTTGTGCTATGCACAATCTGGAGAGCCGGCCCGCCAGGGGCGGTGCCTCCCGGGCAACGGTTCGCCAATAGCGTGGTAAGTGATGAGCATTCGTAACCTGGACTATCTCTTCAAACCCCGCTCCGTGGCCGTCATAGGTGCCAGCAAGACGGCAAAATCCGTGGGGGACGTGCTCTCGCGCAACCTCTTCAACTCCGGATTCGACGGGCCGGTCATGCCGGTGAACCCGAAGCACCGGGCGATACAGGGGGTGCTGGCCTATCCCGACGTGGAGAGCCTGCCCATGACCCCGGACCTGGCCGTGGTGGCGACCCCGCCGGAGACCGTGCCGGGCATCATCGCCCAGCTGGCCGAGGCCGGCACGCGGGCGGCCGTGGTGATCACCGCGGGGCTGGGTAACCAGCGCGAGGGCTCCGACAGGACGCTCACACAGGAGATGCTCGACGCGGCCAGGCCGCATCTGATGCGGGTGGTCGGCCCCAACTGCCTCGGCATTCTGGTCCCGGGGGGTGGGCTCAATGCCAGCTTCGCCCACATGGCGCCGGAGAAGGGACGGCTCGCCTTCGTCGCCCAGTCCGGGGCCATTGTCACCTCGGTCGTCGACTGGGCTTCGAGCCGCGGCATCGGCTTCTCTCACCTGGTCTCACTGGGCGATATGTCGGACGTGGACTTCGGCGACATGCTCGACTATCTGGCCAACGATCGGGAAACCCGGGCGATCCTGCTGTATGTCGAGGCGGTCACCGAGGCCCGGAAATTCATGTCCGCGGCCCGGGCGGCGGCACGCACGAAGCCGGTGATCGTGGTCAAATCCGGCCGCCATGCCGCCGGCGCCAAGGCCGCCGCCTCCCACACCGGGGCGCTGGCGGGTTCCGACATCGTCTACGAGGCCGCGTTCCGCCGCGCCGGCATGCTGCGGGTCACCAGCCTCGAAGAGCTCTTCGATGCCGTCGGCACCCTGGCGCTGACCGACGTGCCCCACGGCAACCGGCTGGCCATTCTCACCAACGGCGGTGGCATCGGCGTCATGGCCACGGACGCGCTGATCGATCACGACGGCACGCTGGCGGAGCTCAGCGACGAAACCATCGCCCGCCTCGACGGGGCGCTGCCGTCGACCTGGTCCCGCGGCAACCCTGTGGACATCATTGGCGACGCCCCGGGTCAGCGCTACGCAGACGCCCTCGCCGCCCTCCACGAGGACGCCGGCGTCGACGCGGTGCTGGCGCTGAACTGCCCCACCGCCGTCGCCGACAGCCTCGAGGCCGCCCAGGCCATCGTCGAAACCGCCCGGGACCAGGGCCGTCACAAGCAGGCCCTGCTGACCAGCTGGGTCGGTGACCGCTCCGCCGCCGCGTCCCGGCAGCTGTTCATGGAGAACCACATCCCCACCTACGAAACGCCGGAGGACGCGATCCGGGCGTTCATGCATCTGGTCCATTACCGGGAGAGCCAGGAAGCGCTGATGGAGACGCCGCCCTCGGTGCCGGAGGACTACACGCCGGAGGTGGACCGGGTCGCGGAGATTCTGGACCAGGCACTGGCGGAAGAACGCACCTGGCTCAGCGAGGTGGAGGCCAAGCAGGTCATGGACGCCTACGGGATTCCGGTGGTCCCCACCCGGGTGGCCGAGACGCCGCGGGAGGCCGCGGCCATCGCCGCGGAGATCGCCTCTCCGGTGGCGGTGAAGATCCTCTCCGCGGACATCACCCACAAGTCGGACATCGGCGGCGTGGCGCTGGATGTCTCCGGGCCGGCGGCGGCGCGAACCGCCGCGGAGGGCATGCTGGAGCGGATCAAGTCCGAGCAACCGGACGCGCGCATTCAGGGCTTCAGCGTCCAGCCGATGGTCCGCCGTCCGGGGGCCTACGAGCTGATCGTGGGCATGACCGAGGACCAGCAGTTCGGTCCGGTCATCCTTTTCGGCCAGGGCGGCACGGCCGTCGAAGTGGTCAAGGATCAGGCCCTGGGCCTGCCGCCGCTGAACATGAACCTGGCCCTGGAGACCATGTCGCGGACCCGGATCTTCCACCAGCTCAAGGGCTATCGCGGGCTGCCGGCGGCCAACATGGACGCCATCGCCATGACGCTGATCCGGGTCGGCCAGCTGGTCACCGACCATGCCGCCATTGCCGAGCTGGATATCAACCCGCTGCTGGCCGACGAGTACGGCGTCGTCGCCCTGGATGCCCGCATCAAGGTGCAGAAGGTCGAACAGCCCGGAACCAAGCGCCTGGCCATCCGCCCCTATCCCAAGGAGCTGGAGGAGACGATAGCGCTCGGCGACAGCCGTGAGCTGCTGCTGCGGCCCATCCGTCCGGAGGACGAACCGGCGTTGCAGGCGGCCTTCGCCAAGCTCACGCCGGAGGAGATCCGCCTGCGGTTCTTCGTCCCGGTGCACACGCTCACCCATGTCACGGCGGCCCGGTTCACCCAGATCGACTACGATCGGGAGATGGCGCTGATCCTCACCGAACCGGGCATCGCCGGCACCACGGACATTTTCGGCGTAGTGCGCATCAGCGCGGATCCGGACAACGAGCGTGCGGAATATGCGGTCATCGTGCGCCATGACATGACGGGCATGGGCATCGGCATCATGCTCATGAGACGGATTATCGATTACTGCCATCAGCGAGGCATCCACGAAGTCTACGGCGACGTGCTGCGGGAAAACGAGACCATGCTCAAGCTCTGCAAGGCGCTCGGGTTCGAGCAGCGCAACCTGCCCGATGAGCCCGATCTGGTCCGTGTCACCCTCAAACTGCAACAGCAGGGGGATAGCTGATCGATGGCCCGGCGCTGCGGCTGGTGCACCGACGACCCCCTCTATCGCGATTACCACGACCGCGAATGGGGCGTGCCGGTCCATGACGACCGGACGCTGTTCGAGTTCCTCATCCTGGAGGGCGCCCAGGCGGGGCTGAGCTGGCTGACGGTGCTGCGCAAGCGCGAAAACTACCGCCACGCCCTGGCCGGATTCGACCCCGCCGTACTCGCCGAATGGGGCCCCGAGCAGCTGGCACCGTTGCTCGAGGATCCCGGGCTGATCCGCAACCGGCTGAAAATCCAGTCCATACCACGCAACGCCGCGGCGGTGCTGGAGATCCAGGCGCAGCACGGCAGTCTCAATGACTATCTCTGGGCCCTGGTTGACGGCCGCCCCGTCGTCAATCGCTTCGCCTCCCTGGCCGAGGTTCCCACCCGAACCCCCTTGTCCGACCACCTGGCGCGGGACCTCAAACGGCGCGGCTGCAACTTCGTGGGCAGCACCATCTGTTATGCCTACATGCAGGCCGTGGGCCTGGTCATGGACCACACCACCGACTGTTTTCGTCACGCCGAGCTGGCCGGCAGCTAGGCGCCCCCCTGCTCTAGCCGCCATGACCGCCACCACGGCAGAGCCACGGTTGCCGGTGGCAGTTATATTGTGCACAATTCAATTGTCTACCATACATCAAGGAGCACCGGCATGAAGGCTTTGTACACGACGACGGCAACCGCTCGCGGCGGCCGGACCGGCCACGTCCGCAGTGAGGACGGTCTGCTCGAGCATGACCTGGCGCTACCCGAGGCACTGGGCGGCCAGGGCGGTGCCACCAACCCCGAGCAGCTGTTCGCCGCGGGCTACGCGGCCTGCTTCGAGAACGCCCTCGCCCATGTCGCGGGGAACCGGAAGGTCGGCATCGAGGACACCGAGGTCACCGCGGAGGTGGGCATCGGCCAGCGCCCGGAAGGCGGGTTCGGTCTGATCGTGGCACTGGAGGTCAAGCTGGGCGGCGTCGACGCCACCATGGCCCGGTCCCTGGTGGACACCGCCCACGAGGTCTGCCCGTACTCCCACGCGGTGAACGGCAACATTCAGGTGGACACGCGGGTCACGCCGCGCTGAGGCCGGGACGGCCGGGTTTTACCCAGCCCCCGGGTAACGGGCCGGTCGCCCGCAAGGGGCGATCGCCCGAGGGTGAGAAGCGGGCATTTCTGATACCCTGCCTGTCGTGCGTCCGGTCATCGAGCGGCCGCGACCCGGGCGGGTCCGGCCACGGCCGGAGGCGCAGACGCGTTCCCCATACACAAGCACAAATGGCGCGTCAGTAGCCGGGAGCCCGGATGGAAGACGAACAACTCAGACTGGACCAGCAGGTCTGTTTCCCGCTCTACGCGGCCAGCAACATACTCACGCGGCTCTACCGGCCGCTGCTGGACGAGCTCGGCCTGACCTACTCCCAGTACCTGGTCATGCTCTGCCTATGGCAGAGATCACCGTTGAGTGTTTCCGAGATCGGCCAGGCCCTGCACCTGGATACCGGGACGCTCACACCTCTGCTCAAACGCCTGGAAAGCCGCGGGTTGATTGTCCGCCGCCGGGCGGCCGACGACGAGCGCCGGGTGTGCGTCGAACCCACCGAGCCCGGGATGGCGCTCAAGGACAGGGCCCGGCGGGTTCCAGAGGCCATGCTCTGCCAGCTTCCGATGCCCGCGGAGGAAGTCCAGGCCCTGCGCGCGCACCTGCAACGCTTCGTGGCCGCGCTGGCGGAGATCGACCCCCGCAACGCCGGCGATCGCGACTGACGCGAACGTTGCCCCGCAGTTCCCGTGACCCCGCGAGAACTCCTTCACAATATGCCGCAAAGAACTGGCAAAATTGAAAAATCCCGTTTAGTTTCGAACTCGGGGTTGTCGGCGCCAGCGCACCCGCGCGCGCCGATGCTGGCCAGCCCGGGCCGCGCGGCGCCGAAAACGAATCCGGCGCCGGCGCTGCCAGGCCGGCACAGCGATTCGACTTGCAATTACTGAGGGTCCAGGGGGAGAGAATGAAGCGAATCCTTTCTGCATTGCTGACACTGGGGGCGGCCGCGCCGTTGTGCGCGCAGGCCCAGGTCTCCGACGACGAGGTGCGCATCGGCCTGATCTCCGATTTCACCAGCGTCTACCAGGATATCGGCCAGCAGGCGGAGATCGCCGCGGAGATGGCCATCGAGGACTTCGGCGGCGAGGTCAACGGCAAAAAGATCGTGCTCTACACCCGCGACCACAAGCTGGACGCGGAAACGGGCATGAAACACGCCAAGGAGCTCAAGGAGCAATACAACGTCGACGCCTTCCTGGACATGGTGGGCACCAACGTCGCAGTGCCGATCCAGGGCTACGCCGCCAAGACGAACACCCTGGCAATCCACACCGGGTCCGCCTCCTCCATCCTCACCGGGAAGTACTGCTCGCCGGTGGGGGTGCACTGGACCTACGATACCCACGCCCTGGCGGCCGGCTCGGCGAAGACCATCGTCGACAACGGCGGCAAGAAGTGGTTTTTCGTCACCGTCGACTATACCTTCGGCAAGGTCCTGCAGGCCGATGCCTCGGCCGCCGTCAAGGAAGCCGGCGGCGAAGTCCTCGGCTCCGCGCTGCACAAGTTCAAGGGCACCAACATGACCTCCCAGCTGCTGGAGGCCATGAACTCCGGCGCCGATGTCATCGCCCTGGCCAACGCCGGCGACGACACCCAGGCCACCATCCGCCAGGCCTGGGAGCTGGGCATCACCTCCAGCGGCGAGCAGCAGCTGGTGGGCCTGCTCATGACGCATGACGTCATCCGCAACGTCGGCCTCTACGTCTCCGGCGGCGTGCGATTCGTTACCGGCTGGGTCTGGAGCATGAACGAAGAGACCCGCGCCTGGAACGAGCGCCTCAAGCGCCGCGCCGGCACCGAAGCGACCATGTTCTCCGCGGGCGTCTATTCGGCCGTCAAGCATTACCTCAAGGCCATCGAAGCGACGGGCACGGACGAGACCAAGCAGGTCATCGCCAAGATGCGCGACATGCCCGTCAAGGATATCTTCACGCAGAATGGCAAGCTGCGCCGCGACGGGCGCATGGTCCACGACATGTACCTGGTCGAGGTGAAGGACCCCAACGAGGTCGAGCAGCCCGGCGACTATTACAAGGTGGCCTCGGTGATCCCCGGCGAGAAGGCCTTCAAGTCCATGGAGGCCGGCAACTGCTCATACATCAAGGGCAAGGGCAGCGGCGACGGCGACGGCAAGCAGGCCGGCAAGGGCAACGAGAAGAAGAGCTCCTAGGCCAGCCGACCCGAGTCCCAACGTGCCTGACAGGCCCGCCTTCCGGCGGGCCTTTTTCGTGGCGGAACGGCCTCCGGGTTGGTGGATTACGGCCGGCGCCTAATCCACCAGAACGAGGGCTCCGCGTCGGTCAGACCAAGCCGGCGCCGCCCCTTCGCCGGATCGGCCAGACCTCGAGAATGCCCGCGCACAGGACCAGTGCACCGCCGATGATCTCGAGCGACCCGAGATGTTCCCCGGCAAGGATTGCCGCCGACACCGCGCCAACGATCACTTCCGTCATCAACAGGATGCCGACGCGCGCCGGCTCCAGCCTTGCCGTCGCCCACATCAGGCTCGCGATGGACGCCCCCCACCAGAGGCCGCCGGCCACGACGGCCCAACCAACGGCCTGGCCGAGGTCCTGCATGGCGATGCCCGTCGGCCAGGGGGCCAGGGCGGGCGCCAGGACGAGCGCCCCGGCAAACGCGCCACCGGCGAAGACGAAAGCCGCCTCAGACGGACCTAGCGCCGCCTTGGACCGGATGCCGGTCGTCGCGATCGACCAGAGTACGCCGGAGATCAGTGCCAGCCATTCCCCGGCCCCGCGGGGCAGCGGCGTGCCGCCGTCGGCGCCCAGCATGATGGCGAGGCCCGCTATACCAACGACGATGGCGGCGAGGCGCAGGCGCGGAGTGGGCCACCCCATGACGTAATGCCCGATCAACGTGCTCCATACGGGCGTGAGGAAGAACAGCAGGATAATGATCGCGACGCGCCCGTAGACGAGCCCGACGGAGTAGAGCACGAACGCCGTACCGCCGAGCGCCACCGAGACCATGGCCAGGCGATCGGCACGGGCCAGCCGCCGGCGCCGCCAGATCGCCAACGGTGTCAGGAGAAACGTGGCCGCCGCGACGATGGCGAGGGTGCCCCAGGCGCCGGGCAGGTCCAGCTCGGCCAGGCGGCGCACGGGCAGCCAGTACACCCCCCAGAGCACGCCGGTGACGATAACGATCAGGGTGGCCAGGGCCGTTGTCCGACCATCTTCCATGACGTCCTACCCGTTCGCCGGCGTGCGTCGGCACGTCGCGTCGTCGACGCTCACGACCCGGGACGGCAAGCCGCTCCTCGAAAGGCCGCGGGCCGTCCACCGAGACCGAGGCCGCCCGACGCACCCGCCGGAACGTCCCACGCGCTCACCCGCCACGCGGCGTGAACACCGTCTTCGTGACCCGGGCCGTGGCCAGCAGACGATCGCCCGCACGGGCCTCGGCCTCGGTGAAGACCAGCCGCTTGCCCTGCTGCACGACACGGCCGCAAAAGCGCACCCGCTCGCCGGGTGTCGCCGGCGCCATCACCGAGACGTGGATATCGTGGGTCGCCGCTTCCCGGGCATGGTCCAGCACGCTGAGAAGCGCGGTATAGGAGGCGACGTCGCAGAGCATGTAGAGCACCCCGCCATGGAGCACGCCGGCGGGGTTGGTGCTGGCCTCGCCGACGGTCAGCCAAAGCTCGGAACGGCCCTCACCGGCCGTGAGGTCGGTCACACCAAGGTGGCGATGCAGCGGCAGCTGCCGCACCGCCTCGAGTTTCGGGTTCTCGCTGTCGTTCATAAGCCTGATGGGTCGGGGCCGGCGCGGCCGTGACACGGCACGCGCCGGCGTCGCGGATCAGGCCGGGTGGCTGGTCCCCCGGCGCTCGGCGAAGTCGACGAAGAAATCCAGCGTGTGAGGGTTGGCCATGGCGTCGGCACTGGCGGCTTTCTCCAGGGGCACGCCCAGCAGGAGCTTCTTGATGGGCAGCTCCATCTTCTTGCCGGTGAGCGTGCGTGGGATCTCCTCCACCGCTATGATCTCGTTGGGCGCGTGCCGCGCCGAGAGGTTCTTGCGGATGGCGTCCTTGATGCGTCCGGCGAGGTCGTCGTCCAGTTCGAGCCCCTCACGCAGCACGACGAACAGCGGCATGTAGGACTCCCGGCCCAGGTACTCCAGGTCCACCACCAGGCTATCCAGCACCTCGTCGAACTCCTCCACCACCCGGTAGATTTCGCTGGTCCCCATGCGGATGCCGTGGCGGTTGATGGTGGTATCGGAGCGGCCGTAGATCACCGCGCCACCCCGGGGCGTGATGCGGATCCAGTCACCGTGACGCCACAGCCCCGGGTAGGTGTCGAAATAGCTCTCGTGCAGCCGCTGGCCGTTCTCGTCGTTCCAGAAGTACAGAGGCATGGAGGGCATGGGCTCGGTCACCACCAGCTCGCCCACCTCGTCGTCGAGCTTGTTGCCGGCATCGTCGAAGGCATGGACGGCAATGCCCAGCCCCCGGGCCTGCATCTCCCCGGCGATCAGCGGCTTGATCGGACTGGCGCCGACGAAGGCCGCCGCAATGTCCGTACCCCCGCTGATGGCCGCGATATGCACGTCCCCGAGCTGCTCGGCGATCCAGTAGTGATCCTCTTCCGACAGGGGCGAACCCGTGGAGCCCACCGCGCGGATGCGGCCGACGTCGGCGATCTCGGCGGGACGAATACCGGCCTTCTTGCAGTTGGCGAAGTAGGCCGCGCCGGCACCGAAGAAGGTCATGCCGGTTTCCTCGGCAAAGCGCCACAGCAACCCCAGGTCCGGATGACCGGGGTTGCCGTCGTAGATGCAGATGGTCGAGCCCACGAACAGCCCCGTAACCTGGGAGTTCCACATGATCCAGCCGGTGGTGGTGAACCACATGAAGCGGTCCTCCGGTCCCAGATCCAGCTGCAGGGAATGGCCCTTGAGACCCTCGATCAGGGTCCCGCCCTGGCCGTGGACGATGGGCTTGGGCATGCCGGTGGTGCCCGACGAATAAACAACCCAGAGCGGGTGATCGAAGGGCACCTGCTCGAAGCGCATTTCCGCCTCGTGCTGGAGCAGCTCGGACCACAGATGGGCATCCGGCAGACGCGCCCCCTCGTCCAGGTAGGGCAACAGCACCAGGTGCTCAAGGGTCGGCAGGTCCTGCCTCAGTCCCTCGACCACCTCGCGGCGGTCGTAGTCCTTGCCGCCGTAGCGGTAGCCGTCGGCGGCGATCAGCACCTTCGGGTCGATCTGCTGGAAACGGTCCACCACGCTGCGCGTGCCCATGTCCGGGGAACAGCTGGACCAGATGGCCCCGAGGCTGGCGGTGGCCAGAAAGGCCACCACGGTCTCCGGCACGTTGGGCAGATAGGCGACCACCCGGTCGCCCCGCTCCACGCCCATCTCCCGCAGGCCCTGGGCCACCGCGGCCACCTGCCGGCGCAGCTCGCGCCAGGACATCTCCTGCAGGGGCCGCAGTTCGGACCGGGAGATGATCGCGGGCCGGTCGGCGCCGGCGCCGTGGTGAAAGCGGAACACCTGCTCGGCCAGGTTCAGCTCCGCGCCCTCGAACCACTTGGCACCGGGCATGCGTTGGCTGTCCAGCACCCGCGAGTAGCCCTTGGAATGCGGGATGTCGAAATACTCCCAGATGGAAGCCCAGAAGTCTTCGAGGTTGTCCACGGACCACTGCCAGAGGGATTCGTAGTCGCCGAAATCCAGTCCCTTGTGGCGCTTGAGCCAGCCCATGTAGTCCCAGAGGTTGCTCTGCTCGATGCGCTCCCGGCTGGGCGTCCACATCGGTTGCGGTTCGCTCTGTGTCACGGATCGTTCCTCCTCGACGGGAATTCCACTACGGCTCTTGAGACCGCTCAAGTGATTATCAAAAGATCGCTTTGTGCTGCGCGCCGTCCACCACCAGGCAGGCGCCGTTGACCCAGCTGGCCCGGCCGGAGACCAGGAAAGTGACGGCATCGGCCACCTCCTCGGGTCGGCCCATGCGTCCCTCCGGAATCCGGGCAAGGGTCCGCTCGTAGCGCTCCGGGTTGTGCTGGCGGGCACGGTCCCAGACGCCGCCCTCGAACTCGATGGAGCCCGGCGCGACGACGTTGACCCGAATCCCTTCTGCCGCGTGAGCGATGGCCAGCGTCTTGGACAGGCTGATCAGCGCCGACTTGGTGGCCGCGTAGGGCGCCGGCGTAGAGCCGGCCTCGATGCCGGCGATGGACGAGATCAGCACGACGCTGCCGCCACCGGCCGACGCCATCCAGGGCAGCACCCGGTTCGTACCGTGCACCGCCCCCATCAGGTCCAGGCTGATATTGGCCTGCCAGGCCTCCAGGCTGTCTCCGGCGCCCAGGGCCGAGACGTTGCTGACGAATATGTCCACGCCGCCCAAGTCATCCCGGGCCGCATCCAGAAAGGCGCCGTAGGCGGCCTCGTCGCCGACGTCGCAGGCCTGGGCGAAGCAACGTGCCCCGGCACGCTCCACGTCCGCCCGGGTTCGCTCCAGCGCCTCCTCACCGCGCGCGCACAGGGCGATATCCGCGCCCTCCGCCGCCAGCGACAGCGCGATGGCCCGGCCGATACCCTTGCTGCCGCCGGTGATGACGGCCCGCTTACCCGAGATACCCAGATCCATAACTGCCCCTCCAGCAATACCGCTGAAATGCCGGATGCATACGCACAGCCGCGGCGACGATTACCCACTGAGCCATCCGGCGTGTTCGTTCTGGTGTTGCGTGCGGCCCCGCCATGGCTTTTACTGGGCCCGGGCCGATCCGGTCCCAGATTAAAACTGATAACCACCGGCCGTGCCGACATCGTTCCGCCAAGCGGACATCATCGGCACAGCGCCGCCAGAAAGGCCGTTTCATGTCCCTGACCAGACTGCTGATCGCCAATCGTGGCGAAATCGCCATCCGTATTGCCCGTGCCGCCGCCGAGCTCGGCATCGCTACCGTGTCAGTCTACGCCGAGGACGACGCCGATAGCAGGCATGTCCTGGTGACCGATGACAGCTGCCCGCTTCCGGGACGCGGCGTGGCCGCGTACCTGGATGCCGGCGCCCTTGTGGAGGCGGCCCGGGAGACGGGCTGCGACGCCGTGCATCCCGGCTACGGGTTTCTCAGCGAAAGCGTCGACTTCGCACGGGCCTGTCGCGAGCAGGGCCTGACATTCGTCGGTCCCAACGACCGCGCCCTGGCGCTATTCGGCGACAAAGCCCGGGCACTGGAACGGGCCCGCGCCCTGGATATCCCCGTCATCCCCGGCACGGACGACGAGACCTCGCTCGCCGGGGCGCATGAGTTCCTCGCCAGCGAGGCCGGCGCCCACGGCATCATGGTCAAGGCCCTGGCCGGGGGCGGCGGCCGGGGTATGCGGGCGGTACACACGGAGGCGGAACTGGAGGCGGCCTTCGAACGCTGCGCCTCCGAGGCCGCATCCGCTTTCGGCGACGGCCGGCTTTACGTGGAGGCGCTGATTCCCCGCGCCCGTCACGTGGAGGTACAGGTGGTGGGCGACGCGGCCGGGCACGTCAACCACCTCTGGGAGCGGGAATGCACCATCCAGCGGCGCAACCAGAAGTTGCTGGAGATCGCGCCCAGTCCGTCGCTGTCGGCCGAGCTTCGCCGGCGTATCTGCGACGCCGCCGTGGCCCTGGCGCGCTCCGCCGGCTACGACGGACTGGGGACGTTCGAATTCCTGGTCCGCGCCGACGGCGGCGCGCCGGCGTTCGCGTTCATCGAGGCCAACCCGCGGCTACAGGTCGAGCACACGGTGACCGAGGAGGTGACGGACGTCGACCTGGTCCAGACCCAGCTGCGCATCGCCGGCGGGGCGGGCCTCGCCGAGCTGGGCCTCGATCGGCCGGAGCCTCCCCCGCCCCGGGGATTCGCCGTGCAGCTGCGGGTCAACATGGAAGCCGTTCAGCCCGACGGCACGGCCAAGCCCACCGGCGGCGTGCTGCGTGCCTTCGAGCCGCCCACCGGCCCCGGGCTGCGGGTGGACACCTTCGGCTACAGCGGCTACCGGACCCATCCCGGCTTCGATTCGCTGCTCGCCAAGGTGATCGCCCACAGCCGCTCCGGCGGCTACGAAGCCGTGCTGGAGAAGGCCTATCGGGCTTTGTGCGAGTTCCGCATCGAGGGCGTCGAGACCAATATCGGCATACTGCAGAGCCTGCTGCGGCACCCGGAGCTCGTGGCGAATCGCATCCATACGCGGTTCCTGGACGAACATGCCGCGGATCTGGTGGACAGCGCGGCGTATGCTCATCGCCCGCTTTATTTCAGCGGCGACGAAGGAGCGGCGGCGCCGGTTACGGATCAAGCCGCGACCGGGCAGCCGCCCGGGACTGTCGCCGTGGCGGCGCCGATGCAGGGTCGGGTCCTGGAGCTGTCAGTGGCCGAGGGCGAGGCGGTGCGCGCCGGGGCGCAGGTCGCGCTGCTCGACGCCATGAAGATGGAGCACGTGGTCACCGCGCCGGTTAGCGGCATCGTCCGGCAGTTCGGCGCCGCCGCGGAGGACAACGTCTTCGAAGGGGCGCCTCTGCTGTTTCTTGAAGAGGCGGAAGTCGGCGACAGCGGGTCGGAGTCCACCGAGACCATCGACCTCGACGCCGTCCGCCCGGATCTGGCCGAGGTGATGGAACGCCACGCCGTGGGGCTCGACGAGAACCGCCCGGAGGCCGTGGCCAAGCGTCACCAGCGCGGCCAGCGAATGGCCCGGGAAAACATCGACGATCTCTGCGACCCCGGCAGCTTCATCGAATACGGGGCCCTGGCCCTGGCCGCTCAGCGCCGCCGGCGCGAGCTCGACGAGCTGATCCGGATGTCGCCGGCCGACGGCCTGGTGGGCGGCATGGCGACCATCAACCGCGGGGTGTTCGGCGACGAGGCGGCCCGCTGCATGGTCATGTCCTACGATTACACCGTCTTCGCCGGCACCCAGGGGGCGATGAACCACAAGAAGACCGACCGCATGCTGAACCTGGCCGAGGAGCGTCGACTGCCGCTGGTGGTTTTCGCCGAGGGCGGCGGCGGCCGCCCCGGGGATACCGACGCGACGGTCGTGGCCGGGCTGGACGTGCCCACGTTCCGCCAGTACGCCCGGCTCAGCGGTCTCGTCCCGCGTATCACCGTGGTCTCGGGACGTTGCTTCGCCGGCAACGCCGCCCTGGCCGGCTGCGCGGACATCGTCGTGGCCACGGAGAACGCCACGCTGGGCATGGGCGGGCCGGCCATGATCGAGGGCGGCGGCCTGGGCGTGTACACGCCTGAGCAGGTGGGCCCCATGTCCATGCAGGCGCCCAACGGCGTGGTGGACCTGGTGGTGGCGGACGAGGCCGAGGCGGTGGCCGCGACCCGTCAGCTGCTCGGCTATTTCCAGGGGACCGTCGCCGACTGGGACTGCGAGGACCAGCGCTGGCTGCGCCGGGCCATCCCCGAGAATCGCCTGCGCGCCTACGACATCCGCTCACTGATCGAGATCCTGGCCGACACCGGCTCGGTAATGGAGCTGCGGCGTGAGTTCGCCCCGGGAATGATCACCGCCTTCATCCGCGTCGAAGGCCGACCGCTGGGGCTGATCGCCAACAACCCGGGTCACCTGGGCGGGGCCATCGACGCAGACGGGGCCGACAAGGCCGCGCGGTTCATGCAGCTGTGCGATGCCTTCGATATCCCCATCCTGAGCCTGTGCGACACGCCGGGCATCATGGTGGGGCCGGACGCCGAGCGCACGGCCCTGGTGCGTCACGCCGGGCGGATGTTCATCGCCGGGGCGAACGTGGACGTCCCGTTGTTCACCGTGGTGCTGCGCAAGGGCTACGGGCTGGGCGCCCAGGCCATGGCCGGCGGAACCTTCGAGGCGCCGGTGTTCATCGTCGCCTGGCCCACCGGCGAATTCGGCGCCATGGGCCTGGAGGGGGCGGTGCGGCTGGGCTACCGCAAGGAGCTCGCCGCCATCGAGGACCCGGAGGAGCGGGAGGCGACGTTCCAGCGGATGGTCGCCGAGTCCTACGAGCACGGCAAGGCCATCAACATGGCCTCGCACCTGGAGATCGACGGCGTCATCGACCCCATGGAAACCCGCCGCTGGCTGGTCCGGGGCCTGGAGTCCATGCCCGCGCCGGCGCGGCGCGAAGGCAAGAAGCGGCCGTTGATCGATACCTGGTAGTAGCGGGGACCATGGGTTCGCGGCCAGGGGCCGCTCCTACGGCCCCGAGGGGGCCGAGGCGCCGTGGGCGCGGTGAACTCGCCGCGACGGGAGCCGCACTGGCACCCCATCGCGGCGGGGACGCCGCTCCCACAGCCGGATGCCGGCCTTTCGGCTGGGGCGATGCCCGGACGGTGCACCGACATGGACTAAAGGTTCGCGGCCGGGGGCCGCTCCTACGGCCGTATGAAGCCCGCGTGGGAGCGGCGTCCTCGCCGCGAAAAACCTGAAGGTGGCAGGCATCCCGATGGCGCCGGGATCCGCGCTCCCACCAGATGCTGGAAATGGCGGATAGGCAGGCGCCCTAAGGCGCGATGGCGCTCAAGGCCACCTGGAACCGGGTCGCGGCCAGGGGCCGCTCCTACAGGTGCCCTGGTTGACCCGTAGGAGCGGCCCCTGGCCGCGAGCGGTATATCTCCGTCAGGCGCGGAACCGGGACACGAGCTGACGCAGCTCGTCGCTCATCTGGTTGAGCTCGGTGCTGCTGGAGCTGACGGTCTGGATGTCCTTGCTGACGTCGTCGACGATCTTGTTGGCCTTGAGCACGCTCTGGTTGATGTTCTCGGCCGTCGCCGTCTGTTCCTCGGCGGCATTGGCGATCTGGGTGGCCATATCGTTGATGCGGTTGATGCCCTCGGCGATCATCGACAAGGCGTCCCCCGCCTCGGAAGCGCGTTCCACGGTGCGCTTGGCCGATTCCTGGGACTCGTTCATCGTCTTGGCCGCCTCGCGGGCGCCTGCCTGAAGACGGTCGATGATCTGCTCGATCTCCTGGGTTGAATCCTGCACCCGGCTCGCCAGGTTGCGCACCTCGTCGGCCACGACGGCAAAACCGCGGCCGGCGTCGCCGGCCCGGGAGGCCTCGATCGCCGCGTTCAGGGCGAGCAGGTTGGTCTGCTCGGCCACCTCCCGGATCACGTCCAGGACCTTGCCGATGGCATCCGACTCCTCCTGGAGCTTCAGCACGGTGGCGGCGCCCTGTTCCACCTGCACGGCGAGACTGTCGATGGCGTCGACGGTCTGGTTGACCACGCCCCGGCCCTTGTCGGTGGCCTTGGTGGACTGCTCCGCCGCCGAGGCCGTGTCCGCCGTGTTGCGGGCGATCTCCTCGGCGGTGGCGGCCATCTCGTTCATGGCCGTGGCCACCTGTTCGATCTCGCCGCGCTGTTCTTCCGAGCCCTGACGGGTGCGATCCGTTACCTGGGACAGGCTGGTGGCGGACTGGGCCAGGCGCTGGGTGGCGCCGGAAATGGACTCGATCACCTCCTGGAGGGTGTCCAGGAACTCGTTCACCGCGCCAATGAACGAGCCCACCTCGTCGCGGCTGGTCACGGTCAGGCGCTGGTTCAGGTCCGCGTGCCCCGCCTTGATGTCGGCCAGCAGGGCGCCGATCTCGTCGCTCGCCTGTTTCACCGGCCGCACGACGGTACGGCTGATCAGCAGCGCCAGGGCGACGCCACCGATGGCGGCCACCACCATGATGATGATCTGCACGCGAATCGCGGTGGCCGAGGCCCCGCTGGCGTCGGCGGCCAGGGTTTCCAGCATGCCGTAGGTCGCGTCCTGCAGCTCACGAGCCTGACCTGCGATCTGCGGGCCGATCTGGTCCAGTTGCTCGGTCTTTGCGGCACGAAGGGCCGGTAGCGCCTCGGTGAGGGCCTTGAAATCGCTCCTGTAACTCTCGAGGGCTTTCTGTGCGGCCTTCAGCTCCCGGGTATCGCCCATCTCCTCGGCGATACTGGACACGCGGGTCTCCAAGGTCGCCACGGCCACCATGGTGTTGCTCTTGTTGATGGGCGAGGGCGAGAGCAGATACTGCTGTGCGCCCATGCGCGCGCTCATGGCGTCACGGGCCGCGGCCTCGGCCTCGGCGGAGAGCTCGTTATTCGCGGAGTAGCGGGCCGTCTCGCCGACGCCCTTGAGGCTGCGCTCCAGGCTCTTGCCGGTTTCCTCCAGCTGGTCGACGAGCTTGGTAACCCGCTGACCGGTGGGCAACAGCTCGTCGCTCACCACGCTCTCGTAGCGCTCCAGCGTGGTCTGGATCTCGTCGATCATGGACTGGCGCTGCACGTCCGACATGCGCTCGTCGGCCTTGGCCAGCAGGGCCTGGAAACGGCTGTCGGCCTCGTTGAACTGTTCCGCCTGACTCTGGGCGCGTGTGGACATGTAGCCGGAGACGGCCATGCGCATGTCGTTGAGCGCGGCGATGAGGTCGTTGACCATGGCCGACTCGGGCGCCACCTCGTCGGAGACGGTGCCGACCTGGTGCTCCAGACCGCGAAAATGGGAGATGGTGAACACCCCCACGCCGACAAAGGCGACCAGTATGATCAACGGCGCCGCCAGCACCTTGGCGCGGATGCCGAAGGCGCCGGAGCGGATCCCCGCAAGCTTCATTTTCATCTTTTCCCCCCGTGCTTACGTGCCCTTCTACAGGGTCTTATCGGCCGCCGACGGCGGGGCTTGAGGCCCGCCCGCGGCCAGGGAAGGCATCGGCGCTTGCCGACGCCCTCAGGGGATCGAGTCTAGGCGGGCGCGGGGCACAAAGTCCGGAACCCGGTCACGGGGTGAGGTCACGGCTTCGGACGCACACGAAAAAAAACGGGCCCGCGATGCGGGCCCGTGGTCGTGGATCTTGGACCGGGAGACCGGGTCAGACCTCGAGCCACTCCTTGCGGACGCTCTCGTTGGCTTCCAGATCGCTCGGCGTGCCCTCGAAGACGATCTCGCCGTGGCCCATGACGTAAAGGCGCTGGGAGACCTTCAGGGCGATGCTGAGCTTCTGCTCGATGAGCAGCACCGACATGCCGCTGGAGGCGATCTGTTCGAGGAACTCACCCACCTGCTTGACGATCTGGGGCGCCAGCCCCTCGGTGGGCTCGTCGATCATGATCAGCTCGGGATCGCCCATCAGCGTCCGGCACATGGTCAGCATCTGCTGCTCGCCGCCGGAGAGCACCTCGGCGGGCGTTTCGGCCCGCTCCTCCAGACGCGGAAAGAGCTTGTACGCGTCGTCCAGCTTCCAGCGGCCTTCCTGGCCGCTCTTTTTCATGCCCAGCTCCAGGTTCTGACGGGTGGTCAGGCCCGGGAATATCAGCCGGTCCTCGGGGACGTAGCCGATACCGCGATGGGCGATCTGATGCGGCTCCATGCCGCTGATTTTCTCGCCGTTGTAGGTGATGTTCCCGACCGGTTCCACCAGGCCCATGATGGACTTGCAGGTGGTCGTGCGGCCCACGCCGTTGCGGCCCAGCAGCGAGACGATCTCGCCCTTGCCGATGTTCATGTCCACGCCGTGCAGAATATGACTCTTGCCATAGAAGGCGTGAAGACCCTTGACTTCAAGCATTACGCCGCGTCCTCCCCGGTCCCGAGATAGGCCTCTTGCACCCTGGCATTGCCGCGAATCTTTTCGGGTACATCGGTGGCGATGATCTCGCCGTAGACCAGCACGCTAATGCGGTCGGCGATGTCGAAGACCACCCCCATGTCGTGCTCCACCATGATCAGCGTCTTGTCCTCGGTCACCTCGCGGATGAGTTGCACCGCATAGTCCGTCTCGGTATGACTCATGCCCGCGGTGGGCTCGTCCAGGAGGATGACGTTGGCGCCGCCGGCGATGGTGGTGCCGATCTCGAGGGCACGCTGATCGGCGTAGGACAGCAGCGAAGCCATGGTATTGCGCTTGTCCTGAAGGTGAATCTTCTCCAGCAGCTGCTCGGCTTCCTCGTTCAGGGCCTTCTGGCTCTCGACCATCTTCCAGAACGAATACCCGTAACCGTGGGCCCACAGCAGGGCGCAGCGCAGGTTCTCGAACACGGTCATGCGCTGGAACAGGTTGGTGATCTGGAAGCTCCGGCTGAGCTTCTTGCGGTTGATCAGGTGTGGCGGCAGACCGTTGATCGCCTCGCCATGCAGGCGAATCTCGCCGTCGCTGATATCGAACCGTCCGCTGATCAGGTTGAACAGCGTGGACTTGCCCGCGCCGTTGGGCCCGATGATCGCATGGCGCTCACCCTCGGGGATGTTCAGATCCACCCCACGGATGATGTGCGCCGGGCCGAAGCGCTTGTGTACGTTGGTTAGCGTCAGTGCGTCGTGACTCATGCCAGCCCCCTCTCTACCAAGGTTTCGTTCACGTCATCCCAGGCCCGGCCCACCTTGCGGTAACTCCAGCGGCAGGCGAAAACGCCCGCCACGAAGATCGCGCCGGCGATGATCCAGGACCAAGCGTTCGTCGCCACGACGGACACCCAGAACAGATCCATAGGCCGCGAGGGCAGGTAGGAGGTGGAGATGTGATAGCCCATCTCGACGATGCTCACCGCGCCGACGAGCAGGATCAGCGTGGGGATGACCGCGATGCCATACGCGGGCAGCAGCCGCTTCAACAGGCCGGTCTTGTAGGGCAGATAGTGCTGCATGATGATGCCCGAGATGCCGAAGGGCGCGTACATCACCATGAACACGAACATCAACCCGAAATACAGCACCCAGGCTTCACTGAAGGCGCTAAGCGATGTCTGCAGCCAGGTGATCAGGATGGCACCGATGATCGGCCCGAAGAAGATACCGATACCGCCGATGTAGGTCATCAGCAACACCGACCCGGACTGGATGGCGCCCAGGTTCTCGGCCGTCAGGATCTCGAACATGATGGCGAACAACCCACCGGCGAGACCCGCGAAGAAGCCGGACAGCGAGAACTGCGCGAAACGCACCATGCGCGGGTTGTAGCCGACGAACTGGGCCCGCTCCGGGTTATCCCGCACGGCGTTGGCCATGCGCCCCAGCGGCGTCTTGGTCAGCAGGTAAATCAGGATGGTGGCGAGAAAGGCCCATACGACCACCAGGTAGTAGATATCGATCTGCGGGCCATAATTGAAGCCGAAAATCGACGCCTCGTTGGCGGCCGTTACCCGGTTCGTGGAGATACCGCCCTCGCCGCCGAAGAAGTCCGTGAACATCTGCGCACTGGCCGCGACCAGCTCACCGATGCCCAGGGAAATGAGGGCGAAGGTCACGCCCGCCCGCTTGGTGGAGATCCAGCCGAAAATGATGCCGAAGGCCAGCCCACCGAGGCCGCCAACCAACGGCATGAGCTCCAGCGGGAAGCTCCAGGCCCCGTTGTTGACACCGTTGATGGCGTGCAGCGTGAAAAACCCGCCCAGGCCGAAATACACCGCGTGACCAAAGGAGAGCATGCCCCCCTGGCCCAGCAGCATGTTGTAGGACAGGGCGAATACCACCATGACGCCCATCTGGCTCATCATGGAGATGGAACTGCCCGAGGTGAAGATATAGGGCAGTACGAGCACAACGACCGCCGCGGCGATCCATAGCGAGTACCGGCGCAGGAACCCGACGGCCGCGCCCGGCTGTGATTTAGCAGTTTGTTGCATCGTTTCCTCGGTCATGATTCACGGGCCCCCATCAGTCCGCACGCGTGCCCATGAGTCCGCGCGGGCGGAAAATCAGCATCAGCACCAGCAGCAGGTACGGCAGCATGGGGCCAATACGCGAGAGCTCCAGGAACCAGAAGCCACTGAGGAAGGCATCTTCGGAGATCGCCAGCCCCATGTCGGCCAGGACACTGGCGATGGAGAAGGTCATCTGTACGGCGAAGGTCTGCGCCAGGCCGATGATCAACGAGCCGACCAGGGCACCTCCGAGCGAGCCCAATCCGCCGAAGACCACCACCACGAAGACGATCGGCCCCATGTTCCAGGCCATGCCCGGCTCCGTGATGAAATAGTTTCCGGCGATGACGCCGGCAAGGCCCGCCAGGGCGCAACCAAAGGCGAACACCAGGGTGAACACCCGCGGCACGTTGTGGCCCAGCGCGCCGACCATGTCGGGATGGGACAACGACGCCTGCACGACCTGACCGATACGGGTCTTCGTCAGTAGCAGGAAGATACCCACGAACATGAATATCGCCACGCCCAGCATGAACGCCCGATAGGCCGGGAAGTCGGTGGTGAACAGCGTGAACAGGGTGAAATCGAGGGCCTCGGGCACCTGGTAGTTGACCGGGGTACGCCCCCAGACCAAGTGAACCACTTCCTCGATGACGTAAACCAGGCCGAACGTGAACAGCAGCTCCGCCACGTGGCCGTGCTGGTGGACCTGACGCAAGCCGTAGCGTTCGGTCAGCGCGCCAATCAGCGCGACACCGAGTGGCGCCAGGAACAGCGCCGCCCAGAAACCGGCGAAGACGCTGACCTGATAGGCGAAGTAGGCGCCCAGCATGTAGAAGCTGGCGTGGGCGAAGTTCAGCACGCCCATCATACCGAATATCAGCGTCAGGCCGCTGGCCAGCATGAACAACAGCATGCCGTAGAGCACGCCGTTGAAGATGGTAAAGATCAGTGATTCCAGCATTGAATTGGATTCCCCAACTAAAGCCCCCCGGAATGACGATAATCACGCCGCCCCGGCCGCTGCACGGCGCAGCTGGCGGGGGCGGGTGCTCTGGCGTGGGCCCGCGCCGGACGGCGCGGGCCTCAGCGGTCTTACGGCCGCTGCATCTCGCAGGTGCTGGGAACGGCGGTGTCCTCGGCGTTGATCTTGGCCACGTACTTCCAGCCGAACCCGGTATCCTCGGTGTCGTACTTGAGGTAATCATCGGAGAACACCGAGATGTAGAGCGGCTGGATCACCTGGTGGTCCAGGGTGCGCATGGTCACCGGCCCGAACGGGCTGTCCATGTTCATCCCCTCCATGGCGTAGGCCACGTCCTTGGGATTCGTGCTCCCCGCTTCTTCCACGGCCATCTTCAGCATCTGCATCTGGCGCAGGACCCGCAGATAGTAGAACTCGATCTCCGGGTAACGCTCCTCGAACTCCACCAGGATGTCCTCGAGCTCCTTGGCGTTCTCGCGCACCGCCAGGTTCTCGAACCACTCCGTCACCTGGGTCACCTTGCCGACACCGGACTCGCCGATGGCCGTCGGCGTACCGAGACCGCCCGCGTAGAAGGTGTGGTACGTGACATCCAGACCGGCATCCGAACCCGCCTTGACCAGCAGGCTGAGGTCGTTGCCCCAGTTACCGGTGACCACGGTATCAGCGCCGGAGGACTGGATCTGGGAGATGTACGGCGAGAAGTCCTTCACCTTGCCGATGGGGTGAAGCACGTCGCCGACGATCTCGATGTCCGGGCGCTTGCGGGCCAGGAAGTTCTTGGTGATCCGCGAGACCGCCTGACCATGAGAGTAGTCCTGGTTGATCAGGAACAGCTTCTTGGTCTCCGGGTTCTCCTTGATCACGTCCGTGATGGCCTGGAGCTTCATGGCCGCGTTGGCGTCGAAGCGGAAGTGCCAGAAGCTGCAGTCCTCGTTGGTGAAGTCCGGGTTCACCGCGGCGTAGTTGAGGAACAGGATCTGGTTGTCGGGGTTCCGGGCATTGTGCTTCTCGACGCCCTGGATCAGCGCGCCGGCCACGTGGGACCCGTTACCCTGGGTGATGTACTGGATGCCCTGGTCGGCGACCTTCTGCAGGATCTGCAGGGACTCCTGCGGGCTGGACTTGTTGTCGAACGGAATGATCTCGATGTCCTTGCCCATGATGCCGCCGTTCTCGTTGATCATTTCGGCGACATACAGGAAGTGCTTGGCACCGGCGTCGCCCACGTTGGCGAACGGCCCGGACAGCGGGTCAATGTACGCGACCCGGATGGTGTCCTGGGCGAACACGGTCGTGGATGCGGCCGCGGTCAGCGTGACACCGGCGGCGATGGCAGAAAGTTTTTTTAGTACTGCTCTGCGGAACATGACGGGGTTCCTCTCCTCCGAAACCGGCAAGTTCGATGGCGGCGATGGGACTCGCCGCACCCTTGCAGACGGCTGTCGCCGGCTGCGTATCCCGAACATTATCCGACTCGACGCTTCACTACAACGGGGGGTCCGGTGCCGGATTATTAGCCTCGATGGGAAACAGGCAAAAAGCCGGGAAATTCCGCAACGGAAGCCCTGAAACGTCCGCGCTGAGCCGTACGCTCGAGTACGGAAAAACATGATTGATGCACTGCAGCAGAGCGAATGACCCGGGGAAATTTTTCTGCAGCGCAACATCGCCGAAGGAGTTCCGCATAGCGGTCCATGAAACAAAAAAACCGGCGTCGCCCAAGGGGCGGCGCCGGTTGCTGCTCTCTGCGGTTTCAGCTGCGGATCAGTTGGGCCGCTTCATCTCGCAGGTCGTCGGAACGGCCGTCTCTTCCGACTCGATCTTCACGTCCATCTTCCAGCCCAGACCGGTGTCCTCGGTGTCGTGGGCCAGGTAGTCCTTGGTGAACGTGGAGATGAACAGCGGCTGCAGGACCTGGTGGTCGATGGAGCGCATCTTCACCTGACCGAAGGGATGATCCATCTCCAGCCCTTCCAGCGCCTTCGCGACCGCCACCGGCTCGGTGGTGCCCGCCTTCTCCATGGCCATCGCCAGCAGGTTCATCTGCGTATGGGCCCGGCCCAGGAACTCGATCTCCGGATAGCGATCCTTCAGGCCCCGGGAGATCTTCTCGTACTCGGTGGCGTTGAACCGGGTGGGCAGGTTCTCCTGGAACTCCGCCACCATCTTCACGCGGCCGGCGCCCGCCTCGCCGATGGCGGTCGGGGTGCCCGTGACGCCGCCGTAGTAGGTCTGGAAATTCACTTCCAGGCCGGCGTCGTTGGCCGCCTTGATCAACAGCGACAGGTCGTTGCCCCAGTTACCGGTGATCACCGTATCGGCGCCGGAGGCCTTGATCTGGGAGACGTACGGCGAGAAGTCCTTGACCTTGCCGATGGGGTGCAGCACGTCACCGACGATCTCCACGTCCGGGCGCTTGCGCGCGAGCATCTCCTTGGCGATGCGGGAGACCGCCTGGCCGTGGGAATAGTCCTGGTTGATCAGGAAGACCTTCTTAACGTCCTCCTGCTTGGCCATGTAGTCGGTGATGGCCTGGAGCTTCATGCCGCTGTGGGCGTCGAAGCGGAAGTGCCAGAAGCTGCAGTCCTCGTTGGTGAAGTCCGGGTTCACCGCCGCGTAGTTCAGGAAGACGATCGGGCTGTCGGGGTTGCGGTTGTTGTGCTTGTTCACGCCCTGGATCAGCGCGCCCGCGACATGGGAACCGTTACCCTGGGTGATGTACTGGATGCCCTGGTCGGCGACCTTCTGCAGGATCTGCAGGGACTCCTGGGGGCTGGACTTGTTGTCGTACGGGATGATTTCGATCTTCTTCCCGTTGATGCCGCCCTGCTCGTTGATCAGGTCGCTGACGTAGACGAAGTTCTTCAGGGCCGCGTCACCGGCGTTGGCGAACGGGCCGGAGAGGCCCTCGATGAAGGCCACGCGGATGGTGTCCTGGGCGCTCGCCGTGACCGACGCCAGGGAAGTGGCCACCGCCACCGCGCCGGCAATCAGGGTCTTCTTGATGAATGATTTGCGAGACATGACTGTCCTTCCCTCCGAAATCGCAATTATTTTGGACTCGTTGTTATCTGCGGCGGCCCGGGTGCGGGCCGAGCCACGCGCTTCACATTAGCCCACGGGCCATGTGACTACAACGCGCAACTCTTATAACACCGTCCAACTCTGCACGAAAACCCCGGATCGTCTCACCACGGGAACAACCGGACAATGACGTCTCGCGTCCACGGCGCGACAGCGCCACGGACGCGCCCTCCGGCGTCCGGTGTGTTGTTTTTCGCCGCGATCGGCCATAGTACCGGCGTGCCGCGGCGATCAGGCGTGCCGCGCGCCGTCGATCCGGGGGAGCGAACGCCCATGTCACTGCTGGAACAGACCGCCGTGTTCCTGGCCGCCGCCGTCGTTGCGGTGCCCCTGTGCCGCCGGCTCGGCCTGGGTGCCGTTCTCGGCTATCTGGCGGCCGGGCTCGTGCTCGGACCCTGGGGCCTGGGGCTGGCTCAGGAGCCGGAAGCGGTGCTGCATTTCGCCGAGATCGGCGTCGTCTTCCTGCTGTTCGTGATCGGCCTGGAGCTTCAGCCGCGCCGGTTGTGGGTCCTGCGCCGATCCATCTTCGGGCTGGGCCTGGCCCAGGTGGGGGTCACCGGCACATTGCTGTCGGCCATTGCCTGGTGGCTGGGCGTGGCGCCGGCGAGCGCCTGGATCGTCGGGTTCGGGCTGTCCCTGTCGTCCACCGCCTTCGTGCTGCAGTTGCTCTCCGAGCGGCGTGAGCTGACCAGCGTCCACGGCCGTGGCGCCTTCGGCATCCTGCTGTTTCAGGATCTCGCGGTGATACCGATGCTCGCCGTGCTACCCGTGGTCGCCGGCGGCGGAAGCAGCGACGGCGAAATCTGGCTGGACCTGCTGCACGCCGTCGCCGTGGTCGTCGGGCTCATCGTCGGCGGCCATTACCTGCTCCGCCCGGTGCTGCGCGCCATAGCGGCGGCCGGCATTCACGAGATATTCACGGCCGCCGCCCTGCTGATGGTCATCGGCTCCGCCCTGCTCATGGACTCCGCCGGACTCTCCATGGGACTGGGCGCATTCCTGGCGGGCGTACTGGTGGCGGACTCGGAATACCGCCACCAGCTGGAAGCGGACATCGAGCCCTTCAAGGGGTTGCTGCTGGGCCTGTTCTTCATGAGCGTCGGCATGTCGGCCAACCTGGGCACCATCATCTCCCAGCCGGTGTTCATCGTCGCCATCGCCGCGGCGCTGATACTGCTCAAGGCACTGGTGCTGTTCGGTATCGCGCGGGCCGCCGGATTCACCGGCTCCAGCGCCCGTCAGCTCGGGCTGCTGCTGGCCCAGGGCGGCGAGTTCGCATTCGTGCTTTTCGCCGCCGCCCGCGGCCGCGGCCTGATGGAGGCGGCGCTGGCGGAGCCGTTGATCATGTCGGTGACACTGTCCATGGCGGCGACGCCGCTGCTGGTCTGGCTCAATGGCCGCTTCGTGGAGCCGCGGCTCGCCGGGGAGGCCGAACGTCCCTTCGATACCATCGACGATCCGCCCGCGCCCGTGATCATCGCCGGGTTCGGCCGATTCGGGCAGATCATCGGCCGGCTGTTGAGCTCACGGCAGATTCCGTTCACCGCGCTGGAGACCAGCACCGCCCAGGTGGACTTCGTGCGCCGATTCGGCGGCAAGCTCTACTACGGCGACGCCTCGCACATCGAGCTGCTGCGGGCCGCGCACACCGAGGGCGCGCGGGTCTTCATCATCGCCGTGGACGACATCGAGGATTCCGTCAGGATCGCGGAGACGGTGCGCCGGCACTTCCCGCGCCTCAAGGTCCTGGCGCGGGCCAGGAACCGCAATCACGCCCATCGGCTCATGGACGTGGGCGTCGATTTCATCGTCCGCGAGACGCTCCACTCCAGCCTCAAGGTGGCCGAGCAGGCGCTGCGGGGACTGGGGCTGTCCAGCGGCGAGGCCTCCCGCGCGGTAGGCATTTTCGAACAACACGACGAGCAGACGCTGCGCCGCCAGTACGCGATCCGCAACGACGAGCGGGCGCTGATTCAGTCCGCCCAGGAGGCGGCGGAAGAGCTGCAGGATCTGTTCGAGAGCGATGCCGGAGAACGTAACGGCCGCCGGCGCCGTGTGGCCGGCGAGGACTGAGGAGCGGTCAGGGAAGGGTGGCCGCCTCGAGTTCGCGCAGGCGCGCGAATGCCTCCTCGGCGTTGGTCCCGCACATCTCCGGACTGGCCCGCAACGCGGCGCAGACGGCCGGCCGCTCGGGCCGGCCGAACAATCCGCAGAGGTTGTCCTCCGTGAGATTGACGCACGGCACGCCGGCGGGCTTGCCCTCGGGCATGCCCGGCAGGGGCGATGAAATGGTTATGGCGATGCAGCAGGCCGCACACCCTGGGCGACAGTCCATGGCAAGATTTTCCGCACCCGTGACAGGGGCGACACGGTAACACGCGGGGCGCCCGGGGCGCTCGCGAGGGAAGCAAGCGGGAGGGCACTGGAAGTTGAGTACGAGCAATACCCTCTGGACCCGGTTGGGCAGCGCGGTCGCGTTGCTCCTGGCCGCCGGCGCGGCCATGGCCGCCGACGGCCCGCCGGGGCTGACAGGCCTGGCCCTGGGCTGGTTCGATCAGGACGCGGTTGGCATCAACCTGCTCTGGCTCGACCAGGGCAGCGACGCCGGCGCCGGCGAGACCTGGTCAGTGCGGCTGGAGCATCGTTTCGGCGGCGATCTCGCCTGGCAGCCCTGGCCCTGGCTGACTGCCCGGCCCTGGCTCAGCGCCGAGGTGACCGGCCACTGGGGCGTCTGGGCCGGCGGCGGCGGCGTGGTCGACCTGCGGGCCGATCACCTGGTGGCGTCGGTCAGCCTGGGGGCAGGTCTCTACAGCCGGGGCCACGGCAAGGATCTCGGCTACCCCCTGGAGTTCCGTTCCGGCCTGGAGGCGGGCTGGGTGTTCGACAACGGCTGGCGGGTGACCGGCGGCTATTATCACCTGTCGAACTCCGAGATCCGGCCGGACCACAACCCGGGAGAGAACTCGCTGCTGCTGTACCTCCACGTACCCGGGCTGCTGGAGCGCTGAACCGGGCATCGCCGTCCGCAGTGGATCAGGCCACCCGCTGGCCGGCGTCTCCGGCGCCCACGCGACCGCCCACATAGCGCACCAGCTTGCGCTCCATTGCCTCGGATCGATGCCGGTACCACGCCAGGTGGCTCTCGATGGCCGGCTGCAACGCGGTCATGTCCCAGCCCTGGCCGGTGAGCACCACGGCTCCCTGCCGGATGGACCTGCGCTGGCGCAAGCGCTGTAGCAGCGACAGTTGCTGGAGGCCCGGCGCGTCCCCGGCGAACGTCAGCACCAGCGCCGAATCATGCCGGCTCAGCAGCCCGCCGCGATCCCGCAGCTCGGCGCCCAGGATCTCCGACCAGCCGAACAACGGATAGGCCGGCGACTTGATGCCCTTGTCGTTGACGGTGAGCTGCGGTTGACCGACATCGAGTATCACCGCACCCAGGGCCATGTAGAAGACTACGCCGGTCAACGCCGCCGCCACGCCCAGGGCGGCGACGAGAAGGTCGTCGCGCAGCGCCGGAGAGAAGGTCCAGTTGGACACCAGCGCCGAAACGGACCAGGCGAACAGCGCGCCGAAGACCAGCGCCAGGACAAGCGGCCGCCGGATGGAGGCCGGCGGCACCACCACACCTTTGGGTTGCGTCATAACGGATACTCCCTGTTGCGATCCGTCGCCACCGGTCTCCGGCGGCGGCAGCAGAAGCCATTTTCGGTGGGGCCTGGCCGTGCCTTTCGGCGGTATCGCCGGCTCGTCGGCCCGGCTATCAGGATCCGGACAATGCTGTCCAGAAAACAGCTGTCAGGACGAACAGGAAGTCGCTTTGATCAAATGTGAAACATTTCGCAGATTTGTCCCGGCCAGCGTGGCCGGGGACGGGGCGCCGCTCAACCCATCAGGTGTCCGAACGCCGCCCGGACCTTTTCCAGCTTCGGGCCGATAATGACCTGGCAGTAGGGTTGTCCCGGATTGGCGTTGAAGTAGTCCTGGTGGTAGCGCTCGGCCGGATAGAACCGCGCCAGTGGCGCGACCTCCGTGACAACGGGTGCGGCGAAGGCACCGCTCGCCTCCAGCCGGTCGATGGCCTGCTCGGCGGCCTGCTTCTGCGCCGCGTCGTGGTACAGAATCACGGAGCGATACTGGGTCCCGACATCGTTGCCCTGGCGGTTCTTCTGGGTGGGATCGTGGGCGGTGAAGAACACCTCCAGCAGTCTTTCGAAGCCGATCACCTCCGGGTCGTAAGCCACCTGGACGACCTCCGCGTGACCGGTGCGGCCGCTACAGACGGAACGATAGTCGGGGTTCTCCGTCTCGCCGCCGGCGTAGCCGGAGGTTACCGAATGAACCCCCTTCAGCCGCTGAAAGACGGCCTCCAGGCACCAGAAGCATCCGCCGCCCAGCGTCGCGTGTGCCAGCTCCTTCTCCGCCATGATACTACCCGCTCCGTCTCCGCCGTGCCTCGATAGTGGCGGCGCCGGACCGCGCATACAAGGCCGGCGCCGCGATTCCCCGGCAGGAATCCGCTCAGCCGGTTACGGACTCTCCGGACGACGCTCGCCGGGACCGCCAACCGTCGAGCGCACTGGAAACATTCACGCCCAGCATGAGCATGCACGGGGTGAGCACCAGCGTCAGCACGGTGGCGAAGGTCAGCCCGCCGGCTATGGTGCTGGAGAGCTGGGCCCACCACTGGGTCGAGGGCGCGTTGTACTGGATCTGCCGGCCGATGATGTCCACGTTGAGCTTGAGCACCATGGGCATCAGCCCGAGCACGGTGGTGACGGAGGTCAACAGCACCGGCCGCAGGCGCTGGGCCCCGGTGCGCAGGATCGCCTCCCGGGCGGCCATGCCCTGACGACGCAGGTCGTTGTAGGTATCGATCAGCACGATGTTGTTGTTCACCACAATGCCGGCCAGAGCGATCATGCCGACGCCGCACATGACGATGCCGAACGGGCGCTGGGTCAGCAGCAGCCCCACCAGCACACCGGCGGTGGAGAAGACGATGGCTGAGAGCACCAGCAGGGCCTGGTAAACGCTGTTGAACTGCGTCACCAGTATCAGCGCCATCAGCAGAATGGCGAGGATGAACGCGTTGCCCAGAAACTGCTGGGCCTCTCGCTGGTCCTCGTCTTCGCCCTTGAAGGTCACGTTGACCGGCTCGGGCACGTCCGCCTGGCCCAGGGCCGCCTTGAGCTCACGGACCTTGTCGTCCACCAGCAGCCCCTCCGCCACGTCCGCCTGGACCTTGAGCACACGCTCGGCGTCGGTGCGCTCGATGGTGCCGGTCTTCGGCGCGGGGGTGAAGCTGACGAAGTTGTCCACCGGGACCTGACCGTAGCGCGTAGGCACCCGCAGCTGGCCCAGGGTATCCAGGCTGCGGTCGGCGATGGGGAAGCGCACCCGGATGTCGACTTCCTCGTCCACGTCGTCGGGCCGATAGTCGGCCACCTTGATGCCGTTGGTCACCAGCTGCACCGCGTTGCCCACCAGCTGGATGTCGGCGCCGAAGCGGGCGGCCTTTTCCCGGTCCACGTTGAGCTGCCACTCGATGCCCGGCAACGGCCGGTTGTCGCTGACGTCCGTGAACCCGCCCAGCCGCTCCATGAGGGCGCGCACCCGACCGACGGCCGGGGCCAGCAGCTCGTTGTCCCGGCTGCTGACCTCGATCTGGATGGGCTTGCCCTGGCCGGGCCCGCTCTCCGCCTCGCGGACCTGCAGCTTGATGCCCGGGATGTCGCCCGTCCGCTCGCGCACCCCTTCCAGGATCTCGGCGGCGGGCCGGCGGTCCTCCCAGTCCAGGAACTCCAGCTGGATGACGCCGATGGTGTCCTCGGTGAGGTTCTGTCCGGCCGCCGCCCCCTGAACGTCGTCCATGGAGCGGGCGTAGACGTGCTTGATGCCCGGCGTCCCGAGGATCCGCTTCTCCACTGCCCGCACCAGGGCATCCTTCTCCCAGATGGACAGATCGCCCCGGGCCTGGACCTGCACCTGGGCGAGCTCCGGCTCCACGTCGGGGAAGAACTCCACGCCCCGGCCCAGCGCGCCGTAGGCGACGTAGCTGATCACGATGAGGGACAGCATGCCGGCCAGCACCCAGCCCGGGTAGCGCAGCGCGCCGCCGAGCAGCCGCAGGTAGCCGCCGGTGAACCCGCCGATGCTGCCGAGATCGCCGCTCTCGGCGGCCACCAGGGCGTTATGGTTGGCCTCGCTGGTGCGGTCGCGCCGTGCGATCAACCCGCCCAGTACCGGAATGAACACCAGCGCCATGGCAAGAGAGGCGGTCAGGGTGATCAGCACGGTAATGGGCAGATATTTCATGAACTCGCCCACCACGCCCGGCCAGAACACCAGCGGCAGGAAGACCATCAGGGTGGTCGCCGTGGCGCTGATCACCGGCCAGGCCATGCGCTTGGCACCGAAAGCGTAGGCCTCGCGCCGTCCGAGGCCCTCGGTAAGTTTGCGCTCGGCCAGCTCCACGACGACGATGGCCGCGTCCACCAGCATGCCCACCACCAGGATCAGGCTGAACAACACCACGATGTTCATGGTGTAGCCGAGCATGTGAATGACCAGGATGCCGGCCAGGAAGGAGCCGGGTATGGCCATGCCCACCAGCAGCGCCGGCCGCCAGCCCAGGGCGGCGATGATCACCACCATCACCAGCACCACGGCCGTGAGGACGTTGTTCTGCAGGTCCCGGAGCATGCTCCGGATGTCCTCGGACTTGTCCTGCATGTACGAGACCTCCAGGGCCTCCGGCCAGAGCGCGCGCTCGGCGTCCACGACCTCCCGCACGCCCTCGATGGTCTCGATGATGTTGGCGCCGACGCGCTTGGAGACCTCCAGGGTTACCGCCGGCTGGCCGGCCACGCGGGCGAACTCGTCCGGATCCTTGTAGGTGCGCCGGACCTGGGCGACGTCGCCGAAGGTAACCACGCGGTCGCCATCCACCTTCACGGGCAGATTCAGCACGTCGTCCAGATCCTCGATGACCCCCGGCACCTTGATGTTCATCTGGCCCGCGCCGGTATCCAGGCTGCCGGCCGCCACCAGCAGGTTGTTGTTGCGCACCAGGGAGAACAGCTGCTCGTAGGAGACGCCGTAGGTCTCCATGATCTGATTGCTGACCGTGACTTCCAGCAGCTCCTCGCGGTCACCGCCGATATCGGCCTCCAGCACCCCCGGCAGCGCCTCGATGCGGTCCTGGAGATCCCGGGCCAGGCTCACCAGCGTGCGCTCGGGCACGGGCCCGGACAGGCTTACGGTCAGCACCGGGAACAGCGCCACGTTGACCTCGCTGACCCGCGGCTCGTCGGTCTCCGGCGGCAGCTCGACCTTCGCCAGATCCACCTTCTCGCGAACGTCCTCCAGCGCCGTCTCGGAATCGAACCCGGCGTCGAACTCCAGCACGATGGCCCCGTAGCCCTGGGCCGCCGTGGCCCGCATCTCCTTGAGGCCTTCGATGGTCTGCAGCTCTTTCTCCATGGGGCGAATGAGCAGCCGCTCACTGTCCTCCGGCGAGATGCCCTCATGGGTCATGGAGACGTAGACGATGGGGATGGCAACGTCCGGCTCCGCCTCCTTCGGGATGCTCACGTAGGCGTAGAGCCCCATCACCACGATGACCAGGAACAGCAACGTCACCGTGCGAGTACGGTCGAAGGCGGCGTTGATGAGTGTCTTCATGGTCTGGCTCTCAGCCCTCGCCGGTTATCGCCGGGCGCTCACCCGCCGCCGGGTCGAGGTCCAGCTCCGACTCCGCCGCGGTGACGGTGCGCACCGGCTCGCCGTCGCGGACGAAGCCCTGCCCCCGGGTGATGATTCGGGCCTGGGCGGGCAGCCCCGTGACCCAGACGCCGTCCCGCTCGGTGCGCACGATGGCGACCGGGTTGAAGCGCACCCGGCCGTCGTCGGTGACGGTCTTGGCACCCAGGGTGCCGTCGGTATCCAGCGCCAGCAGCGCCGGCGAAATGAAGTGCGCCTGCTCGCTCTCCAGAGGCAGGGTAACGGTGGCGCTGACGCCGGCGGGCAGGCCGTCGGGATTCGCCGCCGTGATGTCCACCGGGAAGGTATGCGTGCCCTCGCTGGCCCGCGGCGAGATGTAGGTGACCCGGCCGGTCAGGGAATCGCCGGTGGCCAGCTCGATACGGGCCTCGGCGCCGCGCTCGAGCTTGCGGATCTGCTGCTGGGCGATGTCCACCCGAACGCGCAGGGGGTCCTTGTCCACCAGCATCGCCACGCCATCGCCCGCCGTTATGTAATCGCCCAGCTCCACCATCCGGTCCTCGACCACGCCGGCGAACGGTGCGCGGATCGTCGTATTGGCGATGTCCTCCTGGATCGACTCCAGCTCGGCCCGGGCCGACTGCAGGGCGGCGAAGGCCTGCCGCCGTTCGGATTCCGACTGGAACCCGCTGCGCCCGAGCTGCTCGGCGGCCTTGTAATCCGCCTCGCGCTGGGCCACCAGGGCCCGGGCCCGTTCCAGACGGGCCCGGCGGTCGTTCATGGCGAGCTCGACCAGAGGCTGGCCCGCCTCGACCGTCGCGCCACGCTCCACCTTGATCTCCACCACCCGGCCACTGGTCTCGCCGCGCAGGGTCACGCGGCGATTGGCGAGGGCCTCGCCCTGGGCCTCCAGGCGCCGGCTCACGCGCTGAGCCGTCTGGGTGCGCACCTCGACCGTCATGGGCTCGACCGAGGGGGGCTCGTCGGCGCTGCCCTCGGCCATGGAGCCCTGGCTATCCCCCACCAGGTAGCCACTGGCCATCCATAGCCCGATCACCATCGCCAGCGCGATCGCGATCACATAGGATTTGGCGTTCACGTCTTTCCTCCCTTGGAAGCTGCTTCGGCCTGCAGCGACGATTCCAGCCAGTCGCGGTTGCGCTCCAGGTAGTCGACGCCGGCCTGCAGGATCGCGTCGCACAGGCCCATGGCGAAGTGTACGCCGGCGCGCTGTTCGCTGACGTTATCCGGCGGACATTGCGCGAGCTCGCGCATCCCCCGCCATTCGTCGAGCCGCGCGTCGATGAGTGAGCGAATCCGATCGGCGGGCAGGAACTCCGAGAAGATCAACAGCGCGACGAACTCCGAGCGCACCCGGTGTCGGCCCGGCGACCGGGCGAGCCCCTCCGCCAGGGCCGTCCGGCCCGCTTCGGTCAGGCGATAGAGCTTCTTGTCCGGTTTGCCGTCCTGACGAACCTCCTCGCATTCGACCAGGCCCTGTTCCCGCATGTCCGCCAGTGCGGGATAGATCGCGCCATGGCTGACGTCGAGGAAATAACCGAAGTGCTCCTCGAAGGCCTTCTTGATCTCGTAGCCGCTGGCGGGGCCGTCCGTGAGAACGGCCAGGCAAAGGGTTCGCGTATCCATGTTCGACCTGGTTGGTTATGTCGGGCCGACATATATCACTCCGACATAACATGGTCAATCGCCACCCGTCGCCCGGACGCTCGGCGGATTCGGGAATACTGTGGGCACATGCGTAGCAGGAGTAGGTCGGCACCGGCGCAGCCGGCGCCGACACCCCGCGGAGGATCATCATCGTCGGACGGCAAGCCCGTCCGACCCACGCTTCGGTGTCGCCGCGGGGACGCGCCTCCCACAGTCCTGTCGCTGAGCGGCCCGAAGCCTCGATCGGGGGACTGCATCCTCACGGGGACGGGATCGATGACCCAGGGATGCGAGGGGCTGCTCCCACCCCAGGGTCGGCACCGGCGCAGCCGGCGCCGACACCCGGCGGGCGATCACCAGCCTCGGATGGCAAGCCCATCCGACCGACAGGTCATGGGCTACTCTAGCGCACCACCGCCAGGTAGCCGCGGGTAGCCGGGGTGAGGCGAAGGGCCGGATTGGCGGCGGCAAGCAATTGCAGCAAAGCGGCGACCTGGCTCTGATGCCAGAGGTAGACGTTGAGCGCCAGCTGCTCGCCGTCCGCGTGGTGAAGGGTGATATGGGCGTGCCAGCCCTGGGAGGGGTGGCCCTCGTAGGTGACGGCGACGACGTCCGCGGCATGCCAGCGCAGCCGCCTCGAAAGACTGCGGTAGCTCAGTACGCCACGGCGCAATGTCAGCCGGCGGCTGCCCACGACCGCCGCGGCGATCAATCCGGCGGCCACCGCGACGCCCTGCAGCACCGCGACGGCGACAGCGCCGCGCTCTCCAAGGCCGTCGGCGATATAGGCGAGGACACCGAGCCCCGCGGCCGAGGCGGCCGCCGGCGCCAGCACTACACCGCTGACGCCTCGAAGCGTGAGATCGGACATTGCACCCCCAAACGAAACGTGTCGCGACGACGAGCACCGCCGTGACCGATCCTTATTGCACCGCGTGAGGCGCAATTGGAATGTGCGTTATCTCACATTCCTGGCGGGCGGCTTCGGAGGCATCCCGGAAGCCAATCGCGCTACGGCTCGTGCTCGTCGGCGTCGAAGCGATGCCCGAAATAGGCGGCCTTCGCTTCCAGGTACGCGCGGTTGTGGGGGTTGTGCCCGGCGCGCAACGGCAACCGCTCGGTCACGGTCAAGCCGTGGGCGGTCAGCCCGTCGACCTTGGCGGGGTTGTTGGTCAGCAGCCGCAGCTGGGTGATGGCAAGGCCGCGCAGAATGCCGGCCGCCGCACCGTAATCGCGGGCATCGGCCATGAAGCCCAGCGCCTCGTTGGCCTGCACCGTGTCGGCGCCGGTGTCCTGCAGGGCGTAGGCGCGGATCTTGTTGATCAGGCCAATACCCCGGCCTTCCTGGCGCAGGTACACCACCGCGCCGGCACCGGCCTCGGCGATCTGGCGCATGGCCGCCTCCAGCTGCGGCCCGCAGTCGCAACGCTGGCTGAACAGGGCATCCCCCGTGAGACACTCCGAGTGCACCCGCACCAGCACCGCGTCGCCCGCCTCCCAACGGCCCATGGTGATGGCCACGTGTTCCTTGCCATTGGCCCGCTCGCGGAAACCGTGCAGGCGGAACACGCCCCAGGGTGTCGGCAGGTCCGCCTCGGCGACGTGCTCGACGGCCGTGTCCGCGACTTGGGTCTTGTTGGCTGACAAGCTGTTTCCTCGTACCGACGGCCGCCCGCCGGCGGCCGGCCTCGCGGGCGCAGATTGATGGGCCGGTAAATTTATCACATTCACGGCCACCGCATCCTCCCGCCCTGCCCGGGCCCCGGCGAGCGCAGCCGGTCAGCCGCGGCCGTGGGGGGCGTCGAAGTCGACGGCCGGCCCCGCCGGAATGATGCCGGTGGGATTGATCATCGGGTGACTGGTGAAGTAGTGGCGCTTGATGTGATCGAAGTTGACCGTCTCGGCCACCCCCGGCGTCTGGTAGACGTCCCGGGCAAACCCCCAGAGATTGGGGTAATCCACCAGGCGGCGGATATTGCACTTGAAGTGACTGACATAGACCGGATCGAAGCGCACCAGCGTGGTGAACAGCCGCACGTCCGCCTCGGTCATTCGTTCACCGACCAGGAACCGCTGCCTGGACAGCCGCTCCTCCAGCGCGTCCAGGGCATCGAACAGGGCGTGGACCGCCTCCTCGTAGGCGCTCTGCCGGGTCGCGAAACCGGCCTTGTAGACCCCGTTGTTGACCCGGTCGTAGACATCGGCGTTAACGGCGTCGATCGCCTCCCGCAGCGGCTCGGGGTAGTAATCCTGATCATCTCCGGCCAGCGACTGGAAGCCGCTGTTGAGGATGCGCACCAGGTCCGCCGACTCGTTGTTGACGATGGTGCCGGTTTCCCGGTCCCACAGGACGGGCACCGTCACCCGGCCGGTATAGTCGCTCTGGGCCCGGGTATAGATTTCGTGCATGAATGCGGCACCGTTGACCGGATCGTCGGTGCACCCGGGGTAGCTGGAATCGAACTGCCAGCCCTGATCGCCCATATAGGGGTGGACGACGCTATAGGAGATTACGTCTTCGAGCCCCTTGAGCTTGCGCATGATCAGGGCCCGGTGCGCCCACGGACACGCCAGCGAGACGTACAGATGGTAGCGCCCCGCCTCGGCCGGAAAGCGCCCCGCCGGCCCGACCCAGTCACGAAACTGGGTCTGCGGACGCACGAAACGCCCGCCGTGCTTTTCCGTGTCGTACCACTGGTCGCGCCAGATACCTTCTACGAGCAGCCCCATGATGTCCTCCCTCGGACCCGGCGCGATGGCGCCGGGTCACTGGTGAATGTCCGGCCCCGATCAGGCCAGCTTCGCCGCGATCCCGGCGACGTGCCGCCCCTGGAAGCGGGCGATGGCGAGCTCGTTGCCGCTGGGCTGGCGGCTGCCGTCGCCGGCGGCGATGGTGCTGGCCCCGTAGGGCGTGCCGCCGGAGATCTCATCCAGGTTCGTCAGCTCCGGACAGCTGTAGGGCACGCCGACGATGACCATGCCGTGGTGCATCAGCGTGGTCTGCATGGACTGCAGGGTCGTCTCCTGCCCGCCGTGCTGCGAGGCCGTGCTGGTGAATGCACTGCCCACCTTGCCAATGAGCTTGCCGCCCGCCCAGAGCCCGCCGGTCTGATCCAGGAAGTTGCGCAGCTGGGCAGCCATGTTCCCGAACCGGGTGGGACTGCCCAGAATGATGGCGTCGTAGTCGGGTAGCTCGTCGATGGTGGCGATGGGCGCCGACTGGTCCAGTTTGGCGCCCGCCCGCCGGGCCACTTCCTCGGGCATGAGCTCGGGCACGCGCTTGATGGCGACCTCGACGCCTTCGACCTCGGTCACCCCCTCCGCCATGGCCTCGGCCAGCGTTTCGATGTGCCCGTACATGCTGTAATAAAGAATCAGAACGCGTGTCATGGCGAAAACCTCGGTTGACTGAAGGATTTGCCCAGCCTAGGTTTTCGCCTAAGGGAAAACAATTAGAGGAACAGTCAACTCATTGTTTTCGATTTAGAAACTATAACGCCCTGGGAAGCATGCTATGGACCGCCTGCACAGTATGGAAGTCTTCCGACGCGTCGCCGAGGAGGGCGGCTTCTCGGCTGCCGGGCGCATTCTCGGCCTGTCGAAGTCCGTGGTCAGCAAACAGGTTCAGGCCCTGGAACAGCACCTGGGCGTTCGGTTGCTCAACCGGACCACTCGCCGGTTGAGCCTGACCGAGGCGGGCCAGCGCTACCTGGAACGCTGCGTCACCATCCTTGACGAGCTGGAGGACGCCGAGCGCGCCATCACCGAGCTCACCGCCAACCCCCGCGGCATCCTGCGAATCAACGTCCCCGTATCCTTCGGCTTGCTCCACATGACGCCGCTGCTGCCCGAGTTCCTTCGGCGCTATCCGGAGATGGAGGTCGAGGTCACCCTGAACGACCGGTTCGTGGACCTGGTGGACGAGGGCTTCGACGCCGCCGTGCGCATCACCCAGCTGGAGGACTCCACGCTGATGGCCCGGCGACTGGCACCCTGCACCAGCTGGCTGTGCGCGTCACCGGACTACCTGGCGCGGCACGGCCGGCCCGGCCGGCCGGAGGACCTGGCCCGGCACAACTGCCTCATCTACGCCTACGCGCGGCAGACCAAGGAATGGCGGTTCATCGATCCGGACGGCCAGGAACACCGCGTCTCGGTTCACGGCAACCTGCGCGCCAACAACGGCGAGTTGCTGCTGGAAGCGGCCTGCCAGGGCGAGGGCATCGTGCTGATGCCGGACTTCATCGCCTACCAGGCGGTTCGTGAAGGACGCGTGGAGCGGCTGCTGACGGATTTCACCACCATGGATATCAACGTCTACGCCGTCTATCCCTATACCCGCCACGTCTCCGCCAAGGTGCGTGTATTCGTCGACTACCTGGCCGAAAAGCTGGGCAGCGAACCGGTCTGGCGTATCGCCGCCGACCCGGCAAGGGCAAGCTGAGCTTCCGGGACCGCTCGTGAAGCTCAGCGCAGGTTGAAGGCCACCGGCACGGTGACGCTGACGGTCTCGGCCTCGCTTTCTTCCGGGAAAGGCGGTACCGGGCTGGCGCGCCGCGCCATGGCGAGCGCCTCGTCGTCCAGTGCGCCATGGCCCGAGCTGCCCACGATGCTGGCCTCCAGGATCTCGCCATCCCGGCGCAGCACCAGGCGCAGATTGACCACGCCCTCCTGGCGTCGCATCCGCGCGCGTGCCGGGTAGCGCTTGTGCCGCTGCAGCCACGCCCGAACCTCGCTGAGGTAATCCTGCACCGCACCCGGTGCGCCGCCGAAGGCGGGGTCATCCTCGCTGCCGCCGGTGCCGGACTGGGTCGACTCACCGGACCGGTCCGGCGTTTCCTGGGCGCTTTCGACGGGCGCGTCCGGTGACGGCTGCGAAGTCGCGGCTTCCGGTGACGGCTGCGAAGTCGCGGCTTCCGGTGACGGCTGCGAAGTCGCGGCTTCCGGAATCGGCTCGGGTTCCGGCTCGGGTTCCGGCTCGGGTTCCGGCTCGGGTTCCGGCTCGGGTTCCGGCTCGGGTTCCGGCTCGGGTTCCGGCTCGGGTTCCGGCTCGGGTT
>JACDUA010000003.1 GCA_013519935.1 Ectothiorhodospiraceae bacterium WFHF3C12 | reverse complement strand
GGCCATCGTCGATGATGCCACCCATGAGTGCGTCGCCCTGGTGCCGGCATACGCGATGAGCGGGCGACAGGTCGTCGCCGTGCTGGAGCAACTGGGCGAGAGCCGCGGACTGCCGCAGGTCATCCGCTCGGACAACGGGCGGGAGTTCACCGGCAAGGCGATGCTCGGCTTGGCCTATGAAAACGGCGTCCAGCTCCGGCCCATCGAACCGGGCAAGCCGAACCAGAACGCCTACGTGGAGTCGTTCAATGGCCGCTTTCGCGACGAATGCCTCAACGAACATTGGTTCGTCAGCATGGCCCACGCCATCGCCGAGATCACGGCCTGGCAACGCGAATACAACCAGGAACGACCGAAGAAGGTACTCGATGGGCTGACGCCGAGCGGCTATGCCGAGCGACTCAGCCAGAAGCCGCTAACATTAACCCCGGACTCCAGATCGGAGTACTACTGAAAACGGGGGGACGTCGCGTCGGCTTGCCGGGTCGGGAGAAGTCGATCTCCACGCCGTTTTCATAGGCCCAGCGGTCCATGATCTTGCCGGCGAACTCCGAGCCATTGTCCGCCTTGATCGTCCCGGGCACACCTCGCTGGGCTGCCAGGGCCTCCATGACCGCGGCGACGTCCGCGCCGCGCAAGTTCTGATCGACTCGAATCGCGAGACACTCACGCGTGTACTGATCCACCACGGTCAACGCCCGCAATCGGCGCCCGTCGAACAGGGCATCGGAGACGAAATCCATGCTCCAGATCTGGTTGACGGCGTGGGCCTGGCGCTGGGGTCGTCGGCGTTGGGCACTTCGGTGCCGGCGTGGTCGACGGTGGCGCAAGGCCAGCCCCTCGGCGCTGTAGAGACGATAGATGCGCTTGTGATTGTCCGGCCAGCCCTCGCGGCGCAGCAGCACCGTGACCCGCTCGACCCCGTAGTGCGGCCGTGCGGCCACGATTTCGCGAATGCGCATGGCGAGCGCGGTGCTATCGCGGGCCCGAGATCGGTAATAGTAGACCGATCGCGACAGCCCCAGCACCGCACAGGCCTGACGCTCGCTCGCCCCAAAACGCTCGCATAACCGCCCGACCAGCGCCCGCTTGCGCGCCGGCTTCAGGACTTTTTTGCCAGCACGTCCTGGAGCATCGCCTTGTCGAGGCTCAAGTCGGCCACCAGCGCCTTCAACTTACGGTTCTCCTCCTCGAGCTGGCGCAGCCGCTTGAGCTCAGAGGGCCCCAGCCCGCCATACTTCTTGCGCCAGTTGTAGAGCGTGGCATCCGAGACACCCATCTTCCGGCAGACCTCGGCGACCGGCGTGCCGAGCTCCCACTGCTTCAGCGCGAAGGCGATCTGCTCTTCGGTGTACTGGCTCCGCTTCACGGCCTGACCCTCCTGTGGTCGAATTGCTCGATCATGCCGGATTTCTAGCTCTCGGTGGTCCGGAATCGTGGGGAGGGGTCATAAGCGGACGCCTCAACGACCGCGCTTCAGCGCATTGTTATGGCGTTCGGCGGCTACAGTATTAGTGTTACTTTGAGCCGCTACCAATTATTCTGGTTCGGCTGCAGTCCCGCAGTGTGTGTTCAAAAAAACAACTAAATTGGGCAATAGTTAACATACTGGTAGATCACATACGTCTCGACGGCACGTTGACAGTTACCACATATAATTACTGTATTGAATTCCTTCTTCATCGACTTCGACTGCTCGAAGAAATCACTCATAAATTTCTTTGAATGTTGATCTGTTGCATGAGCGGTCTTCACGAAATCGAGAAATGTCAGTTCTACACCGCACGAGTCGCAGTGGCACGGGTCCGCTGAAAAGCGCGGCGTTTTATCTCGAATGAATTTGATGTCTTGATTAAGGTATTCGCTTACGGATATAAGGATATCGTCAGAAACAACATCTTCGTTTTCAGACATCACGCTACTCCTCTCCATGCGTTTTGCCGTTAATCCAATCAAGATTCGCTAGAACAATGAAGCTTAGCCGGCGGGCAACGGCTGCGCGATTGCCCGGTCGGTTGGATATGCATCACCACTTATCGATAAGTTGTTCAGCGTCTTGAATCTTCTTATCTAGATCCTCAAATCCCTCGGATGACGGGTCCTTGATCAACTTCCGTATTTCTGAGTTGTCGCCGCCCAATATCCCGTTTGTCTTGAGATCTTCAAGCGATAAACCCCCTGTCTTTGCGTCGACCATAGTCTCGAGTCTTTCGATTTTCTCTCGCAAGAGTTCATTCGCCTCCAATAGGCGGGATTTATCGGCCCTAAGCTCCCCTCGGATATCCTTTGCTTGAGCAATCGCTGAGGAAAGCTCTATCTTTGCATCAGCAATCTCGAGTGAGACGTTCGTTGCGGAATATGCTATCCATAGAAAACCAAGCGTACCTGTCACCAAACAAAAGCTGATGGCGTGCCAGAAGCTGCGCGGGATGTGGCTGATATCCATACGCTGTCCTTATGGTGCAAAATAGTTATTAGGTAGCCAGTGCGAATATTGGATGAATGCGCATGCGTGAAAGCAAGGGTCGCCTTCTGTTCAAGTCAGCGCGCATCTATTTGTAGCGACTCGGTATCGGTGCTCACGCTTCTGCCCGACGCTGCTATATACCTCGGCCAGTGTGAGGCGGAAGCAACAGATCATTGTCGACGGGCATCCAGGTAGGCGAGTCTGCAAAGCCCGCAGTTGACTTCTGGCAGTCCGCTCGGGCTCGCTTCCTGCCCTCCTCGGCAAGCCTAGACGACACCGCCGGGGTCTGCCAGCGGAGGAGGTGACCCTGGCGCATTATGCGACCCTATAACTATCCTTGAGGCGGCTTGGTGGTTACGACGCTGCGTTCCGTAGCCCGCGCTGCCGGGTTGTAAACCTGTGCTGCAACTTATTGATATGCAGTGCGCCGAGGGCCGTATTTTGAACGTTGCGATAAAGCGCATGAACCGTGGGCAGCCATTGAGTCGAGAGTGTTCGTGCCACTGCATGGGGTGCAGGTGGTCGGAGGTTCGAATCCTCTCACCCCGACCAACAGAATCGAAAAGGCCGTCCGCCGGACGGCCTTTTTTTATGTCCGCCTCAGCGTTTTCCGGCGCCGGTCCACGCCCCCGCCGGCGACCGACGCTGTTGGACGGCTCCCATGCGCGGTAGTGTATTGGGCCCATGGCGACAATAATGTGGAGGATGCAGCATGCAGCTCGATGATTCCGTGGTCGCGGTCATAACCGGGGGCGCGTCGGGCCTGGGCGAGGCGACGGCGCGCCGGCTGGCCCGTTCCGGTGTTCGCGTCGCCCTGTTCGACCTCAACGAGGAGCGGGGCGAGGCCGTGGCCCGGGAGCTGGGCGGGGTATTCTGCCGGGTGGACGTCACCGATGACGACAGCGTCGACGCGGCGTTTGCCAGGAGCCGCGAGGCGCTCGGCCAGGAGCGCGTCCTGGTGAACTGCGCCGGTATCGCCACCGCCCACAAGACGGTGGCCCGGGACAAACAGACCGGGGAGATCCGGTCTCATCCCATGGCGGGCTTCGAGCAGATCATCCAGGTCAACCTCATCGGGAGCTTCCGCTGCGCCTCCCGGGCCGCGGCCGGCATGATGACGATGGACCCGCTGATGGATGGCGAACGTGGGGTGGTTATCAATACGGCCTCGGTAGCGGCCCAGGACGGCCAGATCGGCCAGGCGGCCTACGCCGCCTCGAAGGCGGGCGTCCTCGGCATGGCGCTGCCCATGGCACGCGATCTGATGAACGAGGGCATCCGGGTCAACACCATACTGCCGGGCATCTTTGACACGCCCATGATGCAGGGCATGCCCGAGAACGTTCGCGAGGCGCTGGCCGCTTCGGTTCCTTTCCCCAAGCGGCTGGGGGACGTGGGCGAGTACGCCCAGCTCGCCGAGACCATGATCACCAACGGCTACTTGAACGGCGAGTACGTCCGTCTCGACGGGGCCATCCGGATGCAGCCGCGGTGACCCCGGTGCCGAGGGCCGCGGCGTGAACGGAGCTGAAACGAGGGTCGCGGGAAAATCGCAGCCAAAGCACGCGGCGTAGTGTTGCGCCCCGCCCGCAGAACGGATCCGGAGATTCATGAGAAAGCAAACCTGGCGTCTGGACCTTGACGCCTATCCCTTCAAATGTGAGCTGCAGAGCCGCTATACGGACCTGGACACCTGGCGGCACGTCAACAACGTGGCGGTGCAGCAGCTGCACCTGGAAGCGCGGATGCGCCACCATCTCTCGCTCTTTGGCGAGACGGCCTGGTACGCGGATGGCGTGCGGCTCCGCCCGTTGCAGGTGAATACCCATTTTCTGCGCGTGACGGGCTATCCGGAGTCGGTCATTGCCGGCGTCCGGGTGGTCGACGTGGGCGCTGAGCGTTACCGGCTCGCCGTCGGCCTGTTCCAGGCGGGCGCCTGCGTGGGCGTGCAGGATTGCCTGATCGGCGGTTGGTCCGGCAAGGCGGCGACCGACGTGCCGCCGGGCATACTGGAGTCCATGGCAGGCCAGCAGCAGCCGGTGGCGGATCTGCCGGAGATCGAGCTCACCGACGCGCCGGCGGAGGACCTCGGGACCTTCCCGCTCCACGGCGATCTCACGGCCCGGTATGGGGATCTCGACGCGGACAGCGGCGTTGGCGAGGTCAGCGTGGCGCGTTTCATGGAGCAGGGCCGTTCGACCCTGGTCCGGGATCTCAAGCTCGGTGACCGGGGGCTGGTGGTCGCGTCGGTGGATATCCGGCACTTGAACTACCAGCCCATTGGGGGACCGGTCGATCTGCCCATAGGCGTCAGCCGCGTGGGACGAAGCTCCTTCGTATTGCGGACCGCCGCCGTGCGGCGCGAGCGGGTGCTGGCGGTCGCTGACAGCGTGATGGTCCTAACCGACCGCGACACCGGCCGGCCGGCGACCATGACCGACGAGTTTCGTCGGGGGTTGACCGAGTTCTGCCTGCCATCGGCGGAGATGGTATAGGCCAACGCATCGCTCGGCGATGGACCTCCGCAAGCGCCGCGCGTCCCGAGATGGCCGGTCTCCCGGCGCTGCGGCGTGAGTAGCGCAAAAATGGGTGCGGTGCGAACCTCGGGACCGGGAACACTGTGCCGCGACGACAGGGTCTTCCGGCACCGCCAGAGGCTGATGTGACAACGCCCATGACCCAGAGCCATCCGTTTCGACGCTACGCCGAGTTGATCGACGATTGGTCCGCGTTCGACGCCGCCATCGCGCGCCCGCTGCCGGTCACACTGTGGGCGAATTCCGCGCGTCTGGACCGTGATACCCTGCGCCGGCTGCTGGCCCGCGAGGGTGTCGACAGCGAGCCCCTGGTCTGGCAGCCAGCGGCGGTGCGGGCCGCGGCGGGTTTCGCACCGGGGCGCCACTGGGGGTTCTTCGCGGGGCTGTTTCAGATTCAGGAAGAGGCCGCCATGCTGCCGGTTGCCCTGCTGGACCCCCGGCCGGGTGAACGCATCCTGGACCTCTGCGCCGCGCCAGGGAACAAGACGGCCCAGATCGCCACCGTTCTCGGCGGGACGGGAACAGTCGTTGCCAATGAGCTCAAGCGCGGGCGTCTGGGCGCATTGCGGCAGACCCTGAAACGGCTGGGGCTGGTCAACGTGGCCATCACCGCACGCCCGGGCCAGGAGTACCCGCTCCGGGCGGGCCCCTTCGACCGGGTGTTGGTGGATGCCCCGTGCAGCGGGGAGGGCACGATCCGCAAGAACCCCACCGCCATGGGTACCGACGAGACGGGCCGGAGCTACCTGGTAAATCAGCAGCGGCGCATGCTGAGTCGGGCGCTGCGCCTGGTCCGGCCGGGCGGGCGAGTGGTCTACGCCACCTGCACCCTGGCACCGGAGGAGAACGAATGCGTCGTCGCGGACGTCCTGGAGGAAATGGCCGGCGCGGCACGCCTGGTCCCGGCCACCGTTGCGGGCTTCCGGACCACGCCGGGCCTCACACGGTGGGCAGGGCGCGAGCTGGACGGGTCGCTCGCCGGTGCGCTGCGGGTCTGGCCGCATCACAACGATACCGGCGGCTTCTTCGTTGCGGTGCTGGAACGTGATGGCGGCGACGACATCCAGGGCCCCGAGCTGTCCGCGCCCGAGGGTGCGCCGGAGGATGGACTGGACGCCGCCGCCGAATGGTTCGGCCTGCCGGCGGGCTGGCGCGACGGGCTGCGGCCCATACGCTGGGGCGGGCGCTACCTGCAACTGCTTGCGGCCGATGCCAGGCTTCCCGCGCGGCCGCCGCTGGAATATTGCGGCCTGCCGACCCTCGGCATTCAGGTTCGCCCGGCCAAGTTGACCACGGCCGCGGCGATCCGCTTTGGGGATTTCGCCCGGCGTCAATTCGTCGAGATCGACTCGGCCCAGGCGGGTGCGTTTCTCCGGCGGGCGCCATTCGAGCTGGGCGAGGCCCAGGCGCAGAACTGCCAGTCCGGGCCCGGCCATGTGCTCGTGCGCTACCAGGGATACACGCTGGGCGTGGGCGATATGCGGCGGCAGGCGGGCCGGTACCGGGTCGACAGCCTTTTCCCCAAGGCCTGGTCGGCTCTGGCCGGCAAGCCCGAACAGGAAAGCTAGCGCCCGCGCGGGCGGCGCTGCCGGACGATGAAGGCGAGCCCGCGCAGGGCCGGTTCCTCCGCCGTGACCAGATACGTGGGTATGGCCGCCAGGTATTCGGCGAACCGGCCCTTTTCCTCGAAACGCCGCCGGAATGCCGCCGGATCGAGCAATGCGCCAAGCCTTGGCAGTATGCCCCCACAGAGGTAGACGCCCCCCGAGGCGCCCAGGGTAAGCACGAGATTGCCGGCTGCCGTGGCCAACCCGTCCAGGAAGAGCGTCACGGCCTCGCGCGCCCGCGGGTCTCCGCCCCGGGCGCGGCGAACGACGGTCTCCGGCTCGAGCGGTTCGGCTATCTCCGCACCGTTGAGCCGCGCCAGCGTCTCGTGGAGCAACGCCAGCCCGGGCCCGGAAAGCAGCCGCTCTGCACTGCAGTGGCCGTAACGATCCCGTACGGACGCGGCGACCTGCATTTCCCGGTCGGTGACCGGACTGTAGGTGACGTGGCCGCCTTCCCCCTCGATGGGCTGCCACTGCCCGGCGCAGCGGACCAGGGAAGCCACGCCCAGGCCCGTGCCCGGGCCGATGACCGCGACGGGTGCCTCCGCCCGCGCCGCCCCCGGCCCGAGTTGCCGCAGATCGCGGCCACTGAGCACGGGTACGGCCATGGCCTGGGCCACGAAGTCGTTGACGATGACCAGATCGCTGAGGTTCAGCGACTTGCGGATCTGCGCCGGACTGATCCGCCAGCCGCTATTGGTCAGGGTGAACTCGCCGGCGCTCACGGGGCCGGCCACCGCGACGATCGCGCCGGCCGGTCGAGGACCGTCCACGGCGCTGAGATAGTCCTCGGCGGCCTCGGTCAGCCCCGAATAGTCGTCGCAGGGTGAACGGCGCACGGCGTGCGGCCCCTGGTCGTCGTTGCCGAGCAGGGCGAACCGGGCGTTGGTGCCGCCAATGTCGGCAAGGAGAATGGGTCGGTCGGATCGCATCGGGAGATGGCGCCTGTCCGTGCAGCCGTTGCCCCTGGAACGGGGTCGTCCAGACCTGATTATACGTCCGGCCCGCGGGTGATACACGGGCCCTTGAGGCGGTACCGGTTTGAAATAAAGGCGGGTAGGCCGGCCCGGTTTGCCGGGCCGGCCGTAGTCGTACTAGAAGCTCAGCACTGCACCGACCGACACGGCCACCGGCGAGCCACCGAAGCCGGTGCCCAGCTCGTCGCCGTGACCACCGTCAACGCCCTGGTAGGCGGCGTTGTCGTCATTGGCCGTGCGCGTCAGTGCCGCGTAGCCGGAGAGCCCGCCGCCGAGTTTGCGGAATGCCGCGAGGCTGGTCATGTACGCGGCCGAATCGTCCACGTCGTCGTATTCATCCGCCGCGTGGAGCTGGGCCACCAGTTTGTTGACGTTGTCGTCGTAGGCCAGCTTCAGACCGAACGCTTCCCGATCGAGAGAGCGTGCGGCACCGGTGGCGTGAATGCTTTCCAGCAGGACGCCGGCGATGAAGTTGCCGAAGGTGACCTCGGCGCCGACACGCGCGCCCCTTGCGTCGCCGCCGCCGCGGATGTCCGTCCAGTCCTCGAGGGCCGCGCCCAGGGTCAGCGGGCCCAGCCCCCACATGGCGCCGACGCTGGCCACCCGGTCGTTGTTGTCATCCGGTGAGCCGGAGTTGCCGCCGGCGTCCGTGGAGTAGAGACCGGAGACCTGCAGCTCCGAGTCACCGAGCGGTATGCCGCGCCGGTAGAGAATCATGTTCTCGACCCGGGCGTTCATGGTGTTGCCGATTGCCGCCCCGGCGCCGATGATGGCGCGGCGGTCACCGATGGTGTCGCCGAGCTCGTCGATCATTCCGCCAACGTCCTTGAAGGGCGTGTCGTGGTGACCGACGCGGACCTCGCCGAACCAGTCGGCCTGCAGGCCCAGGTAGGAGTTTCGCGTTGCCCACTCGCCGTCGCCGGAGTCCAGGTTGTAGCCCTGTTCCAGCTGGTACGTCGCGTTCCAGGTATCGTTGACCGGATAGAGCCCCCGGAAACCAATGCGGCTGGAGTTGCTGGATACGCTGAACGTATTGTCGGCGTACTTGTCGCCGTACGCCGGCCTGGGGCTGTTGTATTCGGACTCCGAGACGTCCGAGTCCAGGTAGTCCAGGGACATGTGGACTTTCCCGTAGACGCGCAGCGCATCGCCGGCGAGCTCGATCTCGGCCTGGGCGGGCAGCGTCGCGGCCGCGAGTACCAGGGCAAGAGCCGATCTGTTGAGGGTCTTCATGGGGGAGCACTCCCTTGTTGTTAAAGTGATTCAGGTGGTCGTGGCACCGGCCGGTGCGGCCTGCTGATCCGGGGCGCCGACCGCGGCGGCGTCCAGCCGGTGTGCAACGGGGCGCGGAGACAGCGTCAGGTTACAGCTTCGTGACGACTCCATTACAGATTCGCGGGAGCGTATATGACTGCCGAGCGGCGAACAATAGAGCGCCGGCATCCCGCATGGGAACCATCCCGGCGAGCCGATATACTGGCGGTCCGCGGGCCTTGCGTGGGGCTCGAGTGGGGCGTTTTTCTGAAGGACTCTAGTCGATGTGCCGCGTTGCGATACGGCTCGCCGCAATCCTGGCCCTGTTGATCGGTGCCGCGCCCAAGGGCATTGCCGGGGAGGTCCGCGTGGCGGTGGCCTCCAATTTCCTGGGCGCCGTACATCAGCTCGTTCCGGTTTTCGAGGCCCGGTCCGGAGACACCGTCACGGTTAGCGCCGGCTCCACGGGCAAGCTCTACGCCCAGATCAGCCAGGGCGCGCCCTTCGACGTGTTTCTGGCGGCGGACGCGCGCCGTCCGCGGTTGCTGGAGGAGCAGGGTCTGGCCTTGCCCGACTCCCGCTTTACCTACGCGCGCGGGCAACTGGCGCTGTGGCGCGGCGGCGGCGCTTTACCCGCGCGTCCATGGGACGCCCTGGTCGAACCCGGCGTGCGCTTCGTATCCATCGCCAACCCCAGAACGGCACCGTACGGCGAGGCCGCGCGTCAGGCCCTGGAGGCCGCGGGTCTGTGGGACCGGGTAAGGGGCCGGCTCGTGATGGGCGAGAACATCGCTCAGACCTATCAGTATGTGGCCACCGGCAACGCCCAGGTCGGGCTGGTCGCCCTGGCCCAGGTGCATGACGCGCCGCCGGAGAGCCGCTGGCTGGTGCCGCAGCGCCTCTACGCGCCCATCGACCAACAGGCCGTGCGCCTGACCGCGGCGGATGCGGGTGCGCGGTTCCTGTCATTCCTGCGCGGCGCGGAGGCGAGGCGAATGATCGCCGCCTTCGGTTACGGGCTCCCGGGCGGGGACTCATGACCGATCCGGATCTGGCGGCGCTCTGGGTGACGCTGAAGCTCGCGACGGTGACCACCATCGTGCTGTTGGTGCTGGGCACGCCGCTCGCTTGGTGGCTCGCCCACACGCGCAATCGGCTGCGCCCCCTGGCCGAGGCTCTGACCGCGCTGCCACTGGTGCTGCCGCCCACGGTGCTGGGCTTTTACCTGTTGATCACGCTCGGGGCCAACGGGCCGGTCGGGCAGCTCCTGAACGCCCTGGGCGCCCAGCCGCTGGCGTTCACGTTCGCCGGGCTCGTGGTCGGCTCGGTGATCTACTCCCTGCCGTTTGTCGTGCAGCCGCTGAGGGATGCCTTCGCGGCGGTGGGGCACGGCCCGCTGGAGGCCGCCGCCAGCCTGGGCGCCGGGCCGTGGGACCGGTTCTTCACGGTGGCCGTGCCGCTGGCGCGTCGTGGATTCGTGACCGCGATAACGCTGGGGTTCGCGCATACCGTGGGAGAGTTCGGCGTGGTGCTGATGATCGGCGGTAACATCCCCGGCGAAACGCAGGTCCTGTCCATCGCCATCTACGACCACGTGGAGGTGCTCGAGTACGGACGGGCCCACCTGCTCTCCGGGGGATTGCTGCTCTTCTCGCTGATCCTGCTGACGGTGGTGTACGCCACCAACCGGCGCTCCCGGGTGGTCGGGTCGTGAGCCTGGAGGCGCGGCTGAGCCTGCGGCGCCCGGGGTTCCTGCTGGACGCTGCCCTGAGCCTGCCCGAGCGTGGCGTTACGACCGTTTTCGGGCCATCGGGAAGCGGCAAGACCACCCTGCTGCGGTGCCTGGCGGGGCTGGAACGGCCCGCCGGCGAGCTGGCGCTGGGCGGCGAATACTGGCAGCGCGACGGCTATTTCCTGCCGGCGCACCGCCGCCGCGTCGGCATGGTGTTCCAGGACGGCCGGCTGTTCCCGCACCTGACGGTGCGCGGCAACCTGCGCTTCGCCATGCGCCGGGCCGGCTGCGAGGAGGCCGCGATGGACGCGCCGGTCGCGCTCATGGGCATCGAGCGCCTGCTGGCGAGGCGACCGGATACGCTCTCGGGCGGCGAGGTGCAGCGGGTCGCCGTTGCCCGCGCGCTTCTGAGCCAACCCCGGCTGTTGCTGCTGGACGAGCCCCTCGCGGCCGTTGATGCTCGCCGCAAGCAGGAAATATTGCCCTTCCTGGAACGCCTGACCCGGGAGCTCGCCCTTCCGGTGGTGCACGTCAGCCACAGCCTGGACGAGGTGATCCGGCTGGCCGACCGGCTCGTGCTGATGGACGAAGGGCGCGTGGTCGCCAGCGGCGGCGTCACCGAGATGTTCTCGAGGCTGGACCTGCCGCTCGCGCAGCGTGAGGACGTCGGCGCGGTGCTGGAGGCGCACGCGCCCCGGCCGTTGCCCGGTTACCACCTGACGGAGGCGACGGTTGCCGGCCAGAAGCTGCTGCTCCCCGGTGAGTCCGCCGAGCCGGGCGAGCGTCTGCGGGTGCGGATTCGCGCCCGGGATGTCTCCCTGACCCTGAAGCCGCCCAGCGAGACTAGCATTCTCAATGTGCTGCCGGGGCGCATTACCGAGGTCGTGGAACGCCCCGATGCGCCCGGCCAGCGGCTGGTGCGGGTAGCGGTCGGCGATGCGGCCCTGCTGTCGTGGGTCTCCCGGCTTTCCGCCGAGCGGCTGGCCCTGGCGCCAGGCCAGGCGGTCTATGCCCAGGTCAAGGCGGTGGCACTCGCCTGAGCGTCTGTCCGCGCCGTCTTGATATCGTGCCGCGGCGCACCAATAAAGAGTACCAATATGGTCCACATTGAGGTAAAATCCCGAGTGCGATGATCAGGATCAACCGCGAAACCGACTACGGGATAGGCATCCTGAGCCTGCTGGCGCGCAGCCCGGGTGAGCGCTTCAATGCCGCCTGGCTGGCAGAGCACGGCGGTCTGCCGCAGCCCATGGTCAGCAAGATCCTCAAGCAGCTGGCACGGGCCGGGCTGCTGGTTTCCTACCGTGGGGCCAAGGGCGGCTACGGGCTGGCCCGGGATGCCGAGCGGATCACGGTCGCGGAGATCATCACGGCCCTGGAGGGGCCGATATCGCTAACGGAATGCGTCGAGGACGGCGTTGATGCCTGCCAGTACGGCAGCCACTGCACGGTCAGCACCAACTGGAACCGCATCAACTCGGTGGTTCGCGAGGCGCTGTCCCGCATAACACTGGCCGAGATGAGTGAACCGGGCGGCGCGCCGGGCGTCGGCGTGCCGGAAAGCACGGTTCATCCCCTGGAGTTCACTGGAGTTCGCTATGTCAGCGACCACTAAGACCCTGGAAGAAGTCACCACCCGCGACTACGAGGCCGGGTTCGTCACCGATATCGAGCAGGATACGGTGCCGCCGGGGCTCAACGAGGACGTCATCCGTTTCATTTCGGCCAAGAAGAACGAGCCGGAATGGCTTCTGGAGTGGCGCCTCAAGGCCTATCGGAACTGGCTGAACATGCCGCATCCGACCTGGGCCAACGTGAACTATCCGCCCATCGACTTCCAGGCGATCTCCTACTTTTCGGCGCCGAAGTCCGATGACGACCGGCCCAAGAGCCTCGACGACATCGACCCGAAGATCAAGGAGACCTACGACAAGCTGGGCATCCCGCTCTACGAGCAGGAGATGCTGGCCGGCGTCGCCGTGGACGCCGTGTTCGATTCGGTCTCCGTGGCGACCAGTTACAAGGAAAAGCTGGCGGAGAAGGGCATTATCTTCTGCTCCATGTCCGAGGCGGTGGAGAACCACCCGGAGCTCGTGCAGAAGTACCTTGGTACCGTGGTGCCCCATAACGACAACTTCTTCGCGGCGCTGAACTCGGCCGTATTCACGGATGGTTCGTTCGTGTACATCCCCAAGGGCGTGCGCTGCCCCATGGAGCTGTCCACCTACTTCCGCATCAACGCGGCCAATACGGGGCAGTTCGAGCGCACGCTGATCGTCGCCGAGGAGGGCAGCCACGTCTCCTACCTGGAGGGCTGTACCGCGCCCAAGCGCGACGAGAACCAGCTCCACGCGGCCGTGGTGGAGCTCGTAGCGCTGGACGACGCCGAGATCAAGTACTCCACCGTGCAGAACTGGTACCCCGGCGACGAGAACGGCGTGGGCGGCATCTACAACTTCGTCACCAAGCGCGGGCTCTGCCAGGGCCGGAACTCCAAGATTTCCTGGACCCAGGTGGAGACGGGCTCGGCGATTACCTGGAAGTACCCGAGCTGCGTGCTGCGCGGCGACAACTCGGTGGGCGAGTTCTACTCGGTGGCGGTGACCCGCGGCTATCAGCAGGCCGACACGGGCACGAAGATGATCCACATGGGCAAGAACACCCGCAGCACCATCGTCTCCAAGGGTATCTCCGCCGGCCACGGCCAGCAGAGCTACCGCGGCCTGGTGCGCATCGCGCCCACGGCGGAGAACGCGCGGAACTACTCCCAGTGCGATTCGATGCTGATGAGCGATACCTGCGGGGCTCACACGTTCCCGTATATCGACTGCCAGAACCCGAGCGCTCAGATGGAGCACGAGGCCACCACCTCGAAGATCGGCGAGGATCAGATCTTCTACTGCAAGCAGCGGGGCATCAGCGAGGAAGATGCCGTCAGCCTGATCGTCAACGGCTTCTGCAAGGACGTCTTCCGCACGCTGCCCATGGAGTTCGCGGTGGAGGCCCAGAAGCTCATGGAGATCACGCTGGAGGATTCCGTCGGCTGACACCGCCGGAATGGAATAGGGATTCGCGCCTCGCGGCGCTCCTACAGGGGGCCTTGGGGCTGGAACACAAGTATTTCGGAGGCCACACGTAATGGCTTTGTTGGAAATCGAGAACCTGCACGCCGCCATCGACGGCACCGAGATTCTCAAGGGCATCAACCTGACCCTGAATACCGGGGAGGTTCACGCGATCATGGGGCCCAACGGCTCGGGCAAGAGCACCCTGGCGAAGGTCCTGGCGGGTGACGAGGCGTACGAGGTCACCCAGGGCAGTATCCGGTACAACGGCCAGGACCTGCTGGATATGGACCCGGAGATCCGGGCCCGCGAAGGCATGTTCCTGGGCTTCCAGTACCCGGTGGAGATCCCCGGCGTATCCAATACCTATTTCCTCAAGGCGGCGGTCAACGCGATCCGCAAGCATCGCGGCCAGGACGAGATGGACGCCATGGAGTTCCTGCAGCTGATCCGCGAGCGCGCCAAGACCGTCAAGCTCGAGGACACGCTGTTGCAGCGTCCCGTGAACGAGGGCTTCTCCGGCGGCGAGAAGAAGCGCAACGAGGTCTTTCAGATGGCCGTGCTGGAACCGGTGCTGGCCATTCTCGACGAGACCGACTCGGGCCTGGACATCGACGCCCTGCGCACCGTGGCGGAGGGCGTCAACGCCATGCGCAGCGCCGAGCGCGGCTTCCTGGTGATTACCCATTACCAGCGCCTGCTCAACTACATCGTGCCGGACCACGTGCACGTGCTGCTGGGCGGCAAGGTGGTCAAGTCCGGCGGCAAGGAGCTGGCCAAGGAGCTGGAGCAGTCCGGCTATGCCATGTTCGGCGAGCAGGCGGCCTGAGGCCGCCTCCCGGCGAACGAGCGCAACAAGCCCACGAACGCGACGAGTGTGCCAACACCATGAATCAGCCCGTTGAATCCATCGCTGAGCAGAAGAGCGTCTATCTCCGGGACTTCGAGCATGCGCCCGCGCGCGACGGTGAGCCGGAGTGGCTGACGGCGCTGCGCCGGCGCGGCATCGAGGCCTTCGAGCGCCGCGGATTCCCCCACAGCAAGGAGGAGTCCTGGCGCAAGACGCGGCTGTCCCAGGTGGCGAACACCCATTACACCGTCCAGCCGGCCGCCGGCGAAGCGAGTGTCCTGGCGGGTTATCGCCCGGCGGTGGAGGCGGGGCCCTGCCTGGTCTTCCTGGATGGCCGGTTCGATGCCGAGCGTTCCCGCTGGGCCGAGCTGCCCGCCGGGGTGACGGCGGCGCCGCTGTCCGAGCTGGACGGCGCCGCGGCGACGGCCGTGGAGAACCATCTGGGCACGCTGGCCCCTGTCGACGAGCATCCGTTCGCGGCGCTCAATACCGCGTTCGTGCAGGACGTCATGGTCATTCACGCCGCCCGCGGCAGCCTGAGCGAGACGCCCATCAGCGTGGTCTTCGCCAGCTCGGATTCCGAGGAGCAGGCGGTCTATCCCCGGCTGCTGGTGGTCGTGGAATCCGGCGCCGAGCTCAGGGTCGTGGAACAGCATGTCGGCGGCGGCGCGAATTATCTCAGCTGCCCCGTGACGGAGCTGGTGGCCGCCGACGGCGCCATACTCGACTACTACCGTGTTCAGGAACCGGGCGATGCCGCCCGGCAGCTGGGTACGGTGAGCACCCGTGCCGGAAAGGACGCGGCGGTGCGGATGCACACGCTGGCCGCCGGCGGGCAGCTGTCGCGCACGGATATCTACGCGGACCTGGACGGCACCGGGGCCGACGTGGAGCTCAACGGCCTGTACCTGACCGAGGGCCGGCAGTTCTGCGATCACCATACGTGGGTGAGCCACAACACCGAGCACACCACCAGCCGGCAGGTGTTCAAGGGCGTGCTCGACGGCCGTTCCGAGACCGTTTTCGATGGTCTGGTGAAGGTGGCCGAGGGTGCGCAGAAGACCGATGCGCAGCAGGAGAACCGCAACCTGCTCATGTCCAAGATGGCCCTGGCGCATTCCAATCCGCGCCTGGAGATCTACGCCGACGACGTGAAGTGCTCGCACGGATCCACGACGGGACAGCTGGACAAGGAGGCCCTGTTCTATCTCCGCTCCAGGGGCGTTGGTCCGGCCGACGCCAAGAGCATGCTGGTGTTCGCCTTCGCCAACGAGATGCTGGAGCCGATCAAGGTTTCCGGTCTTCACGATTATGAGCGCGGCCTGCTGTTCCGCCGGCTGCCGGGTGACGAGACCGTTAGAGAGGTGGTATGAGCACCCCGACCCCCGTCCAGACGAAAGCCGCGAAGCTCGATGTCGAGCGCCTGCGGCAGGATTTCCCCATTCTCCGGCAGGAGATTGCCGGCAAGCCCCTGGCTTACCTGGACAACGCCGCCAGCGTGCAGAAGCCCGAGGCGGTCATCCAGGCCGTGGAGCGCTGCTATCGCGAGTACTACGCGAACATTCATCGTGGTGTGCACGCGCTGTCCCAGCGCTCAACCGAGGCCTACGAGGCGGCCCGGGCGAAGGTGGCGGACTTCCTGGGCGCCGAGCAGCCCGCGGAGAACGTCTTCGTGCGCGGGACGACGGAGGCCATCAACCTGGTGGCCCAGAGTTTCGTGCGCCCGCGTCTCAAGCCCGGAGACGAGATCCTGATCACGGGCATGGAGCACCACTCCAATATCGTGCCCTGGCAGCTGCTGCGCGACGAGACCGGGGCGCAGCTCAACGTGGTGCCGTTACAGGCCGACGGCACCGTGAGGCTGGAGGACTTCGAGGCGCGACTCAATGAGCGCACCCGGTTCGTGAGCGTCGTCCACGTCTCCAACGCGCTGGGCACGGTCAACCCGGTGAAGGAAATGATCCGCCTGGCCCACGAACGCGGCGTTCCCGTGCTCGTGGATGGCGCGCAGGCGGTGCCCCACATGGGTGTCGACGTGCGCGATCTGGATGCCGATTTCTACTGCTTCTCCGGCCACAAGCTCTACGGCCCCACGGGCATTGGCGTGCTCTACGGCCGGATGGAGCACCTCAAGGGCATGCGCCCGTACCAGGGCGGTGGCGACATGATTCGCTACGTCACCTTCGAGAAGACGGACTTCGCGGAGGTTCCCCAGAAGTTCGAGGCCGGAACACCGAATATCGTCGGTACCATCGGTCTGGGCGCAGCCATCGACTACCTGCAGCAGGTCGGACTGGACGCCATCGCGGCCCATGAGGCGGATCTGCTGGATTACGCGACGCGGCAGCTGTCGGCGCTGGAGGGCGTGCGTATCTACGGCACGGCCCCGGAGAAGGCCGCCGTGGTGTCGTTCACTATGGATCAGGCGCACCCCCATGATATCGGCACGATCCTGGACATGAACGGCGTCGCGATCCGTGCCGGGCACCACTGCGCTCAGCCGGTCATGGATTTCTACGGCGTAGCCGCCACGGCACGCGCGTCCTTTGGTCTGTACAATACCCATGCCGAAGTCGACGCCCTGGTGGCGGCCCTGGACAAGGTCCGGGAGCTGTTCGGCTAGGCGTCACGCCGACACCCGCATCGAGGTATTGAACGACGAGATGTCCGACCTTCGCGAGCTCTACCAGGAAGTCATCCTGGACCATAACAAGCGCCCCCGGAACTACCGGGTGGCGGAGCCGCACACTCACCACGCGGACGGTTACAACCCCCTGTGCGGCGACAAGGTCACCATCTACGCCGACGTGGAAGACGGCGTCGTCAAGGACCTGAGCTTCCAGGGCGATGGCTGCGCCATTTCCACCGCCTCCGCCTCCATCCTCACGGAGGCGATCAAGGGCAAGACGGTGGAGGAGGCGCAGGCGCTGTTCGAGCAGTTCCACGACCTGGTCACCCTCGATGACGTCGAGCCCAGCCCCGAGCTCGGCAAGCTCGCCGTGCTCGCTGGGGTCAAGGATTACCCCAACCGCGTCAAGTGCGCCACGCTGGCCTGGCATACGCTGCACGCGGCGCTGGAAGAGCGCGAGAGCGTCAGCACGGAGTGAGCGGCATGAACGACGCTGCCGGCCAGACCAGCGCCACCGAAGCCCTTCGCGAGCGTATCGTCGCCGCGCTCAAGTGCGTCTACGACCCGGAAATCCCCATCGATATCTACGAGCTGGGCCTGATTTACGAGCTGGACGTGGACGAGGACGGTTTCGTCGACGTCATCATGACTCTCACCACGCCTGCCTGCCCGGTGGCCGGCCAGATGCCCGGTATGGTCAAGGCGGCCGTGGAGCAGGTCGAGGGCGTCGTGGCCGCCGAGGTCCAGCTGACGTTCGAGCCGCAGTGGACCATGGACCGTATGTCCGAGGCCGCCCGGCTCCAGCTCGGGTTCATGTGACTCCGGCGGCTCCGCCCGATACTTTCCCTGCAAGGTTTTTTATGTGACAGGGTCACGGTTGATCCGGAACCTGCTGGCTACACTGGCGGAATAACAACCTGGTGGTCAGGGCGTCGCCGCGTCGCTTGGCGCGCCTTTGCCCATATTGCTGCAGGGGCCGTGTTTTCAGAAGCACGGCCAACACGGTGGGGGCGGAGCGAGGGCAGGTGCCGGAGCGAGTGGTGCGGGAAGAAGCCGAGCCGGACGAAACCGATCTGCCGACCCTGGTCGCCAGGCTCGAGGGCAAGTGCGGCCAGCTGGACGCGGACGTCCGGCCGGAGGACCTGTCCGCCCTCATGGAAATCGTCCACAGCCTGATCGCCGGTGGACTTGCCCTCAACTACCCCAAATTCGCGGAGCTGGCGAGCATTATCGAGGTCATGCTCCGGCCCGTCGCCGATGGCGAGGAACGCCCCACCCAGGAGTTCAGCGACATCCTGCAAGACTACGTCCAGGCCCTGAAACGCCTGGCGGATGCAGCGCCGGCGGAATCGGGTCCAGCCCGGTCCGTACCGGATGCACCGGTTGTCGAAGGGCGTCAGGGCCACACGGTCTTCCTGCTGGTGGGCGACGCGGAAGTCGCGGCGGAGCTGGAACACCAGGCGGCGCACTTCGGGTACACCATCCTCAGATTCCGGGATCTGGCTGCCCTGACGGGCGGTCTGCGGCGTGAGTGCCCGTCCGCGGTGATCGTGGACCTGGCGCCGGGAGGCGCGGGACTGGCATTGGAGGGGGCGGTGGCGGAAGTCCGCGCAGCGGCGGGTCCTGACCTGCCGGTGCTGGTACTCGCGGATGAAGGCGGACTGGCATCCCGGCTGCGGGCGGCCCGCGCCGACGTCTCGGCCCTCTTCGTCAAGCCGGTGGACATGCACGAGCTGGTGGACGGCCTGGACGTGGCGACGCGACAGGAGCCGGAGCGCCGCTTCCACGTGGTCATCGTGGAGGACAGCCGGACGCAGGCGAAGTACTACTCGGCCATACTCCAGCGCGCGGGCATGGAATGCGCGGTGGTCTCCGACCCGGAGGATCTGCTGGACGTGCTGGCCGCGCAGCCCTTCGATCTCATCCTGATGGACATGTACATGCCGGGCTGCAACGGCGTCGAGCTTGCGAAGGTCGTCCGCCAGATGCCCGTCTACGAGAGCATACCCATCGTCTTCCTCTCCGGAGAGACGGAGATAGACCGGCAACTGGACGCCATGAGCCTGGGCGCCGACGATTTCCTCACCAAGCCCATCAGCCCCGCCCACCTGATACGGTCGGTGACGATCCGCGCCGAGCGGGCCCGGACGCTGCGCTCGTTCATGGTCACGGACAACCTGACCGGGTTGCTCAACCACAGCCGCATCAAGGAGCAGCTGGAGATCGAGGTGGCCCGTACGGCCCGAAACGGCTCGGTCGTGTCCTTCGTCATGCTGGACATCGACCGTTTCAAGGCCGTGAACGACACCTACGGCCACCCGGTGGGGGACCGGGTCATCAAGACCCTGGCCCGGGTCCTGCGGCAACGTCTGCGCACGACCGACTTTATCGGCCGCTACGGCGGCGAGGAGTTCGCCGTCATCCTTCCCGATACCCCGCCCGCGGACGCCGCCCGGGTCATCGACGGGATACGGAAAACCTTCGGCAGTATCCGGCACTTCTCCCATGGACAGGTGTTCAGCGTGAGCTTCAGCGCCGGCATCGCGGCGGTACCGCCGGTACAGGACGTCTTGAATCTCGCCGGGCGGGCCGATGCCGCGCTCTACGCCGCGAAGCGGGCCGGACGCGACCGGGTCGAGCTGGCCGAGGGCGCGGTCCGCGGCGATATGTGAAGCAGGCCTCAGCGCGGACGCCGGTTCTGCGAAGAGCGGCACGGTTTGGCTGCCTTGTGCATGCAAACCTGAAATCGACGACTGCAACAAGGCGCCGGCTACAGGCGCCGACCGGTCGCTGAGGAGGGTAGGCATGATGTTGAATCCGTGGGTGCGGAACTACCTGGTTCTCTCCCTCGCGGGGATCCAGGTCGCCGAGCAGGCCTGTGAGTTCTGGCGGGAGCTCGTTTGCTCCTATGCCGGCGACACCTCGCGGCAGGAGCACTGGCTGACGATCGTGGATGTCGGGGGCGACCGCCAGGCGCGTCGTCCGGCCGTGGGCAACTGCGCGGCGTCGGCTTACAGCCACTGGGGACTGGACCTGTCACGACTGCGCGTCGCCAATAGCCCCGGGCTTCACTGTCGCGGCCGCTGCAGTTGACAGGTACCGGACCGGCATCACGTATACTCTGTCGCCATCCATAAAGAATAACTCGAATGGCCGCTGTCCCGGGGGCGGGCGACCGAATATGCCACCGTTTCACAGTGCAGACCGATATGCCGGCGCGGCGGTGTTGCCGCGGTGGTTGCTGGGAGCGTTCGTTCTCCTGGCGCCCGGAACCATCTGCGCGGCGCCGGGTGATGTGCTATTCGATGATGACTTCGAAGGCGGCCGACCCTCAGCATTACCCAACTGGACCGTCAGCGGCGCCGGCGAGGCGGGGCGGAGCAACGCGACATCGGCTTCTGGGGGCAGAAGCCTGTACCTTCGGCACGACACCGTTGAAGTAACCAGCGACCCGATATCAGCGGATGTGCCGGGTGCCGCGCTCGGTGTCTGGGTTCGCAGAGGTTTCGGGAGCGGTCGCGCCAATGGCAACAACGACAGCGAGCGCCCGGAGTACGAAGAAGATCTGGTACTGGAATACCAGACGAGAGGCGGCGCCTGGGAGACACTGGAAACGTTTCCGGGCGGGACGAGCTTTGACGCCGATGGCACGGCCTCCGGAGAGATCTTTCAGCGGCAGTTCGATCTCGATAACGCCCAGCTCGGATCGTCTTTTCGGTTGAGATTCCGCCTGACCGGCGGCAGTGGTGATGGCTACGATTACTGGCATGTCGACGATGTAGTCGTTACGGAGACTGTACCCAACTCCGGGCAGGCACTGGATTTTTCAGACGACTTCGAGGCCGGGCTGGGTAACTGGACACTGTTCGCGCACGGCGACCAGGGGCCCGGCGGAAGCTCTGGCGACGCCGGGTTGGGAACCAACCCGGCCAACGCGAATTCCGGCAACCAGTCGCTGTATCTGGGCAATAACACCGCCGTCGCCGTTAGCGACTACGTCGATACCTCGGCCACGACGGAGGTCACGGTCGACGCCTGGGTCAAGCGAGGGGATGACGGAGCGCCCGGCAGCAATGCCCCCGAGGGCGGCGAGGACCTGCGGCTGGAGTATCTCGACGCGAATGAACAATGGTCGCTGCTCGAGGAGTTTCCCGGGAATGGGGCGGATGGCGAAACCTTCGGCCGCAGCTACACGCTCTCGGGCGCTGCCCTCCATCCGGCCTTCCGTCTGCGCTTCCGGCAGCTGGACGGCAGTGGCGCGGGCGCGGACTACTGGCACATCGACGACGTGAATGTCCGGGATACCGGTGCCAGCGCGGCCGGCGGTCTCCGCGCGTACTACCGCATGGATGCCACAGCCTGGAACGGTTCGGCCGGAGAGGTCATCGACCAGACCGGCAACGGTTGGGACGGCACGGCCTCCGGCGGGACGAACACCAGCGGCGCCGATCCGGCGATTGCCGGCGCCGACGGTACCTGCCGCTACGGCGTGTTCGATGGGAGCGACGACTATATCGGGGTGCCGAACCTGTCCAGCGTGCTCAATGGCTCGGCGTCCATGACATTCTGGGTGAAGGTGTCCCCGAGCCTGGCGGGCGGCAGCGAAACCTATCTCTCGCCAGGAATTGCCGGGGTGGAGGAGAGGGGCGGCGTTGACGACATATTCTGGGGCTGGATCGATACCAACGGCCGCATCGGCGTGGCCGTCGGCAACGACGACGACGCCCGCTCCGATACGGCCATCAACGACGGGGCCTGGCACCACATCGGCCTCAGCCGCAACGCCTCCACCGGGGAGTACGAGGTCTATATCGACGGCAGCCTCGATGCCAGCGGCACGACCGGCGCCGGGATCATCGGCAACGCCTATTCCAGCATCGGCCGCATTGAGGACACCGGCGGCGGCGCGATCCACTTCGAGGGGGAGCTCGATGAAGTGCGCATCTACGATCGCGTCATCGATCAGGCCCAGGTCCAGGCCGATCAGGCTGCCACGCATCCCTGCGCGGTGAGCCTTGTCTGCGAGAATCGGGACTTCTCTTCGACTCTCGGTGCCGACTGGGCCGTCAGTAACGAGAGCGGCGGTTTCGGCGATCCAAGGGTGGTAAACGGTGCGCTCCGCCTCACCGACCAGTCCGGCAACGTGGCCACGCGGGCCACGCTGCTGGACTCGATCCCCTGGGACGACAACCGCGTTGAAGTGACGCTGCGCCACTATGCCTACGGCACGGGCAACGGCGACGCCGACGGCATCGCGGTGACGTTCTCCGACGCGGCGGTCACACCGGATCCGGGCGGGTACGGAGGCTCCCTCGGCTACGCCCAGCGCAATGGCGGCGTGGACGGTTTCGCCGGTGGTTGGCTGGGTATCGCGCTGGATGAGTACGGCAACTTCTCGAACCCCACTGAGGGTCGCGAGGGCGGTCCGGGGCGAACGCTCAACTCCGTCGCGGTCCGCGGCGATGGCTCCGGCGGGAGCGGTTATGAGTATATCGCCGGCACCGGCTCGCTCAGCCCGCCGGTTTCGGCCCCCAACTCGGATAGCCGCGCGCCGGGTCACCTCTACCGCTTCGTCGTCGACACGCGCACGCCCGGCGAGGCGCTGGTGGAGGTGCAGCGGGATACGACCGGGACCGGAAGCAGCTTCGTCACTCTCATTTCCGAGGACGTAGCGGACGACCAGAACAGCGCCGCGCCGGCGGAAGTCTTCCTGACCTTCACCGGCGCTACGGGCGGCTCGGCCAATTTCCATGAGATCGACGAGCTCGAGGTTTGCGCATCGCGGGGATTCGGCGAGACAGCGTTGGCCGTGGAAATCGCGCACGACAACGCCGCCGTCACCTGTCAGGCCGAGCCGGTGACATTGCGCATCGTCGACGATGCGGGTAACCGCGTGCGGGACTTCACGGGCACGGTGAACCTGTCGACGAGTACCGGCAACGGCGTCTGGTCCATCATCGATCCATCGGCCGATGCCTTCGGCACCCTGAGCGAGAACCCGGGGGATGATGACGGCCAGGCCAGTTACACGTTCGCCGACGCCGACAACGGCGAGGCGGTGCTGGGTCTTCGCAATACCCACATCGAGGACGTCGACATCGATGTCGTCCTGCAGAGCGACAACAGTATCGGTGACGACGACAGCGAGGGTCTTTTGAGCTTCGCCGAGGTCGGGTTCCAGTTTCTGGTCGGGGGTACGCCGGGCAACATCGGCACCCAGATCGGCGGCAAGGCGTCGGATGTCGCGCCGGGTGCGCAGAGCATCGAGCTGGAGGCGATTCGCACCAACGACCAGACCGGGGCCTGCGAGGCCGCCTTCCAGGGCGCCACCGACGTGGACTTCCGGTTCGAGTGCCGCGATCCCGATACCTGTGCCGGCTCCGATCTGATTCTCAACGGTACGGCCATATCCAGCGTCGCCGGCAACGCGGTTTCACAGACCGAGGCGGTGTCGCTGGACTTCGGTGATGCCGCGGACACGACGGCGCCCGTCAGTTTCCGTTACGACGACGTGGGGCTGATCCGCCTGCTCCCCCGGAAGACCCTCGAGCCCAACGGCCAGGTCATGGCCGGACCGAGCAACGCGTTCGTCGTGCGGCCTTTCGCGCTTCGCGTCAGCGCGGACGGCAACCCCGGCGCCGTGAATGCATCCGGTGGGATTTTCACGACGGCGGGCGTCCCCTTCACCAGCCGCGTGGCGGCAGTGCTCTGGGCGTCGGCGGATGACGCGGATGCCGACGGCGTTGCCGACGGCCACGACGACGACGATCCCACCAACAACGCGGACCTGAGCGGCAACGCCGTGGCGCCGAATTTCGGCAACGAGGACGGCGGCGGCGAATCCGCGGGTCTCTCGGCCTCGCTCCAGCTGCCGTCGGGCGGCAACAATCCGGGCCTCGCGGCCGGCGATGTCATCGCCGGTTTCTCGGGTGGCGAGGGCGCCAATTCGGGGACCCGCTTCGATGAGGTCGGCATCATCGAGCTGCGCTCGGCTATCGAGGATGGCCAGTACCTGGGTCTCGGCAGTGGCGAGACCTCGCTTATTGCCGGCCGCTCGGGCTACGTGGGCCGGTTCGTGCCCGACCGGTTCACGACCACCGTCAGCAGCCCCTCGACCGGGGAGCTCGCCCCGGCCTGCACGGCCGGTGGCACCGACTTCAGCTACACGGGCCAGGCTTTCGGCTATGTCATCAGCCCGTCCTTCACCGCCACCGCCAGGCCCGCCACCGGCGCGAGCCTGGCGGTCACCAGCAACTACACGGGTGCTTTCAACAAGCTCACCGGCGGTGGCTTGAGCGCGGATATCGACACCACCGGGACGGATGGCAACAGCGGCCTCACGTGGGACCGGACGCCGGGTACGCTGGATGTCACCGACAATGGCGACGGCACCACGGATATCGCCCTGGACGGGGACAGTTTCGTCTACGACAAGACGCAGCCCGGCGCCGAGATCGCCCCTTTCGCCCCGGCCATCGACATTGACGTGAACAGCTACGGCGATGGGGATGGTGTCAGTGCCGCCGATACGCCCACCCCCATGCCCGTGGACGGCAGTGCCACGGAAATCCGCTATGGCCGGCTGACGCTGACCAACGCCTATGGTTCGGAAATGCTGCCGCTGGAGATGCCCGTGGCCGCGGAGTACTTCGACGGCGACGGCTATATCGTGAACGGGGCCGATGCCTGCACCACCTATGACGCCGCCAGCGTCACCTTCGAGAACTTCGAGGGGGACCTGTCGAGTGGCGACGTCGCCGCTTATGGTAACGGCACGTTGACCGGCGGTGTCGCCGACCCCGCCAACCCGCTCGTCATCGGCGGCAGCAGTGGCGCCGGCAATGGGCCGGGGCAGTCCGGTGGCGTCGACGCGGTTCTCTCGGTACCCCCGTACCTGCGGTATGACTGGGACGCGGCGGCCGTGGGTCTCGAAGATCCCCGCGGACGTGCGAACTTCGGCATCTACCGGGGTTCCAGGAACGTAATCTACCAGCGCGAGCTCTATTGATCGTCGGAGCCCGGATGGGCTCGCCATCCAGTGTTCGGATTGTCGTCCGCCGGCGACGGCCTTCCAGCCCCGATTTCTGCTACCATCGGCCCGGAACTCAAACCCCTCGTGACCGTCATATAACTACATGATCGCAATGCTCAGGGAATGGCGCAGGCCCATCAACTTCGGCCTGTTTATCGTCTGCGCGCTGCTGCTCGCATGGGCCTACTATCTGGAGTACGTAGAGGGACTCGAGCCCTGCCCGCTCTGTGTCTTCCAGCGCCTGGCCTTTCTGGGCCTGGGCGTCGTGTTGCTGGTCGCCGCGGCACACCACCCGAGGGGCTGGGGGGCAAAGTCCTATGGCGGGCTGATACTCGTCGCGGCCGGCGCGGGCGTGGCCCTGGCAGTGCGCCATCTCTACCTGCAGAGCCTGCCGCCGGACCAGGTGCCGGCCTGTGGCCCCGGACTGGACTACATGCTGGACACCTTCCCGCTGCTGGAGACCATAGGCACGGTGCTCGCCGGTTCCGGGGAATGCGCCGAGGTGCAGAAGGTCTGGGGCCTGACCATCCCCGGCTGGACGCTGATGGGCTACCTGGGCATCGGCGGTCTCGGCGTCGTGACCAATTTCCTGGGCGGTTCCGGCCGCCGCGGCTGAACGCGGCCTGCCGCTGACCTCGGAGTCTCATGGCGAAGAGCACCAAACGCCGCTCGACCAAGAAGGGCAGCCGGGGGTCCCCGACCCGGCGGTCCGCCAAGGGGCGGCGACTCCCTGGCTTCTGGCGCTGGTCGGTGCGCCTTGCCCTGTCCGGGCTCGTCGTCCTTGCCGCGTACACGGCCTATCTCGATTTCCGCATCACCAGCGAGTTCGAGGGCAAGCGTTGGGCCATTCCGGCGCGTGTCTACGCCCGCCCGCTGGAGCTCTACAACGGCCTGCAGCTCTCCGCGGACAACCTGGAGCGGGAGATCGAGGCCCTCGACTATGCCCGGCAGGCCGGCGCGTCGACGCCCGGCAGCTATGATCGCCGCGGCGATACGTTCACGCTCCATTCCAGGGCCTTCGAGTTCTGGGACGGCAGCGAGCCCGCCCGCCGTATCCGCCTGAACGTCGGCGGCGGTGAGGTCAGCGCGCTCTCGCAGCCCGGCGCCGCCCAGGACCCGGCGCTGGTGCGGCTGGATCCGGCACGGATCGGGAGCATCTACCCGGCGAAACGGGAGGACCGGGTCCTGGTGCAGCTTGGCGAGGTACCGCCCACGCTGGTGGCCGGGCTGATCGCCGTCGAGGATCACCACTTCTTCGACCATTACGGCCTGTCCTTTACCGGCATTGCCCGGGCCCTGGTGGCCAACATCCGCGCCGGCCGTGTCGTGCAGGGCGGCAGCACGCTCACCCAGCAGCTGGTGAAGAACTTCTTCCTGACCCAGGACCGCACGCTCTGGCGCAAGGCCAACGAGGCCGTCATGGCCGTGCTGCTGGAGCTGCATTACGACAAGGAAGAGATCCTCGAGGCCTACCTCAACGAGGTCTACCTGGCCCAGGACGGCAGCCGGGCCATCCACGGCTTCGGGCTGGCCAGCCGCTTCTACTTCGCCAAGCCGCTGCAGCAGCTCGACCTGGCCGAACAGGCGCTGCTCATTGGCATGGTCAAGGGACCGTCGTATTACAATCCGCGCTCCAATCCCGGGCGCGCGAAGGACCGGCGTGACCTGGTGCTCTCGGAGATGGTCGAGACCGGCGTCATCGACGAGGATGCCGCCTGGCGCGCCCGCAGCAGCGGCCTGGGGGTGGTGCCGCGCGGCCGCACGGCGGTGACCAACTATCCCGCGTTCATGGACCTGGTCAAGCGCCACCTGCGGCGGGACTACCGGTACGAGGATCTGTCCACTGAAGGCCTGCGGATCTTCACGACGTTCGCGCCCCACGTGCAGCAAGCCACCGAACGCGCCCTGAGCCGCCACCTGGAGCGCTGGGACGAGGGTATCGAGGGCGCCGCGGTCATGGTCAACGTGGACGACGGCGAGGTGGGCGCCGTGGTGGGCGGCCGCGACCCGCGTTACGACGGCTTCAACCGGGCCCTGGACGCGCATCGGCCCATCGGCTCGCTGATCAAGCCAGCCATCTACCTCACGGCGCTGTCGCGGCCGGATACCTATGGGCTCGGCACGGTGCTCGAGGACAAGCCCGTGACGCTGGAAGACCGTTCCGGCAATCGTTGGTCGCCCCGGAACTACGACGACGCGTTCCACGGCCAGGTGCCGCTGTGGGAGGCGCTGGCGAAGTCCTACAATGTGCCGGCGGTCCGGCTGGGCCTGGATCTGGGGTTGCCGGCGGTGACGGAGACGCTCGTCGAGCTGGGCGGGGAGCCGCCGCGCCGCGTCTATCCCTCCATGCTCCTGGGCGCTCTGCCGCAGTCGCCGCTGCAGGTGGCACGGATATACGAGACCATCGCCTCGGGCGGTTTCCGCGTGCCGCTGCGGGCCGTGCGCGGTGTGACCACGGCCGAGGGCGAGCCGTTGAACCGCTACGAGCTGGCCGTGGAGCGGGCGTTCAGTCCGGAGAGCGTCTACCTGCTGACCACCGCCATGCAGCGCGTCGTCAGCGAGGGCACGGCCCAGGGCCTCGCCCGGTGGATACCCGATCATGTGCAGGCGGCCGGCAAGACCGGCACCACGGACGATACACGGGACAGCTGGTTCGCCGGTTTCACGGGCAATCGCCTGGGCGTGGTCTGGGTGGGGCGTGACAAGAACGGACGTACCGGCCTGACGGGCTCGTCGGGCGCCATGCAGATCTGGGGCGAGGCGTTCGGCGCGCTGGATCTCAAGCCGCTGGAACCCGTGCCCCCGGAGGACATCGAGCGCATCTGGGTGCAATCCAACACGGGACAACTGGCGGTGGCCGGCTGCGAGGGCGCGGTCGAGCTGCCCTACGTGCGCGGGCATCAGCCCGCGGATACGGCACCCTGTGCCAAACGCCGGGGCGCGCTGGACCGGGCCGCCGACTGGGTGAAAGGGTTGTTTGAATGAATACCAGGCGTCTGGCACGACTGATTATCTGGGTGATGCTCATGGGACTCGTCGCCGGCTGTTCCGTGGCGCCTCGCGACCGGGAGCCACCGCCGTCCGAGCAGGGTGACCTGACCAGTGACCCCCAGCGGCCGCTGAAGGGCGGCGAGGCGCAGGTGCCGGAAGTGGTGGTGGCCCTGGTCAGCGACGCCAACGCGGCGAGCAGTGCCGGCGACCACGAGCAGGCCGCCGTCAGACTGGAGCGTGCCATTCGTATAGCGCCCCGCAACGCGGCCCTCTGGCAGAACCTGGCTGTTGTGCGGTACCGCCAGGAGCGCTATGCCCAGGCGGAGAGTCTCGCGCTGAAGTCGAACTCCCTGACCGCCGACGCCGGTCTGAAGCGCCAGAACTGGTTGCTGGTGGCGGAGGCCCGCCGGGCCATGGGTGACGAGGCCGGCGCCCGGGAGGCCGAGGCGGAGGCGAAACGCTTCGCCGAGCGGGCGGCGGGCCGATGACGGAGGGCGGCGTGACGGCGCTGCTGGCCGATGACGGCCCGTTCGCCGACGTGGTGGATGGCTTCCAGGCCCGGCCGGAGCAACAGCAGATGGCCGAGGCCGTGGCCGAGGTCATCGCCGACGGCGAGGTCCTGGTCGCCGAGGCCGGAACCGGTATCGGCAAGACCTTCGCGTATCTCGTCCCGGCACTGAACGCGGGTCGCAAGACCATCGTCGCCACTGGAACCAAGACCCTCCAGGACCAGCTCTATCACCGGGACCTGCCGCTGGTGTCCAGGGCCCTGCAACGCTCGCTGCGACCGGCGCTGCTCAAGGGGCGCGCGAACTACCTGTGCCTCTACCGGATGGAGATGACGGCCGAGGAAGGCCGCTTCGTCTCCCGGGAGCAGGTCCACCAGCTGCAACGCATTCGCGAATGGGCGGGCATCACCCGCAGCGGCGACATCAACGAGGCGCCCGTCAATCTGGCGGAGTCGTCACTGCTGCCGCAGGTGACCTCCACGGCGGAGAACTGCCTGGGTACCGAGTGCCCCCTCTACGGCGACTGCTTCCTCATGGAGGCGCGGAAACGGGCCCAAGAGGCCGACGTGGTGGTCATCAACCACCACCTGCTCATGGCCGACTGGGCGGTGAAGGAGGGTGGTTTCGGGGAGGTGCTGCCGTCAGCGGATGTCTACATCCTCGACGAGGCCCACCAGTTGCCGGACGTCGCCTCCCAGTTCTTCGGCCTGTCCCTGGGCAGCCGTCAGCTCACCGAGCTGGTGCGAGACACCCTGGTGGAATACCAGCGGGAAGCCGGCGACGTACCGGAGATCCCCCAGCGGGCGGAAGCCCTCGGCCAGGCCGTGAAGGACTTCCGGCTCGCCCTGGGCCAGGAGGGCCGGCGCGAGCCCTGGGCCGCGGTCTGCGAGGATGAAGGTGTTACGCGGGCCCTGGAAACCCTCGCCGATACGCTGACGTCACTGGAGCAGGGCCTCGCCCCCATGGCCGAGCGGGGCAAGGGGCTGGAGAGCTGCCACCGCCGCGCCGCCGAGTTCTCCGCGGCCCTCGATGAGTTCCTGAACACGGCCGCCTCGGACTACGTGCAATGGTTCGAGACCTATACCCAGGCCTTCATCCTGCGGCTTACGCCGCTGGAAGTCTCCAACAGCTTCCGCGGGCAGATGGCCCGTCACCAGGCGGCCTGGGTCTTTACCTCCGCCACGCTGTCGGTGAATGACCGCTTCGATCATTACACCGCGCGCCTGGGCCTCGGCGAGCCACGGACCCTGCAGCTCGCCAGCCCCTTCGACTATCCCAACAACGCCATCTTCTACCTGCCCCAGGAGCTGCCGCCGCCCAACGCGCCGGACTTCCAGACGCGTTTTCTCGAATGCGCCACGCGGGTGCTGGAGGCGAGCCAGGGGCGGGCATTCCTGCTCTTCACCAGCCACCGAGCGCTCCAGCACGCCGCCCAGTGGCTGCCGGAGCATGTCGACTTCCCGCTGCTGGTCCAGGGCAGCCAGTCCCAGAACCGCTTGCTGGAGGCCTTCCGGGAGCAGGGCAACGCCGTGCTGCTGGGTACCCAGAGCTTCTGGGAAGGCGTTGACGTGCGCGGCGAGGCCCTGTCCTGCGTCATGATCGACCGGCTGCCCTTCGCCTCACCGGGCGATCCGGTGGTGCAGGCCCGTATCGACGCCCTGCGCCGGGAGGACAAGAACCCCTTCATGACCTTCCAGGTTCCCCAGGCCGTCATCGCCCTGCGCCAGGGCGTCGGCCGGCTGATCCGGGACGCCGGCGACCGTGGCGTGCTCATGGTGGGCGACATACGCCTGGTCACCAAGCCGTACGGGCGCACTTTCATCGACAGCCTGCCGCCCATGCGGCGGACGCGAAGCTTGCAGACTGTGCAGCGGTTCTTCTCCGCTGAAGCCGCGGGTGCCGGGGGGCGTGCCTGGCAATAGGCGCGCTGGAGCACGGCACGACGGTGCCCCCGGAGTCATTGGCTTCGCGTTCCTTGTCGCCCCGGGTCTTGGAGAATCTGTCGAACTTGCCATTCGCCGCCGGAGCTCGCGCTTACCCGCCGTGCTAGTAATGCTCGACGAACGTGTCGATTACCGGTGTGAGAGCCTTACGCCAGCGCTTTTCCAGAGCTGGCGAGGCCTGTGGATCGGCTTCATTGACTGCCTGAACGAGGCTGTTCATCCAATAGCGGTAAAGCTCCGGTTTCACCGGTGCGCGGCCGGCCCGGCTGTGCACCTGCGCCATTTCCCGGATGGTGCCGCTGACCAGATCGCTGCCACCGGCGTAGAGAATGGCGCTCGTAATCCCGCGACGCAGCGCACGGCGTTGCCGGCCCAGATCGGTGCGGGCGAACATCGGGCGCATGCTCGGATGGCTGTCCATCAGGATGTCGTAGAAGCGGGCGATGAAGTTGTTCGACTGCAGGCACCGGCCATAGCTGCGCTGCACATCGTTGAACTCGTCCTGCATAGGGTCTCCGTTTGCCGCCATAGAAAGCGGCGAATGATCGCGGAGATCGCGCTCAACCCGATTGACTCATGTCAACGCGCTGCCCCGATAAGACCGAACATTCGGTGGAGAATTTGAACCGCCGGGCAGTCGAGGGTATTCCTGTAGGTCATCTCGCCGCCCGCGTCCCCCTGACGCCACGTCCGGCGCCGGTGGTCGCCGATAGGGGCGAACGGGTCGGGCGCGGTTAGAATCATCTGCCTGCGTCTGAGTCTCACCTGGAAGGAAGCCGGAATGGAGCGCCTACTGACCGACCTCGCCGACGCCAACCTGATCGATTCGGTACGCCAGCACGCCAGGTGGCAGCATCCCTGTGAGTCGGCCGAGGCCGACGGCGTACTCATGATGGCCGGCGCCAATGCCGCGCCGTTCGCTTACAGGAATTGCGCGATCCGCGTGGACCCGGACGTCCCGGCCCCGGAGGCGCTTCAACGCGCGCAGGCCTATTTCGGGGAACGGGACCGGCGCTTCACGTTCATCCTTCGCGACGGCCGGGACACCGACCTGGTCCCGGTGCTGGAGGCGGCGGGGCTCAGGGAGCGGTCGACGGCGCCGTGCATGCTGGCCGACACGGCGGGGACCGAGCCCACCTCGAGGGGAAGTATTCACGTCAGGGAATTCGATGATCTCCAGCTCGTGCAGGATGCCGTGGCGGTCAACGCCGCCGCGTTCCAGTCCCTCGGGCTGTCATCCGGGGAGATTCGGAATTACTTCAACAAGCCGGAAGGGCTGCTGGCCGAGGCGGTCGCCGGCTTCATCGCGTACCTCGGCGACAGACCCGTGGCGACGGCCATGACGCTGCTCAGCGGTGAGGCGGCTGGACTCTACTGGGTCGGCACCCTGGAGGAGGCGCGGGGACGCGGACTGGGCGCCTGGTGCACCTGGCTGGCGACCCGGGCGGGTTTCGAACGCGGCGCGCGTGGTGACTCTACAGGCAAGCCCCTATGGGGAGCCGATCTATCGCCGGCTGGGTTACCGGACCTACGACCGGATGCGGTGGTTCGCGTGACCGCGACGCGCTGACCTTTTCCTGCCATAGGGGTGGTACCGGTTACACTCACACCGGCGCTGGGTGGTCTCGGTGGGACGAAGCAGCCCCCCAGTGGCATCAATGCTGCGAAGGCTCGTTGAGCATGCCGCCATACCGTCACAGGATAGGCTGCGGATGCGCGCTCACCGCCTCACGAAGAACATGGCCTGTTCACAGCCCCGTAAACGTAAAACCCCGGTCCCCTCAACCGCGGGCACCGGGGTTTTTGGTTCCTCGTCAGCGGCTCCGGGTAATCCCCGGGCTCCACGGACTCCTTCTGGCGCTCTAGCGCCGCTCGTAGACGTCGCCTTTCAGTGGCTTCAAGAGGAGCTGACCAGGGGCTGACTGATACGTGCTCTCACTTCCCTTGCTGCCATCAGCCGTGAAACTGCCCGTACCATCGTCACCGCCGCTCCAGGTTATCGTGCCAACCCGGCAGGTGTCCGTATTGCTGCCGCTGCTCATGCTGCCGCAATTCACGGTTGCCACCTGGCTGCTGCCAATGAAGATGCCGACCCTCACATCGGTTTCGCTACCGCTGAAGGCGTCCACGTAGACCGTATAGGTCCCGTCCTGCGGTATCTCGTTGAGCCAGGTGTTTTCAACGCCGTTTCCGCAGGCGATGCAGTCAACGTCGAGCTTCGGGTCGTCCTCTTCCCCGGCTTCGCCCCAGTCCACGCTGTTCGAGCCACTGCCGTCGAGTCCGACCTTGCAGTTGGCGTAGTAGCAGTCGTCGGTGCTATTCCAGTATGTTCCGCCGGGCCTGACCAGGTGCAGGTCCATGTCGGTGTCGCCGTCCCAGAGGAGCTGGGCCCGGAACTTGACGTTGGCACTGGCCGCACTGCCATTGGTCAGGGTTATGGTTTTCGCACAGGTCGTCTCGTCGGGATACAGGAAGCTCACCGTCAGCTGGTTCGCCCCGGCAAACAGTGGCAGATCCGCGGAGAAGTCCCCCGAACTGGCAGAGCCCAGGTTCACGGTGGTGGATTCGCGGCCCGAAGTGATCGTGACCTGTCCGCTGTCGGGCATTTCACTTGTGGTTCCGGAGGCCGAGACGGTGCCGGCGAGCGTTATGGCTGTGCTCTGGAACTGATCGCCGTCCTGGTGGCTGGTAATTGTTATGTTGTCGGTACAACTCGGGTTGGCAACGCGAAGACCGCAGGAGGTCGCACCGGCGTTGTCGATATTGTCGACGAAATCGGTGCCGGCATCGTAGGTGCCATTGCGGTTTGCATCGATTACGGCGTCATAGCAGCCCGAAGTCAGGGCACTGCGCGGCCATACCCGCCATGGGGCGGTAGTCAGCGCATTGCTCTGAACGGGGCTCGATTCCACCGCCGTTGTCACGTCGGACAGTGTGTCGCCATCGGACCACGTGTCTTGATGATCAACGACATAATGGTCCACCGCGAGCCTCTCCGTGACCTGTGACTGCTGTTCCGGTGTCATGTAGGCAAAGACATCCCGAACATCGGCCGAGGCGGCCAACGGATCGAACACATCCCGGTAGTTGCCGCCGGCGTCCGCCGCGATCTGGCCCGTGATGCTCGTGCTGCCGGACGCGTCCTGTACCACAAAACAGGGGTGGAGCCGCCGGGCCCGGGACAGCAAATCCGTGCCGGCAGTGAAACGGTCATCGCCGTCGATGTCCACCACCACGTCCCAGGCACCGTCGTCGAATGTGCCCAGGTCCACGATCCCCGAACCGTCGGATACGGAAACGGTACCCTGGGCCGCGGGAAGGCCGGCGCCATTGAACAGAACCGGGTTCAGGTCAGAGATCAAATGAACGTCGTAGGTTCCATCTTCGATGGTCCCACCCGCCTGCGTGACCTGAGCGTGAACGGACTCGGCGCTCGTGAACGAAGCCTCGGCCGTGCCACTGCTGTCCGCGCAGAAAACGTAGGGGTTATCGGTGACAGTGAAGCCACGCTCGAGGACCACCTCGCCACCATCATTCACCAGTTCCAGGAGGTGATCGCCAACGGCGAAAGCACCCACGCCCTGGTCGCCCGTCTGCGCCGCCCGAACGGCGGTCTGGCTCATCGAGCTCTGGTCCATGTCCAGATGCTGAACGACGGTGTGGCTCAGCGCATCTCCATCCTCATCGGTCACGATCAGGAAGCCATCGCCGGGATGCAGCAATTCGCCGTTGGGACCTGTTACGCGCAACCGGTAGTGCACGTCCGCGCCGACGTTCTCGACACTGACGGTGAGAGGCTCGTCGATGTTCACCGTCGTGGTTGTCTGATCGTTGGGATCGCGGACCTCCAGGCTCGGCCCGGTATCTTCGCCGTTGGATCCGCCGAGATCACCGTCGAAGAAATCGCCGATATTGCCGTCGCCGTTGCCTCCTCCCCCGCAACCGGCGACGCTCATGGCCATGAGAAGTGCCAGTACGAAACTGACAAATAAGGCATTCTTCTGCATTGCTTTTCCCCCTGAGTAAGCGCGTGACGCCCAGCCAGTCCCCCGTCCTGCTTCCCGGTGCGCCGGGAGAGAACGTACAGGCATAGGCGCCCAATGTGCCCAACTGTCCAAGCGTCGCGATACGTCCCCGAAAAAAGAAGGCAGCGGGCTGGTTCCAGGAATGATCAGCTGCCGCCCCGTGCATCTCTTAGCTGAACGAACTCAGAGAGACCGTTCAGCAATGCAATTGTCGTTATCCCCGGGCTCCATAATGCGCATTCTCGGAATGAAATCAAGGTAGAGGGAGTGGTTGTGTCGGTAACGTCACGCTATCCAACATAGAGGCTCGGAGCGCCCGACAGATAACCTGAGACGGTTTCAGTCAAATTGAGGAGGGATACTCGCCGCGAAGTGCATCTCGATGGGGATGGGCTTTGTCCCGCTTACATACAGACCGCATGGCGGCCCGGATGGTCGAGGTGCCTCGCTGATCATGCTATCGCCGAAGTATGTGGAAGGGCACGAGGCCGCGTCCCGCGGCCTCGTCGATTCCCGATAAGTACTAGTCTTCCACGAGGTTGTACGAGCCGTCCTCGTCGTGGGTCTCGCGGCCCGTGACCGGCGGATTGAAGGCGCAGATCAACCGCATGTCCTCGGTGCCGCCACGCAGGATGTGGGCATCGTGGTTGTCCAGGGCGTAGAGGACGCCGTCGCGGATCTCGTGGACCTCTCCGGTGGCCTTGTCCTCGATGCTGCCATTGCCGGCCACGCAGTAAACCGCCTCAAGGTGATTCTTGTACCAAAGGTGCAGCTCCGCTCCGGCCGGGATGATGGTCTCGTGGAATGAGAAGCCCATGCCGTCGCTCTTGAGCAGCATGCGCCGGCTGACCCAGCCCGGACCTTCCACTTCGCGGTCGCTTCCGATGATGTCGTCGATCTTTACGATCTTCATGCAATCGCACCTCCGCGATTAAAGCGGCGCCCCGGCTATACACGCCGGGGCGCCGCCGTTGATTATTGGTTCGCAGCGGGCTGGTGGCCGCCGATGCCCATGTCGGCGAGCACGGCGCGCAGGGACTCCTCGATGAGATCCAGACCCCGGTCCAGGTCGTCCATCTCGGTGGTCAGCGGTGGCAGCAGCTTCAACACCTCGTCGTTCGGACCAGCCGTCTCGATGATCATGTTGCGCTTGAAGCAATGCTGGGAGATGGCGCCGGCGATGTCCTCGTTCTCGAACGCCACCGCCTGCATCATACCGCGGCCGCGCACCGTGCCCTGGGCCTCCGGGTACTTCTCCACCAGGGCGGCCAGGCGGGCGCGGACGTGCTTGGACTTCTCCTGCACCTCATTGGCGAAGCTGTCATCGCTCCAGAACAGCTCGATGGCCCGCTTGGCCGTGACCATGGCGGGATTGAAGCCGCGGAAGGTGCCGTTGTGCTCGCCCGGCTCCCAGATGTCGTACTCGGGCTTCACCAGCACGATGGACAGCGGGAAGCCGAAGCCGGAAATGGACTTGGACACGGTGACCACGTCCGGATCGAGACCGAACTCCTCGAAGGAGAAGTAGTGGCCCGTGCGGCCGTTGCCGGTCTGGATGTCGTCGATCATGAACAGCATGTCGTTGCGCCGGCAGCAATCCTGAAGCTTGCGCAGCCACTCGCCGCTGGCAACGTTGACGCCGCCCTCGGCCTGCACGGTCTCGACAATGACCGCCGAAGGATGGCCGACGCCGCTGCCTCCGTCCTGGAGCATCTTCTCCAGGTAGTCGATGGTGTCGAAGTCGTCCCCGAAGTAACTGTCGTAGGGCATGGACTCCGTGTAGGACAACGGGACGCCGGCGCCGTCGCGCTTGAACTGGTTACCCGTGACGGACAGGGAACCCAGCGTCATGCCGTGGAAGGCGTTCGTGAACGCGACCACGCCCGGGCGGCCCGTGGCCTTGCGGGCGATCTTCAGCGCGCTTTCCACCGCGTTCGTCCCGGTGGGTCCCGGGAACTGCACGCGGTGATTCATGCCGCGGGGCTTGAGGATCCTGTCGTGAAAGGTTTCCAGGAAGCGGGCCCGCATGACCGAGGCCATATCCAGGCTGTGCACGACGTTGTCATTGGAGAGGTAGTCCAGCAGCGCCTTCTTGAGCTCCGGGTGGTTGTGCCCGTAGTTCATGACACTGGCGCCCGCGAAGAAGTCCAGGAACGCCTCGCCCTCCGTGTTGTAGAGGTAGGAGCCGCGCGCCTTCTCGAATACGGTGGGGAAGCTGCGCACGTAGCTGCGCACCACCGACTCGTAATTCTCGATAATGTCCATCATGTCCATGACTAGACCTCTCAGTACGTTGAATTCTTGAAATTGTGTCTGCCGGCGGCGTCGTGACGGGTTGCCATGTCACGAGACCGCCGAGAGCCGGTTCGAATGCGGTTTCCGATGTCGTGCCCCAAACCGGGCGACACCACGATCCATGCCGGGCGCATGGCCACCGCCTCCGGCCCGGGGCATGTACGCCCCGGCTGTACGGTCGCGCTTGCGCTGGTGGTGGTGCGCAATACTCCGTTGCCCAGACTCGCACGATATGTCCTGAATATTTGGGCACGCATCCGCGCGCTCAAGACCTCGCTGACAGCGGCATCGCGCGATGACGCGAAACCTTCGGCGGGCAGGGGGGAAGGAGTTATCGGCAACGTCCCGGTCGCCTGACGGTTCGGCTTTGATAGGTGTGAAGGCACTGTTCTGGTCAGCTCAAGTGCGCCGAGATTAAAGCATTTCGTGGCATCCATGTCAATTTAAGGTCCGCGGCTGGATAACCGTAAGGTATTGTCCAAAAACAAAAAACGAGAATCCCACGGCGGTCCGGCCTGGCGGCGGGAAATCCCGCGGAACCCGCCGGGTAACCGGATCGGTGAGTCACTCGGGCAGCGACTGATCGGCCGGCCCCCGGTGCCTGCAACAATGGACGAGACTGGAAGGCCGGAAGCGATTTACCATTCGCGGTCTATGAACATCCTGGCCATCGATTCAGCTACGGAAGCCTGCTCGGTCGCTCTTGCCGGCGACACCGGCACTTTCAGCCGGTTCCAGGAGACCGCACGCGGACATTCTCAGCTGTTACTGAGCATGATCGCGGAGGTTCTCGGCGAGGCCGGTCTCACGCGCTCAGCCCTCACCCACGTCGCCTTCACCCGGGGGCCGGGGTCCTTCACCGGAGTGCGCATCGCCGCGGGCGTCGCCCAGGGGCTCGCTTTGGGGCTGGGCCTGCCCCTGGCGCCGGTGTCCTCGCTCGCCGCCATCGCCCAGCGCGCGCATCGGGAATTCGGCGCCGTGAGGGTCGCTGCCGCCATAGACGCCCGGATGGGCGAGGTGTACTGGGGCGCGTACGAGTTGAATGCCGCCGGCGTGATGGAGCCGGTACTGGACGAAGCCGTGAGCCCGCCGGAGCAGGTGGCGCGGCCGCCGGGCCGGGGCTGGCGTGGTTACGGGACCGGTTGGGCCAGTTATCCGCGAGCGCTGCAGGAACGCCTTGGGGATAGCCTTGAAGGTAGCGGGGAAGCCCTGTTGCCCTCGGCGCTCGACCTCATTCCCATGGCGCGCATGCTGATCGAATCGGGCGCGACGGTGGGGCCGGCCGAGGCGCAGCCGGTATACCTGCGAGACCGCGTGACCGGTTGAAGAACACGGTGCGTTCAGGCCGCCAAGCGCTTGAAATGCCCGGCATTGACCCCATTTTCCTGACCAAGGCAAAGGATGGTTCGCAAGAACCCAACAGTTATCAGGAGGTGGTTCGTATGGATCTGGTACGTCGCACCAATCGCACCCCGGCTCGCAACATCTGGGATGTGCAGTCCGAGCTCAGCCGGCTGTTCGATTCGCCACTGTTCGACCTGGCCCGCGACGGCTCCACGGTGGAAACCAGCCAGTGGGTGCCCAGCGTGGACATACGCGAGGAACAGAACCGGTTCGTGGTCGAGGCGGATATCCCCGGCGTTAAGCCCGAGGATATCGAGGTCACCATGGAGAACGGCGTGCTCGCCATCCGTGGTGAGCGCAGGCACGAACAGACCGAGGACGAGGGCGGCTATCGCCGGGTCGAACGTGCCCGCGGCGTCTTCTACCGGCGCTTCGCGCTGCCGGAGAGTGCCGATCCCGACAACATCAAGGCGCGCGGCGAGAACGGCGTGCTGAAGATCGAGATCGGCAAGCAGGAAAAGGCGCAGAGCCGCCGCATTCCGGTCGAGCAGTAAGCCGGCCGCGAATCGCGCGGACACGACGGAGGCTTAGGCCTCCGTTTTTTATGGCCGCGCCGTACGTCCCCGCGTTATCGGGGACGCAGCGCCGCAACTCGGAGGGCACGGTGGAATAGCGCAGCGTATGCCACCATCTGCCGTCACGGTGTCATTCAGCCCACGGCCACGGCGGGTTCCCGGGCACTCCCAAGCCCCGCCAGAAGCCGCAATACGTCATGCGGCTCCGGGGCGAGCATGGCCGGCGCCTCGGCCTCCAGCTCCTCCGGCGTGGCGCGCCCCCAGCCCGCGGCGATGGACGGAATGCCGACGTATTTGGCGAAGCGCAGCTCGCGGGGATCGTCGGTGAGCCAGACCAACAGCCGATCGGCCGGATCGCACTGGCGCGACAGCCGCTCGGCGGTCGCGGCCTTGCACTGCATGCAGGCCTGCCGGCGTGCGCAGAGGATACGATCGAAGCTGCGTTCCAGGTCGTAGTGGGTGAGTAGGGTCTGAACACCCGGCGCGGTCTCGGCCGAGAAGAGCACGGTCTCGACGCTGCTGGCCTCGTTGAGATTGCCGAGCATGGCTCGGGCGCCCGCCTGCTCCCGGCACCAATAGCGGCCCCACCGCTGGAAGTAGACGGGGATATTGGCCATTACCTGCGTCCGTTCCGCCTCCGAGCCGGGCCCGAGCAGCGCTTCGAGGGCGCCTTCCAGCGGCGTGTTCAGTACCCAGGAGAGGTCTTCTTCAACGGGCAAGGGCCGGCCGGCGCGAAGACAGGCCCGGCGCAGGGCCAGCAGCATGCCGGGTCCCGGGTCCAGCAGGGGTCCTTCCCAGTCCATGAGCAGGCGGCAGCGGACGGCGCTTTCCCACATGGATTTCCCTCCCTGAAGGTGCCCGGCAAGCGTTTGTATTCAGGTCAAAAAATACGGGGCGGCGTGGAGCCGCCCCAAAATGGCTAGCTTAGGAGCGAGTTACTTGATGTCGATGCGGGTTGAGCGAGGCATCGACAGTGCAGAGCGTACACACGGTATCGAGAGAATGCAAACGATTCGCATTCCGAAATCGGTATCGGTTTGAGCCCCGCGCTCCAGCCATCCGTGGCCATCGACTTGAGATGCTCGTCAGTCCCTCGGCGCCTTCAGGCTGCGGCAGGGAAGGCGTCGCGTTAGCTACCCACGCATTGACGTCGGTCAAAGGGCCCTGGGTCGCCCTGTGAGACGTTCGTTCAAGGGGAACCGGGACCCCGTGCGCACAGGAGGCCGATTCGTGCAGATTCCCTTCACCATCACCGAGTTCATGGACGTCTTCATCCGCTATAACCAGGCCATTGGACCGATGCCGGTTGTCCTGGCCGTACTCGCATTGGTTGGACTGGGCCTGTCATTTCGGGGTGGCCCGCATAAGGACAGGATAATCGCCGTCCTGCTCGGGCTGTTATGGGCCTGGACGGGGATCGTCTACCACATCGGCTTCTTCGCGGCCCTCAATCCGCCGGCCTATGTCTTCGGCGCGCTGTTCGTCCTGCAGGCGCTGGTATTCCTCTGGGCAGGCGTATTCAGAGGCGAGCTCACCTTCCGGCCGCGGGCCTCCCTGCGAGGCATCGTGGGCGGTGCGCTCATACTCTACGGCCTGGTCGTGTATCCACTGCTGGGTTACGCGTTCGGCCACACCTACCCCGCCATGCCGACGTTCGGCGCGCCTTGCCCGACCACGATCTTCACCATCGGCCTGCTTTTCTGGCTCGCCGAGCCGTGGCCGAGGTACGTGCTGTTCATTCCCATCGTGTGGTCGGTCATTGGCGGCAGTGCCGCGTTCGCCCTGGGGGTGACCGAAGATTACGGGCTCGTCGTCGCGGGACTCTTTGCCATCGCGATCGAGATCACCGAGACCATGAGGCGCCATTCCGGGCGCTCCTCAGCGGTCCCGCCTTCGTAAAGGACTCTAGACGGGCCAATACGGGTGATGCGGGTCCACCACGAAGACGTGGCTGTGTCGCCCGCCCGGATGGACATGTGGATGAGCATGGGGCTCCGGCCCCTCCCAGCCCTCGTGTTCATGCTGGTGGTGATCGTCATGGTAGTGCAGGTGCTCGTGTTCCTGCGCCGCGTGCTCGTGAGTGATGACCAATGGATCTTCTCGCGGCCACGCCCGGGCGGCTGACGCCGTTGAGGCCAGCGCAATCGCGCCCAGGATCAGGAAGGCCGTGCCGAGTCCCACGTTCGCTCCGAGCCAGCCCGCCAGCGGGTAGGCGACGAGCCAGCAGCCATGGGACAGCGAGAACTGCGCGGAGAATAGCGCCGAGCGATCCTCCTCACGGCAGGACTGCTTCAGCACCCGCCCCGCGGGCGTAAGCACGAGCGACGCGCCGGCCCCCAACAGGAACCACAACCCCAGCAAGCCCGCGAACCCGGGTTCCAGCGTTCCCCCGAACAGACTGGCGGTCATCAACAGGCCGCCCGTGAGCATGGCGGGGCGCTGCGGCAGCTTCTCCAGGAGCCTCGGCAGGAGCAGAGCCACGACCATGGACCCGCCGCCGGCCGCCGCGAAGGCGATCGCCACATCGCTCTCGCCAAGTTCGAGCTTGGTGCGGACATAGACGACGGTGTTGACGATCTGCATGGCACCGGCGGCCGACACGGCCATGCTCAGCGCGAGAAGCCCGCGAAGGCGGGGCGTGCGCAGATAGACCTTGGCGCCATAGGTCACGTTGGACCACACGCTCCGCGCCAGTTCAGCCGCCGCTGGACGCGGGAGCACAACGGAGAGCACGAGCGCCGCGGAGAGCAGAAACGTCACGGCATTGAGGACGAACAGGCTCTCGAAGCTCATGAACGCAAGCAGGAGCGCAGCGGCGGTAGGGCTGAGCAGATTCTCCAGGTCGTAGGCGAGACGTGAGAGAGACAGGGCGCGCGTGTACTGCTGCTCGTCCTCGATGATGTCGGGGATGGTCGCCTGAAAGACCGGTGTAAACCCTGCCGAGCAGGCGTTGAGCAGGAAGATCAGCACGTAGATCTGCCAGACCGCATCGACGAACGGCAGCAGGGCCACCACTGAAGCTCGGACGAGGTCGAGTGCTACCAGAAGACCTCTGCGCGGCACCTTCGAGGCATATGCGCCCACGACCGGGGCGATCAACACATACGCGACCATCTTGATGGCGAGGGCGATGCCGAGCACCTCGCCCGCGCGTTCGCCCGCCAGGTCATTGGCCAGCAACGCCAGCGCTATGGTCGTCAGGCCCGTGCCGAATAGGGCTATGACCTGCGCGGTGAACAGATGTCGGTACGTGCGATTGCCAAGTGGACTCGATTGCATTACGCGGCTAATCGGCGGTACTCCTTCAACGTGATCTACCGCTGGCTTGTGTATAGCGACGCAGTGGAAGACTGCCGCCATTCAGCAGCGCTGCGCCAGTCCAATCTTCGCGTCGAGAGTCGGCGGAGTCCATCCTCCGCCGCGCCGCACCCGGCTGAGCGGGGTAGGAAGGGGCGCATCCGCATCATGCTCCGTCGGCCCGCGGCCACAGCCAACGTCGGTTCCCGACCACAGCTTACGGAAGGATCAGGTTGTGAACGCCGGCTGAAAATTGCACCCATCTGGCGATCGGCTCCGTACGGCCAGGAGTGGTCGCCGGGGGCGGCCACATCGAAGCCCCCCCTTTAGAATCCCGATATACCGGCAAAAACCAAACGTCCAAGGGCGCTACGCACACCAATATTCGGCAAATAATTTCGGGTGATCCGTTAGTTGCGTCGGTCCGACCCGTTCGTTCTGGTTGCGGCACGAAAAACTGGCGTGCGTAGCGCGGAGCTGCGGCGGGTCCGGCCACCGCAGCTCCATAACCGTTCACAGCTACTCTCCCGTGGAAGGGTCAGTTACGGCCTTGACCCGGGAGATCCGGCTCGCGGGGATATCCAGGCAGCGTGCATGCTCATGGATGATGTCTTCGTCGGCCGCAATGTAGACGCAGTAGATCTTGTCATCGCAGATGTAGCTGTTGATCCACTGCAGCTCTTTCGGACCGAGTTCGTCACGCACGGCATTGGATGCATGCGATGCCTCCCGGAGTTGTTCCGCACTCATCTCCCCCGCCCCGGGGATCTCGCGTTCAATAACGTACTTCGGCATGGCTACCTCCCGTTTGCTTGATTCACATACCGGTAGTATGTTGTATAGATACCGACAGTATGTATGTCAAGGGAGCGACTTATGGCACCGCCTTCAAAGAGGGCCGAACAGGGGCGGGCGACTCGCGATGCACTCATCGTAGCGGCCCGCAAGGAGTTCGCCAGACAGGGCTATGCGAATGCGTCCGTAGACGACATCGTGCGTCTGGCCGACGTCACCAAAGGTGCGTTCTACCACCATTTCAGTGGCAAGGAGGATTTGTTCCTGCGAGTGTTCGAGAACGTCAAGAAGGAGCTCAGCCGGGGCGCGTTCATAACCCACGCCGAGCATCAGCCATTCGCCCAGGACGAAAACCATGTCCTGCACCTGAAGCGCTTCACCGAGCAAACGAACGAGGAAATCTGGGCCGAGCTTAGGTCACGTTGCCGGCGGTACATCGAGCTCCACAGTGACGCGTCAATACGCCAGATCGTGCTGGTCGATGCTCGCTGGGTCCTTTCCTGGGAGACTTGGCAGCGCGTTGAACGCGAGTATGGGGTCACGTTGTTGCGCGCGGATTTGCGGCGCGCCATGCAGCGGGGCATCATCAGGCGCCTGCCGTTGACAACGCTGGCGGCGATAATCGTTGGCGCACTTAACGAAGCCTGCTTGCTCGTAGCGAATGCGGCGGATTCTGACGAAGCGCTGGACGAGGCCATGAGCGTCATCGAGCCGATGCTCAACGGCTTAATCGTTGACGCATAATTGACAGCCCGGATAAGGGGCTCCGATCGACACCACGATTGCCCGCGCTTCCGTCCCAGGCGGCCGGCGTCTTATAGCCTGACTCCGATTTCGCGTTGACCCCGAGCCTCTCAAGTCCTTGCACTCGCCGGAACCGGCGGGCCGGAGGCGCGGTTTAAGGCGACAAGCGGCCAAGAGCGGTCATCCGGCCCAATGCGATGTTGGAATGTGAGACGCGACCCCGGTTAACCGGTTGTTGCCACGGCGCGGCGCGGCGCGGGGTGGGGAAGCAGTGACCGAACCACGAACCTCGTGGCAAAGGGGGGCTAAAGCATGGCCTACCCTCGCCTAAATGCGTAGATCAGGAGATACAACAGAACCGCAACCGAAAGCGAAAGAAATACCTCGATGACATTTCTCCAGGAGAATATTTCTTCGAAGGTCCAATTAATGCCGGTAGGGGTAATGATTAAACTCGACATTACGTCGAGACCGACCACGATCCCGGTTAGCAGGACCGTGTAGACAATGAAACGCAGCTTCATATGCATCTACCACAGCGCAATCCAGCAAACCCACTTTCCGTTGAACAACACCGCGACCGGCAGCAGTGGGTCGGGTTGAGGTAACCCGCGTCCCCCTCATGTTTCGCCGACACCGCAGTGTTCGGACTGGTGTAACAGGCGGGGGAACCAGGGCACATGGCAGTCCAATAGCGCGTTGGAAAGTCCACCACACTCGTTTAGGTCCATCTCGGGCCGTGAGGAAGCGACGGCGGGCGTTAGCAGCGGCCGACCAGGAACGGACCAGGCTAAATCACCGGGTACTGGGCTTCTATACTGTCATGGTGGCGGAAATGAGCCACACGGCTGTCTGCGCCAGGCAATTGTCACGCGTGCCGCCTGCCGGTGCCGCGACGCGGCGTGGTTATCCTAGCGAACTGTGCGGATCAATTCATGGAAGCCGCAGTCAAGCTTGTGCTCCAGCACCTGTCCACGTATATCAGGATCCTTATCAACCTGATCGTGAGCCCGCGCGTGTTCCCAAACGAGGCAAAACTGTTCAGCACGGACAGACTGGATGACGCCTTGGTCTTCTTCGGTGTGTCCCTCGTGGCCTCGCTGGTCGTTAAGACGCCTTTTATACCCGACACGGTAGACCCTTGGGCGTACATGGCCATGGATGGCGTGTGGAAGTTGATTTTGGTGGGAACCGCATCGGTGGCGATGAGCGTCGCGTGGCTCGGCTGCCGCGGCCGGATTCAGAACTACCTTGTGGCCAATTGCTACTTCTTCGGGGTGCTTTTCATTGCTGTCCCGCTGATGATCCTAATTGGGAGTGAACTCGCGGCCTTGCCTCCGGCAATAGGCGCGCCGTATTTCTCCTTATGTCTGATTGCGCTGACGGTGTGGTGTATTGGCGTTTGGCTAAGCTATGGGCTGCACAACGGGACTACAACTTGGAGATCCCTGCTCCGGCTGCCACTTTTCATACTGTTTCTACCACCCCTGGCGCTAGCGGCCGCATTGGTTCGAAGCGGTACGGTAAGGCAGACGGTGGTGGAAGCAGGCGGAGCCGACTACGCCCACGCTGGGATCGCCCTCGTCACCATGGCTACCTTCGGGCTCTACCCGTGAACAGCATGCAACTGCGGAACCCGCGCTCGGGTCGGGTGTTGCAGACAAGCAAATTGCTCGAGCCCCTATACACCGGGCGCGACCCGCAGCTTCGGGTCGACTCTTGCCCTCCACAAGGTGGGCTCCGCCCGCCCGACGTTTGGTGTCCTTCAATAAACCGAGGGGGGGAACCGGGGTCGGCTGGGGAGCGGCAACGGACCTCAGCACGTTCATGCCTCTGGCGCGGCATCCGCTTCCGGGTATCACGGGCCGGGGCCGACGCTTCATCTAACGCGGTGCCCGGGAATGACCGGGCGGGCGTAGGTGATTAGCCGCCGCTTGCGCGTCAGTGTTCCGGACGCCGAGCGATGGTGTCGCTGGCTGCGTCATAACACCAGCTAGTGCGGTCGCCGGGGACCTCGACGCCGCCGACCCATCGCGCGGGGGGACTCAGGTCCAGCCAATGCGCTTCGCCGTCGAGGACGGCGCGGCCGGTGGGGGACAGGCTGAGCCGGCATTCTCTCCAGCCATTGCCGGGGCCCGATTCCAGTAGCGGCTGTTTCGCCTGTAAGAGGGGCTGCAGCAGCCACCAGAACATCAGATCGCCCAGATAGGGCAGGGGCTCGCGATGGTTCATGAGCTCGGCGAACAGCGCCGATGTGGTCAAGGGGCCGAGCTCTCGAAGGGCCTCCAGCGCGAGGCGCTCGGTCTGGCCCAGTCCGGTGTCGAGTGCCGGGAGCTGCTGCAGGTGCCGTCGCAGTGCGCGGCTCAGCATCGGTAATGCCGGCGTGCCCTGGCTGGAGAGCTTGTCCAGTGCCGTGGGATCGGTAGCGGTGATGGCTGACCATGCCTGCGTCCCCGTGGCCAGAAGCTGCGGGGACACCGGCTCGCGCTGCGCCCATAGCCATTTCAGAACCTCTGGCTCGAGCTGGCCGAGACCGATGAAGCGCTCCACCCCCGGGAGGCTGTCCACGGCGATCAACTCCAGGCGAAAGCTGCGCCGCTGGTCGGCGAGCCGCGCGAGCAGATACGCCAGGATGAGCTGGTCGTAGCTGTCGTGCTCGAACCAGAGCACCACCCGCTCGTACCCGTTCAGCCCGTCCAGGGCACTGTATTCCTGGCGCTGGCGCGCCAGCACCTGCTGCCGGTCGACGCCGGGCTGCGCGGTCAGGTATTCGGCCCGGACGTTCATGAGCTGCTCGGTGGGCAGCGCCGGCACCGGGCCCATGCATAACGGATCGGAAAACTCCTGGAAATCCCCCCGTAGTCCCGCTCGCATCAGGCCCTGGCGGATGTCGGAGCCGCACCGGACGTGAAGAGTGCGCATGTCCTGGTCGCCGGTCCGGGTTCGGCCCGGACTAGCGCGATCTGCCGCCCGGAACGCGGTGTCACGGCGGGGTTGGCCGGCGCTGCCGCGTTGGCCGTTGGTGATGCAATGCGCTCGGGGCATGGAATTGTCCGTTGGATGGCGATGGGGGGGCTGGTCAACCGCCCGAGGCCACCAGCTTACGCCCAGTTGCGGCAGGGGCAAGCGGGAAACTGGATGCGGAACGGCGAAGGCCCGGACACACGATGCAGGATGGGCCTCTCCGGGTATGAAACCGATTGGCATTTTTCCGGCAATCGGGTGGTCGTGCGACTTTCCCGTGTCGTAGGCGCCGCTTTTTGGTGGCGGCGCATGACCGCCGGGCAAGAATGATCCAGGTCACAAGTCCGGTCGGCGAAGGCGCCATACTGCTGCCTGTTCATCCACTTGCCGATGCCGGACACTGAGTGTTCGAGACGTAAACAGGAGCTTCTCTGGGGATGAAGTATCGGGGGATCGTCATCGCCGTTGTGGTGGTCGGCCTGGCCGCGGCCGGCATCTGGTATCTCAACCGGCCGGAGCCCTTGCAGCTGCAGGTGGCCGAGGTCGAGCGCGGCGAAGTGGAGGCCACGGTGGCCAATACCCGTGCGGGCACCGTCGAGGCGGAGCGGCGTGCGAAGCTCGCGCCGACCACCAGCGGGAGTGTAGCGATCCTGCCCGTACGGCGCGGCGACCGGGTGGAGCAGGGTCAGCTGCTGCTGGAGCTGTGGAACTCGGATCTCCAGGCCGAGCTCGCGGTCGCGCGGGCCCGGGTGGAGGCGGCGGAGGCCCGGGCGAGCCAGACCTGCGTCCAGGCGCAGTCGGCGGAGCGCGAAGCGGCCCGCCTGCAGCGTCTTCGTGACCAGGGCTCTGCCTCGGCCGAGGCGACCGACCGGGCCATCGCCGAGCGCGATGCCATGGCCGCGGCATGCCGCGCCAGCCGCGCGGATGCCGACATCGCCGAGCGCAGCGTCGAGACCGTACAGGCGCAGCTGGAGCGCACCCGCCTGACGGCCCCGTTCGCGGGCGTCGTGGCGGAGATCAACGGCGAGCTGGGCGAGGTGGTCACGCCGTCCCCGCCCGGCATACCGACGCCGCCCGCCGTGGATCTCATCGACGACAGCACCATGTACGTCAGCGCGCCCATCGACGAGGTGGACGCCCCGGCCGTGCGGGTGGGTATGCCGGCGCGCATCACCCTGGACGCCTTCGGCGGCCGGTCCTTCCCCGGCGAGGTCTCCCGGATCGCCCCCTACGTCCTGGACCGGGAGAAGCAGGCACGCACGGTGGAGGTGGAGGTGGTGTTCAATGATCAGCCGGAGGACGCGCATCTGCTGGCCGGCTACAGCGCGGACGCCGAGATCATCACCGACGTCGCCCGGGACGTGCTGCGCGTCCCCACCGAGGCCATCACCGAGGGCGGCGAGGTCTTCGTGGTGGACGGCGAGGGCATCCTGCGCCGCAAGTCGGTCACCACGGGCATCCGTAACTGGGACTTCACGGCGGTGACGTCGGGCCTGGAGGCCGGCGAGCGGGTGGTGCTGTCCCCGGGCCGCGAAGGGGTGGTCGATGGCGCGACGGTGATCCCCGTGAAGGACGCCCCGGCGCCATGATCGAGCTGGAGGGGCTGACCCGAGCCTACCAGGTGGGCGATCAGCTGGTGAAGGCGCTGGACCGCGTGGACCTGCGGATCGAGCCCGGCGAGTACATCTCCGTGATGGGGCCGTCCGGCTCGGGCAAGTCGACGTTGCTGCACATCCTCGGAATGCTGGACCGGCAGACCGACGGCATCTACCGCATCGAAGGCCGCGACGTCAGCAATCTGGATGACGACGAGCGCGCCCGCATCCGCGGCGAGCGCATCGGGTTCGTGTTCCAGTTCTTCCACCTGGTGCCGCGGCTCAGCGCGGCGGAGAACATTGAGCTGCCGCTGACCCTGGCCGGCATGCGCCCGGCCGAGCGGCGCGAGCGCGTGGACTCCATGCTGGAATCCGTGGGCCTGACGGACCGCGCCCGCCACCTGCCCAACCAGCTCTCCGGCGGGCAGCGTCAGCGCGTGGCCATTGCCCGGGCCATGGTTACGCACCCGGCGGTACTGCTGGCCGACGAGCCCACCGGCAACCTGGATAGCGCCTCCGGCGCCGAGATCGTCAACCTGCTGGAAGGGCTGAACGACCAGGGCATCACGTTGCTGCTGGTCACCCACGACACCGCCATGGGCAAACGGGCGCGGCGCTACGTCCGCATGGTGGATGGCCGTATCGAGTCCGACCGCGTCGCCGGCGAAGGCGCGCCATGAGGGGCATCGATATCATCGCCTTCGCCTACCGGGCGCTGTCGGGCTATCCCACGCGCACGCTGCTGATGCTGCTCGCCATGGCGGTGGGGGTCGGCTCGGTGGTGCTGCTCACGGGGCTGGGGGAGGGCGCGCGCCGGTACATCACCGATGAGTTCTCCGCCCTCGGCACCAATCTGCTCATCGTCATGCCCGGCCGCAACGAGACCGCCGGCGGCGCGCCCCCAATCGTCGGCGAGACGCCGCGGGACCTGACCCTGGCGGACGCCGAGGCGCTCCACCGCAGCCCGGCCATCGCCAGCGTTGCGCCGATCAATGTTGGCCAGTCCACGGTGACCCACGGCGCCCTGGGGCGGGAGACCGTGGTGATGGGCACCACCGCCAGCTTCGCCGAAGTGCGCAACGTGGATCTGTACCAGGGCCGGTTCCTGCCCGAGCAGGAATACCAGCGTGCCGACCCGGTGGCGGTCATCGGCACGGTTATCCGTGACGAGCTGTTCAGCGGCGAGCGGGCGCTGGGCCAATGGATACGGCTGGGGGACCGGCGCTTCCGCGTGGTGGGCGTGATGAGCCAGCGCGGGCAGTCCATGACCATGGACATGGACGAGCTGGTGATCATCCCGGTCGGCGCCGCCCAGGCGCTGTTCAATACCAGCTCGCTGTTCCGGATCTTCGTCGCCGCCCGGGATCGCCCATCGATACCAACGGCCCAGGCCGACATCCTGCGCATCATCGCCGAGCGCCACGACGGCGAGGAGGACGTCACGGTCATCACCCAGGACTCCATGCTGGCGGCCTTCGACCGTATCCTGCAGGCGCTGACGATGACCGTGGGCGGTATCGGCGCCATTAGCCTCATGGTGGCCGGGGTGCTGATCATGAACGTCATGCTGGTGGCCGTGAGTCAGCGCACGGCGGAGATCGGTCTGCTGCGCGCGCTGGGGGCGTCCGGCCGCCGCGTGCTGGTTCTGTTTCTCGGCGAGGCGGCCCTGCTGTCCGCCTTCGGCGCCGTCGCGGGGCTGCTGGCGGGCCTGCTGGGCACCTGGCTGATCCATCTCTCGTTTCCGGTGCTGCCGGCGCTGCCGCCGCTGTGGGCGGTCGTCGTGGCCTCGGCCATTGCCCTCGCCACGGGGGTGCTTTTCGCCTGGCTGCCAGCCCGGCGGGCGGCGGCGCTGGATCCGGTTACCGCTTTGTCGAGGCGCTGACGGATGCGTGCGGAGGACTTCACCCGTCTGACTCTGCGTAGCGTGCTGAGCCAGCGCCTGCGCAGCTTTCTCACCGGGCTCGGCATTGCCATCGGCATCGCCGCGGTGATCCTGCTCACCTCCATCGGCGAGGGGGTGAATCAGTTCGTCATCAGCGAGTTCAGCCAGTTCGGCACGAACATCGTCGCCATTCAGCCCGGCAAATCGGAGACCTTCGGCGGGTCGGTGGGGGCGTTCGGCACCGACCGGCCCCTGACGATGGAGGACGCCCAGGCCCTGGAGCGGGTGCCGCACGTGACCGCGTCGATGGGCGTGGTCCAGGGCAACGCCGAGGTGGAAGGGGGCGGGCGCTCACGGCGGACCACCATCCTCGGCGTCGGCCCGGAGATGCCGGAGGTCTTCCGCTTCGATGTCGCGCTAGGCCGTTTCCTGCCGCCGGATGATCCGACCCAGGCGCGGCCCATGGTGGTGCTGGGCAGCAAGGTGCACGAGGAGCTCTTCCGCGGGGCGCCGCCCATGGGCGAGCTGATGCGCATCGGCGGATCCCGCTACCGGGTGGTCGGCGTCATGGCGCCGAAGGGCCAGATCCTGGGTTTCGACATGGACGACGCGGTGTACATCCCCACCGCGCGGGCACTGGAGCTCTTCGACCGCGAGGGGGTCATGGAGATCGACCTGCTCTACCGCGAGGGGGCGCCCGTGGACGAAGTCACGCGCGGCACGCGGCGGATTCTCGAGCTGCGCCACGGCCGCGTGGACTTCACCATCGTGACCCAGGAGGAAATGCTCTCCACGCTCGGTTCCGTGCTGGACGTGCTGACGTTCGCCGTGGGCGCCCTGGGCGGGATTTCGCTGTTCGTCGGCGGCGTGGGGATCCTGACGATCATGACCATCAACGTGCGCGAGCGCACCGCGGAGATCGGCCTGTTGCGCGCCCTCGGGGCGCGCCGGCGCACGGTGCTCGGGCTGTTCCTGGGCGAGGCGGTGGTGCTCGCTTTCCTCGGCGGCGTGGCCGGGCTGGGGTTGGGCGTCGGCATCGCCCAGGGCCTTCACTGGCTGCTGCCCGTGCTGCCGGTGCAGACACCGTGGCTGTTCGCGGTGCTCGCGCTGGCGATGGCCGCGATCATCGGCCTTGGCGCCGGGGTCGGTCCCGCCGTGCGGGCCTCCAGGCTGGACCCGGTGGAGGCGCTGCGGGAGGAGTGACCCGCCGTGCCGGTCGACTGCGTGGTAAGGTCCGGGGGGTATCACTTGCCGTACGAAGAGGAGGCCTGCTGCCCTTGTCCGCTTCCGCTTGGCTGAGAGTGGGGGTGCTGGCCCTGTTGCTGATCGCCACGGTGGTGCTGGCGTCCGCCGTGGACTGGCGGGAGTGGCTGAGTACCGATCTCATCGAGCAGTGGCTTCACGGAACCGGCGCATGGGGGCCCTGGTTATTCATGGCGAGCATGGCCGCGGCCATCGTGGTCAGCCCTCTGCCGAGCCTGCCACTGGGCGTTGCCGGTGGGACGGTTTTCGGCGTTGCGCTCGGGACTCTCTACGCGGCGACCGGGGCGCTGGTCGGGGCGCTGTTGAGCTTCTGGATCGCGCGGACCCTGGGCCGGGATGTGGTGGAGCGCTTTGTCGGCCATCACGTGCATCTGTGCGGACACTGCAATACCCGTGTGCTGTTCCTGGTGGTCTTCGTCTCCCGGCTGATTCCCTTCGTCTCCTTCGACGTCGTCTCCTACGGTGCCGGACTGACCGCCATGTCGGCCCGCAGCTTTGCGGTGGCGACCTTCTTCGGCATGTTGCCCATGACGGCCATATACGCCGGGCTCGGCGACGTAATGGTCTTCCGGCCGGAGTTTGCGATTGCCTTCGGCGTTTTGATGGTGGCGGCCTTCTTCGCCCTGCCGCGCTGGATAGCCCGTCGCAATCCCTTCGGGCTGGCCGCCTATCTACCCCACGAGCGCGAGGAGGACTGAGACGTGGGCCCTGAAGCCTCTGCTGCATTTCAGACCTTTCAGAGCCTGGGTATCGCCCTCGCCATCGGCCTGCTCATTGGCGTGGAGCGGGGCTGGACCCAGCGCGAGATGCCGGAAGGGGGCCGGGTCGCCGGTTTGCGCACCTTCGGCCTCATCGGGCTCCTGGGCGGCTCGCTTGGGCTTGCCGGCGACCAGGCACCGTGGCTGCTGGCGGCGGGATTCGTGGCGCTGACGGCGTTGGTGGTGGTCGCGCACTGGCGCTCGGCGTCCCAGCTGGACGATTACGGGATCACCACCGAGGTGGCCGCGCTGGTGACCTACGTCCTGGCTGGGCTTTCGGTCACGGGGCAGCCGGCACTGGCCGCCGCGGGCGCGGTTGTCACGGCCGCGTTGCTGGGGCTCAAGCAGACGCTGCACGAGTGGCTTCGGCGTCTGCACCAGTACGAGCTCACCGCGGGCATGCACCTGGCGTTGATTTCCCTGGTGGTGCTGCCGGTGCTGCCCGCTCGGGGCTTCGGGCCCTGGAACGTGTTCAACCCCTACCAGCTCTGGCTGATGGTGGTGCTGATCAGTGCCATCAGCTTCGCCGGGCATTTCGCGGTTCGCATTGCGGGGGCGCGGCGGGGCCTGCTGCTGACCGGGTTGTTCGCGGGGCTCGCCGCATCCACCGCCCTGACCCTGAGCTTCTCGCGCATGGGCCGGGACCGGCCGGTGCTGCAGCCGGCCCTGGCCGCCGGGGTGATCGTCGCCGGCACGACGATGTTCCCGCGGATGTTGCTGGAAGTGGCGGTGGTCAATCCGGCCCTGCTGACGAGCGTCGCCGTGCCGCTGGTGGTGCTGACGGTCGTCGGGTTAGCCGGCGCGGCCTGGCTGTGGTGGCAGCAGCGCCACCGTACCCCGGGTGAGACCGACGAGGACGTCACCTTCCGCCGGCCGTTCGAGCTGCGCTCGGCCATCCAGTTCGCAGTGGCGCTGGCCTTGATCCTGTTCCTGGCCGAGGCGGCAAGCCGCTATCTGGGCGATTCCGGGATCTATGCGGTGGCGTTGATCTCCGGGCTTACGGACGTGGACGCGATCACCCTGTCGTTGAGCAAGATGGCGGCCGGCGACCTGGCCCATGCCGTGGCGGCGCGCGGCATTCTCCTGGCGGCGCTGGCGAATACCGCCGTCAAGGGCGGCATGGTGGCCGTGATCTGCGGCGGGGTCATGGCCCGGCAGGTCCTTGGCCTCTACGGCGTCATCGCCATTTTCGGGATCGTTTTCGTGGCGTTCTCGGGTGCGGCCACGCTCGGTTAGCCGCACCCGTTCGCATTGCCTCGAGCGATGACGCCCGGGCGCCGGCCGCCTTCACGCATCCGGCCACTCGGCCTCGAACCGGGCCAGGACGCGGTAGTTCCTGGCGGCGTCGCCCCGGTGTGCGCCGTCGTAGGTTTCCAGCCGGCCGTCGAGGGAAACCCGGATACGTGGGCCGTATCCGTGGCGTCGACGGATCACCCAGTCGACGTTGGTCTGCAGGGCGGTCTGCTGTTCGGTCAGACCGCTCGCGCGGTGGTCGACGCGCAGCGAATGGATGTCGACGCCGGTACGCAGTTGCCGGGGGATCAGGGTGAGCCGCGCGCTGAGGTTTCCACCAACGACCCGACGCCGCACGTCGGCACGCGGGACATCCTCGGTTTCCCCGAACAGGCGCGGGTCCAGGGACCAGCTGTCGGGCCGGCCCCAGTGGGCGCCCACGCTGCCGTGCCGGCGCCTGCGGTACACCGTGTGCGCGTCGGCGTACTCGCGGGACTGGTCATAGGTGATATCCCACTGCCAGGGGCCGGGTTCGAAGTGCGCCCGCACGGCCGTGGCGTCCACGCGGGCCTGGTCGGTGTTGGCCGCATCGGCCGTGCGGGACAGACGCAGCAGGTATCGGGGACTGGCGAGCAGCGTCCCGCCGAAGGGGAGCCAGGCGCTGCTGGGTGCGTCGTAAACCACTTCGGCGGATAGCCGGCGGGTCTTCCAGGTGTCCGACTCGCCACCGTAGCCTTCGCGCGGACGGGCACGGGAGTACGCCAGCCGGGAATGGAGCCGGTTCCAGGACAGCTCGCCCGCGACTGCTTCGACGAGTGTTCCGCTGGGAGTGTCCTCGGGGCTCCAGAAGCCCTGATCGGCCGCGGTCCTGGAGAGCGACAGACGCAGTTGCGTGGGCCGCGCCCTGTCCCGCGGGGCGAACGGCTGAAGCTCCACGTTGAGGTCGTAGGCATTGCCACTGGTCGGCGGCGCAGAGGCATGGCGGCCGACGGCGGTTCGCCGGCTGGCCGCGTACTCGCCGCGAACCAGGAGCCGGCGGTTCAACGCGTGCCCGATCAGGCCGACGCCCCAGACGTTGTTGGTTTTCGGCGACAGCCGTGCCGGGCCGTCCGCCAACGCCTCCCGCATGAACGCCGAGTTGAGCCGGAAACCGCCCGCGTGTCCCTGCCCGGGTGACAGCGACAGCCCCAAACCGTTGATTTGTGCCGCCTGGCTGGTGTGCCAGAACCCGTGGCCGGCGTCCCGGGCGGTACCGTGATGGCGCTGGAATCCGGTCAATCGCGACTCGGGGGCGGTTGGGCTGGTGGTCCGGATGTCGTCATACGGGGACAGATCCGGCAATGCCCGCCCGTCCGGGGACGCGGGTGCCTGATCGTCCTGGGCGCCGGCCTGGACCAGGGCCACGGACGCGCCCTCGGCCCGGCTGTCATGCCCGTCAACCCGCCCGGAGGCGGCGCCGGCGGCGGTCTGGATCGTGACGAGCCAGGCGGTGACCAGCACCGTGAAGAGGTTGGTGTGTCGGTTCCTTCTGCCCCGCATTTCCCGGAAACCGTCCTGCTACCGTATAATCCGGCATGCATTTTGCTTCATTGTGTGCGCGGAAGTACGGCCATAAGCCTGTATGAACTGCCGTGCGGTAGTTTCAACGCAGGTTGCCACGGCCCGGGGCTTTCGCGCTGCGCAGTCCCTCACGGTATGCGCACCTGGTCATACCGTCGAAACCCAAGGCCTGCGCCCTTATCCGTCTCCTCCCGGCCCGAAGCCAGCGGTCACGGGCACTGGTTGCCCGGTGCCGCGGTCTACGGATGGGCCGGGGGTCACACGCATCTCGCCAACAGGGGTAATGGATGTTCCGTAACCTGTTCATTGTGGTTCTGGCCGTTTATGCCACCGGGGTCTGCGCCCAGTCCGGCAGTGGGGACGCCGGGTCCCTGTTCGAGGAGATCGCCCGGCACGCCTCGGCACTTGCCGACAGCCCCTACAAGGCGCCGAAGGGCGAGCATTTGCCGGCGGTCTTGCGGGCGCTGGACTACGAGGATTACCGGGACATCCGCTTCCGCAAGGAGAACGCGCTGTGGCGGGGCGATGCGCTGTTCAACGTCGAGTTCTTCCACCTCGGTTTTCTGTACGAGCGGCCGGTGCGCATCAACGAGGTCATCGGTGACCGGGTGGAACGCGTCCGCTATCGGTCCTCGCTGTTCGACTACGGGGACAACGAACAGCTCGAGGGCGCGCTCGGACCGCATCTCGGGTTTGCCGGGTTCCGGCTGCACTACCCGCTGAACACCCCCGAGTACAAGGACGAGCTGGTGGTGTTCCTGGGCGCCTCCTACTTCCGGATGGTGGGCCGGGGGCAGCGTTACGGCCTGTCCGCGCGGGGACTCGCCATCGACGTGGCCTCGCCCGGCGGCGAGGAGTTCCCCCGCTTCAAGGAGTTCTGGCTGGTGAAGCCGGAGCCGGATGCCACCAGCATGACCATCTACGCGCTGCTCAACAGCCGCTCGGTGACCGGGGTCTACCGGTTCGACCTGCATCCGGGCCGGCGATTCGCGATGGACGTGCGCGCCAGGCTGTTCGCGCGGGCCGACGTGAACAAGCTCGGCCTGGCGCCCATGACCAGCATGTTCATGTGGGGCGAGAACCGGGTGCGGCATTTCGACGATCATCGTCCGGAGGTCCACGACTCGGACGGCCTGCTGGTGCACAACGGCGCGGGTGAGTGGATCTGGCGGCCACTGACCAATCCCGCACAGCTGCGGGTGAGCTCGCTCCTGACCTCCGATCCCCGCGGTTTCGGCCTGGTGCAGCGCGACCGCGAATTCCGCCACTACCTGGACCCGGAGGCCGCCTACGAGCGCCGGCCGAGCCTCTGGGTGAAGCCCACCGGCGGGGCGTGGGGCAGTGGCGCCGTGCAGCTGGTCGAGATCCCGTCCGAGGACGAATCCAACGACAACATCGTGGCCTATTGGGTGCCGTCGAATTCCCTCGAAGCGGACGAGTCGATTGAATTGAGCTACCGGATCGAGACCTTCGGCAACGGCCGCGTTCCGGAGTCGCTGGCGAGCGTCGCGCGGACGCGCATTGGCTGGGGCGCTATCCCGGGCAGTGACGAGAAGCCGTCCAGGCAGCTTCGCCAGTTCGTGGTGGACTTCCAGGGCGGCGCCCTTGAGGGGCTCGATGCGGCCCAGCCCGTCGAGGCGCGGCTGACGGCCCGTGACGGCAGCACGCGCCACGTGACCGTGGAGCAATTGCCCGAGAGCGCCGGCTGGCGGGTGGCCTTCAAGCTGATGCCGGACAGCGAGGACGAAGCGGTGGACCTCAGCATGCATCTTACGCTGCGGGGAAAACGCATTAGCGAGACCTGGAACTACGTCTGGGACCCGGCGGCAATGGAGTAGTCGACGATGCTCAACCGACCCGGTGCACAAAGCGACTCCTTAACGCCCCTGACCTTTCCCGGCTCCGGCTGGCGCAGGGCCGTCCTGTTCCTGCTGGTGGCGACGACTGTCGCGGCCGGCGTGGAGCTGATGGTGGACATCCTGCGCGCCAACGGCATGAGCCCGTTGGAGACGGTCACCCTGGGCCTGTTTGCCGTCACGTTCGCGTGGATCTCCATCGCGTTCTGGACGGCGGTCGCCGGGTTCGGACTGCAGCTTCTGCGGCTGGATCCCCTGTCGCTGCGGCGCAGGGCTGAACCCGGTCCCGTGGCCGAGCCAATAGTCGGACGCACGGTACTCGCCATGCCGGTGTTCAACGAGGATGTCGACCGCGTCGCCGCGGGTATCGAAGCGGTGTGGCGGGACCTGCATGCCACCGGCAGCGCCGATGCGTTCGATCTCTTCCTGCTGAGCGACAGCACCGACGACCGCATCGCGGCCCGGGAGCGTGCCGCCGTGGCCGACCTTCGCCATCGGATGCCCGGTGGCGAGCGCATCCGCTATCGCCGTCGGGAGGACAACGAGGGGCGAAAGGCGGGGAATATCGCCGAGTTCTGCCGCCGCTGGGGCGCCTACTACGACTACATGGTGGTGCTGGACGCCGACAGCGTCATGACCGGCGACTGCCTGGTGCGCCTGGCTCGTGCCATGCAGGCCAATCCCTCGGCCGGCATCATCCAGACCGTGCCGATACCGGTGCGCCAGGAGACGTTCTTCGGCCGCTTCCTGCAGTTCGCCGCCGCCCTTTACAGCCCGATGCTGGCCGCCGGCATGAGCTTCTGGCAGACGGACACGGCCAATTACTGGGGCCATAACGCCATTATTCGCGTCGCGCCGTTCATGGCCCACTGCGGCCTGCCACGATTGCCGGGCAAACCGCCGCTGGGCGGCGAGATCCTCAGTCATGACTTCGTGGAGGCCGCTTTGATGCGGCGGGCGGGCTGGCATGTGTACCTGCTGACCGACGTGGAGGGCAGCCATGAGGAGGTGCCGGGCAATGTCCTCGATTACGCCAAGCGTGACCGGCGCTGGTCCGAGGGCAACCTGCAGCATATGCGCTTGCTCGGCGCCCGGGGCCTGCATCCGCTGAACCGGCTGTACTTCCTGATGGGGGCGCTGGCCTATGGCTGTTCCCTGCTGTGGTTGCTGATGCTCACCGTCAGCACCCTCGACGCGGGCTCCCGGGCGCTCACCGTCGCGGAGTATTTCGGTTCCGCGCACCAGCTGTTCCCCGACTGGCCGGTAGCGCGCACGGGCGTGATGATCCTGCTGCTCGCCACCGTGGCGGGGATGCTGATCCTGCCCAAGGTTTTCGGCCTGCTGCTCGCGCTGATCAGTCGGAGCCGGCGCAGGGCCTTCGGCGGCGGTTGGCGTCTGGCCGTCAGCGCCGTCGTGGAGCTGGTCTTCTCCATCGTCATCGCGCCGATCATGATGACCTTCCATGCCTTTTTCGTCGCGAGCGTCCTTTGTGGCCGCAAGGTCCGGTGGCAGCCGCAGAATCGCGAGGGCCGGGCGGTGGCCTGGAGCACGGCATGGCGGGCCACGGGTTTCGCCGCGGTGGCCGGCGTGTTCTGGGGGCTGGGTACCGCCTTCATTACACCCATCTTTTTCTGGGCTTTGACGCCGGTGCTCTCCGGTTTGGTCCTGGCCCCGGCGCTGGTGGCCTGGTCGAGCAGTACGGATCTTGGCCGGTGGTGCCGCCGCAGGGGACTGTTCCTGACGCCGGCCGAGACCCGGCCACCATCGGCGCTGGCCCGCCTCGCGGCACTGGAGCTCTCCCCACGGCCGCCGACCCATGCGGTCAGCTCGGCATCACTGCCTTTGCCGGAAACCCGCTATCGGCCCATGCCCGTGCAGCGGCTGGATGAAGCGCCGCTCAAACCCCGCGACTCCGGCCTGGGGGCCTGAGCCGCGGCGCGTGTCCCGTTTTTCCGCCACCGGGGCATTGCCGGGGACCAAGTCCGCGTCAATCGCGGTTATCGCCAGTATCAATTTGAACCCCGGAATAGACGGGTCGATCATGTCGGGTGCATTCGGCGGCGCCCGGCACGCCGGAAATGGTGGCGGCCCTCGGTGGGGCGGTAGCCGGGTGCGGATCTTCCCAGGCAAGGCGCCCCTCGGCCCGAGGCACTCCCTCCCCTCGGACCGCGGTGGCCGGGCCCCGCGTCGCGGGGCCCATCTATTTCCGTCACTGGCGTGACGCGGTCGTGTCAGCTGACGACGTTGAGCGCGGCGGCTCCCCGTGACGGCAGCGACTGGGCACTGGCCCGGAGCCCCTCTTCGAGCGTGGCGGTGAACTGCAGTTGCCCCGGGACGGGACGGAGCCGGGCCCGCGCCAGGGTCTTGAGCGGCTGGAACTGCAGGTCGGCGATCACGACCCGTGTGCCCTGCCGTTCCATCGCCTGGAGGAAGCCCTCCAGGGCGGAGAGCCCGCCGGCGTCCAGAATCGGCACGCCGTCCATGTACAGGACCACGCCCTGTCTGCCGGCGGTCTTGAGGGCCAGTTCCGCGAACACGCGGTCGGCGGCGGCGAAAAACAACGGGCCGCTAATCTTGTAGACCGACCAGCCCGGCGGTAGCGATGAGTCCTTCAGTCGCGGTGAATCGGTAATGTCGCTGGCCCGGGTCATGGCCGCCACGTCGCGCATGAACAGCACCGACGCCAGCACCACGCCGACGGCGATGGCGATGACCATGTCGAAAAGCACCGTCAGCGAGAAGCAGGTGAGCAGAACCGCAACGTCGCCAGCCGGCGCCTTGCGCAGCAGCGACCGGACCTTGTGGGCCTCGCTCATTTTCCACGCCACCATCAGCAGCAGCGCCGCCATGGAGGCCATGGGCAGGTACGACAGCCAGGGCGCCAGGGCCACCAGCGCGAGGCCCACGACACCGGCATGCACCACGCTGGAAACCGGGGACTGCGCGCCCGCCGAGTAATTGGCACTGGAGCGGGCGATGGCCGCCGTCGCGGGAATTCCACCGAACAGCGGGACCACCAGGTTGCCGATGCCCTGGCCGAGCAGCTCGCCGTTGGCGCTGTGGCGCCGACCGCTCATGCCATCCAGGACCACCGCGCACAACAGGGACTCTATCGCGCCCAGGGCGGCGATGGAGAACGCCGCCGGGAGCAGGCTACGGACGGTGTCCATGGACCATTCGATGGCCGCACCGTCCGGGCCCGGCTGGTCCCAGGGCCAGCGAAGCTCCGGCAGCACCGGCGGAATGCCCTGTCCGGTAGTGCCATCGGCGAGGGTGTAGGAAAAGCTGGAGCCGATGGTTGCCACGTCCATGCCCCATGCGGCGAGTACCAGTGAGGCCGCCACGCCGGCGAGGACCGCGGGCAGATGACCCGGTAGCGGGGTCCTCAGGCGTGGCCACAGGACGATTACGGCGAGGGTGATTCCGCCGACCAGGACGCTGCCTCCGTCCACCGCGGGCAACGCGTGCCAGATCGCCGCAACCTTGCCCAGGTAGCTCTCGGCTGTCCCTTGCGGGGTCAGGCCCAGCAGGTCCGGGAGCTGCAGCGTGGCGATCACCACGGCGATGCCGGCCGTGAAACCGAGGGTGACCGGCGGCGGGATGTACTCGATGAGCCGGCCGAGCCGCGCCACGGCCATGAGCATCAGCAACCCCCCGGCAATCAGCGTGGCCACCAACAGCCCGCCGAGACCGAACTGCGCCGACACGGGATGGAGGATCACCACGAAGGCGGCGGTGGGCCCCGAAACGCTGAACCGGGAGCCGCCGGTGAGGGCGATGAGGGCCCCGGCGATGATGGCGGTGTAGAGGCCGTGCTGAGGCGGCACGCCGCTGGCGATGGCCAGCGCCATGGACAGGGGCAGGGCGATGAGGCCGACGGTAAGACCGGCGAACAGGTCACCGCGGAAGCGGCGCGAGTCGTAGCGCTCGGTGATGCAGGCCTGCCGGAATGCGCTGGCAAGCCCGAGGGAGGTCAGGTGGGCACGATGGGGCATGGAGTGGCTGGTCCAGGTCTGTTAATAGCATCGTCATTCTATGTGTATTATGATTACAGTCAATGTTAATAGAATGTGCATCAACCTTTTTTGCCCTGTGAGGAGGTCCCCGTCTTGGAGAATCGAACGACCCGCCTGACGCTGCTCATCGACCCCAAGAAAAAGGCCGTGTTCGAGCGCCTTTGCGCGGAGGAGGACGTGACGCCCTCGCAGATGGTGCGGCAGTTCATCCGCAACTACATCGAGGAGCGCCTGGGACCCGACTGGCGGGAGCAGGTGTTCAGCGAAGACGACTGACCCGGTGCCTGGGCGTGTCGCCGGCGGTCGGCTATGATCGGCCGGGTCGAGGAAACGCTCAGCTACCGCGAGGGGTCCATGCAAACCGATTCCAGCCGTCTGTTCTCGCCCTTGCCGCTACGCGGCGTGGAGCTTCCCAACCGTGTCGTCATTTCGCCGATGTGTACCTACTCCGCCGAGGACGGGCTCGCCAACGACTGGCACCTGGCCCACCTTGGCAAGTTCGCCCTGGGCGGGGCCGGCACCGTCTTCGTGGAGGCGACCGGCGTGGAGGCGCGCGGGCGCATCACCCACGGCTGCACGGGGATCTGGTCGGATGAGCACGGACGGGCCCTTGCCCGGCTGGCGGGCTTCCTCAGGGACCACGGGGCAGTGCCGGCGATACAGCTGGCCCATGCCGGCCGCAAGGCCAGCATGCAGCGGCCCTGGCACGGCAACGGACCGCTGAACGAAGACGACTTCGCCCGTGGCGACGAACCCTGGGAGATCATCGGGCCCACGGATGAGCCCGCCGGCGAGGGGTGGCTGGTGCCGCGGGCCATGGATACCACGGACATCGCCGAGGTGGTGCAGGCCTTTGCCGACGGCGCGCGCCGCGCCCTGGACGCCGGCTTCGAGATCGCGGAGATCCATGGTGCCCATGGTTATCTGCTGCACAGCTTCCTCTCGCCCGTGTCCAACACCCGGCGCGACGGCTACGGCGGCGACCGCCAGGGGCGCATGCGCCTGGCGCTGGAGGTGACCGAGGCGGTGCGCGACGTCTGGCCGCAGGACAAGCCGTTGTTCTTCCGTGTCTCAGCGGTGGACGGTCTCGAGGACGGTTGGAGCATCGAGGATTCCGTGGTGCTGGCCCGTGAGCTCAAGGCGCGGGGCGTGGACGTGGTCGATTGTTCGTCGGGCGGCATCATGGGGCAGGTGAAGAAGGCGATGATTCCCAGGGGCCTGGGCTTCCAGGTGGCTTTTGCCCGACAGATCCGCGAGGAGGCCGGCATAGCGACGCAATGCGTCGGCCTGATACTGGACGGGCCCCAGGCCGAGGCCATTCTCCGGGGAGGCGGTGCCGACCTGGTCGCCATTGGCCGTGAAGCGCTGGTTGACCCCTTCTGGGCGCACCACGCGGCGCAGTCGCTGGGCGTCGACCAGGGCGGCTTCGAGGCCTGGCCGGAGCAATACGGCTGGTGGCTGAAGCGCCGGGCGCGGGCGCTGGAGAAGCTCTGAGACATCGCGGCGAGGACGCCGCTCCCACACCAGATAGCAAGCCGGATCGCCATCGGCTTGGCTGTGGGAGGCGCGTCCTCGCGGCGATGGGTGAAACCAATGTCACCCGGTTCGCGGCCATGGGCCACCCCTACAGACCGCCTCGGTACCGCCGGGCCGGCCGAAGGGCTGTGGGAGACCCCGGGACGATCGATCCGGAGCGGCTTATCGCGGCGGGGACGCCGCTCCCACACCAGATAGCAAGCCCGATCGCCATCGGCTTGGCTGTGGGAGGCGCGTTCTCGCGGCGATGGGTGAAGCGAATGTCACCCGGTTCGCGGCCATGGGCCGCCCTTGCAGGCCGGCTCTGTGCCGCCGGGTTGGCCGAAGGGTCTGGGAGCCCCGGGGCGAGGGTCCCGGTTTCTCGTCGGCCTCAGTCGTTGTTGTAGCCGCGGATGATGTAGCCGCCGGATTTCTCGTCGCGTTCCAGTTCCAGCAGCTTGCGCTTTTTTGCTTCCTCCAGCAGGCGGCTGAAGGAGCTGAAGCCGTAGTAGGACTCGTTGAAGCCCGGTTTGCGGCGCTTCAGCGCCTGTTTGACCATGGAGCCCCACATCGTTTCCTCTTCGCCGCGCTCGGCGAACAGGGCCTCCACGGTCTCCAGCACCTCGTCCAGCGCTTCCTGCGTCTTGTCGGCCTCGGTGTCCTTCTTCGTCGTGCCGCCGGCGGCCGCCTCTCCGGTCTTCTTCTTGCCCGAGCGCTGGCGGCCCTTGCGCTTTTTCTCGTCGGCGCGGATCAGGTCGTCGTAGAAGATGAACTCGTCGCAGTTGGCGATGAGCAGGTCCGACGTAGAGCTCTTTACGCCGACGCCGATGACGACCTTGTTGTTCTCGCGCAGCTTGCTGACCAGTGGCGAGAAGTCGGAGTCGCCACTGATGATGACGAACGTGTCGACGTGCGCTTTGGTGTAGCAAAGATCCAGGGCGTCCACGACCATGCGGATGTCCGCCGAGTTCTTGCCGGATTGCCGCACGTGGGGGATCTCGATCATCTCGAAGGAGGCCTCGTGCATGTCCGGCTTGAAGGTCTTGTAGCGGTCCCAGTCGCAATAGGCCTTCTTGACCACGATGTTGCCCTTGAGCAAGAGCCTCTCCAGGACGCGGCCGATGTCGAACTTCGCGTAGTTGGCGTCGCGCACGCCGAGGGCAATGTTCTCGAAATCGCAGAACAATGCCATGTTCTGAATGCCTTGCTGGTTCGCCATGGGCCTCGTCCCGGAAATGCGTGGTTCGTGGCCGCCCATGATGCCCGCAGATCGTGGCCTGCAAAAGCCGCCGGGCGGGATTCCCTGCATTCCCGGCCGCCAGCGCGATGGGGTAGAGTGCCGCCAATGTCGCGAAGGGGTCCGTTTTGAGCACCGAGTCCGCAAGACTGCCGATGGGCCGGGTACTGGCCGGGGCGGCGGCGATACTGGTCGGCCTGGGCCTGTCGCGGTTCGCCTTTCCGCCGCTGATGCCGGCCATGATCGATGCCGGCTGGTTCGATGCGCCGCGGACCGCCTACCTCGGCGCTTCGAACCTGCTCGGCTACATGATCGGCGCGATCAGCGCGGCCTGGTTCGCCAACAGGGTGGGCGCGGCGCGGGCTATTCACGTCAGCATGGTTACCGTCTCGCTGAGTTTCCTGCTCTGCGTGCAGCCGGCCCCTTTCGTGTGGTTCTTCGCCTGGCGTCTGCTCTCCGGCTGGGCAGGGGCGGTGTTGATGGTGGTGGCCGCGTCGACCGTACTGACGGACACGGCACCGGAGCGCCGCGCCATGGCCGGAGCCATCGTATTCAGCGGCTCCGGTGTGGGCGTGCTCGGATCGGCCACCCTGGTGCCCTGGCTGGTGGGTGTCTCCCTGGGCTGGGCGTGGTTCGCGCTGGGTGCCCTGGCGCTGGCGCTGACCGTGGTCACGTGGCCGGCCTGGCGTGACGACCGGCCCATCGCCGCCGAAACCGCATCTTCGCAGACCGCGGCGGCGGGTCAGGGGCTGCCCATCGCCGTGCTGCTGGTGGTGGCCGCCTATAGCGTGGAGGCACTGGGTTACGTGCCCCACGCCCTGTTCTGGGTGGACTTCCTGGCCCGGGAGCAGGGCCTGGGCATGGCCTTCGCGTCCACCCAGTGGGGTGTCTTTGCCATCGGCGGGATCTGCGGTTCCTTCCTGACGGGGTGGATGGCCCACAGGTTGGGATGGTACGGGGCCCTGGTCGCCGCGACGCTGATCATGGCCGCTGCGGTGGGCGCCTCCGGCCTGGCGCGGGGTTTCGTGGTAGCGAGCCTGTGTTCGTTCTTCGTCGGCGCCATGGCACCGGGCATCGTCTCCCTGACCTCCGGTTATCTCGCTCACCTGGTGCCGCTGTCGGTTCACCGGCGGGCCTGGGGATGGGCCACCGCCGCCTTCGCCGTGAGCCAGGCCGTGGCGGCCTACGGCATGGCGGGCCTGTTCGACTGGCTGGGCGCGTACCAGCCGCTATTCTTCCTGGGCGCGGCGGGCCTGGTGCTGGGACTCGCCATCGTAGCCCTCAGCCGCCTGCCGGTCCTGCACGCGGCGCGGTTCGGGGCTCGGCGTGCGCACCCCGGGGAGGAGCCATGAACGACCCGCGTACGGCCGCAGTGCGACGGCTGGCGGTGGTGCCCGGCGGCGCCCCTGAGCGTCTCGTCATTATCTGCCTGGACTGCGGGAATTGAGTATGGCGAAGCTGCATGTGCTCATGCGCAAGGAGGATCTGGATCCCGCCCGCCTGGACGGGAAGGTCGTGGTGGTCATCGACGTGCTGTTCGCCACCTCGACCATCGCCACGGCCTTCGAGCACGGCGTGGCGGACGTGGTGCCGGCATCCGATCCCCAGGCGGCACGGAACATAGCCGCCGCGACGGACAGCCTGGATGTCACCCTGGCCGGCGAACAGGATATGCGCCCGATTCCCGGGTTCGCCAGCTACGCGCCGCTGGCGTTGAGCCGCGAAGCCCTGGCCGGACACCGGCTCGTCTATTCGACCACCAATGGTACCGTGGCCCTGTGGCGGGCGCGCGGCGCGGATCGGGTGTATGCCGGCACGCTGCTCAATGGCGCGGCGGTCGCCGCGGACATCCAGCGCCGGCGTCCGGACGCCACGGTGCTGCTGCTCTGTGCCGGTTCCGGCGGCGAGTTCAACCTTGAGGATTTCTTTGGCGCGGGCTATATCGCCGACTGCCTGCTGAGTACCTCCGCGGGGCACTGGCGAGCTTCCGATGCCGCGCTGGCGGCGGTGGCCTGCTACCGCCAGCATGCCGCCGACCCGGCCGGCTGCCTGGGTGCCGCGTGGCTGGGACGGTTGCTGGAACGGGTGGGCTCCGGCGAGGAGCTGCGTTACGCCGCCCGCCCGGGTGCATTCGAGGTGGTGCCGGTCATGGACGGCGAGCGCCTGGTCCGGGCCGGTGCCGATGAACAATCAAGCTGACAGGAGCGATCATGAGCGAACAATCCAACGCCGACTGCATCTTCTGCAAGATAATCGCCGGGGAGATCCCCGCGGCGGTCATCTTCGAGGACGACGACGTGGTGGCATTCTGCGATGCCTTTCCGGCGGAGCAGGGCCACGCGCTCGTGGTGCCCAAGGCGCACCACCCCGACGTGTTCGCGCTGCCGGAAGCGCTCGTGGCCAAGGTCAATATTGCCGCCCAACGCCTGGCCCTGGCCCAGCGCAAGGCCCTGCAGCCCGACGGTTTGCTGGTTACCCAGTTCAATGGCGAAGCCGCCGGGCAGACGGTGTTCCATTACCACGTGCACTGCCTGCCGCGCTGGGCCGGCAGCGACCGGGCCACCCACGGCCGCGCCCAGGCAAACCCCGATGACCTCAAGGCCATGGCGGAGCGGATTGCAGCGGCGCTGGACTAGGCAGGGGCGCAGACCTATCCACCGAAAATGGCGGTGCCCGCGATACCCCGGGAACTTCCGGGACACGAGCGGTGGAATACGGCTTCGTCTGATCCACCTTACGAGGGATACCGTCAGGGTTGCACAGCAGTTGTGGGAGGGGCGTCCTCGCCGCGAATGGGCTTCCCCCTTTCCTGCGGGAGAGCTCGTATCCCGCCGCGGGCCGCAAATGCGATGCCCCGGGCCGGCACCCGTGACCGCCTAGTCGCCATGACCGTCCCGATACCGGGCGGGCGTCATGCCCGTCCAGCGGCGAAAGGCGCGGGTGAAGGCGCTCTGCTCGGAATAGCCCAGGAGCAGGGCGACTTCGCTTAGCCGCGCCTCCGGGTCGCCCAGCAGGTCCCGGGCATAGTTCAGCCGGGCCTCATCAAGTATGCGCCGGTAGCTCAACCCTTCTGCGTGCAGCCGACGCTCCAGCGTCCGCGGCGCCATTCCCAGATCCCGCGCCAGGTTCGCCAGGCTCGCACGTCCTTGCATGAGGGCCGTGCGAGTGGCCTCCCGGGCGCGGCGGTGCAGCGGCGAGAGTCGCTGCAGCTCCCTGAGGCGCGCCTCCGCCTGCGCATCGAGCAGGGCGCGCATCGCCGGGTCGTGCTGAATCAGGCGCCGGTCCAGGTACTCGGCGGGAAAGGCGAGGCCGGTATGGTCCGCCGCGAAATGGACCGGGCACCGGAAGATCCGTTGATGCTCACGGGTGTCGGGTGGCGCGGCGTGCTCGAAGCTGACCTCCTCGGCGGGGTAGTCGCCGCCGAGGAGCCACTGACCGTAGCTCACCCAACCGGCCATGGCGGTCTCGGACAGAACCCGTGGCGGTATCGGCCGAATGGGGGAACGCCACCGCAGCCGGGCGATGCCGTCGTCGACCCGGAGCTCGGAATGGGAGAGCTCGCCGACCAGCGCCTCGTAGCGAAGCAGACGGTCGATGGCCTCGCCCAGGGTCGAGCAGCTCATGGTGACGTACCCCAGGATGCCGAAATGCCGGGGCTTGATGGCCTCGCCCACGTGCAGGGCCAGGTTGGGGTCGCCGGTGGCCGCTTCGGCCACGTCGAAGAGCCGGGCCCATTCCAGCACCGGGAGCGTGCCAAAGGCATCCTGGCGTTCCACGGACTCGGCCGTTCGCTTGCCGAATAGGCTAGCCGGGGAGTAACCGTGGTCGGTCAGGTAGTCGAAGAGCGATCGCACATAGGCGATCGAGACCTCGCCCCCCTGGCTCGCGTCGTAAGCGGATTCCGGGTTCATGGCGAGAAATGTCAAACCTCTTGCACCGGACGTCAAGACGTGGCGGACCAGACGGCGACACCATGAGTACGATTCTCCGATCGGATGCGTGCCGCCATGTGGGAGTTTCTTCGCAACCCGCTGCCGGGGCTGGGACCGGAAGCCCTGCTGTTGCTGGGGCTGGGGCCGGTGTTTCTCGCCTTCATTGCCTGGGAGGCCTGGCGAACCCGGGGGAAAGGTCTGTATTCCGTCGGTGACACCGCCAACAATGCCTTCCTGGCATTGAGTCACCAGACCGTGGATGCCCTGGCCTGGTCCGCCCTGATCGGCGTCTATTTCTGGGTTCACCAGTACCGGGCGTGGGATGTCCCTCTGACCGCCGCCTCGGGCCTTCTGCTCTTCCTCGGGCAGGACTTTCTCTACTACTGGTTCCACCGGGCGAGCCATCGGGTTCGCTGGCTCTGGGCGGCGCACGTGGTGCACCACTCTTCGGAGCGTCTGAATTTCTCCACCGCCTTCCGGCAGAGCCTGATGTACCCGGTGGCGGGCATGTGGGTATTCTGGCTGCCCCTGGCGCTGGTCGGTTTCGACCCCCACCATATCCTGCTGATCGTCTCCGCGAACCTGGCCTACCAGTTCTTCGTTCACACGCAGGCCGTCGGCCGACTGGGCCCACTGGAATGGGTGTTCAACACGCCCTCCCACCACCGGGCCCACCACGCGCGCAATCCGCGGTATATCGATCGCAATTACGGCGGCGTGCTGATCGTCTGGGACCGCCTGTTCGGTACTTTCTCGCCCGAGGTGGACGCCGAGCCGCCGGATTACGGCATCCGCCGGCAGATCCACACGGACAACCCGCTGCGGACTATCTTTCATGAATGGACGGCGATGCTGCGGGACGTGATGCGGCCGGGATCGCTGCGCATGCGCCTCGCGCACCTGTGGAGGCCGCCCGAGTGGCAACGACCGGAACCGTGAGCTGCCAGGCCACCGGGCGCGTCCCCGCGCCCGCCGAGCGTGTTTTCGCCCGCGTTTTCGATACCGCGCGTTTCCCGGAGCTGTTCCGCGGCTTCGGTCCGGTACCCGGGGTGAGCTTCATCGTTGTCGAGGACGAGGGTGCGACCCGCCGGGTTGTGCTGCACGACGGCAACGATGTACTCGAGCGCATCCGCGAGGTGGTGCCCGGGGAGCGCATCGTCTACGAAGCCTCCGGTTTCGCGACGCCATTGCGCTGGTGGTGCGACTCGGCGGAGGGTGAGTGGCGCTTTCAGCCCCGGGAAGGGGAGACGGACGTGACCTGGTCCTACCGCTTCAATGCCAGCGGCGTATTCGGCGCCTGGGCCATTCGCCTGGGTATCGCGCCCTTCTTCCAGCTGGCGATGGCCGACTGCATTCGACAGCTCACCGTTGCATGCGAGACGCTTCGCCACCAGTAACCGGTATCAAACCCGACTGAGCGGCAGCGAAAACATGCAGACACTCAAGATCGATATCGTCTCCGACGTGGTATGCCCCTGGTGCGTGATTGGTTACAAGCGCCTGGAGATCGCCATGGAAGAGCTCCGCGACGAGCTCGCCTTCGACATTGACTGGCATCCCTTCGAGCTCAATCCGGACATGCCGCCGGAGGGCGAGAACATCGTCGACCACATCACCCGCAAGTACGGCACGACGGCGGAGGCCTCGGCGCAGACCCGCCAGCGCATCGCGCAGATCGGCGAGGATCTCGGGTTCGAGTTCCGGATGACCGACGACCGGCGCATCTACAACACCTTCGACGCCCACCGGGTGTTGCACTGGGCCCGGGAGCAGGGTGTACAGCTGGCGTTCAATCTGGCCCTGTTCGAGGCCTATTTCACGCACGGGGAAAATCCCGCGGACCCCGATGTCCTCCGACGGATCGCCGGTGCACTGGGTCTCGATGACTCGGCGGTGACCGCCATCCTGGACGGTGACGATCACGCCGAGGCGGTTCGCCGTGAGGAGGCCGTGTACACGGAAGCCGGCATCCACGCCGTGCCCGCGTACGTCATCAACGAGAAATACCTGATCTCGGGCGGCCAGGAGCCCGCGACCTTCGTTCGCGCCTTCCGCAGCATCGCCGAGGAAGCGGCCGCCTGAGCAGGAAGAGTTTTAATTTGCAACTTCCCTGATCGCCTCCGGCTATTGCATCATCCCTGACTTCCCGGTGGCCGGGGACCCGGAGCCCGGTGTGGGCTCCCGTTCGGGGTTCCCCGGCCGTGTCGCCAGTACTCAGCTTTACTTTCGGGGGAGGGTCGATGACCGAGCTCGTGGAGGTCTACCGCAACAGCGTCAATTCCTGGGAAGCGGACATGATGGGGCACCTGAATGTCCAGCATTACGTGGCCAAGGCCGTCGAGGGCCTGGCGGTGCTGGGCCAGGTGCTCGGGCTTGCTCCGGCGGACCTCCGGGCCCGGGACGCCCGGCTCCTGCCGGTGGAGCAGCACATCCGGTTCCTCCGCGAGCAACGGCCCGGCGCGCCGATTCGCATTCTCGCCGGCGTTCTGGAGACGGGGCCGGAACGGCTGCGCGTTTATCAGGAGATGCGGAACACCCTGAGCGACGATGTGGCGGCCACGTTCGTCAGTGAGGTGACGCTCCAGCAACGCGGGACGCGGGAATGGATGCCGCTGCCGCGGGCGGTGATGGCGGCGGCGGACGCCCACCGCATTGAGCTGCCGGATCACGGCGCCCCAAGGGGGCTGCGCATGGACCCGCCGCGGGATGCCCCGACGCTGGCCGACGCCGAAGCGAACGGCATGGTGCCCACCTACACGGGACTCGTCCGCCCGGAGATGTGCGCGGATGACGGACGCATGGCGACTCGCGCCTACATGGGCGTGATCTCGGATTCCGTGCCCAACCTGCTGGCGCAGACCCGCGGGGAGGACCGCTCCAGGAGCGGCATTGGCGGCGCCGCCCTGGAGTATCGCTTCGTCTACCGCCAGGCTCCGCGCCAGGATGATGTCATCGCGCTGCGGACGGGCATCAAGGACATTGCCAGCAAGGCTTACACTTTCTGCCACTGGATGTTCGACCGGTCCTCCGGGGAGGCCGTGGCGACGGCGGAAGCCGTTGCCGTGGCCCTGGACATGGAAGCGCGCAAGGCCATAGCCATTCCCGACGGCATGCGCACGGGGCTGGAAAAGGTGGTGGTGCCGGGGCTGTCGGTATGAGCGCAGCCGCCGTGCAGTCGGCATCCGAGAGCCGTCGCCGCGGGGACGCGCCTCCCACGGGCCTTCGTTAAGCCTCGGGGCCGGATCCGGCTGTGGGAGCGGCGACCCCGCCGCGAAAGAGGCATCCGAAAGCTATCGCCGCGGGGACGCACCTCCCACAGGGCTTCGTTGAGCCTCGGGGCCGGATCCGGGTGTGGGAGCGGCGTCCTCGCCGCGAAAGAGGCATCTGAGAGTCGTCGCCGCGGGGACGCGGCTCCCACAGGTCTTCGTTAAGCCTCGGGGCCTGATCCGGCTGTGGGAGCGGCGACCCCGCCGCGAAAGAGGCATCTGAGAGTCGTCGCCGCGGGGACGCGGCTCCCACAGGTCTTCGTTGAGCCTCGGGGCCGGACCCTTTGTGGGAGCGGCGTCCTCGCCGCGAAAGAGGCATCCGAAAGTCGTCGCCGCGGGGACGCGCCTCCCACATTCCTCCGCTCCGCTGTGACGATACCGGCAGCGGGCGTAGGAGCGGCCCCTGGCCGCGAACAGGCCTGGCCATTTGACCGTTCCCGCCCCGATCCCGGCTGGGTGCCCGGTCGCGAAAGTCGCAAAGAAAGACCATATTGAGGTATGCAGGGTGGCGCCCGCGTTGGTATGGGCGCTCGAGTCCTGGCGGAGATGGAGGCACGGCGGCCGCTATCCCGTCCGTCGGGCTGCCAGGCGAGGCGCATTGACAGCGTCTGTTGACCCGCATAATGTCCGTTTGTCCGACAAACCGACAGACTGAACAGCAAAGGGCCGAACGTTTCCGGGCGGCCCGGATAGAGGCGGAGGTTTCGTCCCATGGCACAGCCCGTGCAGCTCGATATTCAATCCGGCGTCGCCGTCATTACCCTGAACAGCCCGCCGGTCAACGCGCTGGGCCTGGAGCTTCGCCGGGGGCTGCAGCAGGCCATCGGCCAGGCCCGCGACGACTCCGCGGTCGAGGCCGTCGTGGTGGCCTCGGCGCTGAAGCTCTTCTGCGCCGGCGCCGATATCTCGGAATTCAGCGACGGCACCTTCTTCTCCGCGCCGTCGTTGCCGGCGCTCCTGGACGAGCTGGAGGCGCTGGACAAGCCCGTGGTGGCCGCCGTCAACGGCGCGGCGCTGGGCGGCGGGCTCGAGCTGGCGCTGGCCTGCCATTACCGGGTGGTCGACGCCGGCACGCGCCTGGGGCTGCCCGAGGTGACCCTGGGTATTCTGCCGGGCGCCGGGGGAACACAGCGGCTGCCGCGCCTGGCGGGGCCCGCCAGGGCGCTCGACATGATCGTCAGCGGCACCCCCATCGCCAGCGCCGAGGCCCTGGAGCTGGGCGTGGTCGACGAGGTTCACCAGGGCGATGAAAGCCTGGTGGACGCCGCCGTGCGTTTCGCCCGCGCCAAGGCGGGCGGACCGGTGCGGCGCACGTCGGCGTTGCCGGTGGACAAATCCGGCCTCGATGAGGGCTTCTTTGACGCCTACCGGGAGCGCATCGCCGCCCGCACCCGCGGCTACTACGCGCCGGAGCGCTGCATACAGGCGGTGGAGGCGGCCTGCGAGCTGCCTTACCCGGAGGGTCTGGAGCGCGAGGCGGCGCTGTTCAGCGAGTGCATGGATACGCCGCAGGCACGCGCCCAGCAGCACATATTCTTCGCCGAGCGGGGTTCCTCGGTAATCCCCGACCTGCCCAAGGGTACCGCCACGCGCCCGGTCAGGTCGGTGGGCGTGGTCGGCGCCGGTACCATGGGCGGCGGCATCGCCATGTGCTTCGCCAACGCCGGTATTCCCGTCACGATCGTTGAGGTGAAGGACGAGGCGCTGCAGCGCGGGCTCGCCACCATCCGCAAGAACTACGAGAGCACCGCCAGGAAGGGCCGTATAACCGACGCGCAGGTCGAAGAGCGCATGTCCCTGATCCGGCCGTCGCTGTCCTTCGAAGACCTCGGCGAGGCGGATCTGGTCATAGAGGCGGTGTTCGAGTCCATGTCGGTCAAGCAGCAGGTCTTCGAGCAGCTCGATGCCGTCTGCAAGTCCGGCGCCATCCTCGCCAGCAATACCTCCACCCTGGACGTCGACCGGATCGCCGGGTTCACGAAGCGCCCCGAGGAAGTCGTCGGCCTGCATTTCTTCAGCCCGGCCAACGTCATGAAGCTGCTGGAGATCGTCCGTGGCGCGAAGACCGCGCCGGACGTGCTGGCCACGGCCGTCTCACTGGCGAAGACCATCGGCAAGGTGCCGGTGGTGGCGGGTGTGTGCTTCGGCTTCATCGGCAATCGCATGCTGGAGCCCTACGCGCGTGAGGCCCACCGGCTGCTGCTGGAGGGCGCGACGCCGAGCCAGGTGGACGGGGTGCTCACCGATTTCGGTATGGCCATGGGCGTGCTGTCCATGTACGACCTGGCGGGTATCGACGTGGGCTTCCACGTTCGCGAATCCCGCCGCGACGAGCTGGCCCACGATCCCAGCTACGAGCTGGTGGCGGATCGGCTCTACGAGATGGGCCGTTACGGCCAGAAGACCGGGCGTGGCTTCTACGTCTACGAGGGCCGCGAACAGAAGCCGGACCCGGAAGTCGAGCAGCTTTGCGAGGATATCGCCGCCGAGCTGGGCATTGCGCGGCGCGAGATCTCCGACGAGGAGATCTTCGAGCGCTGCATGTACATGCTCGTCAACGAGGGCGCGGACATCCTGGAAGAGGGCATTGCCTACCGCCCCGGTGACATCGACGTGGTTTGGTGCAACGGTTACGGTTTTCCCCGATTCCGCGGCGGTCCCATGCAGTATGCCGATGAGATCGGGCCGAAGACCGTCCTGGACGGCATCAACAAGTACCGCGAGTCGCTCGGCGAGTACGGGCGGATGTGGTTCAAACCCTCACCCCTGCTTGAGCGGCTGGTGAAGGAAGACAAGCGGTTCGGGGATCTCGGCTAGCCTCCGCTGGCCGGTCCGGACCCGGGTAAACGCACAATCACGAGGAGTAACGTCATGGGTGAAGCTGTCATTGTATCCACCGCGCGCACGCCGATCGGCAAGGCCTTCCGGGGCGCGTTCAACAACACCAAGAGCCCGACCATGACCGGTCACGCCATCCGCACGGCGGTCGAGCGTGCCGGCATCGATCCCGCCGAGGTCGAGGACTGCATCGTCGGTACCGCCCAGCAGGCGGGCACCTCGGGCTGGAACGTCGGCCGCATGAGCGCGCTGGCCGCGGGCCTGCCGAATACGGTCGCCGGCATGAGCATCGACCGTCAGTGCGCCTCGGGCCTGATGAGCATCGCCACCGCCGCCAAGCAGGTGATGGACGATGGCTTCTCAATCGTCGTGGCCGGCGGTCAGGAGTCCATCTCGCTGGTGCAGCCGAAGGCCGGTCCGCTGGCCATGGAGGAGAAGGACGAGAACGTCCTCAAGTACGCCCCCGACGCCTACATGCCCATGCTGGACACCGCGGAAACCGTCGCCGAGCGCTACGGCATCAGCCGCGAGTACATGGACGAGTACGCCCTGCAGAGCCAGCAGCGGACCGCCGCGGCCCAGGAGGCCGGCAGGTTCGACGACGAGCTGGCGCCGATGACCACCATCAAGGCAGTGGTGGACAAGGAGACCAAGGAGGTCAGCTACGAGGAAGTGACCCTGAAGCAGGACGAGGGCAACCGACCGAGCACCACGCTGGACGGGCTCAACGGCCTGAACCCGGTGCGCGACAACGGCTCGATCACCGCCGGCAACGCCAGTCAGCTTTCCGACGGCGCCTCCGCGTGCGTGATCATGGACTCCAAGGTGGCCGAGCAGAAAGGTCTGCAGCCGCTGGGCATCTATCGGGGCATGCAGGTGGCCGGTCTCAAGCCCGACGAGATGGGCATCGGCCCGGTCTATGCCGTGCCGAGGCTGCTGGAGAAGACCGGCCTGCAGATGGACGACATCGGCCTGTGGGAGCTCAACGAGGCCTTCGCCGTGCAGGTCCTTTACAGCCGCGACAAGCTGGGCATTCCCAACGACAAGCTCAACGTCAACGGCGGTGCCATCTCCATCGGCCATCCCTACGGCATGAGCGGCAACCGGATGGCCGGCCACGCCCTGATCGAGGGCAAGCGTCGCGGCGTGAAGTACGTCGTGGTGACCATGTGCGTCGGTGGCGGCATGGGTGCCGCCGGCCTGTTCGAGGTGGTCTGAATCACCGCCCGCCCCGCGGCCGGATGGCCGCGGGGTTCGCCTACCGGGAGCGTCTATGAACACCGATCTCTTCTCACTTCAGGGGCGCACGGCGCTGGTCACCGGCGCATCCAGCGGCCTCGGCAATCACTTCGCCCGGGTCCTGGCGGACGCCGGTGCCCGCGTCGTGGTCGGTGCCCGCCGCGTTGAGCGGCTGGAGTCCCTGGTCAACGACATCCAGGCGGCGGGTGGCGAGGCCCACGCCGTGGCCATGGACGTGACCGACGGCGACAGCGTCACCGCGGCCTTCGAAAGCGCCGAGGCGGTATTCGGTCACGTCGACGTGCTGGTGAACAATGCCGGTGTCGCCGACCCGAAATGGTTCGTGGACATCGACGAGGCCAGCTGGGACTTCATGATGGACACCAACCTCAAGGGTGTCTGGCGCGTGGCCCGCGAGTGCTGCCGGCGCCTGATCGATGCCGGCAAGCCGGGGGCCGTGGTCAACCTGTCCTCCGTCCTGGGCCTGGGCGTGCAGGGCATGCAGAGCCACTACTCGGCCTCCAAGGCGGCGGTCGCCCACATGACGCACGCCATGGCTTCGGAGCTATGGCGCTACGGCATCCGCGTCAACGCGCTGGCGCCCGGCTATTTCAAGACCGAGATCAACGCGGACTTCTTCGACTCGGAGAAGGGGCAGCAGTACGTCAAGCGCATTCCGCCGCGCCGGCTGGGCACCCTGGACGAGCTCACCGGCCCGCTCCTGCTGCTGGCCAGCGACGCCTCCAGCTACATGAGCGGCGTGGTGCTGCCCGTGGACGGCGGCCATCTCTGGGGGTCGCTGTAATGATCCTCGCTGCGGGCGATCGGGCGTAACGTTGAACGAGTGCTTCGGCAAGATCGACGTCAGCCCCGCCTACAAGGTGGTCTGCGATGCCATCGAGCGGCAGATCCTCAGCGGACGGCTGGAGGAGGGCGACCAGCTGCCCACCGAAACGGATCTGGCGTCCCAGCTCGGCGTCAACCGTTCCACGGTCCGCGAGGGTCTTCGGCTTCTGGAGCAGCGGGGACTGCTCCGGCGTGGCGGCGGCCGGCGGTTGCACGTGGCGGTGCCGCGCCACATCGACATGGCGCCGGGACTGACCAAGAACCTGCTGCTGCAGAAGGTCACCCTGCGCGAGCTCTGGGAAGTGTTGATGATGCTGGAGCCGCCCACCGCCGCCCAGGCGACGCGGACGCGCAGTTCCGCCGACCTTCGCGCGCTGGAGGTCAATCTGGATAAAACGGGCCGCGCCGTGGCCGATGGCGAGTCCGTGGTCGGTCTGGACGTGGAGTTCCACCGGTTGATCGCCGAGGCCGTGGACAACCGGGTGCTGCTGCTGTGCCGGGAGCCCATATCGGCCCTGATCTATCCGTCCGTCGGCCCGATAATGAAGGTCAATCCGGACGCGGCGCAGCGTCTGCTGGATGCCCATACCTGGATCTACGAGGGCATCCGCGACGGGGAGCCGGCGCGTGCCGAGACCTGGATGCGCAAGCATATCGAGGATTTCCGGCGCGCCTTCGACCGCAATCAGATCGATATGGACTGCCCGGTGGGCCAGATTCTTCCCGAGGGCGGGGCCGGGGTATCCGGCGCGTGACCGGGGCAGGGCGCCACGCGGGCTGGTGGTGGCCGGTCATGCTGGCGGTCTTCGCCGCGCTCGTGTCCGGCTGTGCCGGGCGTGCCGGAGAGACCGCGCCGGCGGCGTCCGTACAGTTATCCGCCCCTGAAGTCACCGCCGGTTTCGCCAGACGCCTGTCGGCTGCCCGCGACGAGGCCCGTGCTTGCGGCGGTGAGCGGTTTGCCGCCGCCGGCCCCGTAGCCTGGAACGAGGGCCTGGCGGACGCGGCCCGCCGCCAGAGCGTGTTCCTGGCATCGACGGGCCGGCTCAGCCATACGGGTCGGGGCGGCAGCACGCTGGAGGCGCGCATACGCGCCGCCGGTTACCAGCCCCGGGCCTGGGCGGAGAACGTCGCCTCGGGGCAGCGCAGCGCGGGCGCTGCGATCGAGGCCTGGCTGGACAGCCCCGGCCACTGCCGGAACATCATGAACCCGGCCTACACGGAAGTCGGCGTGGCGGCGGCCCGTGGCGCGGATGACCGTCTCTACTGGACGCTGGTGCTCGCCGCGCCCATGAACTGAGCTTCACCCCCGAATGTGCGGCGCGTACGCCCGGGCGATCGCCGCGAGGACGCGCCTCCCACAGGCCTCCGGCCCGCCGTGACGGTACCGGCAGCGGTGTAGGAGCGACCCCTGGCCGCGAATCGATGGCGCACCCATCGCCGCGGGGACGCGCCTCCCACAGCCCTTCGGCCGGCCGCGGGGCATAGTCGCAGTTGTGGGAGCGGCGACCCCGCCGCGAAAGGGGCATCCGGAAGCTATCGCTGCGGGGACGCGCCTCCCACATTCCTCCGATCCGCCTTGGCGGACCGGCGGCGGGTGTAGGAGCGGCCCCTGGCCGCGAACCGATGGCGCACCCATCGCCGCGGGGACGCGCCTCCCACAGCCCTTCGGCCGGCCGCAGGGCATAGTCGCAGTTGTGGGAGCGGCGACCCCGCCGCGATGGCCATGCCGCAACCGGTCGCCGCGGGGACGCGCCTCCCACAGGCCGCCGATAACCCTTGGCGGTACCGGGCGCCCGCCCGGCTGGTAGACTCCCGCCATGTCCGGCCGTCGTATCTGGTTGCTAAACGCCTATAGATCCCGGAGCCACGGTGCCTGGGCGGACTGGCTCACCGGCGCCTATCCCGACGTCGCGTGGGAGCGATTCGAGCTGCCGGGACGCCATTTTCGCTGGCGCATCCGCGGCAACCCCCTGTCATGGCTGGATACGCTTCCGGCGCAGCCACCGGACCGGATCATCGCCACATCCATGGTGGATCTGGCCACCCTGAAGGGCCTGAACCCCGCTCTGGCAGCCGTGCCGGTGGACTATTACTTCCACGAAAACCAGTTCGCCTACCCGGTAAGCGAGCAGCAGGTGCGCTCAGTGGAGCCGCAGATGGTGCAGATCTATGGCGCGCTGGCCGCCGATCGGCTGCTGTTCAATTCCGCCTTCAACCGGGACTCTTTCCTGGACGGCGTGGCCGAGTTGTTGGGTCGGCTCCCGGACGCCCTGCCCGATGGTGTGGTGGAACGTTTGAGACCCCGTTCACGTGTTCTTCCCATACCGGTGGAGAAATTCGAGCCGGTGGCGCAACGTGATCGGGGCCTGATCGTCTGGAATCACCGCTGGGAGTACGACAAGGCGCCGGAAGTCTTCGCCGAGGCCCTGGACGGTCTTGCGAAGGCGGGCGTGGATTTCCGGCTCGCACTACTGGGTCAGCGGCCCGAGCGGGCGCCGGCGGCGCTGCGGGCAATACGGCATGAGCACGGGGGGCGCATTGTGGCGGACGGCTGTCTGGATGACACGGACTACCGGGACGTGGTGAGACGGGCCGGGATCGTCGTCAGCACCGCTCGCCACGAGTTCCAGGGGCTTGCCATGCTGGAGGCGGCAAGCGCCGGCGTCCGGCCCCTGGTGCCGGATGCATTGTGCTACCGGGAACAGTACGCCGAGCTCTACCGATACAGGCCCGGCGATGCCGGCGCGCTGGCGCGCCGGCTGGCGGCATGGCTCGGCGGGAGTCTGCCGCCGCGGGCCGACGTGACACCCTGGACCGGCGCCGCGCTGCGCCGGGAATGGGATGAAATAATAATGTCTTGAAATACTTTTTATGGACGATGTGTCACACCTGTGCGGGTCGCGCTTGAACGCGAATGCCCCGCGCCGGATACTCGAAGCGTACAGGGGGGTACTGAGCGATGGTGGTCGAGCCGGGGGAATCCGACATGAGCACCGCACTGGTCGTCGAGGATCACGACCGGATGCGCGATTGGCTGTCCAAGGTCGCCGCGGAGGCGTTTCCGGGCGCGGCGGTGACAGCGGCCAGCACGCTTGAGGAGGCACGCGCCCTGGTGGCCGAGCGCAGCTTCGGCCTGGCGCTGGTGGATATCAGCCTGCCCGACGGCAGCGGCGTGGCGCTGATTGGCGAGCTCGCCGAGGACGCCAAGGCGGAAACCTATTCGGTCGTCACCACTATCTACGACGACGATCAGCACCTTTTCACGGCCCTGGAGGCCGGCGCCAGGGGCTATCTGCTGAAGGACCAGCCACGCAAGCGCCTGGTGGATCAGCTCCAGGGCATCGTCCGCGGCGAGCCGCCGATCTCCCCCAGCGTGGCCCGGCGCATCCTGCGCTACTTCAGTCGGCGTCCGACGCCGGATGTGGCGGATGCACCGCAGCTCACCGATCGCGAGCGAGAAGTACTGGACCTGCTCTCGCGCGGATTCAACCGCAACGACATTGCCCAGGCACTGGATATTTCGCCACACACCGCCGCCGGGCACGTCAAGGCGATTTACCGCAAGCTCAACGTTTCGGGGCGGGCCGAAGCCACGCTGGAAGCCGTCCAGCTCGGCATCATCGACTCGGGGCGTTAGCCCGCGGGACTGGCTATGCTGAGCCGGTTTGCCCCGTTACAGGTGCTTTTTGCCGCGGTTCTGGCCGTTATCGTGGCCGTGGCCGGCGCCGTGTGGGCCGCATCGCAACAGCGATGGCTGGGTCTGGATCTGGAGCCGGCTGGCGCGGCGGGTGTCCGGGTCGCCGCCGTTGCCGAGGACGGTCCGGCGAGCGGCCTCTTGTCCCCCGGGGACGTGATCAGCGCGGCGGGCCGTCCCGGAAATCCGGTTTCCCTGGCGCACTACAACCCCGACGTCGCGCCGCACATCTATCCCACGTTCGCGGAATACGAGGCCTATCTGGCCTTTCAGGACCGCCTGGCGGATGCGACCCGCACCGGGACGCTGATGCTGCGCCTGGCGGACGATCGGACCGTAACGCTCTCGCCACGCGCTAGACACCCCTGGTACGCGCTGGGACTGGATTTCTGGCTGTTCAATCTGTTCGGTTGCATGGCGGCGCTGATCGGGCTATCGGTGTGGGTCTTCCGGCCCGGGCTGGACTCGGCTCGGCTGCTTGCCATTTCCGGCATCGGCTTCTTCGCGGCGACCTGGAACAACAGCGTCTACACCGTTCGCGATCTTGCCATGGTCGGGCACTGGTTCGACCTCGTCCTCCGGGCCAATAACCTCGGACTGCACTTGATGCTGGGGGCCCTGATGGCGTTGCTGGCGAGTTACCCGCGCCGGCTTGGCCACGGACGGCGGGCCATATGGGCCTCCTTCGGCATGGTGGCCGTGGTGCAGCTGAACGAGAACCTGCACCTGTTCGACTGGCCGCAGCACAGCTTTTATATCCCCATCCTGGCGTACTACGTACTGGGGGCCGGCCTGGCGCTGGCCCAGTGGCGGCGGTCCAGTAACGATCCGCTGGACCGGGGCGCTCTGCGGTGGGTGGTGCTGTCCGTGCTCACGAGCACCGGCGCCGGCCTGGTGGCGTACTTCATGCCGCTGCTGTTCACCGGGGAGGCGCTGGTGTCCACGGCCGTGATGGTGGGGCTCGCCGTCACGCTCTACGTGGGCTTCGCCCTGGGCGTGCTGCGCTACCGTCTGTTCGACCTGGAGCGCTGGTGGTTCGGGGCATGGGTCTGGTTCTTCGGCGGTCTTTCGGTCGTGGCCGTCGACGCCGCCCTGGTGCTATTGCTCGGGTTCGAGCCGGTCTATGCACTGGGGCTGGCGGTCATATTCGCCGGCTGGGGCTACTTTCCCGCGCGGCAGTGGCTGTGGCGCCGGCTGAGCGGCGGCGGTGGGTCGAATAATGCCCGGGAACTGGCGGATCTCGTCCAGCGGGTCCTGGCGGCGGGCAATGACGATGCCGTGGAGCGCAGCTGGCAGGAGGCGCTGGCCTCGCGCCTGGAGCCGCTGGCCGTCGATCCGGCGCCTGAGGGGCGGCCGATTGAGGTGGTGGCGCTGTCGGAGAACGGTGCTCGGCTGGATGTGCCCGGCATCGCCGGGGGCGCCGGGGTCATGCTGCGCTTCGGAAAGCAGGGACGGCGGCTGTTCTCGCGCGAGGACGTGGCGCTCGTGCGCACCATGCATGAGCTGGCCACGCGCATTCACGGCGTGCGCCGGGCCAAGGAAGAGGCCGCGAGCACGGAGCGGCGCCGGATCATGCGCGACCTACACGACGACGTGGGTGGACAGCTTCTCAGCCTGATTCTCACCGCCGAGGACGAAGAGCGCGAGGCCCTTGCACGCCGGGCCCTGCAAAGCCTGCGCGAGGCGATCAACGCCCTGGATGACGATCAGAACCGGTTGCTGGCGGATTTTCTGGACGACTGGCGAGATGGTGCCAGTCAGCGGCTGGGGCCGGCGGGCACGGAGCTCATCGTGGCGGGCGACTGGGACGCCGTGGCGCACCATAATCTCTCGCCGCGTCAGGCGATCAATCTGCGCCGGGTTCTGGACGAATCGCTCACCAACGCCCTCAAGCATGCCAGCCCCCGTTGGCTGAGGGTCTGGCTCGGTCAGCAGGACGGCCGGCTGCAACTGGCCCTGGAACACGACGGGCTGCTTGGTAGCGCGGTGAATGAACCGGACGCTCCGGGCGGACGCGGGCTTTCGAACATGCGGACCCGGGTCGACGAGCTGGGCGGAGAAATCGAAACAGGCTTCCACAACGAGGCGGATGGCGCGGTCTATCGGGTCGCCCTCAGCCTCCCCCTCAATTGACCCGCGCTTGACCACAACCCGAATGGGGGGTGTGGCGTGGCTTTCGCAAGCATTAACCTGCCGGTATCGCCAAATGAGTCGAGCGTGTTTTCGCGCGTCGAACCATTGAGCGAATGACAGAGCCTTCGGGGAACCCCTGTGGTTCCCCTAAAGGGCCTACGCGAGATCGCGATAGCGGCAACAGGGTGGGGCTAGGTGTGCGGAAGCGCGCGCAGATTTCCAGACGCGGCGACTCCGGTTTGGAGTGGCCTGGAGACCGACGGGGTGAGCTGCTCCGACGGCTACAGTATTTGCCGGGTGCCATCCTGCTCGTTATCGGCGCCCTGCCATTCCTGTTTCTGGTGTCCGAACCCAGTCGCTTCCTGGCGGGACAGCCATCTGCGGACGAGCGCACGGAACCGGCCGCGCTGGCGGCGGAGCTGGAGCGCCTCCGGGACCGGGTGCGCACGCTGGAGGCCCAGCTCGCCGGCGTCCGCGGCAATCCCGTGATGGGCCTGGGCGAGCACATGCGCCTGGTGTCGACCGGTGACGGCGAGATGCTGCTTCGCTTCTCGGGCCTCGACGTCAAGGTGGTCAATCAGACAGGGGTGGTCCTGGATACGTCACGGCGTCAGTAGAATCCCCGGCGAGCTGCCATATGGAATTCGCGCGCGCCGTGCCGGGCAAGGGCCGGCCGCAAGGCACGTCGCGGCAACCCCGGGTGGTCAGCTCTTCAACCGGTAGCCGGTCCGGAAAATCCACCAGATCACGGCCATGCAGGCGCACAGGAACAGCAGGGTCATGCCGGTGCTGACGGCCACGTGCACGTCCGACACCCCGTAGGAGCTCCAGCGGAAGCCGCTGATCAGGTACACCACCGGATTGAACAGGGTCACCGTGTGCCAGAAGGGTGGCAGCATCTCGATGGAGTAGAAGCTCCCACCCAGGAAGGTCAGCGGCGTGACCACCATCAGCGGGACGATCTGCAGTTTCTCGAAACCGTCCGCCCAGACACCGATGATGAATCCGAACAGGCTGAAAGTGACGCAGGTCAGGGCCAGAAAGGTCAGCATCCAGACCGGGTGGGCCACGTCGTAGTCGACGAAAAAGCGCGCCGTGATCAGTATCAGTATCCCCAGCATCAGCGACTTGGTGGCCGCCGCGCCCACGTAGCCGAGCACGATCTCCCAGGCCGAGACGGGCGCGGAAAGCACTTCGTAGATGGTCCCCGTGAATTTGGGCAGGTAGATGCCGAAGGAAGCGTTGGAAATGCTCTCGTTAAGCAGCGTCAGCATGATCAGGCCGGGGATGATGAAGGCGCCATAGGGGATGTCGTCTATGGAGATCATCCGCGAGCCGATGGCCGAGCCGAAGACGATGAAATACAGCGACGTCGACAGCACCGGGGAGAGGATGCTCTGCATCGGCGTGCGCCAGGTACGAGCCAGCTCGAAGCGATAGATGGCGCGAATGCCGTTGGGATTCATGTGCCGTCCCTCACCAGGCTGACGAAGATTTCCTCCAGGGAGCTCTCCCGGGAGCGCAGGTCGCGGAACTCGATGCCGAGCTGTTCCAGGGCCTTGAGGAAGTCGGGAATGCCCGTGTGTTCCTGCTGGGCGTCGTAGGTGTAGACCAGCTCGTGTCCGTCCGCCGCCAGCTCCACCGGGTATTCCGCCAGGGTGGCCGGCAGGCCCTGGAGCGGCTGTTGCAGGCTCAGGGTGAGCTGCTTCTGCCCCAGCTTGGCCATCAGCTTGTTCTTGTCCTCCACCAGCACGATCCGGCCGTTGTTGATGACGCCCACGCGATCGGCCATCTCCTCGGCCTCCTCGATGTAGTGGGTGGTGAGGATGATGGTCACGCCGTTCTCGCGCAGGCCGCGGACCATCTCCCACATCTCCCGCCGCAGCTCCACGTCCACGCCGGCGGTGGGCTCGTCGAGGAACAGGATGCGCGGCTCATGGGCCAGGGCCTTGGCGATCATCAGCCGACGTTTCATGCCCCCCGAGAGCTCCATGATCCGCGCCTTGCGCTTGTCCCAGAGCGAGAGGTCGCGCAGCACCTTCTCCACGTGGGCCGGGTCGGCCGGCTTGCCGAATAGACCCCGGCTGAACGTCACCGTGCCCAGCGGCGTCTCGAACGCGTCGGTGGCGATCTCCTGGGGTACCAGCCCGATTAGCGAGCGGGTTTTGCGGAAGTCACGGATGATGTCGTAACCGTTGGCGGTCACGGAGCCGGTGGTCGGTCTGACGATACCGCAGATGATGCTGATCAGCGTGGTCTTGCCGGCGCCGTTGGGCCCGAGCAGCGCGAAGATCTCCCCGGGCTGAATCTCCAGGTTGATGTCCTCAAGCGCCTGGAAACCGCTTTCGTACCGTTTGGACAGATGGTTGACGGCGATTATGGGCTGCACTCGATGTCCTTGGGGTTGCCGAGACTGGAGCAGTGGCCATAGCCCGCGACCCTGTGCGGTCGGCGGGATCGGACCCGCGGAAGGGTACACCGGACGGCTTGCCGGGCAAACGCCTGCCGCGCGGCGTCATGTCGCCGCGCGACCGCGAGGCACGGCCCATGGCCCGCTTCAGTAGTGGGAGCGGAAAGCGGCGCACGCAAGTGGGCAAGTACCCTGTGGAGCCTCTTGCACCCGGCCGGAAAGCCGAAGATCGGATGGTCCTGCCATCCGACATTCAGGGAGAAGACGTCGGCGCCGGCTTTGCCGGTGCCGACCTGCATCCAGCGGGCGGGCGGCCTGAGAAGCGCCGGCGTCTCACGGCAGGCGCGTCTTCGATCGGCAGCGGCGCCCCTTATGCCGGGCAACGGTGCGTTGTACTATGTCGCGCGTTCGCGCAGGGGAGTGCTCACGTGACTTTGGTGGCTCGCACAATCGGTCTGCTCGGTCTCTTGATGGCGTGCCTGGCGCCTGCCGCCGCGCTTTCCGAGCAGGCCATGGCCGAGCGTCTGCGCGCCTGCACGGCCTGTCACGGCGAGGATGCCATCGAGATAGAGGAAGGTTACGTCCCGCGAATCCAGGGCAAGCCCGCCGGCTATCTCTACAACCAGCTGCGCAACTACCAGGCGATGCGCCGGCGCAACGACACCATGAACCACATGGTCCGGCATCTTTCCGACGTCTATCTCTGGGAAATCGCCGAGCACTTCGCCGGGCGCACGCCGCCGTATCCGGAACCCGCCACGCCGCCCGCGAACCCGGCCGTGGCCGAACGCGGGCGAATGCTGGTCCGGGAAGGGGACCCCGGTGCCGACGTTCCCGCCTGCCAGGCTTGCCATGGCGAGCGCCTGGCCGGGGCGTTGCCGGCGACGCCGGGCCTTATCGGTTTGCCGCGTCACTACATCATGGGCCAGCTCGGTGCCTGGCGAGAGGGCGAGCGCCGGGCGGCCGCACCGGACTGCATGGCCGCGATCGTCGAGCGGCTGTCGCCGTCGGATATCGCCGCGGTTGCCGCGTGGCTGGCCTCCCGGCCGCTGCCGGTAGATACCGATCCCGCGCCGGCCGCGGCGGTGGATCCGCCCATGGAGTGCGGCAGCATCGAGGAGCCGGCGCGATGAGCGGGACGCGCTTTCGCCGACTGCTCATCGTGGCGACGGCACTGCTGGGCGTCGCGGCCGCGACACCGTCTCCCGCCCAGAGCGAATCCGGAGCCAACTCGGGCTCGCCGAGCGGCTCCGTCGCCCGAGGCGAGTATCTGGCCCGTATCGCCAATTGCGCGGGTTGCCATACGGCGCCAGGTGGAGCGCCTTTCGCCGGCGGGCTTCGACTGGAGAGCGATCTGGGTGTCTTCCACACCCCCAACATCACCCCGCACGCGGAATCAGGCATCGGCACGTGGTCCAGCGACGACCTGTGGGCCGCGCTTCACCGGGGCGAGCGCCCGGACGGGTCCAGCCTTTATCCGGCCTGCCCCTATCCGAGCCTGACTCGGGTGACCCGCCGGGACGTGGACGATATCCACGCGTACCTGCGTACGGTTCCGCCGGCGGGGAACCGCACGGCCCCCCATGAGCTGGACTTTCCCTTTGGGTATCGCGCTCTGCTGCCCATCTGGAAAGGGCTGTACTTCGACGAGGGTGTTTTCGAGCCGCGCGCCGGCGAGAGCGATGCCTGGAACCGCGGCGCCTACCTGGTCCGGGGGCTCGGCCACTGCCTCGAGTGCCATCGCGAGCGCAATTTCCTGGGGGCCGTCAGCGACGACCCGGGCGAGGGCGGGAGCATGGTCCATGGGTGGTATGCGCCGTCGCTGGACAGCCGGGCGGAGGCGGGGCTGCAGGGCATGAGCCAAGTCGAGGCGGCGGCTTTCCTGCGCACGGGTCGAAGCACGCGGGCCGTGATGATGGGGCCCATGGCCGGTGTGGTGTTCGAGAGCCTGCAGTACCTGAGCGAAACCGACGCCCGCGCCATGGCCGCCTATCTTGCGTCTTTGCCCGATTCGGGCGCGCGAGCCGGCAACGCGGCGGAAGGGGGCGCGCGCAAGCTGGCGTTGGGCCGGCGCGTTTACGACGACCACTGCTCGGATTGCCACGGCGAATCGGGGGAAGGTGGCGAGGGCGTGGTGCCGCTGGCGGGGAACCCGGGCGTCACCACCGTGAACCCCGCCAACGTGGTCAACGCGATCCGTCTCGGCGGTTTTCCAGCCAGCGTGCCCGGCCACGAACGGCCTCACGGCATGCCGCCGCACTACGACCTTTCCGATCGGGAGGTGGCCGCCGTCGCGACCTTCATACGTCAGAGCTGGGGCAACCGGGCCCCGCCGGTCTCCACCATCGACGTTCGGCGGGACTAGCCAGGATCCACACCCGCGCCGGGGACTGACCGCTCTGCCTCTCCCGCCGGTCGGCCATGCCGGACCCGCGCGGCAGTCTCGACGCCCCGAACCGTCGCGGCGGTCTCCGATTACTCATCCGCTGTGAGCATCATCACACCCCCTGTTTGAGGGGTACTGACGCGGTGCGCACATGCATAACCTTGAGCTCATTCGGCGTCCCGCCCGGGGCGTGTCGTGACAGAAAAAGAAACTCGCCCAAGGAGTCCCGTGCATGCGCGAAATCTCCCGCTCGTTTAAGTTGGGTCCATACGCCGCCTTCGTGGCCGCCGCGTTTCTCCTCGCCGGCTGCGGCGGTGGAGGCGGCGGCAGCAGCAGTGATGATGGCGGCGGCGGTGGAAGCGATCCGAATCCCTCCACGGTCGTGAACGCCCAGACCGTGATCCCGCCCGGCAACACCTGCCCGACCGGTGGAGTTCAGATCGAGTCCGGTATCGACGAGAACGCCAACGGCGTACTGGATGCCTCGGAGGTGGACGAGACCGCCGTGGTCTGCAACGGCGATGCCGGACTGACCCACGTGGAGACGGTGGAGCCGGGCACCGAGTGCCCCGATGGCGGCACCCGTGTGGAGGCGGGGGTCGACGCCAACGGCAACGGCGTGCTCGACGATACGGAGGTGACGTCCTCCGAGCTCCTCTGCAGTCAGAGCGCCGACAGCTTCAGCGGGGTCGTGTTCACGGCGGACGTGAGCCTCGACGGCATGCACACGCTCTGGCGGGCACGCTACGAGGGCGGGACCGTGCGGATCGCCGCGCCCGATTCCTCGGAAGTCATCAATCCCATCAGTGCGGTGGAGCGTGCCCCCGACGGCGAGCAGGTGGCGTTCCGGATGACGAATCAGCCGGGATACGGCAACGAGCTCTACGCGGCCGACCTGCGCACCGACAGCGGTGCCGTCAAGCTGTCCGGGAACGTCGACCCGGCCTCGGGCTCGGTTTACGGACACGACTGGTCGCCGAATGGTCAGCTCGTTGCCTATCGGGGCATAGCCGCCAGCGGCAGCCCCGTTCACCTCTACAGCATTCTGGCCGACGGCAGTGGCCGGGCGGTGCTCAGCGGCGGTCTGGTCAGCGGCGGCAACGTCCAGGACTTCGCCTGGGCGCCGGACAGCCAGACGGTGGCCTACCTGGCTGATGCGATCACTGATGATACGTTCGAGTTGATGCTGGTCTCGGTCCACGACCCGGGCAATCCGGTAGTCGCCAGCGGCGCGCTGGGCAGCACCGGTGACGTCACCGATATGTGGTGGGCCCCGGACGGTTCTCGCATCGCCTACACGGCCGATCAGGACACGGACGGGGTCTACGAGCTGTATACGTCGCTTCCGGATGGCACCGCCAACGTGAAGATCAGCGGAACGATGCAGTCGAACGGCGATGTCCACGAGGTGGCCTGGTCCCCCGACAGCCAGCGGATCGCGTTCTCGGCGGACGCGGATACCGACGAGGTGGACGAGATATTCACCGTCAACCCCGACGGCACCGGCCTGGCCAAGGTGCATCCGGATCTCGCGGCCAACAGGACGGCCGGGGACTTCGAATGGGCGCCGGACGGCAGCTTCCTGATCTACGTCGCCGACCAGGCGACCGACGATAAGACGCAGGTCTACCGGGCGGCCCCGGACGGCGGCAGCTGGGCCGGGCTCAGCCCCGACGCGCACCAGGGCTCGGCCGGCCTGGCGCAGATCGCCCCCGACTCGAGCCGGGTCGTCTTCCGGTCCAACGACGATGGTGACGGCGTGTACGATCTGTTCAGCGTCAACGCCGATGGCTCGGGCGTTGTCCAGGTGTCGCCCGATCCGCTCAACGACGGATCGGTGCGCAGCTACAGATGGTCGCCCGACGGGCAATACATTGCCTACTGGGCGGACGTGGACAGCGCCAATGGCAATGCCAGAGAAGTTTACGTGGTTGGTGCCGACGGCTCCGGGCACACGCAGGTGGTCCCCACGCTGCCCGGAATCGGTTACACCAGTTACGGCGAATATGAATGGTCTGCGGACGGTAGCCGGATCGTTTACGCGGCGGATGAGCGCATGGCCGGCACCATCGAGCTCTTCTCGGTTCGAGCGGATGGATCCGGCCGGGTTCGACTGACCCCGGACTATCTCCACGACGCGGCAGACATCTTCGCCGTCTACGACTGAGGGCACCGGCACCGGACAGGGCACCGGCCGTGGTGTGGCCGGTGCCTTCCTGTCGACTGATGCAGCTGTTGTGGCCGCGCGTTCGCGCATTCGCTCACGGACAATCCGCCAGCGGGGATTCGATGAGAAGCACTTCGTCCGTCGCCCGGACAATATGGCTGGCACTGGTGCTATTGGTGGCCGTGTTCGGGCGGGCGGAGGCCCATCCCAGCGGCGTAACCGCCACGGACGTCTATCTGGGACGGGACCGCGTGGAGCTGGTTTACACGGTTCCCGTCGATGAGCTCTGGCGCGTGGTGGGCGGGGAACAGCCGGACGCGGCGCCGCCGCCCGGCGAGTATGCGAAGGCGGTGCGGCAGGGATTCGCTGTCGAGAACGGCGGCGCGCCTTGCACGCTGTTCGCCCGGGATGCCGCCGTCCTGGATGACATCGGTTCCTACGAATACCGGCTGCGTTATCGTTGTCCGCGTCCACTGGAAACGCTGCGGATCGACTACGGGTTGTTCGTGGGTTTCGACCGGGCGCACCGCAACCTCACCCGCGTTTACGCCGGAGACCAGGGCCTGCGGGCGGTATTGCACCATGGCCGCGACAGTCTGGACATCCCCGTCGCGCAGCTGCGTGCCCAGCCGGATTTCGAGCTGCCAAGCCTGCCGGCAAGGCCCGAGCCGCCCGGCAGCGAGACGCCGGACGCGGACACCTTCCTGGTGCTCGGGTTGGAGCACATCGTCACCGGCTACGATCACCTGCTGTTCCTGGCCGGGCTGATCCTGGTCACGCTACGCTTCAGCGCCATCGCCGTGCTGGTCACCGCTTTCACCGTCGCCCACTCCATTACCCTCGGTCTGGCGACCCTCGGGTATATCGCGGTGCCGGCGGCCCTGACCGAGAGCCTGATCGCCCTGTCCGTGAGCTGGGTCGCCGTCGCCAACGTGGTGGCCGTGCTGCGGCAGGTGCCACCCGCCGCACTCCGGGCGGGTCGATCCACGGCGGCGTTCGACGCGGCGGTGTATGGAATACGGCGGGCCCGGTGGTTCCTGACGTTTCTCTTCGGGCTCATACACGGTGTTGGTTTCGCCGGCATGCTCCGGGAAATCGGCCTGCCCGAGGAGGCTACGGTCACCGCGCTGGCGCTGTTCAACGTTGGGGTCGAGGTGGGCCAGCTCGCGGCCGTCGCTCTGGCGTTTCCCGTGCTGCGGCTTCTCGCGCGGCAGCGGGGCTATCCCGTGCTGGTGCTGGGTCTCTCGGCGGCGTTGGCGGTGGTGGGGCTGGTCTGGTTCGCTGAGCGGGCGGGATGGGTCTGAAAAGGACGTGAGCCCGGACCGGCCGGGCTCACGCAACGCTTGGCGCGGCTGCGTTGCCGCTGCTAGTCGCTCTGCTGGTCTTCCGCCTGGCTCAGGCCCTCGTCGATGCGCGCCGGGGTGTCTATCGCGTCCCGCTCGGCCCGCAACCGCTCGGGGTACTGGCAAGGCGCGTCCTGATCCCGGCCGCCAGCGGCCTCGTAAGTGCCGATGGCATCGGCCAGGTTGATGACCACGTTGGCCTCCCGGCGTTCCTGATTACTGAAGAAACGCAGTTCTTCGTACTCGTTGGTCCATGGGAGGTAGAGGGTGAAGTCCGTGGCCGTAACGCGCTCCGACGGTACGTCCGCCGTGGGGTCTTCCACCAGCTTCAGCCGGGGGTCGCGCAACGGTTTGCTGAAGACCTGTTCGCTGTTGCGCAGGCCCTCGACCCGCGGGGTCACGCCGCCGCCGGCTACCGGCAGGGTCGGCGGTTCGCAGGGCAGTATCCGCGCCGCGTCCCGCTGGAAATAGACGCCGTCGCCATAGCTCATGGGAACGACGACCACCTCGTTCTCGGCGGCGTGAACCAGGCCTGCCGCCGTTAGCGCCGCGGCGGCCGCGGCGGTTCGCACAATGAGTCCGTATCGCATGGGTTCTTACCTCCGGGCCTTGTTCGGTTTACGGCGACGTCACAGGTTGTTGAAGAACCAGTTCATGTGTTCTTCACCCTCGGTGTCCCAGGCATCGCCGGTGTCGCCCCAGCTCATGACGGTCCGGCCGGTATGGATCTTGTACCAGCCGCCCTGACGCGAGGTGAACTGGCTGCAGGCGGACGTCGAACGGCCCTTGTTGTTCTGCTCGGTCGTGCAGTTGCTCTCGGTGTCGAAGATGTTGGGCTCGTTGTCCGGCTCGAAGTAATAGGTGGGGCCGTCGTACTCGTCGGCCATGTTGAATACCCCGTGACCGGACTCGTGGAGGAAGGCCTTGGTGTCATGGCCTTCAGCGGTGAAGCGGCTGCCCTTGGAGCAGTCGCCGAAGGTCTGCACATGGAGCACGGCGTCGGCGTCGCGGAACGGCATGTTGGAGGAAATGCTGGAATCCGGCGTGCCGCAGTCGTTGGTGCTGGCGGGCACGGTGTAGACCCAGAAATTGAAGTCGTCGAGATGCTCCCGGATGATCGCCTGACGGCCGTATTCCTCGTAGATCTTGTCCTCGACGTCGTTGATGAAGGCCCGGGTCAGGTCGCTGCCGGTGGTGTATTCGTCGCTGCCCGAGGCCATGTGGAAGACGACGTCCACGGCGTCGCTGGACGGCGCGTGGCTGAGCGCCGGGATATAGTTTCCGGAGTTCGCCTGGTAGGTGTAGGTGCCGTCGGTGACGCCGAACGTGTTGACGTCCTCGGCGTTGCAGGGTGACAGGGCGCACTGGTCATAATTGATGGGCAGGAGTATGGCCTGGTAATTGACCGGCCGGCCGGTGCTGGTGCTGCTCACCGGGGAGCTGCTGAGCGGCCCCACCGTAACGGAGCAGCTGGCCTGGGAATCGCAGATCTCCTCCAGGCTGCCGTCGACGAACAGGAACGTCCAGAACTCGTTGGCGTCGGTGTCCGCCTCGGCCGTGACGGTGACCTGCTGGGTGTCCGTGGCGATGATCGGCGTATGGCTCGCTTCGACCTCGACGCGGTCGACCTGCGACGTGCTGGAGCCGCCCCCGCCGCAGGCGGTGAGTCCCAGCGTCGCCGCGAGGAGGCTCAGCGGAATGGCGATTCTGGCCAGTGGTCTCATTGGTCTTTGTCCCCCGACACGTTGAAAACCTTCGCCACACACCAGTAACAACCGCCAGCCCCCGGTCATATCCCCCATACGGGCCATGCGCCTTCGGCGCACGCAGGTGTGCCGCAGCGATTACTCGCTATAACAACCGGTTGCGAGATTTATGTAATCCATTCTCGGGGTTTTTACGGCCGCGAGGGGCAGGTCCGGGCCCGGTCATGCCGACGGGGCCGGGATGGCGACCGTGCATGTAAGCCAGCCCACCCGGCAGCTGCCGGCGCGGACTTCGATGGTTCCACTGCCGGTTACCGTGAAGCCGAACCGCACCCGGTTGCCGGTACCCCGGCTGAACCGGTGGAACAGCGAGTTGCCGCCGCTGTGCAGCCCGCGCCCCCAGCCCGCGAGATGGCCAATGGTCCTTCGGGCATCGGCGTCGCGCGCGAGCCTGCAATCGCCCGGTTCCACCACTGCCGTCAATTCCTCGTTCCAGTCCCTGTCCCGGGCGGAATCGAGTACGTACGTGGGCAGGTAACCGATATTCGTGGCCTCCATCTCCACGCGGTGGACGTCGTCGCCCAGGGCACGGACTTCCAGGACGCGCAGCTCCGGACGCGGTGCGAGCGCCGCGATTTGGAAGTAAAAGGCGCTCTGGCGGGCGCAGATCTCGGGCAGACGCTCGAAAGGGGGATTGGATATGCCCACGCGCGGGTCCCATCCGCCCACCTCCACTGGCCCGAGCTGGGGATGCTCGACCTGCCGCCAGGGCTGGAAGACACGCCCGGCATTGTGCGAGCGGTCCCATTCGGCCAGCCGCACCAGTTCCTCCGAGGTAGTGTGGGTGTAGTGGTCGACGAAGGGCTTGTGGCGGGGGATGTCCAGTTCCCGGAACAGATCCCAGAGCTCGCACACCAGGGCCAGGCAGCCACGCTGGTGGTAGGCGAAATCGGTCAGGTCGCCGCGCAGCGGCTTGCCGGGTTCGTAGGTGAACTCCGCATGGCCGCTGACCATCGGGTAGCCGCCGACGTCTTCGCCCCACGCCTCCAGCTGCCGATACAGCGCGAGATCGGACTGGTTCATCTCGCCGTCCGGCACGTCCTGGCGGGGTCGGATGTAGACGCCGCCGAAGGTGTGCAGGTTGAACCAGGCGAAGATATTCGGGTGGGCCGTGGCGAACTCGACAATGGCGCGGGATTCCGGCTCGCTGGCCGGGAAGGGACCGGCGCCGGTCTGCTCCGGTTCCGGGCGCCAGTCATAGGGGAAATTGCGGTTGAGGTCCGGGGTGTTGTCGTCGAGGAAACCGGTGTCCGGCAGGGTGTGACCGTCGAAGTGCTCGATAAAGCCCTCGGGATAGATCCGGTAGAACGGCCCCTGATCGCCCAGGCGGCGCTCCAGCATCAGGCCGGGCACCGCATCGGACTCGACGTACTCGCCGGCGGGATCTTCCAGGCGCATCGCCATGGCCTGGCCATCGCCGTCCACGTCGCCGGCGCGCCAGCGCGGGTGCTGCCGGTTGGGCCGGTCGTCCCGGGGAACCGAGCGCACGTACCGCCCGCTGGTGAGGATGGCCTCGGCGCCGTCCGGGCTGATCCGGGGCATGACGTAGAACAGCACGTCCCCCGCCGCGGTGCCGGCCACCTCGGGCACGCCGGCTGGAAGGGCGCCGTCGAGGTGCATCCGGATTGCGTCCTCGGCGATGGCCAGGGCCACGCTGGAGCCGGCGAGCTCCACGGCATGGAGGTTGCCATCGACCCATACCGCCGGGCGCAGCCGTTCCGGTTCCGGGCCGATGGTCAGCAGCCACAGGTCCCGTCCCTCCGGCGTGCCGCCGAGGCTGTCCAGGCGCACCAGCCCGGGCAGGGCCTCGGCCCAGCCGCGAAGCTGGGCGGTGAGCGTCTCGTAGTCGAGATAGCGTTCGCGAAACCCCCTGTAGAGGACACTGAGGTCATCGGCGCCATCGTTCATAGCGGTTTCCCTGGCTGCGTTGCGCCCGCTTCGCGGTAGTCTGCCGCGAGTATAGCGCTCACCCCCGGACGGGGGTGTGGATGCCGGCTGGCGGGGGAGAACCGCGCGCCGACCGGGTTAGAATCCTGCATGGGAATGCGAGGATACGGGATGGCTATGTTGCCCGGGACATGGACGGGACGGATCGCGCTGGCGGCGGTCGCGGGCCTGGCGGTCGGGTTCGCCGCGTGGATGTTCTTGCCCGGCGAAGAGGCCCGGCGTGCCGCGCCCGCGGTGGCCGACGAGCCCAAAACGGAGCGGAAGGCCGAAGATCGGTCCTGGCCCGCATTCGACGTCCTCCTGGGCGGCGAGCGCGGGCCCGCGCGGCCCGAATCCGGGGATTCGCCGCGACCGGACCGGGAAAAGGCCCCCGACGCGCCGCGGGCTATCCTGGTGCTCGGTCAGGCCCTGGATCGCCTCGCCTTTGACGAGCACGGCAAGCTCGTGGTGGACAAGGCGGCCGGCCAGGCCCTGGAAGAGGCGCTCGCGGGGCTGGAGCGCCCACTGACGGAGCGTGAGCTGGACGATATGGCACTCGCGCTTCGCCGGCGCCTCGATGGTGCCGCCGCGGAACAGGTGATCGACCTGGTGCGCGACTACCAGGCCTATACCCAGGCACTTGCGGCGCGCGAGGCGCGAAGCAGGCCCCGGGCGGCGGGCTCCGCGCGTACCCGGTTCGACGAGCTCGTGGCACTGCGCCGGCGTCACCTGGGGGCGGACGTGGCGACGCGTGTCTATGCCGACGAGGAGGCGTACCGGCGTTTCGTGCTGGAGCGTCAACGCATCGCCTCCCGTACGGATCTCAGCCAGCAGCAGCGGGTGGCGCTTCAGACCGCCCTGCAGGATGACCTCCTGCGCGGCGTGATGCACCTGCGCGGACGCGATACGCCCGAGGCCCGGCAGCTGCGCAGCGAGATGCGGATGCTGCGCGAGCAGGGCGCTTCCCAGGCCTTCCGGGATTTCGTGCGTTCCCAGGCCCTGGGCCTTGCCGCCGCCGGCGACGCCATCGAATCCGAGGAAGATCGCGCGGCCTGGCAGCGTCAGCTGGCGCTGTATCGCAGCGAGCGTCAGGCCATTCTCGAAGCCGGACTGACGGAGGCGGACAAGCGCGAACAGCTCGAGGCGTTGCTGGGCCGTTATTTCGGCGAGCGGGAACGGTCCCTGGCCGAGGCCTTCCGGGAAGACTGAATACTGCTCCGGCGCGCATAGGCGGGCTACAGGGCCATGACCCGCGATCGGGGCCGGACAGCCCCTCCCTGGCCCCGGGGACGGTGGCCCCTGCCGAACGGTCGCAGAGGCCACACGCTGTCCGTGGTTCTAACGGTCTGTCCCGGGTAGCCTGGCGACCGTGCCCCAATAGCGCTCAAGGACCCGCATGATGTCCACCAGATCCGCGAAGTGCAGGGGCACGCGGACCACCGAGCTGGCGCCCAGCTCGTAGAGTTGCCGGGTGCGTATCCCGTCTCCGCGGCCGACCAGGACAATGACCGGGATGGGGCGCAGTTCGGGGTCGGCCTTCAGCGCCTGCATGACCCGGACGTCCTCGCCGCCATCGCGATCGAGGCCGAGCAGAACGAGGTTCGGCAGGGGACGTGCACGCTGGATGGTGTCCTCGAGGTAACGGAACATCGCTTCGGTGCTGTCGACGAGGGTGAGCCGGTGCCCGAGCCGGCTGCTGCGCAGGGTCTGCTGCAATGTGCGACGAACGTCGCCGTCGGCGACTGACAGCAGAATGTCGATGCCGTCGTCGGGACGCGTTGCTGTGTCACGGCGGTCCGTCACGATGCTGGTTCTGCAGGAACTGGATGAATTCATCGGCTTCCATCGGCGGTGCCACGAGGAAGCCCTGGCCGAACTGGCAACCCTCGGCGAGCAGGAAATCAGCCTGTTGCGGGGTTTCGACGCCTTCCGCCACCAGGGTCAGGCCGAGGGACTTTGCGAGATTGACGATGGCCTGGGTGATCGCCGGCTCGGCAACGTCCGCGCCGTCGCCGGAGATGAAGCTCTTGTCGATCTTCAGCCGGTGAACGGGAAAGTGCTTGAGGTAGCGCAGGGACGAGTAGCCGGTGCCGAAGTCGTCGATCGCGATGCTGCAACCCAGCTTCCGGAAATCCGTCAGCAGTGATTTCATCTCGTCTCCGGTCTCGATGAACGTCTCCTCCGTGAGCTCCAGCTCCAGGCGCGAAGCCTCGACGCCGTGGGCAGCCAGGTGGCGCTCGACGGTCTCCGTGAAGGTGTGTGGACCGAGCTGCCTGGGCGAGACGTTGATCGCCAGATCGAGCCGGGAATGCCCTGCGTCGTCGAGCCGCCGCAGGAACCGGCAGGCTTCATCCAGCACCCAGTTGCCGACGGGCAGGATCAGCCCCGTTCGCTCCGCGACCGGGATGAATTCAGCCGGGGAAACCATGTACCCAGCAGGGTGACGCCAGCGCAGCAGCGCCTCGGCCGCTACGGTCCGCCGGTCCGACAACCGCCAGATGGGCTGGAAGTGCAGCGAGAGCTCGCCGGCATCCAGCGCGTGGCGCAGGCCCTGCTCCATGTCGATGTTGCGCTCCAGCCGCGCCTGCATCTCCTGGCTGAAGAAGCGGTACCGGCCGCTGCCGGCGCGCTTGCTCTCGTACAGGGCCATATCCGCCTTCTGCATGAGCTCCATGGGCGTGTCGCCGTGTTCCGGGAAACAGGCGACGCCAAGGCTGGCGGTGATGTTCAGCGTGACGTCATGAATGGGCGTCGGTGACCGCAGGGTATCGAGCAGCTTTTCCGCGATTATCTCGGCGTCGCCCGTCTCGCGGATGTCGTCCAGCAGCAGGGTGAACTCATCCCCGCTGATGCGAGCGACGAAGTCGCTATCCCGGGTGGCGCGCTGCAGCCGGTCCGCCACCAGTATCAGCAGCAGGTCGCCGACGTGATGGCCGAGGGTGTCGTTGACCTCCTTGAAACGGTCCAGGTCGAGAAAGATGATCGCGAAGCTGCCGTTGTGCCGCCTCGCCCGCGAGATGGCCCGTTCCACGTTCTCCTCGAAGAGCTGACGGTTGCCCAGCCCGGTCAGGGCGTCCTGCTTCACGAGCCGCGCCATCTGGTTCTCGGACTGCTTGCGGTCGACGGCGTGGCGTATGGTGCGTTCCAGCAGCGCGGGCGCCAGCTCCCGCTTTGGAAGGAAGTCGGCCGCACCCATCTCGATCAGCCGGTCGTCGAGGTCCCGGGAGTCGGCGCCGGTGAGCACCACCAGGGGGCTAGGGTGGCTCAGCCGCCGTGCCTCGCTGATGAGTGAATCGGCACTGTTTTCGTCCAGGAAGTAGTCCACCAGGAAGACGTCGTAGCTGTCGTCGAGCAGCGCGAGGCGGCCCTGGGCGAGACCGGCGGCGTGTACGATCTCGAAGCGCGTGCGCTGGGCGGCCTTGAGCGCCTCGGAGACGAGCACGAAGTCCTCGTCGTCGTCCTCGATGACCGCAACCTTCAGAACGTCAGGGGGCATCGGGCAGCTCCACGATAGAGAACCAGTAGCACCCGAACGTCTGCACGATGCCTACCAGCTTGTTGAAGTCCACGGGTTTGCTGACGAAGGAGTTGGCGCCGAGGTCGTAGCTGCGGACCACCTCCTCTTCCTGGGCGGAGGTGGTGAGCACAACCACGGGCAGATGCCGCAGCCCGGGGTCGCGCTTGATCTCGGCGAGGCAGGTGCGGCCGTCCTTGCGCGGCATGTTCAGGTCCAGCAGCACGACGCCGGGGAACGGGTATAGCGCTTCATCGGCGTAGCTTCCGCGGCGTCGCAGGTAGTCCATCAGGGCTTCGCCGTCCTCGACGAAGAACAGCGGGTTCGCGAGGCGCCCCTCCCGGAACGCCTCGCGGGTCAGCAGGCGATCCTCGGGGTCGTCCTCCGCCATCAGAATCGGGATGGGCTGCAGCTCGCTCATGAATGGTCCCCTTGCGTCACCGGCAGGGTGATGTGGAAGGTGGCGCCCTGGCCGGGTGCACTGTCGGCCTCGATATGACCGCCGTGCCGCTCAACGATCTTGCGGCAGATCGCCAATCCCATGCCGGTGCCCTCGTAAACGCCGCGACCGTGCAGGCGCTTGAACACCTCGAAGATCTGCTCGGCGTAACTACGGTCGAAGCCGATGCCGTTGTCGGACAGCGTCAGACGGCATAGACCGTCGTCGCCGATCTCACCGCTGATCCGGACGCGCGGCGGCAAATCCTCCCGCGCGTATTTCAGGCTGTTGCCAACCAGGTTCTGCACGAGCTGACGCATCTGTGCGGCGTCGGCTTCGATCTCGGGCAGAGACGCCCATTCCAGTATTGCGCCGCGTTCTTCAAGGCGCAGCTGAAGGTCCGCCTGTACCGCCCGCAGCACGTCGTCCAGTGACAGCCACTCGAAAGGCGCGGCCTTGGACGTGATTCGGCTGTAGCGGAGCAGGCTGTCCAGCAGCGCCTCCATGCGCTCGGCCGCGCTCGTGATGTAGCCGATGAACTCGTTGCCCTGTTCGTCGAACCGCCCATAACGGCCGGAGGTCAGGAGGTTCGAGAAAGACTGGATCTTGCGCAGGGGCTCGCGCAGGTCGTGGGAGGCGATGAACGCGAACTGTTCCAGCTCGGCGTTGGAGCGGCGCAATGCCTGGTTGTTGGCCGCCAGGCGCTGCTCCAGGCGCTTGCGATCGCTGATGTCGATGATCGAGGCGAGCACCGACCCGGCGTCCTCGCCGTCCGTGATCGGACTCAGCCCGATGACCAGCGGTACCTCCCTGCCGTCTCTGCGCAGGCCCCGCAGGTCGCGGCCCTGACCCATGGGCCGCGCCTCGGGATTGCGGGCATAGCTGCGGCGGAACTCGGCGTGCTGCTCGCGCGAACCCGCCGGGATCAGAGACTCGACGCCGCGCCCGATGAGCTCGCCGCTGTCGTAGCCGAATATGCGCTCGGCCTCGGGATTGGCCAGCTGCACGACACCCTCGGCGTCGGCCTCGATCATGCCGTCGGGGCTCGCCTGGAAAAGCTGACGGAAGCGCGCCTCGGCGGCGCGGCGCTCGCGCACCTCCCGCTCCAGAGTGCGGTTGAGATCCTCGAGGGCGCGCGTACGCTCCTCCACCCGCTGTTCCAGGGTGTCCTGGTGTTCCCGCAGCTCCCGCTCGACCGCTTCCCGGCGCTCGACCTCCGCGGCCAGCCGCGTGTTGCTCTCGCGCAGTTGACCGGGGCTGGGCAGGGCCACGGCGCGGGGAATCAGCGGCCAGAGCAGTATCGCGGTCAGCACGGATACCGCGGCGGTCGCGCCCTTGACCGCACCTTCGGTGTAGTAGTGGGCGTTCCAGACGTTCCAGACCGAAAACAGGTGGGTCGTGCCGCAGGCGAAAATGAAGGCGGCGAAGAGCAGGAACATCCAGTGATAGACGACGTCCTCGCGTCTTCGCAGGAAGACCAGAAGCGCCACCGGAATGGAATAATAGGCAAGCCCGGTCAGGGTGTCGGAGACGACGTGCAGCCAGAGCACGTCGGGACGCCATAGATAACACCCACCGTGGGGCATGAAACCCGCCACGGACGCGGAGAACCAGTCGCCTGCCATGACTCCTCCAGCCGGTGGAGCATTGCGATTGCCAGCATCGACAAGGTCTTTTGCCTTGTTCCGGCTGGGTGAGGGCGACTTGATCCTCCGGTAATTCGCGAGAAAACGCCCTCACTCAGCGTGTTCTCGGCGCGCGTTCACCCAATTTAGCCGTGGTGGGGGTTGCCTGCAAACGCTCGGCTGGGTCTTTCACCGGCCCCCGGTCACTTTCCGGCCCGCTTGATCAGGCAGGAGGCGGTGGCGTGGGCATAGAGCCGGCCTTCCTCGTCGAGGATCTGGCCGTCGGCCACGCCCAGCTGACGGGAGACGTGGACGACCCGGCCGACGGCCCGCAGTGTGGTGTCCACGCTGGCCGCCCTGAGCATCTTCACGTTCAGGTCGACCGTGCCGTAGGTGTCGCCCGGCGACAGCATGGTGTGCACGGCGCATCCAGTGACGGAGTCGAGCACCGTCGCGTAGAACCCGCCGTGGACGCCGCCCATTGGGTTCAGGTGCCGCCGGTCGGGACGGGCCATGAAGATGACTTCACCCTCGTTGATCTCCGCCATATCCATGCCCATGGTCTCGGCGATGGAAGGCCGGGGAATCTCGCCGGCCACGGAGAGGCGCAGCAATTCCAGGCCTGACAGCGTTCTGGGATCAATGGACATTGGATTCATCCTGAATGGCGGCCGGGGGCGACGGGCCCGCCGGCCGGCGATTGTCGGCAAGCGGGCAGTCGATCAGGCGACGCCCGATTCGAGGCTCGCGAGGCCCGGGGCCCAGCGGCCGGCGAGCATGCGCTCCCAGGCGGCCTGGTACTCCCGCTCGAGCTGGAGCACCACCTCGCGGGTGGGGCGGACGTCCTCGACCCCGCTCACACTCTGGCCGGCGCCCCAGATGTCCCGCCAGGCCTTGGACTTGCTGCTGCCGCCGGAGCCGAAGCTCATGGCCGACTTGTCCGCCTCGGGAAGGTTATCCGGGTCCAGCCCGGCGTTCTCGATGCTGGCGCGCAGGTAGTTGCCGTGCACGCCGGTGAACAGGTTGGTGTAGACGATGTCCCTGGCGCCGGATTCGACGATCATGTCCTTGTAGCCCCGGGCGGCGTTGGCCTCCTCGGTGGCGACGAACCGGGTGCCCATGTAGGCAAGGTCCGCGCCCATGGACTGGGCGGCGAGGATGTGCTCGCCCTTGCTCATGGCGCCGGAGAGGATGATCGGCCCGTCGTAGAAGCGGCGGACTTCCGAGACCAGGGCGAACGGGCTCATGGCGCCGGCGTGACCGCCCGCGCCGCTGCAGACCAGAATGAGGCCGTCCACGCCGGCCTCCAGGGCCTTCTCGGCGTGACGCACGTTGATGACGTCGTGGAAGACCAGCCCGCCGTAGGAGTGGATGGCCGGGATGGCCTCGTGAGGTGCGCGCAGGCTGGTGATGATGATCGGCACCTGGTACTTCACGCAGGCTTCGAGGTCATGCTCCAGCCGGTCGTTGCTCTTGTGCACGATCTGGTTGACCGCGAACGGCGCCACCGGCTCGTCGGGGTGGGACTCCCGGTAGGCGGCCAGCTCCGTGGTGATGCGCTCCAGCCAGACGTGCAGTTCCCCGGCGGGCCGCGCGTTCAGGGCCGGGAAGGCGCCGACGATGCCGGCCTTGCACTGGGCGATGACCAGCTCGGGGTTGGAGACTATGAACAACGGCGAGCCGATCAACGGCAGGCGCAGGTTGTTCTCCAGAATGGCGGGGAGACTCATCACTACCTCCAGTCAGGGGGCCGGGCGGGCCGGCCGGATATTTGAGTTCGCAGGGTTGATTCAGGCCTCGGCCAGGGCCTCTTCGACGAAATGCAGCCGGTCCTGGCCGAAGAAGAGCGTGTCGCCGACGATGAAACTTGGGGCGCCGAAAACCCCGCGCTCCACGGCGCTCTCGGTGCACTGTTTCAGCTCGTCCTTGACGGCCTGGTCGGCGATCATCCGCTGGAAGGCCTCGGGGTCGAAACCGGCATCGGACAGGACCCGCCCGATCTCCGCCGGCTCGGCGAGGTTGCGCTCATCGACCCACATGGCCCGGAACATGGCGTCCACGTAGCGCAGGAAGGCATCCGCGTCGCCGTTCAACTGCAGACCCACCGCGCCGCGCATCAGCGCCAGGGTGTTCACCGGGAAATAGGGATTGTGACGGAATTCGATCCCGTAGCGCCGCACCCAGCGCTGGATGTCCTGCTGGCTCCAGCGGCTCTTGGCCGGAATCTCCGCGGGGCTGCGGTTGCCGGTTGCCTGGAACACGCCACCGAGCAGCATCGGCCGCCAGGCGATTTCCGCCCCCTGGCGCTGCGCCAGCGCGGGGAGCTGCGTGTAGGCGAGGTAGGCGTTGGGGCTGCCGAAATCGAAAAAGAATTCCACCTGCTTGCTCATGTCACCAACCCTCCATCCAGGGCCGTAGGTCCATTTCGTGGGTCCAGGCATCCCGCGGCTGGCAGTGGAGCTGCCAGTAGGCCTCGGCGATGTGCTCCGGGTCGAGAATGCCATCCTCCGCCTTCAGGGCGTAGCGCTCCGGGAAGTTGTCGCGGATGAAGGCGGTGTCGATCGCCCCGTCGATCACCAGGTGGGCCACGTGAATGCCCTCGGGGCCCAGTTCCCGGGCCATGCTCTGGGCCAGAGCCCGCAGGGCATGCTTGGCGCCCGCGAAGGCGGCGAAGCCGCTGCCGCCGCGCACGCTGGCCGTTGCGCCGGTGAAGAAGATCGAGCCCCGGCCACGCGGGGTCATGACCCGGGCGGCCTCCCGGCCCATCAGAAAGCCGCCGAAGCAGGCCATTTCCCAGACCTTGTAGTAGACGCGGGCCGTGGTCTCGGCGATGGGAAAGCGCACATTGGCGCCGATGTTGAAGACGGCGACGTCCAGCGGTGCGATGTCCCGTTCGATGCGTTCCACCAGATCCACCACCTGCTCTTCGCGGCGGGCGTCCACGCCGAAGGCGTGCACCCGGCCGCCCTCGGCTTCGATGCGCTCCACCAGCGGCGCCAGCTTGTCGCCGTTGCGGCGCACGGCGCATACCGTATAGCCGGCCCGGGCGAAGCGCCGGGCAATGGCCGAGCCGGTGGCGTCGCCGGCGCCGATAACGAGGGCCGTGCGGGGTTCGTCCGGAGTCATGGGTTCGGGCGGCTCCAGCGCGTTGTCAGCGATGATCGAAGCTTTATAATTGCCGCGGAAAGAAAGCGCAATGTGAATCAGATTCAACAGTTGATCGCGCGGGCATCTGCGGCGGGATGAACCCCGGGTGCTGTTGCCCGGAGGATCATTCTGCCGTCCGCAAAACACACCGACACCAGGGGGAATGCAGCGTGGACGAGACGTCGCTCGACCGCTCCGGCTATCACTATTTCCTGCCCATCACGACCCGGTGGATGGATAACGACATCTACGGGCACGTGAACAACGTCGTCTATTACTCCTATTTCGACACCATCGCCAACCACTTCCTGATTACCCAGGGCGGGCTGGACATCCATGACGGCGACATCATCGGCTTCGTGGTCAATTCCCAGTGCAGTTACAAAAGCGCCATCGCCTATCCGGACCGCATCGAGGGCGGGTTTCGGGTGAATCGGCTGGGCAACAGCTCCGTGGAGTACGGTATCGGCATCTTCAAGGAAGGAGAGGACGCCGCCTGCGCCGTGGGTACCTTCACCCACGTATTCGTGGATCGCGACACCCAGCGGCCGACGCCCATTCCCGCGACCATGCGCCAGGCCCTGGAAAGCGTGCTGGTTGCGGACTGAGCCGGCCATGGCCAAGGAACGCGGCGGCGATCACTTCGCCGGCATCGTGCCGTTCGTGCGCGTCGCCGAGGCCCGCAGCTTCACCGGCGCCGCCAAGCGCCTGGGTTTGACGCCTTCGGCCGTCAGCAAGGCCATCGCCAAGCTCGAAGGCGACCTGGGCGTGGCGCTGCTGCATCGGACCTCGCGCAGCGTGACGCTGACGCCGGAAGGCGCGGCGTTCTACGAGCGCTGCCGTCAGATCGTCAGTGACATCGAAGAGGCCCGTGAGTCGGTGTCCACGGCCCAGGCCGAGCCCCGCGGCCACCTGCGCGTCAGCCTGCCGCTGGCCTTCGGCCGGCTGGAGGTCATGCCGTTGATGCCCGGCTTCCTGGAGCAGAACCCGGAGCTCACGGTGGACGCGAATCTGACCGACCGGGCGGTGGATCTGGCGGAGGAAGGCTACGACGTGGCCGTGCGCATTGGCCGGCGTTCCGAAGCCCGGCTCGTTGCGCGGCGCATACGCCGCACCCGCATGGTGACGGCGGCGTCACCAGCGTATCTGCGCGAGCGCGGCGTACCGGAGCGGCCGGAGGCCCTGCGCGGGCACAACTGCGTCGGTTTTCTGCTGCCGAGCACCGGCGCGCTGCTCGACTGGGTTTTCGAGCACGACGGCCGGCCGCAGTCCATTGCCGTGCGCGGGAACCTCACGGTCAATACCGTGGAGGCGCAGGTCGAGGCGGCGGTATCGGGCGGCGGGGTGATCCAGACGCTGGACTTCATCGCCCGCCGGGCCATCGAGGACGGGACCCTGGTGCCCTTGCTGGAGGATTACCTGACCCTGGGGCCGAGCATTTTCGCCCTTTACCCGGAGAACCGGCGGCTGTCGGCGAAGATCGGCGTGTTCATCGATTTCCTGACGCGAACGCTGGGCGAGGTTTGAAGCGTGCATTGGCTCCCCGCGGTCAAGGAAGGGATGGTACGATCGACCGGTTTCAAATAGCTACCGATTCGGACGGAGGAGCGCGATCGTGATCAAACTGTACGGGTTTTCCGTGAGCAACTATTACAACGTCGTCAAGGCCGCCCTGCTCGAGAAGGGTCTGGAGTTCGAGGAGGTGTTCACCCGCGGCTCCTCCGACGACGATTACCGTTCGAAGAGCCCCATGGGCAAGGTGCCGTGCATGGAGGTGGAGCAGGGCGCCATCAGCGAGTCCCAGGTGGCGCTGGACTATCTCGAGGACGCCCACCCGCAGCCCGCGCTCTACCCTGCGGACCCCTTCCAGCGGGCCAAGGTCCGGGAGATCATGCGTGTCATCGAGCTCTACCTGGAACTGCCCGCGCGGCGGCTCTATGCCGAGGCGTTCTTCGGCGGGCGTGTCAGCGACGAGACCAAGCAGGAAGTCAAGCCGCTGCTGGCCAAGGGCATGGGGGCGTTCACGCGGGTGGCGCGATTCGATCCGTACCTCGCCGGCGCTGAGTTCACCTATGCCGACCTCGTCGGGGCCATACACCTGCCGCTGATTCGGGATGCCCACCGCACCATCTACGGCGAGGATCCCTGGGCCGAAGTGCCCCAGATCAAGCCCTTCGTCGGCAAGGTGCGCGAGCGCGCCTCCATGCAACAGGTCATGGCCGACTACAAGGCGGGCCTGGAGGCATTCCTCAAGCAGATGAAATCCGGCGGCTGAGGGCACTCGCTCAGAACAGGATCCAGGCACTGGCCGCGACCGCACCGACGGCCGCGGCCAGGCCGATGATTACCAGCACGCCGTCCCGTGCGCTCAGCCCCAGACCGAGGAAGGCGATAGCGGAGCCGGGCATGGCGGCGGCCAGCGGCACCAGCTCCAGCGGGACCATGAGCACGGCCAGGCCGACGCAGAGCACGGAGAGCAGTCTCGCCACGGGGTCGCTGACCAGTCCCACCAACCGGGGGCGTATCAGCCGGTCCAGTCGCGACGTGACCGGACGCGCCACGCCATAGGCACGCCTGAAGCTGGCGCGGTCGATCTGGCGCCGGCGCAACCAGCCGGGCAGCCACGGCGAGCGCTTGCCGGCCAGCAATTGCAGCGCCACCAGCAGGATGGTCAGTGCGCAGAACGTCGGTACGCCCGGGATGGCGCCGGTGGGCAGTATGGCGATCAGGGCCGGCGCCACCAGGAGCGGGCCGAAACCGCGCTGGTTCAGCGACTCGACGATCTGGCCCAGCGGCACCCGGTCATCGTCGATGGTCTCGTTGAGTTGATCGAGGACGCCGGTGAGCGTCACATAGTCCCGCATGGATAGCTCCGTGGCGGTCGCCGGTTGGGGCCCGGCGAGCTATCGGTTCGCTTCAACGTCTTCGGCGGTTGGCAGAGGATAACCCGGGGCTGCGCGCCGGGACGTGGCGATTCCGTGACACGGGCCCTTGAGGAAGCGGGCGGTATCCGGTCGAATCTGAATTTCCACCGCTTCGAATGGTCTAGGGGAGACACCGAGCAATCCCGGCCTGGTTCGTGAATGCGGACTCTACATGGTGGACGGGGGCATCATCCATCTCAGACATCCTGGAGCAAGGGCATTGCACCGAATCGCAGCCCACCGAGAAACCCCTCCCTGGCGCTTTTACCCCGCCGGCTGCGGCATCCGGGCAAGCCTGAGACGCCTGTTGCTGGCATCGCTTATCGCCTTCGTTCCGGCTGCCACGCCGGCACTGGCCGGGGATGATACTGCCCCGGAGTCATTCCGGGCGGAATACCGGGTGAAATACCGCTTCTTCGAGGTGGGCCGTTACTTCCTGCGGCTGCATGTCAGCGAGACGGGGGCTTACCGCTATACCTCGGTGGCCGAGCCCAGCAGCTTCATTTCGGTGTTCACGGGCCGCCAGCTCAAGGAGCTCAGCCGGGGGCAGTGGCAGTGCGATGGGCCGGTGCCGGCGCTCTATCGCCGGTCGGTGAAGAAGGACGACGGTTGGAAGGATGAGGAGGTGCGTTTTGACGGCGACGCGGGCGGTTCAATCCCCGCCGATGCCCTGGACCCGGCCAGCCTGACGCTCGCGTTGATGCACGACGCCGGCAGCGGGCAGCTGCGTGAGCAGTACACCCTGGTGGACGAGGACGGGGACGTGCGCCGCTACGGCATTCGCGATCACGGCTGGGCGGAGGTCGAGGCGGCCGGCCGGGAATGGCGGGCCCGAAAGCTCGAGCGCGAGGGCGGCAATCCGGACTACACCCTCACGGTCTACCTGGCGCCGGCGCTGAAATGGTTGCCGGTGCGCATCGACTACACGGACAAGGGTGAGGCCTTCGAGATGTACCTGGTGGACGTGGAAGGGCGCCAGGCCGTCGAGCCCTGACACGCCTCCGCGAGGCGTTCACGCCGTGGCGGTAGCCTCTTTGCCGCTACCGGCGTTCTTATGCACGACCGTGTGGCCGCTGGCGACCCGCAGAATGAATCGCCAGTGCCAGGCAATGCCCGCCAGCACGGCAAGGTGGAACAGCTCATGGGGGCCCACCACCGCCGGCAGGACAGTGGGGTACTTCAGGAAGTCCATCAACGCGCCGATGGTGTACGCCAGCGCGCCCCAGAGCAACGGCCGGATGAACTCGAAGCCCAGCCGGCGCCAGAGCACGGAGCCGGAAACGGCCCCCAGCCACCCGAGGCCCAGGTAGAGGCTCAGGCCGAGCCATTCCGGGGTCTCGGCGAAGAAGACGGACTTCAGGCTCGCGGCCGTGATGGCCACCCCCCAGACCAGGCCGAGCATGCCCCAGCGCCAGGCGCCGCGGAAGACGATGGCGTGTATCGGCGTGAAGGTCGCGGCGATGAGCGCGAAGATCGCGGCATGATCCAGGACCTGCAGCACCTCGCGGGCCTCGGTGTCTTCCGGCAGGACGTGGTAGACGCCGCTCATGGAAAGCAGGAAGACGCAGCCCAGCGGGAAGACCATGGCGGCGAGGCGGTGCCCCCAGTGGCGGTAACGGCGGAGCATCAGGGCGATACCGGCGACCAGCGCGATCAGGGCGCCCAGCAAGTGGGTCGCCGCGCTGACGGGATCGGCGATGCCGAGGAAAGCTTCGGAATACAAACCGGGATGGCCTCGGAAACGGTCGTTCTATCAATGGCCGCCAACGTGGCGGTGTCCATGCCGGACCTTATTCTAACGCACCGGGGCTGACAGTGTAGGGGTCGGGGCATTGCCCGGAAACAAAGAACCCCGCCGAAGCGGGGTTCCAGAACGCAGTTGGACAGCGTTCCTTATTCAGCGACGACCTTGGAGGCCTGCGGGCCCTTGGGGCTCTGCTGAATCTCGAAGCTAACCGACTGGCCCTCGGCGAGGGTCTTGAATCCGGAGCCTTCGATGGCGGAGAAATGGACGAAAACGTCCTTGCCGCCGTCAGACGGCTGAATGAAACCGAAGCCCTTGGCCTCGTCAAACCACTTCACGGTACCTGTAACCATCCGGGGTTACCTCCTAACGTTGTGTTTCTAACTCGGGTATTGCAGTTCTTGAAGGTAACCTACAGGACATACCGGAAGGGTACTGCTGAGAAGACCTACGGAAATGCAATGGCCCGATCTTACACTTATGGATCACGTTTGCAAGCGCTTTTCACTCGGCTCAGCGAACCGCGCTCTCCCGTCGGGTCGGTGGCCCAAGGCCGCATTCCGACACGACAATTCGGTTTATAGCACCGTTCTCTGCCGTTGGCGACCTGTCATCGGTGACAATTCAATGAATGGGCCGGAATTGACCGTCCGACGCCGTCGACGATGGGATATGGCCGGCTTCCCTGTAAAGTAGTGGCGGGGTGCGGGGCGGCGGCCCTTCGTGGCCGGTTCACGGGAGGATAAATCATGCGACGAATAGTGCGGTTCGGCCATCTCTCGGCCGTCCTGGCCCTGGCCCTGCTGGTTGCCGGATGCGCGGCGCTGCGCTCGCAGGTGGAGGCCCCCAGGGTGACGCTCGCCGCCATCGGCATCGAGAGTCTCGGGCTGCTGGAGCAGCGCTTCGAGCTCACCCTGCGCGTCCAGAACCCCAACGGGTTCCCCATCAATATCAGTGGCATGGACTACCAGGTGGCGCTGAACGGGGCGCCTTTCGCCGCCGGCGTCAGCAACACGGGCGCGCGCGTTCCGGCCAGCGGGGAGGCACTGGTGCGCGTGCCGGTGACCGCGAACCTCCTGGATACGGTTCAGCAGGTGCTCAAGTGGCGGACCGCGCCGCCGGATGCGGTGGAATATGCCCTGGATGGCAGCGTGCGATTGAGCGGGTTCGATCTGCGCCTGCCGTTCGAATACAGCGGCTCCGTCCCCATCCAGGCCGGCGGCGGATGACCGGGCCGGGCCCCGGCGGCAGGGTCAGTCGCCGGGGAGCGCCGCGCGAATCGCTTCCATGGTGGCCTCCGCGTCCAGCCCGTCGCAGTCCACGATGACCTCGGCGTAGCGCTCATAAAGCGGCGTGCGTTCGCTATAGACGTCCGCGAAGCTCTGCTCCGGCCCCTTGGCGATCCCCCGCGTGCCCTGGTTCGTGATCCGGGCGTTCAGCGTATCCAGGGAGGCCCGCAGGTAGGTCACGATACCCCGCGCGCGCAACGCGTCCATCGCCGCGGGGCTGTAGACGGCGCTGCCGCCGGTGGCGATGACCTGGTGTGTGACGTTGAGCCGGCGCAGCTCCCGCTCCTCGATGCGGCGCAGGGCGAAATGGCCCTCGCTGTCGACGATGTCCTGGAGGGTGCGGCCCTCGGCGCTTTGAATGAGCAGGTCCGTGTCGACGAACCCCAGGGCCAGGGCCTTGGCGAGGAGAACGCCGACGGTGCTCTTGCCGGCGCCCGGCATGCCGATGAGGACCACGTTACTGCGCCCGTCGGCGCCGTATGTCCCGCTCACCCGGCCTGCTCCGCCCGGGACAGGACGTAATCCACCCACTGGCCGGTGATGCGGTCCGAGAGCCGGTTCTGCTGCTGCCGCGCGGCGAGGTTGTCCAGGTCCACCCAGGACAGGGGCTGGTCCTGGCCGGCGCAGGAGAACACCGGCCTGGTCCGCTCGCCGGTCTCCGGGTCGATCTGCCATTGCAGGCACTGCGCGCAGACGCCCTTGAGCATGCACTGCATGGGGCTGCCCACCGTGCCGTAGGCCTGACAGCCCGGCGCGAAGTACGGCTTGAGGTCATCCTTGAGCGCGGACTGGAAGCCCTTGAGCAGACCGGTTCCGCCCATGACCATGACCCGGTCCACCTCGTTCAGGGCGATGCCGCCTTCCGGCCGGGCGATATCGCCGTCGCCGTAGCGGCGGACCAGCCGCAGCATGTCGGTTTCCACCAGGCTGATGTCCTGGGAACGTCGGGCCTCGATGGTCGGCTCCGAAGCGGTGCACCAGATGATCTGGTCCGCGCCGGACTCCAGCTCTTCCTGGTGGTCCACGTCCGAGGCGGCGCCGAAGGCGCCGACGTAGAGCACCCGGTTGCCCGCGGCGCGCAGGGCCGCTCCGATGTCCAGCATCACCGCGGCGCCCCAGCGTCCGGCCACCACCATGATGGTCTTGCCCTCCGGCATGTCGGTGGGCGCCCCGGTGGGGCCCATCAGCACCAGAGGGTCCCCCGGCTGAAGTCGGCCCACCAGCCGGGGCCCGGCACCCCACTGCAGGACCAGCAGCCGGATCATGTCGTCTTTCACCCCGGTGCCGGAGACGGTGATCAGCGGCACCTGCAACCGGGTGCCTTCGACGACGGGACTGCCGGTTTCGAAGGTCTGCAGCCGGAAGAACTGGCCCGGCCGGAAGCTGCGGGCGGCCATCGGGGCGCGCACCCATAGCTCGACCATGGCCGGGTTGTCCCGGTTCACGGAGACCACCCGCGCGGTGAACAGGTCGTCGGTCTGTTCCAGAAATCCCCGGCATTCGGCGTCGTCACCGTCATCCGCGGCGCGCACGTCCATCGCGGCCATCACCTGCGGGTAGCTGCGCTGGGCGGAGGCGATGGCCTTGACGACGCTGCCGTTGAAGGCCGGATGGGTGTCGCCCAGGAAGCTCACACGGTGCTCGCCGCGCTCGTAGGAGGTGAACGGGCCGAACTCCCTGGCCTTGCAGTGATCGGCGTCGTCCACCGGCTGCAGGCCTTCGGAGTGGTCCACGAACGGCCGGAAGTGATCGCCCTCCAGCTCGAAGGTCCCCTTGTGCTCGCGCTCGTAGATGGTGTTCGGCACCGTGCCGGCGGCGACGAAAACGGCCCGGGCGGGCAGGGTGACCTCTTCCTTGGTGGCCAGCCAGCGGCCCTCCTTGCATTCCATGCGCCGCGCCACGAGCGCGCTGACGTGCTGGTAGTCGTCCAGCTCCACGTGGATGGGATCCAGTCCCTCGGCGTAGTAGATGCCCTCCTGGATGGCCTTCTGCACTTCCTCGTGGTTGCGGGTATAGGCGGGCGAGCTGTTCATGCCCTTGCGGTAGGCGATGGTCACGCCGCCCCAGCGCTGCAGCAGGGGAATGAATTCGGGCGTCTCGCCGGCCTCCGCCGCGCGCCGGCGTTCGGCGCGCACGGCACGGCCGTGTTCCAGGAACTCCGCCAGGGTTTCCAGATCCTCATCGTTGAGGCCCTTCGTCACGGCTTCCTCGCCGCGTTCGCCGACCAGCGTCTCGTAGCGGCCGAGGATCTTCTCCACCTGCTTGATGTAGTAGGCCTGGACCTCCGTGGCGGTGTCGATGCCGGTCAGGCCCCCGCCGATGACCACCGCCGGCAGGCGTACCTGCAGGTTGGCGATGCTGCTTTCCTTGCCGGCCCCCGTGAGCTGCAGGGCCATGAGGAAGTCGCTGGCCTGGCGCATGCCGCGGGCCAGGCTGTTGCCGATATGCAGCACCCTGGGCAGGCCGGCGCCGGTGGCGTTGCAGACATGATCGAAACCCTGCTCCCAGGCGTCCTCCAGGGTCAGCGTGCCGCCCAGCCGCACGCCGCCGTAGGCGCGGAAGTTGTGCCGGCGCGCCAGTGTCAGGTAGATGAGCTTGAGGAAGTTCTTGTCCCAGCGCACGGTAATGCCGTATTCGGCCACCCCGCCGAAGCCGAGCAGAATACGCTCGTCCAGGGATTCCTCCAGCTGGCCGTAGTCGCGAATCGGCTCGTTGAGCAACTCCTCCGGCAGCGGCTCGATCTTCAGGCCATCGATACCAACGACGGCGCAGCCTTCCTGGGTCAGGTGATGGGCCATGGTGAAGCCCGCCGGGCCCATGCCGGCGATCAGCACCTTGCGGCCGTTGTAGCCGGCCGGCAGGAACTGTTTGTTGCGCAACGGGTTCCAGCGCGCCAGCAGGTGGTAGACCTCCACGCCCCAGGGCAGATCCAGCACGTCGGTGAGGACCCGGGTCTCGATCTGCGGGATGTTGACCGGATCCTGCTTCTGGTAGATGCAGCCCTTCATGCAGTCATTGCAGATCCGGTGGCCGGTGGCCGGGATCATGGGATTATCCACCATGGCCACCGCCAGGGCGGCGATGCCACGCCCGTCGCGCTTGAGGGCGTGCATCTCCGAGATCTTCTCCTCCAGCGGGCATCCGGTCAGCGTGTTGCCCAGCGGGTCGACCTTGTAGCCAAGCTCCGGGCGCCTCTTCTTCTCCGGGAACCCCTTGGAGCAGAAGTCGCCGTCGTGCTCGTGGCAGTAGATGCAGTAATGCACGTCGCTCTGCACGGTGCGGGCGTCCCAGCGCCGGTCGGTGAGCTGGAAGCCGTCGCGCCGGCGCAGGCCGATGGCCGGGCTCTGCAGCGTCTGGACGCGGCCGCCGTCGCTCGGCTCCAGGGGTACCAGGTGGGCATGGTCCACCTTCTCCGGCAGCTTGAAGCTGGCCCAGTGGGCCACGGTGGCGCGGGCGGGCTCGTCTTCCCGGGCCATCCGGCACCACTGGGTGACCCGGTCGATGGCGTCGGCATTGCCGGTCTCGTCCTCCAGCAGGCCCAGCGCGTACTCGGCCACCGCAAGCTCGATATCCTCGGTGCCCTGGGGCAGCTGGTCACGAAGCCATCGGCTCAGATCCGCGAAGCGCTCGGTCGAGTCATGCCGGCGCTTGCGGGCCCTTTTCTGTACGAACTCGTTCTTGAAGCGCATGACCGGGTCGTGGCCGAGGGTGCGCTCGCGGAGCGCCTCCGCGGCTTCCTCGATACCGAACAGCTCACCGATGAAGGCCTCGAGGTGCGGCGCCAGTGCCAGCAACAGCTCGCTGACCTGCAGGTTGGACAGGGCATCCGGCTGGCGGCGGTAGGCGAGCAGGCGCTCGTCAAGCTCCGGGTCGGCGGCCCGCAGGCGGTCCCGGAACCGGGCATCGAGCCGCTCCAGCCCCTCGGGGTGGGCGAGGTCATCAAAGGTGAAACCGTGCGCGTTCAGGGCGTCTTGGAGGCTCATGGATGGTCGTCTGGCCGGTCATCGGTACGGGGGACGGTAACCGGCCATGGTGGCCGGTCGCGGCCCCCCGATCAAGCACAAGAGCCCGCCCTGGCGAGCGGATCCCGCCGGCGCTTGATGGCCACCGGTGGCTCGGCGGATGCCGTTCGCGATGGTCCGTCGTGGGAGGGTGCGGCCTGCTGGAAGCCGCCGACGCGGCGCTTCAGAGCCGGGCTATTCCCGCACCACGGCCAGTCGGGGATAGGTCATGGACGCAGCCCGGCCCAGATCGGTGCTGATGTGAGCGAGGTCCAGCGGAATCGGGGCGTTCTCAACCGGCAGGATGACCCTGCGCCGGGCCGGCGTTCGCAACGTCAGGGCGCCCAGCAGCGCCATCTGCAGGCCCTGGGACTGGAGCGGGCCTTCCAGCTCGCTGAGCAGAAAGATGCTGTCGCGGCGAACGCTGGCCACGTAGCCGACGGCGGACAATGCCGACCGGGTACCCGGAACGGCGCCGGATTCCGGCGCGATGCGCCACATGCCGCCATGGGCCGACCACTCGTGGAAGTCGACGTCGGACCAGTAGCTGGAGGCGGTGAGCCGGGCGCGGATTTCGTCCGAGCTGGCGGACGTGAAAAACAGCGAGAATTCGGAGTCCACCAGCGTGTTCGGGTTCAGTGCGTCCAGTTCTGCCATGCCAGGTCCGCCTTTGGTCAGCACGCCGGCGCGCGGCGCGTTCAGCGCATTTTTTTTGGGTCCCTCCACTGACACGCAGGGATTGGCAAAAAGGTTCCACGCCTGATGCCCGCTGCCCGGTCACACGCCGATCGCGGCGACGTTCACCGGCATGCGTCGCCGGCCCCAGCGTCCCGGTTGGTCCTCGAACACGCCGGGCAGGGGCGTGCCGCAGCGGGTGCAGGCCCCGGCGCGCAGGTGCCATGTGGACAGGGCATACCAGTCGCGGCCGATCAGCATCTCGCCGCAGCCGTGACAGTAGGTGCTGCCGCCGGCGGGATCGTGAACGTTGCCGGTGTAGACGTAACGCAGGCCCTGTTGCATGGCGATCTCCCGGGCCCGGCTGAGCGTGGCCGGCGGGGTGGCCGGTACGTCGCGCATGCGGAAATCCGGATGAAAGGCGCTGAAATGCAGCGGTACGTCCGGCCCGACCTCGTCGTGAATCCAGCGGCTCATGGCCTCGATCTCCTCGTTGGAGTCGTTCTGGCCCGGTATCAGCAGCGTGGTCAGCTCGAACCAGACGCGGGTCTCGTGCCGGAGGTAGAGCACGGTGTCCATGACCGGTGCCAGGGCGGAGCCGGTGAGCTTGCGGTAAAAGCGCTCGCTGAAGGCCTTCAGGTCGATGTTGGCCGCGTCCATGGGGGCGAAGAACTCGCGTCGCGGCGCCGGGCTGATGTAACCCGCGGACACGGCCACGCTGTTGATGCCCCGTTCCCGGCAGGCCTGGGCGACGTCCACCGCATATTCCAGGAAGATCACCGGGTCGTTATAGGTGAACGCCACGCTGCGGGCGCCGCTGCGCTCCGCGGCCACGGCGAGCTGCTCCGGCGAGGCCTGGTCGGCCAGGGTGTCGATCTCCCGGGACTTGCTGATATCCCAGTTCTGGCAGAACTTGCAGGAGAGATTGCAGCCGGCGGTGCCGAAGGACAGCACGGAGCTGCCGGGCAGGAAATGGTTCAGGGGCTTCTTCTCGATGGGATCGATGCAGAAGCCGCTGGAGCGCCCGTAGGTGGTCAGCACCACCTGGTCGTTGTCGCGGGCGCGCACGAAGCACAACCCGCGCTGGCCCTCGCGCAGCTTGCACTCGCGCGGGCAGAGATCGCACTGGATCCGGCCGTCCTCCAGCGAGTGCCAGTATTCCGTGGTGACGGTATCGTTCCCGAGTTGTTCACGCATGCCGGTACTCCGGGGTATTGGGCGATGGGGCGGCCGCTTGTTGACCCCGTCCCGGTCCGCCGCCATATCTTCGAAGAATCGGCTCAAAGGGAGGTATCGGGTCATGACAGCGGTGAGGCAGCCGGCCGTTGCGGGGCTTTTCTACCCCGACGATCGCGAAAGACTGTTGATAACTTTGGACCAGCTGATGACGGAAATGGTTTCCGATGCGCCAGTGCCGAAGGCGCTGATCGTGCCCCATGCCGGCTATCCCTATTCCGGCGGCGTGGCGGCCCGGGCCTATGCGCAGCTGGCAGCCGAGGCGGGGCGTATCAGCCGCGTGGTCCTGCTGGGGCCGGCGCACCGGGTCCCATTCCGGGGTCTGGCCGCGCCCTCGGTGGAATGGTTCGCCACGCCGCTGGGGGAGGTGGCCCTGGACCGAATGGCCATCGACGACATTCTGGAGCTGCCCCAGGTGGTGGAGATGGACGCGCCCCATGCCGATGAGCACAGCCTGGAGGTCCAGCTGCCGTTCCTGCAGCACCTGCTCGGCGCCTTCGAGCTGATCCCGCTGGTGGTGGGGGAAGCGTCGGCGGAACGGGTGGGTCAGGTGCTGGAGCGGCTCTGGGGCGGCGACGAGACGTTGATCCTCATAAGCTCCGACCTCAGCCACTATCTCGACTACGACACGGCCCGGGAACGGGATGCCGTGACCTGCCGCCATATCCGGGAGCTGGAACCGGAAGACATAGGCCTCGAGGACGCCTGCGGCCGCAATCCCATCAAGGGGCTGCTCTGGCTGGCCGAGCGCCGGGGCATGCGTGTCGAGCAGCTCATGTACCAGAACTCGGGAGACACCGCGGGCGACAAGCGGCGCGTCGTGGGCTACGGGTCCTTCGCGGTGTACGATGCTGCCGCCTGAGGCGGAGCTCGAAGTGCTCGAGATCGCCCGCGACGCCCTCGTCGCGGCGGCCGAGGCACGCCATCCCCCGGGCATCGCCCTGGAGGCCGTCGCACCCGCGCTGCGCGAGCCCGGCGCCGCCTTCGTCACCCTGCACGCGGCCGACATGCTGCGGGGTTGCGTGGGTACGCTGGAGGCCTGCCGGGCGCTGGCCGAGGACGTGGCCGCCAATGCCCGGGCCGCGGCCCTGAGGGACCCACGTTTCCCGCCCCTCGTGGCCGCCGAGCTGGGTGCCGTGCGGATCAGCGTGACGATTATCGGCCCGGCGCGCCCGCTGGAGGCCGCCAGCGAGGCGGAGTTACTGGAGACGCTGCGGCCCGGGGTGGACGGGCTGACCCTGGAGCTCGGCGCCGCCAGGGCCACTTTCCTGCCGGCGGTCTGGGCGCAGCTTCCGGAGCCGGCGGCGTTTCTTCACCAGCTACGCCGGAAAGCCGGTCTGCCGGGGGACTACTGGTCCCCGGCCCTGCGCTTCAGTCGCTATCAGAGCCACACCGTCGAAGAGAGGGGACATGCCCGCGATTCCGACGCTGATTACGGGGCCGGCTGACGCCCCGTTGACCCTGGTTCTGGCCCACGGCGCCGGTGCCGGCATGGACACGCCGTTCATGGAAACCATGGCTGAAGGTCTCGCGGCGGCGGGCTGGCGGGTGGTGCGCTTCGAGTTCCCCTACATGACGCGGGCCCGGGAGGAGGGCCGCCGGCGCCCGCCTGACGCCCAGGGCCGGTTGCTGGACACCTGGCGTTCAGTGATCGACCAATTGGGTGGGCCGGAGGGGCTCGTACTAGGTGGAAAATCCATGAGCGGGCGCATGGCGAGCCTGATGGCCGCGCGAGTCCGGCCGGCCGGGCTGCTTGTTCTCGGCTACCCGTTTCATCCGCCGGGCAAGCCGGACCGGCCCCGGATCGAGCACCTCGGCGATCTGCGCTGCCCGGCGCTGATCCTCCAGGGAGAGCGGGACAGCTTCGGCAAACCGGACGAGGTGGCGGGCTATGACCTGCCCGAGGAGATTCGGCTGGCGTGGGTGCCCGACGGCGACCACAGCTTCAAGCCGCGCAAACGCTCGGGCCACTCCGAGGCCGGCAACCTGGCCTGGGCGGTGGCGCAGGCGGACGCCTTTTTGCGGGGGCTGGCCGGGCTCCAGGCGGGTTGGCGCAGTTCGTAGGTCGGCACCGCCGAAGGCGGCGCCGACAGCCAGATGCCATCGCCGGGCCGGTTGTCGGACGGCGAGTCCGTCCGATCTACGAAGGCTACGAAGACGGTGCCGAAGCGCCGGTTGTGGATCCGCCCCCGAGTCGCCGCGAGGACGCGCCTCCCACGGCCCTTCGATCCGCCTCGGTGCGTTGTTCGCTCGTGGGGGCGCCGTCCCCGGCGCGAATCCGTGTCCCTTCGCCGGGGCCGGCGACGGCCCAATGGTCCACGGCCGGGGAGCCCGTAGGTCGGCACCGCCGAAGGCGGCGCCGACAGCCCGGTGCTATCGCCGGGACCGTAGTCGGCTGGCACGCCTGTCCCGCCCGGGTATCTGACTACAGCTGCCGGGGACCGATGGTCGTCTTACGGCTGCTCCGAATCGCTGCCGACGCGACCGAAGCTCGGGTCCGGATCGATGTCCTCGACCCGGCAGAGGAGCTCGCCATGCTGCACGCGGGCGAGCACCCGGGTTCCCGGCAGCAGCCGTTCGGCGTCCCGCACCACCTCGCCGTCTTCCGTGCGGACCACGGCGTAGCCCCGGTTGAGGGTCGCCAGCGGACTGACCGCCTCAAGCGCGCGGCTGGTGGCGGCCAGGGCCTCCCGGCGCTGGCGCAGCGCCTGCGTCATGGCCCGCTCCAGTCGCCGGGTGAGATCGGCCCGTTTCTCCCGCAACAGCCGGATCCGGCCCGACGGGTCGGCGGCGCGCAGCCGCTGGTCCAGGTGACGCCAGGTCTCGCGCCGGCGCCCAAGCGCGGCACTCAGGGCGCCATGCAGGCGCCGCTCCAGCTCGTCAACGCGTTGCGCCAGCTCCTGCAGGCGGCGGCCCGGGTGGCGCTGCTCCAGCCGGTGGCGCAGGTAGGTCATGCGCTCGCGGCGACGTTCGAGGCCCTGGCTCATGAGCCGCAGCAGGCGCTGCTCCTGCTGCCTGAATCCCTCCAGCCAGGCCGCGCCGTCCGGGCTGAGCAGCTCCGCGGCGGCCGACGGGGTGGGCGCGCGCTGGTCGGCGACGAACTCGGCAATGGTGAAGTCCACCTCGTGGCCCACGGCGGCGACCACGGGCAGGCCGCAGTCGTAGATGGCCCGGGCCACCACCTCCTCGTTGAACGCCCAGAGGTCTTCCATGGAACCGCCGCCACGGGTGACCAGCAGGGCGTCCACCTCCCGGCGCTGATCGGCGGTGCGGATCATGGCGGCAATCTCGGGCGCTGCGTTCTCGCCCTGGACCGGCACGGGATAGATCAGTACCCGCAGCGACGGAAAACGCCGCCGGAAGACGGTCAGCACGTCGCGGATGGCGGCGCCGGTTGGCGAGGTGACCACGCCGATGCGCTTCGGCATACGTGGCAGCGGCTTCTTGTGGGCGCCGTCGAAGAGGCCCTCCTTCTCCAGGCGGGCCTTGAGCTGCTCGAAGGCCCGCTGCAGGGCGCCGGCGCCCGCCGGCTCCATGTGCTCGGCGACGAGCTGGTATTCCCCGCGCGGCACGTACAGGCCGATGCGCGCGCGGATCAGCACCTGCTCGCCTTCCCGGGGCTCCATGCGCACGTTGGCGTTGCGGCCGCGGAACATGGCGCAGCGTACCTGGGCGGCCTCGTCCTTGAGTGTGAAGTACCAGTGACCCGACCGGGGGCGGGAGAAATTGGATAGCTCCCCCTCCACCCAGATAAGTGGGAAGGTGTCCTCCAGGAGGAACTTCACTTCCTGGTTGAGGCGGGAGACCGTATAGACGTCGCGGTCCGCGCCCTGGCTTGAGGCTTCTTGCTGCATGGCCGCGATGATAGCAGTGCGTGGTCGCCGGGCGGAGCATGTCGGGTCAGTGGTTTACGCTGTTTCAGCGCGGACATATAATGGCCGGCTAACCTTTTCCGGCGAGTGATGGATGGACCCCCAGCAACGCTCGCCAAGGGCCCAGCCTTCCAATCCGAGGTGCCGGATCGTATGCGAATCGCCCAAGAAGCCCTCACTTTCGACGATGTTCTCCTGCTTCCCGCGCACTCCAACGTACTGCCGCGGGACGTGGAGCTGACTACCCGGCTGACGCGGGATATTGCACTGAACATTCCGCTGGTCTCGGCCGCCATGGATACCGTGACGGAGGGGCGCCTCGCCATCGCCCTGGCCGAGCAGGGCGGGATCGGCATGGTGCACAAGAACATGACCATCGAGCAGCAGGCCATGGAGGTGCGCCGGGTCAAGAAATTCGAGAGCGGCGTCATCAAGGAGCCGATCTCGGTGGGGCCGGAGACCAGCATCCGGGAGGTGCTGGCGCTGACCAAGGCGCAGTCCATCTCCGGCGTGCCCGTCGTCGAGGGCAAGGAGTTGGTGGGCATCGTCACCAGCCGGGACCTGCGCTTCGAGACGCGCCTGGACGCGCCCGTGACCGCCGCCATGACGCCCAAGGACCGGCTCGTAACGGTGGAAGAGGGCGCCGAGAGGGATCGCATCCTGGAGCTGCTGCACAAGCACCGCATCGAGAAGCTGCTGGTGGTCAATGACTCCTTCGAGCTGCGGGGCATGATCACCGTCAAGGACATCCAGAAGTCCCAGGACTACCCCAATGCCTGCAAGGACGACCACGGCAGGCTGCGCGTCGGCGCCGCCGTCGGCACCGCGGCCGGCACCGAGGACCGCATTGCCGCCCTGGTGGAGGCCGGCGTCGATGTCATCACCGTCGACACCGCCCATGGCCACAGCCAGGGGGTCATGGACCGGGTTGGCTGGATCAAGCAGCACTATCCGGACATCCAGGTGGTTGCCGGTAATATCGCCACCGCCGACGCCGCCCGCGCCCTTTACGAGGCCGGGGCCGACGCGGTGAAGGTGGGCATCGGGCCCGGGTCCATCTGCACGACCCGCGTGGTCGCCGGTGTCGGCGTCCCGCAGATCACCGCGATTCACAACGTGACCGAGGGCCTGCGCGGCACCGGGCTGCCGCTCATCGCCGACGGCGGCATCCGTTTCTCCGGCGACATGGCCAAGGCCCTGGCCGCCGGGGCCTATTCGGTGATGGTGGGCAGCATGTTCGCCGGCACCGAGGAGGCGCCCGGCGAAGTGGAGCTTTACCAGGGCCGCTCCTACAAATCCTACCGCGGCATGGGCTCCATCGGGGCCATGTCCGGGAGCCAGGGCTCCTCGGACCGCTACTTCCAGGAGAACGCGGACACCGTGGACAAGCTGGTGCCCGAGGGCATCGAAGGCCGCGTGCCCTACAAGGGCAGCCTGGTGTCCATCGTTCACCAGCTCATGGGCGGCGTCAGGGCGTCCATGGGCTATGTGGGCTGCCGGACCATGGAGGAGATGCGGACCCAGCCGCAGTTCGCCCGCATCACCAACGCCGGCATGCGCGAGAGCCACGTCCACGACGTCAGCATCACCAAGGAAGCGCCCAACTACCGGATCGACTGATCGGGCAGTGGGAGCCTTCCCCCTCTCCCCTTGCCCCTCTCCCGCCAGGGGAGAGGGGAACCGGGGCATTGCCAACGCGCAACGCGGCCGTGGATCCGGCATCCGTAAAAGCGGCGCATGCCGCGAACGGCCGTATCCTGGCATCGACCCTATCGCGGCGGGGACGCCGCTCCCACAGCCGGGTATTTGCCTCGAGGTTGGTCAAAGCGCTGTGGGAGGAATCGCGGCAGGGACGCCCCTCCCACAATCGGCTACGAGCCCCGAGGCGAATCGAAGGGCTGTGGGAGCAATCTCGGCGGGACGCCGATCCCACAGCCGGGGATCTGTCCCGAGGTTGGTCAAAAGGCTGTGGGAGGCGCGTCCTCGCGGCGATGGGGGCCGCAAGTCGTCTCGCCCTCCACACGTCGTCATTCGCGTCCGTGAGCCACGGAGGGCACGGTGGATCAGGCATGAGCCGTAATCCACCGAAGCGATGGGACTTCGCCGCCGCGGCAATGATTGGTGCATGGTGGTCCCGCTAATCCACCCTACTAGGCTGTGGGAGGAATCGCGGCGGGGACGCCCCTCCCACAATCGGCTACGAGCGCCGAGGCGAATCGAAGGGCTGTGGCGGCAATGGCGGCGGGTCGCCGCTCCCACAGCCGGGTATCTGCCCCGAGGTTGGTCAAAAGGCTGTGGGAGGCGCGTCCCCGCGGCGATGGGGGCCGCAAGTCGTCTCGCCCTCCACACGTCGTCATTCGAGCCCGTGAGCCACGAAGGGTCGCGTGGATCAGGCATGAACCGTAACCCACCGAAGCGGTGGGACTTCGCCGCCGCGGCAATGATTGGGGGCATGGTTGATACCCAGAGTGCGGTAGGGGGCGCAGGCGACCGGCTTCATCGGCCGTGATTATTACGCCTTTCGGTTATGCGGTATCCTACGCGGCCATCTGCGGCCCGCGGCCGCGCGGCGCGCAGTTTCGACTCCAGCTCCCGGCGAAATGGGTATATCCATGTCCCACGACATTCACGCCCACAAGGTCCTGATTCTCGACTTCGGTTCCCAGTACACCCAGCTCATTGCCCGGCGGGTTCGCGAGGCCGGCGTGTACTGCGAGATACTGCCCTGCGACGCCGAGGAATCCGAGGTTGCCGGGTTCGGCGCCAGCGGCGTGATCCTCTCCGGCGGCCCGGAGTCGGTTCATTTCGCGGATACGCCACGCATCCCCGACGCCGTCATGAATACCGACGTGCCGGTGCTGGGCATCTGCTACGGCATGCAGGCCATGGCGAGCCAGCTCGGCGGCCGGGTGGAGCCCTCCGGGCAGAAGGAGTTCGGCTACGCCCAGGTTCGCGCGCGCGGCCATTCCAGATTGCTGAAGAACATCGAGGACCATGCCAGCCCCGAGGGCTACGGGCTGCTGGATGTGTGGATGAGTCATGGCGACAAGGTCACCGAGCTGCCGGAAGGCTTCAAGGTGATCGCCAGCACCGACAGCGCGCCGGTGGCCGGCATCGGCGACGACGACCGGCGCTGGTACGGGGTGCAGTTCCATCCCGAGGTGACCCATACCACCCAGGGCAAGCGCATTCTGGAGCGCTTCGTCCTGGAGATCTGCGAGTGCCGCGGAGACTGGACCCCGGGCAATATCGTCGAAGACAGCATCGCCCGCATCCGCGAGCAGGTGGGCGACGATAACGTGTTGCTGGGCCTGTCCGGCGGCGTGGATTCCTCGGTGGTCGCGGCCCTGCTGCACCAGGCCATCGGCGAGCAGCTCACCTGCGTGTTCGTTGATAACGGGCTGCTTCGTCTGGACGAGGGCGAGCAGGTGATGGCCACCTTCGCCCGGCACATGGGCGTCAACGTCATCCACGTCGACGCCGAGGATCGCTTCCTGGACCGCCTCGCCGGCGTCGAGGACCCCGAGGAGAAGCGCAAGATCATTGGCAACACCTTCATCGACGTCTTCGACGAGGAGGCCGGCAAGCTGCAGAACGTGCAGTGGCTGGCCCAGGGCACCATCTACCCGGACGTGATCGAATCCGCCGGAGCACGCACGGGCAAGGCTCACGTCATCAAGTCCCACCACAACGTGGGCGGCCTGCCGGAGAAGATGAACCTCAAGCTGCTGGAGCCGTTGCGGGAGCTGTTCAAGGACGAAGTGCGTCGCATCGGCCTGGAGCTGGGGCTGCCCTCGGAGATGGTCTACAGGCATCCGTTTCCCGGGCCGGGCCTGGGCGTGCGTATTCTGGGCGAGGTGCGCAAGGCGTACACGGATCCGCTGCGCCGCGCCGACGCCATCTTCATCGAGGAGCTGCGCCGGGCGGGTTATTACGATCAGGTCAGCCAGGCCTTCGCGGTGTTTCTGCCCGTGAAATCCGTCGGGGTGACCGGCGACGGCCGCCGGTACGAGTACGTGGTGGCGTTGCGGGCGGTGGAGACCATCGATTTCATGACCGCCCGGTGGGCGAACCTGCCTTACGACTTCCTCGATACCGTCTCCCGTCGCATCATCAACGAGATCGAGGGTATCTCCCGGGTGGTCTACGACATCTCCGGCAAGCCGCCGGCGACCATCGAGTGGGAGTAGCGCCCCGCGCTCCGGGCCATGGCCGTTGACCGGGACATCGAATTCATGCGGCGCGCCCTGTCGCTGGCGGCCGAGGCCGAGGCGGCGGGCGAGGTGCCCGTCGGGGCCGTGGTGGTCCAGGCGGGCGAGGTCGTTGGCGAGGGCTACAACCGGCCCATATCCAGCCGGGACCCCACCGCCCATGCCGAGATCGTGGCCCTGCGCGAGGCAGCGCAGACCCTGGGAGCGTATCGCCTGCCCGGCACCGTCATGTACGTCACCCTGGAGCCCTGTGCCATGTGTGTCGGCGCCATGATCCATGCCCGGGTGGCGCGGGTGGTGTTCGGCGCCGGCGATCCCAAGACGGGCGCCTGCGGCGGGGCCTTCGACCTGACCGCGGAGCCCTCGCACAACCACAGGCTCGCCGCGGAAGGGGGCGTCGAGGCGGAGGCCTGCGCCGACATGCTGCGCGCGTTCTTCCGCGCGAGGCGCAAGGGGGCGGCCTCCTGATCGGCATGGATGTCCATTAACCCGGCCCGTTACGCCGGAGTCTCCGGATAGCAGTCGCGGCGAGGACGCCCCTCCCACAACCGGTTACGAGCCCCGAGGCGGATCGAAGGGCTGTGGGGGTAATCGCGGCGGGGACGCCGCTCCCACAACCGGTTACGGGCCCCGAGGCGAATTGAAGGGCCGTGGGAGGAATCGCGGCGGGGACGCCGCTCCCACAGCCGGTTACGGGCCCCGAGGCGAATGAAAGGGCTGTGGGAGTAATCGCGGCGGGGACACCCCTCCCACAATCGGTTACGAGCCCCGGGGCGAATCGAAGGGCTGTGGGGGTAATCGCGGCGAGGACGCCCCTCCCACAACCGGTTACGAGCCCCGAGGCGAATTAAAGGGCTGTGGGAGGAATCGCGGCGGGGACGCCCCTCCCACAATCGGTTACGGGCCCCGAGGCGAATTGAAGGGCCGTGGGAGGAATCGCGGCGGGGACGCCGCTCCCACAGCCGGTTACGGGCCCCGAGGCGAATCGAAGGGCCGTGGGAGGACTCGCGGCTGTGACGCGGCTCCCACAGCGTGGTGCTTACCCCGATGGGAATCGAAGAGTTGTGGGAGGCGCGTCCTCGCGGCGATGGGGCCGCGAGTCGTCTCGCCGGCCTTATGTCGTCATTCGAGCCCGTGAGCCACGGAGGGCAGGGTGGATCAGGCGGGAGCCGTAATCCACCGAAGCGATGGGACATCGCCGCCGGGGCAGTGATTTGGGGGCATGGTGGATTACGCTTCGCTAATCCACCCTACGGGGCTGCGGCAACAATCGCGGCGGGGACGCCCCTCCCACAATCGGTTACGAGCGCCGGGGCGAATCAAAGGCTGCTGCGGGCCCGCAGCCTAATCCCAGCTCTCCAGGCGGACCAGGAGGTTCTCGAGCCAGCCCGGGCGTGGGGGCTCCACGTGGGCGGTGTCCTGGTCCTCGGGCAGCGCCAGGCGGTAGACGATTCCCTCGCCGCCGGGGCTGCGCGCCAGGCTGCCGCCGAGATGATAGGCGAGCAGGTAAGCGATCAGTGTGCCGGCGCGCTCGCTGCTGGTGAGCACTCGAATGTCCTCTCCGGGGGCGGGCAGCTCCACGACCAGGCCGCTGCTCCCGCCGCGGGTCTCACCGGCCGAGATGTGGGCATGGCGGTTGGGTTCGCTCACCGCCGCACGAATGGCGGCGAGCTCGTGTAACAGCCGTCCCGCCGATGCCTTCTCCAGGCATACCTCGGGGAGCGCGGCGTCATCCTGCCCGGAGACCTCGCCCAGCGGCTCGCCGCCTAGGGCGATCAGCTCGCGCGCCGATAGCGGCTCCGGCGCGGCAGTTTCCAGGCGCGTGCGACCGAGCACGGTGTCCACGAACGCCAGGGTTCGCTGGATCTCCGCTTCGGTCAGGCCCCACAGGTCCAGGTGCCGGCTGTCCGCCACGTCCTCGTCATCGCCCTGCAGGTGGTCGTGCAGAAACGCCGCCACGGCGGCGTCGCTGTGGCGCAGGTGGGCGAAGCTGCCGCCCATGACGATCAGGTCGCGGATGCGCCCGAGCTGGATCAGCCGCTGCCAGACGCTGAGCTTCTCGCGCATCAGCGCGGCGTGCTCGTAGCGCAGGCGGAAGACCTCCATGGCTTGGTTGATCTCCGCGCGCAGGGCCTTGATGTCCCAGGGCTTGGTGATGTAGCGGAATATCTCGCCGCGGTTGACCGCCTCGATGGCGTCTTCCAGGTCCGCGTAGGCCGTGGTCAGCAGCCGTACGATATGGGGCCAGCGCTCGCGCACCTTCTTCAGCAGATCCACGCCGGACTGCCCGGGCATGCGCTGATCGGTAACCAGGACGCCGATCCGCTCCCCCATCTCCTCGAGCACCGCGAGGCCTTCCGGGACGTCGCCGGCGGTATGCACCGTGAATTCATTGCCCACCGCCCGGCGAAAGTACTTGAGCGCCATCTCCTCGTCGTCGACGTAGAGGATGGCGAAATCCGAGGCCGGATCGGTCGTGTGGTTGTTCATTTGCCAGTACCCACTCTGTCGTTGACTGACTCGCCCCTGGCCGCGGGCAGCCAGAGGTCGAACTGGGTGTAGGACCCGGGCTCGCTGTCGCAGTCGATGTGGCCGCCGAAAGCGGAGACCACGCGACGGCAGAAGCCGAGCCCGATGCCGACACCGCCGGCGCCGTCGTCATCGGCGAAGCTGGTGAAGTCGTCGAAGATCTTGGGCATGATCTTCGGCTCGATACCCGTGCCGGTGTCGCGGATGTGCAGCACGGGCGTGTCCGCTTCGATGTCGGTCCACAGCCTCACGCCGCCGGCGCCGGCCGCCGCCACGGCCCGGAGGGCGTTGCGCAGCAGGTTGTTGATGACGAAGACCATCAGGTTCGAGGAACCCAGGAAGTGGAAGTCGGGGCCGCCCTCCCAGCTCACCAGTTGCCGCTCACGGTCCGTGAACGGGTAGTCCTGCAGCGCGCTCTCCACGCAATCACGCATGGACACCACCTGGAAGTCGGAGCGGTCGATCTCGTGGGCGCCGCAGTTGGCGAGCAACAGATCGATCATGGCGTTGGACCGGTCCACCACGCGCCGAATGCTCTCCGTCGACCCGCGCAGCGCCCCGCGGTGGTGCTCGGAGATGGGCTGGACGTCCAGCCCCGCCTCCTGGGCCTTTTCGTAGGCGTCGAGCAGCCGCGGCAGGTAACGCTCGATGCCGGTGGTCGCTGCATGGATGCTTCGCAGCGGCGTGCGCATCTCGTGGGCGATATGGCTGGCCACCAGCAGCATGCTGCGGCGGCGTTCCTGGAGCAGGGCCTGCTCGTAGACCCGGTAGCGGTAGACCTCCATCGCGGCGTTGAGCTCGGCGCGGAGGTTCTCCAGTTGCCAGGGTTTGGTGATGTAGCGCCAGACCTCGCCCCGGTTGACGGCGGCCACGGCGTCGTCGATCTCCGTGTAGGCCGTGGTCAGCAGACGAATGGCATGGGGGTAGTGCTCCTTGACCTCGCTGAGCAGGGAAACGCCGTCCCCGGCCGGCATGCGCTGGTCGGACATGACGATGGCGACGTCCTGACCGTGCTTGTGAAGAAACTCGCGAGCCTCCTCGGCGCTGCCGGCGGTCTTGACGTTGAGCTCTTTGCCAAAGGCGCGCTCGAAGTACTTGCGCGCCAACTGCTCGTCGTCGACGAACAGTACGATCGGGGCGTTACGCGGTCCGTTCATTGCGAAGCCTCTCTCCCTCTGCTTCCGAGCCGGCCTGCTCGCTTTCGGATTCGGCCAGGGCCAGGTCGAAGGTGAATTCCGTCCATGAGTCTTCTTCGCTGCGCGCGAGCAGCTCCCCCCCGTGATTGCGAATGATGGTCTGACAGATGCTCAGACCCATGCCCATCCCTTCTCCCACGTCGCGGGTCGTGTAGAAGGGATCGAAGATCTGCGCCAGGGCCTGCTGTGGTATGCCCGTGCCGTTGTCCCGCACAGAGATGTAGACCCGCCCGCGTTCCACCTGCCCGCGAATGCGCAGCTCGCCCTCGCGGCTGTCGGTGACCGAGTGCACGGCCTTGAGGGCATTCGAGAGCAGATTCACCAGCACCTGGGTGACGTGGTTGCGCGACCCGGTGACCTGCCAGCCGCGCTCCACCTGGTTGTCGATGTGCACGCCGCGGGACTCGTGGGCCATGATCTGCAGTGCGCCGTCGATGGCCTCGCCGATATCGAAAGTGCCCTGTTCGCCCTTGGAGGGGTAGGCGAAGGCGCGGAGCTCCTTGACGATGTTGCGGATGCGCTGCATGCCGTCGTCGATGTCGCCCAGCGTGTCCCGCAGCTCCTCGTTCTCCTCCACGGCCGGATCGATCTTGGCCATCTCCAGGGCCGTCAGCGTGTAGTTCAGCGGGTTGTTGATCTCGTGCAGCAGTCCCGCCGAGAGCCGCCCGAGTGCGTTCAGCTTCTCGCTGTGGACCAGCTTGTTCTGGGTTTCGGTCAGCTCCGTCAACGTGTGCTGGAGTTCCTCGTTGCGGGTCTCCAGATCGTGCTCCAGCTCCCGGGACCGGCGCAGGTTGCGCAACCGGGTCTGCACCTCGATACCGCTGAACGGCTTGGTCAGGAAGTCGTCGGCGCCGTTCTCCAGGGCCACCAGCTTCGAGGACTCGTCGGCGCGGGCGGTCAGCAGCACGATGCGGGTCGCGCGCAGCGCGGTGTTCTGCTTGATCCGGTGGCAGACTTCCAGGCCGTCGATCTCCGGTAGCATCAGGTCCAGCACCATCAGCTCGGGATGGTCGCGCTCGGCAAGCTCCAGGCCCTCCCGCCCGTCGCGGGCCACCAGGACCCGGTACTCGTCCTGCAGCAGATCGATGAGGTAATGGCGCATGTCCGGCTCGTCATCGACGATCAGCACCGTTCCGGACTGGGTGACGGGGCGGCGTTCATGCTCGGCCTCGGATGCCTTGGCTCGCGGCGTCTGAATGGCGCCCCGTTCGGCGGCGAGATCAAGCCAGCGAAAGGACGACGACTCCTCGCCTTCCGGCTCGACATGCTCCGTCTCCGGGTCGATGGTCTCCCACTCGGGAATGATGGGGAGGGTAACGGTGACCGTGGTGCCCTCGCCCAGCGCGGAGGTCAGCTCGGCGTGCCCGCCGTGGCGCTCGGTGAGCTCCTTGACCAGCGCCAGCCCGAGACCGGTGCCGGGATACTTGCGGGTGGCCGAGCTGTCGCCCTGGCGGAAGCGGTCGAAGACGTAAGGCAGGCTCTCCTTGCTCATGCCGATGCCGGTATCGGTAATGGATACCCGCATGGCGTCGCCGCTGACGTGACTGGAGACCGTGACGCTGCCGCCGGGGTTGGTGAACTTGATGGCGTTGCTCAGGACGTTGAAGAAGACCTTTTCCAGCGCGCCGCGGTCACCGCGGATCCACACCGGCGAGGTGGTCGTGCGCTTGTGGAACTCGATGCCCCGGGCCTCGGCCAGGTGGGACATGGCGTCGACGACACCGCCGAGCAGGCTGTCCAGGCGCAGGGTGTGGCGGTCCAGCTCGACCCGGCCTTCCTCCAGGCGGATCACCTCCAGCAGATCGTTGACCAGCCGCAGCAGCCGCAGGCCATTCTGGCGAATCACGTCCAGGGTGTCGGTGACGCGCTCGGGCAGGTTGCGGTGGTCGTGGAGGAGGCGCTCCAGCGGCGCCAGGATGAGCGTCAGCGGGGTGCGCAGCTCGTGACTTACGTTGGCGAAGAACTCCGATTTGACGCGGTCCAGCTCGGCGAGCTCCTTGTTGCGGCTGTTCAGCTCGAAATTGAGGCTGAACTCCGAATAGCGCCGCCGGCGGTTGAAATAGACGGCCGTGCCGCTGATCACCGACGTGGCGATCAGGAAGTAGACGTTGTTGTAGGTGGCGCCGAACTCGGGCGCGCCGGCGTGGGCCAGGCCGGCCCAGCAGTACAGGCCGAGGGTGACCAGCGCCAACACGCCCAGCTCCCAGACAGTGACCGGAAGCAGAATGCCCATGCCGAGGATCGCCAGGTTCAGGCCCGCGTAATACGTGGAGCCGAAGCCCTCGGTCAGAAAGATCATGTAGCAGATGATCACCTGGGGCGTGATCAGCCAGCCCAGAATCAGCGCGCGGATGTGGCGGCGGCCGATCTCCGTGAAGTGCAGGGCGAGGATGGCGGCGATTACGGCGTCCGCCAGCAACCGGTAAACCAGGAAGTCACCCAGCAGGCTCGGGTAGACCATGAAGTCCAGCGTGCTGCCGGCCGGTATCAGCAGTATCGCCAGGACGCAGCCGATCTTCGAGAAGCGCACGCGGGCAGCCCGGTCCTCATCGCGCCACGCGTCGACGATTGCGGGGCTGTGGCTCATCGTCCGCCGCCCTGCCTCTTGAATATCTTGAGGAAGATGTTGATCCCGGTGGAGTCGCGGAAGATCTCGTGATCCGTGAACGGCGCGCCGAGCTTCTCCATGCCGGCCTCGTCCCGGTAGATCAGGTACCACTCCAGCAGGTGTTCCATCCAGTTCCGGGCGGGGTTGGCCGGGTGCACATTGGTGGCGAGGATCTCGCCGCGGGGCACGCACCACTGGTGGAACAGGTTGAGCAGCCGCGAGCAGATCCGGTCTGAGAGATAATCGAACAGGCCCGCGCAGTAAATGACGTCGTAATAATCGTCGCTGGTGCCGTCGTCTCCCTTCGTGGCGCGGCGCAACAGGCCGTGAACCGACTCCTGGACGTAGCGGATATCGGGTTTCACGCCGCTTTCGGACATCGCCCTTTCCATCTGTTCCCGGGTGTAGTTCAGCGTCTCTTCGCTGAAATCCACCAGGGTGATCTGGCAGTTCGCCAGCCGCGGCTCCCGGCGCAGCAGGCGTTGCAGCTCCACGGCGGGACCGCAGCCGATGTTGAGCACCCGAAGCGGTCGGTCCAGGCCCTCGCCGGCTTCCACGCGCCGGCGCAGCCAGTCCACGAGGATCTCGATGCGGTTGCGGTGGGCCTCGGCGGGGCCCGTCTCCAGATAGAGCGTATTGATCAGCTGCGCGTAGATGGTCGGCCCCTCCCGGGAATCGCGCAGCATCATGTTCACCATTTCGTAGTCGCCGGCGTAGCCCAGCGGCTTGTGATAGGTGCGGTGCACGAAGGGCGCGCGCATCAGCAGCGGATGCAGATCCTCCTGGGCGTAGCGCATGTGGGCGACGCGCTCTTCCTCGTCGACCCGGGCGGCCTGGACCTCGAAGTCCTGGAACAGCTCCATGAGCTGGGGCACCAGCGGTTGGGCCAGGTCCTCGAACAGGGCGTCGAGCCGTTCGGGTTCCATGGCCGCCACCGGCTCGTCCTGGAAATCCAGATGCTCCATCCAGCGGTTGAGCGCGCTGAGGAAGGAGCGCAGGCGCGAGACGCTGAGCTGGTAGTCGGGCCGGATGCGCTGGTTGCCCTGCCACTCCTCGACGAACTCGTTGACCTGCTCGCGGATGGTCTCGCTGTCGCCGGCGAGGCCGATGAGCTCCGACCAGGGGTCCAGCAGGCTCGCGGAGACGATGAGCATCAGCCCGGTGTTCACCAGGCCGCTGACCACCGCGCGGCCCCTGTAGATCACGCGATCGCCGCTGCGGATCTCCACGTCGTGGAGAACCTCACTGAGCTGGACGATGGAGTAGGGGTTGTAGACCTCGAAGATGAGGGTGGTACGGGAGACCTTGACTAGGTTGCCGCGCGCCTGGACACCCTGGCTGTTCCGGAAGACGATTAGGTTATTCAGGCTGTGAACCGTTGCCACTTAGACGTCGCTCCCGTCCTTAGTCTTTTTCATGCGCCACCGTGCCGAGCCGGTTTCGCCTCGGATGATACGGTTCGCAAGCGGCGGAAGGCGGCACCGGGATGAGATGGCGTCCCTGATGAGCGCGGCCCCCTGCCGCGTGAGGATCAACACTATCCAATGTGCAACGGTACAAGTCGAACAGTCCGTTCGGTGAACCCAAAGCCCTCACACACGCTACTCAAACCGCGCGGACGTGCCAACTCGCGAATGTACGTAACGCAACACAGTTCACGCCAGCCCCGCGCCGGGTTTCGTGTCGTGTCAGCAGCGCGTGCCGGCGGCGTTGACCGGCGCGTGCCACCCCCAGCCGTTTGCAGCGCTAATGCCTTCCCCATGCGCGCGGCACGACGTGCCGTCGCACGGTGCTTTTCATGGGCGCCGCCCTGCACGACAATAGACCGGGCCGCCGGCACAGTCGAGGAATCACCGCATGACCGACATCCCAACCATGCGCCGCATCCTGCGCGAAAACCACAGCATTGCCGTCGTGGGCCTGTCGTCCAAATGGCATCGCCCGAGCAACTTCGCGGCCAAGTATCTCATTGACCACGGTTACGAGGTCATCCCGGTTAACCCCGGCGAGACCGAGGTGCTGGGCCAGCGCTGCTATGCGGACCTGCTGGAGGTACCGGCCCGCGTGGACGTGGTGGACATCTTCCGCCGGCCCGAGGAAGTCCCGGCGCTGGTGGATCAGGCCATCGAGATCGGCGCCAGGGTGGTCTGGATGCAGATCGGCGTCGTGCACGAAGAGGCCGCGGCCAAGGCGCGCGCAGCCGGGCTGGACGTGGTCATGGACCGCTGCATGAAGATCGAGTATGCGCGGCTTTTCGGCGGGCTGAACTTCGTCGGCGTCAACACCGGCGTCGTCTCCTCCCACCGCTCGCGGTACGTGCCCTACTGAGCCGGGGCGCGATCCAGTTTCACCAGGGGTTGACCGATGACAGACCGGGAATACGGATTCGAAACGCTCTGCCTGCACGCCGGCCAGATTCCGGACGCGGCCACGGGCGCCAGGGCGACGCCCATCTACCAGACCACGTCCTACGTTTTCGACAGCACCGATCACGCCGCGAGCCTGTTCAACCTGCAGACCTTCGGCAACATCTACGGTCGGATGATGAACCCGACCAACGCGGTCTTCGAGGAGCGCATGGCGGCGCTGGAGAAGGGCCGGGCGGGGCTGGCGGTCGCCTCGGGCATGGCGGCACAGACGGTGGCGTTGCTGACGCTGCTGGAGGCCGGCGACGAGATCGTCGCCGCGCGGACCCTCTACGGCGGCACGTTCAGCCAGCTGGACGTCACGTTCCGCAAGCTGGGCATCAACACGCACTTCGTCGATCCCCACGACCCGGAGAACTTCCGCAGGGCCATCACGCCGAAGACGAAGGTGGTCTACGCGGAGACCATCGGCAACCCGCTGGGCAACGTGCTGGATATCGCCGCCGTGGCCGATATCGCCCACGAGGCCGGTCTGCCCCTGATGGTGGACAACACCCTGGCGACGCCGAATCTCTGCCGGCCCATCGAGCACGGCGCCGATATCATCGTCCATTCCGCCACCAAGTTCATCTGCGGCCACGGCACCGCCATCGGCGGCGTGATCGTGGAGTCCGGCAAGTTCCCCTGGGACAACGGCAATTTCCCCGGCATGGTGGAGCCGTCGGCGGGCTATCACGGCGTGCGCTTCTACGAGACCTTCGGCGACTTCGGCTACACCATGAAATGCCGGACCGAGACCCTGCGCACCATGGGGCCGACCCTGGCGCCGCAGCACGCCTTCCTGTTCCTGCAGGGGCTGGAGACACTGCCGCTGCGCATGGAGCGCCACTGCGAGAACGCCATGGCGGTGGCGCGGTTCCTGGCGGAGCATCCGGGCGTGTCCTGGGTGCGCTACGCCGGGCTGCCGGACAGCCCCTACAACGAGCTGGCGCAGCAGTATCTGCCCAAGGGCGCCGGGGCGATCATCAGCTTCGGCATCCGCGGCGGCCAGGAAGCCGGGGTGAAGTTCATCGAGAACGTGCAGTTCCTGAGCCATCTCGCCAACGTCGGCGACGCCAAGACCCTGGTCATTCACCCCGCGTCCACCACCCACCGGCAGCTATCCGAGGAAGACCAGGTGGCCGCGGGCGTGCCCCCGGACATGATCCGGCTGTCCATCGGCCTGGAAACCATCGACGACATCCTCTGGGATATCGACCAGGCGCTGCAGGCGGCGGGCGCGGCCGAATAGCGCGGTTATTTCGAAGTGGCATCCCTGCGGCGATCCGGGCATTCGAAAGCCATCGCCGCGGGGACGCGCCTCCCACAGCCTTCGCAGACCCGCCGGGGTGGAATCCTGCTGTGGGAGCGGCGTCCTCGCCGCGATCATGGCATCCGCAAACCATCGCCGCGGGGACGCGCCTCCCGCAAGATTCGCCATACCCCGGGGCACCCGGGGTGTTGTAGGAGCGGCCTCTGGCCGCGAACCGGTTTGGCCGATCGATCGTCCCCGCCGCAGCGATTCGGGCATCCGAAAGCCGTCGCCGCGGGGACGCGCCTTCTCTAAAGCGGCCCCGGATGTCAACCGCCCGGATTGTGTAGAAGGGACTGCGGCTTAAGGGTCTTCAGGCTTCTCTACGCGGTCGCTGTGCGCCGCAAGATGGGTTCGGAGCACGCGGCCAGGATCTCCCACACGGGGTCGTCTGCCCCAAGGCGCGTTCTTGGTCCGCGTGACCGAACCCTTAAACCGCTCCCGCTTGGAACTCGGCTATCGGCTTAGCCAGCCATGGGCTCTGTCGCGATGGCAGCTCAGCTCGCCGTCGCCAGGCCGCGCTGCGTGTCGAATCGCTCCCCGCTCAACCACAGCCGATAGAGCAGCATCGCCAGCTTGCGCGCCACGGCCACCTTGGCCTTGGCCCCACCCTTGCGCTGGCGAAGGGCTTCGCCCCAGCGCTTGAGTGCGCAGTCCGGCCCCCGGTTGAGCAGCGAATGGGCGGCCTCCACCAAGTGCCAGCGCAGCAGCTCATCGCCTTCCTTGGTGATCCGCCCACGGTATTCAGTCTCACCCGTCTGGTGCACGCTCGGCGACAGCCCCAGGTAATCCGGCACCGCCTCGGCCCGGTGAAAGCGCCGCGGATCATCGACCGTCGCCACGTACGCCCGGCTGACCAGCGGGCCTACCCCCGGCACGCTCTGCAGCTGCTCGGCCACCGCCTCGTGCTCGGGCTCGACACGGGCGCGCTGCATCGAGCGCTTCAGCGCCTTGGCCTGCTCGCCGGCCCGCGCCCAGAGCTCGAGCAGCGCCTCCAGGCTCTCCAGCAGCTGCGGCACCTCGGCACCGGCGAGCTCACGCACCCGCTGGGCAAACTCACCCTCGGCCACCCGGCCTACGCGCACCCCGTGCGCCTTGAGCAGCCCCCGGATCTGGGCGGCCATCGCCTTCTGCGTGCGCACCAGACCCTGGCGCGCCTGCAACCGACTGCGCATCACCCGCGCCGAGGCCGACTTGCGGTGAACCTCCACATACCAGCCACTCTGACCAAGCCGCGCCAACGTGTAGGCATCCCGCGCATCGGTCTTCTTCTTCGAGTTCACCAAATGCCGCGCCGCCCGGGCATCGATGATCACCGTTTCGTGACCGCAGCGCTCGGCCACCGAGGCCACCCACTCCGCCAGCGGCGACGACTCAATGATCACCCGCGAGAGCGGCCACCGAGCCAGCTCCTCGGCCAGCGCCGAGGCCTGGGTCGCGCACTCGCACTGCCCGAGCTGCTCGCCGTGCTCATCGACCACGCACATCGCACTTGCCCGGTCCGCTACATCGATGCCAACGTTGTTCATGGTCAACCTCCCAGGGTCTGCTTTTGAGGCGCTTGCGCGACCTCGTGTTGAAAATACCCGGGAGGTTGACCTCTCACTTCCGTATCCTTCAACCGCGCCGCTTTATCTCATCTCCCACA
>JACDUA010000029.1 GCA_013519935.1 Ectothiorhodospiraceae bacterium WFHF3C12 | reverse complement strand
TGCTCGCCAACAGGCTCTCCAGCTGGGCGAGCGTGTTGATCCGCCAGTCCTCCATCAGCCGATGGAGCAGCGTCAGATCGTCCCGAAGCAGATGAAACAGATGCAGCTCGCCGGGATCGCGGCGGGGCTCCACGGGCGGTACGCCCAGACGCTCGGCGTAGGCCTCGGGGGCCTGGTCGCCCGGCGGCGGAAGGCGACGGGGCTCCGGCAACCGCAGGGCGGCGGCCTTGGCGCCCTGGCCGAACCGGACCGCTGCCAGGTCGACGTGATGCGGCCGCTGTCCGGTCGCCCGTTCCCACAGGGCGAGCTCGTGCTGGCGGGCACTGAGGTAGAAGACCTGCCGGTCCTCGTCGGCGGCCAGCGTGGCCAGGCTGCGCGCCACGGCGTCGAAGCGCTGCTCGTCGGCGGTGGTCAGGGCCTCGTCGAGAAACAGCGGCAGCGCCGTCCCACCCTGCTCGATGCGGCGGGTCCAGGCCAGACGCACGGCCAGCAATAGCTGCATGCGGGTTCCCGACGACAGCTCCGCCAGTGTCCGGCGCTCGTTGCGGCGCAGGTCGCGGGCCATGAACCCCTGGTCATCGTCCAGCTCCAGGTCCCAGTCATGATGGGTGAAGCGCTGCAGACGGTCCCGGGCATCCCGCAGCACCGCCGGTTCATGCTCGCTGCGGTGCTCGCATTCCACCGTATCCAGCAGGAACCAGCCCGCCTCGGCGAACAGCTGCTCCTCGTAACGGTCCTGCAGCGCGTCCAGCGCCGCGTCCCGGTCGGCCAGGGTGCGCTCCAGCTGCTGGTCCCGGCCGGCCACGTCCAGCCGGGTCCGGATCGCGGTACGCTGGTCGCGCAGCGTTTCCAGCGCCGCGGCGTCGGCGACGGCGCGCTCGCGTTCCCGCTCCAGGCCCTCGCGGTCTTCCTCCTCCACCCGGGCCAGCAGATCCTCCGCCCCGGCCAGCGCCTCGCGGCGCTGCTCCTCGCGTATGCGGGCCGTCTCCAGCGCGCGCTGGCGTTCACGCCACGCCTCGAGGCGCTCGCACAGCGCCTCAAGCTCGCGGCGCGCCCCCGGTTCCAGCCCCACCTCGCGGTAAAGATCGGCTTCCTCGGACTCCAGCGCCCGCAGGGACTCCGCCAGCTGCTCGGCCTCCCGGGCATGGTGCCGGACGTCATCCTCGGCCCCTTCGGCACGCCGGCTGCGCTCGGCCAGACCGGCCAGGGCGGCCGTCAGACCCTCGATGGAGTCGTCCGCGTCCACCCGCCACTGGGCGAGCAAGCGCCCAACCCGCGCTCCGGCATCGTCCACCTCCGCTTGCAGGCGCGCCACTTTCGCGGCGGTGGCGCGACGGCGCGCGGCCGCCTGCTGGTATTCGCTGACCAGGCGCACGAAATGATCCAGTCCCTGGGCGGTGAGCGCCGGATTGAAACCCAGCCGTTCGGCCAGGGCCCGGCGCCGGGACTCCAGGGCCGCGAGGGCCTCGCGCACCCGGTCCAGCTGGCGTTGCTGGGCTTCGGCGTACTGGGCCTGACTCTGGTCCCGGTATAGCGCCGCCCGGGCCGACGCCAGCTCTTCCAGCCGGGCCTGCACCGCGGCGCGCGTCCATTCCGCCGGCGGCTCCAGGCCGGTCTCGGCAAAACGCGTCCGTGCCGTCTCCACCTCCGTGTCGTCCCGGTGCAGGGCGACCCAGACCACCCCGGCGATCCCCAGCACACCCCCGGCCACTGCCACCCAGACGCGGGAGAAGCCGTTATTCAGGGCCGCCGCCAGGGCATCCAGCTCACCGGCGAAAAGAGACTCGAGCATGGGCCAGCTGCCCGCACCGGCGGCAACCAGAGCACCCAGCGCCGCGAGCCAAAGGGCGGCGGCGGGCGGGCGCTTCTGCCCGGCGGCGGACAGCCAGGCCGTCAGCGCTTCCACGGCCCCGGCATGGCTCAGCAGGGACTGTTCCGAGGGCGCTTCCGGCGCGGCCTCGATTCGCGCGGCGATCTCATTTGCCTCGGTCTCCCGTCCATGGATCTGGCGGGCCAGCGTACCGGCCTCGGAGATCTGTTCGGGAGAAAGGTCGGGCGGAGCCGAGGAACCGCCCAGGGCCGCCAGCGCCTGGGCCTCGGCGGCCTCGTCCTGCTCGAGCTGGCCGCGGCGGTCGGCGAGCCGGTCCCGGTTGCTACGCGCCCGTTCCAGACGACCGCGTTCGGCCTCCAGGGCATCCCCGGCGGGCCGCTCGCTTTCCAGACCCGTGTCTCTGAGCAGCGCCTCCGCGTCCGCGCGCCGGGTCCGGGCCGTCTCCAGCGCGGCATTTAGCTCCCGGCGCCGGGCCGCGAACCGGTCCAGCCGCTGCAGCTCGTCGCCGCGCAGCTGCGCCATCTGCGCCGGGAAAGCGGCCACGGCCACCTCCGCCTCGCGCCGGTTGGAGCGGACATCCAGCAGGCTGAGGGCCTGATCCAGCCGTGCCGCGAGATCTCTCGCCCGGCGGGCTGTCTCGATGCGCCGCTCCAGCTCCGGCAGACCGTCCTCGTCCCGTCGCAAAGCGGCGTAATCCGCTTCCACATCCCGTAGCGAACGATCCGCGGACTGCACGCGCCTTGCCTCGGCCTGGCCGATCTTCGGACCCACCCGCAAGCCCGGTGCCTCGCGCAGGGCGGCGAGGTTGTAACCGCCGGCGAGCGCCGTGCGCAGCTCCTCCACCAGGGCCCGGTCCGGGTCATCGGCGTCCAGCAGGTCCTCCATGGACAGCCAGTAGCAGTGCAGCTGATCCCGCCCGGGCAACCGCGGCGGCTCGGTGGCGCGGCCCTCCCGGGTCCACTCCAGCTGAGTCCCCGTGCGCCGGGCCTGCCACTGTCCGCCGTCGGCGTCCGCGAATACGGCGCTGACCGCTACGGCGCGGGGGTCGCCCGATTGCACGCCGCCCACCAGGTACCGCAGGGCGCGGACGAGGCTGCTCTTGCCGATGGCGTTGGGACCGGTGACGAGGTTCACGCCGGCATCGATGTCCTCCACGGCGAAACCCGGCTCGATGCCGGGCAGGGTCTGGATTTCCAGCCGCAGGAGCCTCACGCCGCGTCCTCCCGCTGGGCGAGCATGCGCTCCAGCAACCGCGTGCCGGAGCGGCGCAGCCACTCGGCGGCTGCCTCGTCATCCAGCTCCCCGCCTCCCAGGGCCTGCCAGCGCGGGTCGCGGTGGACCGGATCCAGCCGCTGCCGCGCCTGCGCCAGCAGCGCCTGCCGGTCCGGATCGTCGGCGGGGCGGTCCAGCAACAGCAGGCGCCGGGCCAGCAACCCGGGTGGATCGGCGCGGCCGGCCAGCTCCGTCAGCGCAATCTCCGGGCGGGTCTCCACCGCCAGCCGTTCGATGAAGTAGTGGCAACCACTACTGCCGCTATAGACCTGTTCCCGTTCCGTCTCGCCGAACAGGGCCGCCGCTTCGTCGCCGAGCCCGGTGCGGCCGGTCAGACGCACCCGCAGGCCCGCCGCCGCCGGGGGCCGGGTGGTGGCATTCAGAGTCTCGTCGAGCTGCCGCACCCGTTCCAGCAGCAACGTCTGGGCGGATTCAGCGGCCTCGATGCCGGTGAGGTCCAGCTCCACCGGCGCCCAGTGCAGGGGGGCCAGCACCTGCTGCGCCACTTCGCTGATGCGGCCCCGTTCCACGGTGATGAGCCAGGGGCCGTGGGCTCCCGGCTCGCCGGGGTCCATGCCCGTCAGCGAGCCCAGGTAGCCAGAAGGATCCCGGGCGGTCAGCGCGTCCGGAGCGTGGATATGACCCAACAGCCACCCGTCCAGACCGGCGGCGCGCAGCTCGGCGCTGGAGACCGGGGCGTAGGGACTGCCGGGCTGGTCGCGGTCGCAGTGGAGCAGCCCCAGGTTGGGGCCGTCACGCCGGTCGAAGCGCGTGTCCGCGACCGGGCTGTTCGGAACCCGCTCCTGGGGGAAGGACCAGCCCCAGAGCGTCAGCGGCTCGCCATCGTCGCCGAGGTCCACGGCCTCCCACACACCGCCCTGGCCCAGCAGGTGAAATTCCGGAATCTGCGCGGCCAGGCGCGGCAGCACCCGCACGTCGTGGTTGCCGACGACGCCAAGCACCCGAATGCCGGCGTCGGTGAGGTGGCTGACCCCGGACTGCAGCTCGCGGTAGCCCTCGTAGAAGTCCTCGTCGCGCTCGATGACGTCTCCGGCCAGGACGACCGCGTCCACGCCCTGGCCGATGGCGACCTCCACCGTGCGGCCCCAGGCACCGGCCGGGCCCAGATCCCGCGCGCGCTCGGCCAGAGCCTGCGGCAGCCGCGAGGGCCGCCGGCCCAGATGAATGTCACCCACTGCCAGTATTCTCAGGGCCATGCGCTAGCTATGTCCTTTTCTCGGCCAATCCGCCCACGGGGGCCGTCCGCGCCCGATGGTACCGGGGTTGGTGCCATACGCGCACCTGCCGGCGCGATTTCGCGGCGAGGACACCCCTCCCACAACCGGCCGCAAGCCACGCGGTATCAGGCAAGCTTTGGGAGGCGCGTCCCCGCGGCGATAGATGGGCCACCGGCTCGCGGCCCGGGGGCCGCTCCTGCGGGGTGTGTCGACGGCACCTGTAGGAGCGGCGCAAGCCGCGATCCGTTGTCGAGTCGACACCCAACCATCGCGCCTTGCGGCGCTCCTACACCTGTAGGTCGGCACCGGCGAAGCCGGCGCCGACAGCCCGCGCCTGGATGTCGGATGGCAAGCCGATCCGACCGACCGCTGACGCCCCAAAAAACCCCTCGCCCCTCGCGGGAGAGGGGTTGGGGAGAGGGGGAAGACCCAATCGCGGCGAGGACGCCCCTCCCACAACCGGCCGCAAGCGACGCGGTATCGGGCGAGCTGTGGGAGGCGCGTCCCCGCGGCGATGGGTGGGCTGCCGGTTCGCGGCCAGGGGCCGCTCCTACGGGAGGGGCCGCGGCACCTGTAGGCGCGGGCGCAAGCCGCGATCCGCCATCGAGTCGACACCCAGCCATCGCGCCTCGCGGCGCTCCTACACAGGCCTGGTGCCCCGAACAAACCCCTATCCCGTGGCGGGAGAGGGGCCACGGAGAGGCGGAAGAAGCAATCGCGGCGAGGACGCCGCTCCCACGGCGCCAAGCTTCTCCTGTTGGCAGACACCGAGGGACGGGCGTTTCCCGATGCGCTATCGTGTGCGCAGCCCACGAACGCATGATCCGGGAGGACTCCTTGCTTCGGACCACGTTGCTGTTGCTGCCCCTGTTGCTGACGGCCTGCTCCACCCTCGGCCTTTCCGGCAACCGGGACAGCTTCATTCTCAACGAACGTCTGGCGGACGCATACGAGGCGGGTGAGTACACCATGCGCCGGGGACGCGCGCCGCTGGTCATGAGCTCGGGCCGCTCGGTGGACAACTGCGTGGCCTACCTGGAAGCCGGCGGCCACCCCGAGGTGGCCGGGGACGTGAACTCCCGGATCACGCCCGCCCAGTATCTGGTCTGCGACACCATGGCAGCGCTCAAGGACGCCCGCCCACTCGAGAAGGACGACTACCGGCCCGATGACTACGGCGAGGCCCTGAAAAGCCGTCTGGACCTTGGCAGCTTCCAGTCCTCGGTCAGCCGCACGCTGGAAGGCGCCGGGCCCACCCTGGATGAGATCGAGGGCCTTCGCGTGGCCGTCACCGAGCACGGCGTGGTGGCGGACGCTCGGGACTGGGTCCTGGAACTGCGCACGGTGGCCGTGGGCCACCTGGACGATAACAACCGGCCCGACTGGCTGGTCTGGCTCCACGACGAGTCCAACGCAGGCATGTACCGCGCCCACCGATTGCTGATCGTGCCGGACGTCGGCGCGGAAGGACTCCTGCGGGCAGTGCGTTACCAGCCGTGACTCCCAACACCCGCCCCCGAATCCCGTAGGAGCGGCCCCGGGCCGCGAACCGGTGGCCCACCTGTCGCCGCGGGGACGCGCCTCCCACAGCTCGCCTGATACCGCGAGGCTTGCGGCCGGTTGTGGGAGGGGCGTCCTCGCCGCGATTGGGTCTTCCCCCTCTCCCCAACCCCTCTCCCGCGAGGGGAGAGGGGCTTTTTGGGGCGTCGGCGGTCGGTCGGAGGGGCTTGCCATCCGACATCCAGGCGCGGGCTGTCGGCGCCGGCTTCGCCGGTGCCGACCTACGGTCACTTCGGGTCACCAGGCCCGTGTAGGAGCGCCGCAAGGCGCGATGGTTGGGTATCGACTGGACGGCGGATCGCGGCTTGCGCCGCTCCTACAGGTGCCGTGGACACACCCCGTAGGAGCGGCCCCGGGCCGCGAACCGGTAGGCCGCCGTTCGCCGCGGGGACGCGCCTCCCACAGTCCTATGGCGGCACTCGCTGGCATTGTGTTGTGGGAGCGGCGTCCTCGCCGCGAATCGCCTTCACCCGCTCCCGTCGTGGCCTGTGCCGCGCAGCCGGCCTACACCGTGGCCACCGGCGTGGCCGGCGAGCCCACGGCGCCGGGCAGCCGCAGGGGCGGTGCGGTCAGCAGGAACCGGTACCGGTCATTCTCCCGCAGCCAATGGGCCAGCTCGGTGAGGTACCACAGCTCGCCCAGGTGTACGCCCAGCTTGAACAGGCAGTGCTCGTGCAAAGGCAGCGCGGCGCATCGGCCCTCCGCCTGGCGGGCGGGATAGGCCTCCACGGCGAAGTTGTCGGAGATCAGCACGCTGACCTGGGAATCGCTCACCCACTGGCGCAGCTTCGGATCGCGCCCGTCCAGAACGGCGCAGGCGCCGTGCAGGCGGTCCTTGTCCGGCTGCCTGTTCATGGACAGCACCACGTCGCCGAAGCCGGTGTAGAAGCACACCATGTCGCCCGGCTCCACCTCCACGCCGTCCTCGCGGCAAACGTCCATCAGCGTCTCGTAGTCGACCAGTACCCGCTCCTCGCCGAAGCGCTTCTCCAGGTCGATCATGACTCCCCGGCCCTGGACGGCGCTCTCCGCCATGCGGTCGATGCCCAGGCGGTGGGCGTAGCTGCCTTCCACCAGGCCGTCATGGGCCTCCCCGGACGGGCCGACCACGTCATCGCCCGCGCGCCAGCCGTTGTAGTACACGGGCTCGGCCTCGCCATCGCCATCGGCGTCGAAGTGGCTACCCACGTGGGCCAGGCTGTCCCACTGGGTGGAATACTGGGTGTAGAGCAACACGGCGTCGTCGCTGACCACGTCGGTGAACTGCGGCTTCGACTGTTGCAGCGGGAAGTTGAAGTTGTGCCCGCCGTCCCGCGGGGCGGCGAAATGCCGGGGCGGGAAACGGAAGGGCAGCATGTCGTTGCCGCCGGGGTAATCCAGGGGCAGGCTCAGGCAGAAGCTGCGCCCGGCGCGCACCTCCGCGACGCCCTGCAGGACCTTCTCCGGCGTCAGCAGGTTGATTCGGCCCCGCTCGTCGTCCGGCCCGAAATCCCCCCAGTTGGACCCTTCCGGGCGATGCTTCCAGCGCATGCGTTGTCCCCCTCGTCGTTGCGTGAGTGTTATTCGGATGCCTCAGCGGTCCGTGCCTTCCCCAGCTCCCGCTCCACCACACCGGAGAGCTGATACCAGCCCGGCTGGGTCAGGCGAATGTTGTCCACGTAGATGGTCGGCGTGCGCGGCACGCGCATCCGCGCGCCCGCCTCGCGGCTGTTGGTCACCGCCTCGCGGTGGCGCCCGCTCAGCATGCAGCGGTTGAACATATCGGTATCCAGATCCAGCGCCGCCGCGTAGTCGGCGAACCGGGTCATGGGGTCGTTGGTCTCGGCCCAGGTGGACTGGGCGTCGTAGAGCCGCTCGTGCATGGCCCAGTAGGCGTCCTGATCGCCGGCGCAGCGGGCGGCCATGGCGGCGGGCACGGCGTTGTCGTGCTGCTCCAGGGGGAAATCGAAGAACACGAACCGGACCTTGCCGGTCTCGACGTATTCCTCGCGGAATCGCTCCATGATCGGTGCCAGGCGCGCGCATGCCGGACACTGGTAGTCGGCGAACTCCCGCACCGTTACCGGCGCATCCGCATCGCCGATGCTCACGCCGAAGCGGTCCAGGGTCGCGGGGAACAGCGGCGCATCCGCCGCCGCGGTGGGCAGATCGTCCACGGGCGCGACGCCGGGCGTCGTCAGCACGTAGTAGAGCCCGATCAGCACCGCCACGACCACCGCGGTCACCGTGCCGCCCAGCAACCGCCGCCTTAGCCGGCGCCGGCTGCTCTTCGGCGGCTCTCCCTGCGCTTTGCGTCGCTTCGCCTCGCCCATGACTCCTCCTCTGACAACGGCTTGCCCGATCGCGAAACGCCCCCATCATAACCACGGCCCCGGGGCGTCTGTGCGATAGTGGGCGACGTCCGCCCGGGACGCCAGACCCCGAAACCGCTTCAACGGATTGCTCATGGGATTCTACGAACGCTACATCCTGCCACCCCTGCTGACCTGTGCCTGCGGCTCCAAGCCCATCCGCTACCAGCGCCGCAAGATCGTGCCCGAGGCCGAAGGCCGGGTGCTGGAGCTTGGAATCGGGCCGGGCCTGAACCTGCCCTTCTACGATCCGGACAAGGTCAAGGCGGTGATCGGCGTGGATCCCTCCGCGGAGCTGCGCGGCCGGGCCGAGCGGGCGGCGCGGCAGGTGAGCTTCCCCGTGGAATACCTCACCACCACGGCGGAAGACATGCCGCTGGACCGACACAGCATCGACACCCTGGTGGTGACTTTCACGCTGTGCACCATTCCGGATGCGGTCTCGGCGCTGTATGCCTTGCGCCCGGCCCTGAAGCCGGGCGCCCGGGTGCTGTTCTGCGAGCACGGTCTCGCCCCCGACGAACGCGTGCAGCGTTTTCAGAACCGCATCAATCCGCTGTGGAAGCGCATCGCCGGCGGCTGCAACGTCAACCGCGACATACCCGCGCTATTGGAGGCGTCCGGCTACCGCGTCAAGCACCTGGAGACCATGTACCTGCCCGGAACGCCGCGGTTCGCGGGGTTCAATTTCTGGGGGAGTGCCGAAGTAGCGTAGGGGTCCCGCCAGAAACGGGGCGCCGGCCACCCGTCGCCGCGGGGACGCGCCTCCCACAGGACCTTCCGTGCCGCGCGGCATTCCGAGCGTTGTGGGAGCGGCGTCCCCGCCGCGATGGGTTCTCCCCCTCTCCCCAATCCCCTCTCCCGCCTGGGGCGAGGGGCTCTTGGGGCGGAGATGCAGCTTTCAGGCGTAGGTCGGATGGGCTTGCCATCCGACAAACCGGGCGCGGGACGTCGGCGCAGCCTTCGCCGGTGCCGACCTACATCTGTAGGAGCGCCGCGAGGCGCGATGGCGGGATAAACCGGATCGCGGCTTGCGCCGCTCCTACAGGTGCCGTGGCCCCACCCCGTAGGAGCGGCCCCTGGCCGCGAACCGGTAGCCCACCGATCGCCGCGGGGACGCGCCTCCCACAGCTCGCCTGATACCGCGAGGCTTGCGGCCGGTTGTGGGAGGGGCGTCCTCGCCGCGACTGGGTCTTCCCCCTCTCCCCAATCCCCTCTCCCGCCTGGGGCGAGGGGCTCTTGGGGCGGAGATGCAGCTTCAAAAACGGCCCTCAATCCATACCGAAGGGCCGGCTCTCCCCGGCGTAGATCCGCTCCAGCAGATCCCGTTCGCGCTCGACTATGGTCTTGATGAACGCCTCGCCGTCCTTCATTTGATGGAAGGCGCTGTAACCGCGCTCCAGGAACCCCTGCAGCTCGCCGAAGCCGGCGCTGTGGGCGGGGCCGCGGGCAAGCCGTAGCGCGGTGCGGATGAAGCGGTGGCGCACCAGGTGGTCGAGCTGGGTGCCCAGACGTTCGATCAGGTCGATCTGCCGCACCCGGCTGTCGTGGTTGTCGCAGCGCCGGTAGGCCTCGGTGTAGGCGGCCTCGGTGATGTCCCGGGCGGCGCCCAGCGCTTCCAGCTGTTCGAGCAGCTCCGCGTCCAGATCGTGGGACAGCGCGTTGAGCTCCATGGCCTGGGCGATGCTGGTCAGGGCCTTGTCCGGCAGCACCCGCACCATGATGGGGTAAATGCGCTCCACGTCGGCGTCGCGCTGGCTGAAGTCCTTGGGCCCGTAGAGCTCCTCCAGGAAGAAGTCCATGGCCGGCCGGAAGCGCTTGTTCTCCATGAGATCGGCGTGGGTGAACGCCAGCCGCCGGGACTGCCAGTCCCGCAGATGCTCCAGCTCCTCGCTGAGCCCGCCGCCGCTGACCTCCTTGCGGTCGATCTCCTTGACGCGGGAGAGGAACTTCCACAGGGCGGCGGCGCCCGGCGGGCGTTGCTTGGGGTCTTCTGCCATATATCCGGCCTGCCTGGTTCCGTGTATCTTCCGCCATGCAAGATAACGCGATCTCACACCGGCCGTGGAAGAATAACCAGTTGACTGCACGTTCCGACAGTCTGCGACTGGGCGTCGCCCTCGGCGGCGGCGGTGCCCGGGGCTATGCCCACATCGGTATTCTCCAGGTGCTGGAGGAGGCGGGCATCACCGCCGGGGCGGTCGCCGGCACCAGCAGCGGCGCCCTGGTGGGCGCGGTCTACGCCGGCGGGGGCCTGGATCGGTTGGTCGCGGAATCAACCCAAATCCGCCTGCTGGACGTCCCCCGCATGCTCAGCCCCAGCTGGTCGCTGCGGGGCATATTCACCGGCAACAACGCCATAGAGTGGCTAAGCGGGTTGATCGGGCGAGAGACCTTCGACGATCTGGACATCCCCTTCGTCGCCCTGGCCACGGACGTGGACACCGGCGAGTCGGTGGTTCTCCGCGACGGGCCCGTGAGCTCCGCCGTGCGCGCATCCATTTCCATTCCGGGGCTGTTCACCCCCATCCACCGCGACGGCCGCATCCTGGTGGACGGGGGACTGGTGGACCCTCTGCCGGTGGCGGCCGCGCGCGACCTCGGCGCCGGGTTCGTCATCGCCGTGGATCTCTTCGGCGACGCCGCCACCGTGGCGCCGCCGCCGAAGGACGACGAGCCCGGCGCCCTGGACACCACGCTCAACTACATCCGCGGCTTCCTGCCCGCCGAGACGGAAGAGCCGGCGAACAACAACCGCCGTCATGGCCCCAACGTCCTGGAAGCCATCGAGCGCAGCATGATCATCACCCAGCACGGGCTGACCCAGGCCCGCCTGGCCCGGTACCCCGCCGATTTCCGCTTCGAACCGCCCGTGGCGGAAATCGGCGCCCTGGACTTCCACCGCGCCAGGGAAGGCATCGAGATCGGCCGCGAAACCGCCCGGCGCGAGCTGCCCGCCCTGCGCGATGCACTGGAACGCCACCGCCGCCGTCACACGGGCCTGCGAGGCCTGTTCCACCGCACGATCGACGCGATCCGGCGCTAGACACCAGCACCCTGGGATGACCTGGGTCACTCCGCCCGGGGTGCACCTTTGCGATGCTCATCGTCGAGACAGTGAGCGGGCCGCGCTCGGCGGCCAACCCCTGACAACGTGCATCAGGAGAGGGGGAGAGCGATGGCGTATTTCGTCACCGGCGCCACGGGATTCATCGGCCGGCGGCTGGTCGCCCGGCTGCTGGAAGAGCATCGCGGCAACGTCTACATCCTGGTCCGCCCCGGCTCGGCGGAGAAGCTGGAGCACCTGCGCGAGCAGTGGGGCCGGCACGGCAAACGGGTCATACCCGTGACCGGGGACCTGACCCAGCCGGGGCTGGGCGTCAGCGCCGCGGACACGGCGAAGCTCAAAGGCGAGATCCGGCATTTCTTCCACCTGGCGGCGGTCTACGACCTGCGGGCGACGGCCGAGGCGCAGCAGAAGGCCAACGTCGACGGCACCCGTCACGCGACGGAGTTCGCCGAAGCCGTCGAGGCCGGCTGCTTCCACCTGATGAGCTCCATCGCCGCGGCGGGCCTCTACCCCGGCGTGTTCCGCGAGGACATGTTCGAGGAAGCCGAAAACCTCGACCACCCCTACTTCCGCACCAAGCACGACGCCGAGGCCATCGTCCGTAACGAGTACGGCCGGCCCTGGCGCGTCTACCGCCCCGGGCTCGTCGTGGGGGACTCCCGCACCGGCGAAGCCGTGAAGATCGACGGCCCGTATTACTTCTTCAAGACCCTGCAGAAGCTGCGCGACCTGCTGCCCAAGTGGATGCCCGCGGTGGGCCTGGAAGGCGGCTACATCAACATCGTGCCGGTGGATTTCGTGGTGGCGGCCCTGGACCACATCGCCCACAAGCGCGGCCTGGACGGGCGCGCCTTCCACCTGGTGGACCCGAAGCCCCACCGGGTCGGCGAGATCCTGGACATCTTCGCCCGCGCGGCCCATGCCCCGGAGCTGGCCGGCCACGTCAACGCCCGCCTGCTGGAGCTCATGCCACGCTCGCTGAAGCTGGGGCTGTCGGCCTCGCCGGCCCTGCGCAAGCTCTGGGACGGCATCCTGGACGACCTGGGCCTGCCGCCCGACGCCCTGCGCTTCGTCAACTGGCCCACCCGCTACGATAACCGCGAAACCCAGGCCATCCTGGACAAGGCCGGCATCCAGGTGCCGCCGCTGGAGTCCTACGCCTGGCGGCTGTGGGACTACTGGGAACGGCAGATGGACCCGGACCTGTTCCTGGACCGCACCCTGCACGGCACCATCGCCGGCAAGACCGTGCTGGTCACCGGCGGCTCCTCCGGCATCGGCAAGGCCACGGCCACCAAACTGGCGAAGGCGGGTGCCCGGGTGGTCATCTGCGCCCGGGGCGAGGACAAGCTCCAGGCCGCCGCCGAGGAGATCCGCGCCGCCGGCGGCGAGGTGGGCGCCTACGTCTGCGACCTCACCGACCAGACCTCGGTGGACACCATGGTGGAGCGGCTGCTGGCCGAGTACGGCGGCGTGGACGTACTCATCAACAACGCCGGTCGCTCCATCCGCCGCTCCATCCTCCATTCCCTGGACCGGCTGCACGACTACGAGCGCACCATGGCGCTGAACTACACCGGCTGCGTGCGCATCACCCTCGCCCTGCTGCCGTCCATGCTCAAGCGCAACAGCGGCCACGTGATCAACATCTCCTCCATCGGCGTGGTCAGCAACGCCCCGCGGTTCTCCGCCTACGTGGCGTCCAAGGCCGCGCTGGAGGCCTTCTCGCGCTGCGCCGGCGGCGAGTTCGCCGACACCGGGGTGGATTTCACCATCATCAACATGCCCCTGGTGCGCACGCCCATGATCGCGCCCACACAGGTCTACGCCAACGCGCCGACCCTGACCCCGGACCAGGCCGCGGACCTGGTGGCCAAGGCCATCATCGAGCGGCCCGAGCAGCTCACCACCCGCCTGGGCAAGATGGCCACCCTGGTCCACGCCGTCTCGCCCAAGCTCATGCAGGCCATCATGAACTCCGCCTACCATCTCTTCCCCGACTCCGCTGCGGCCACCGGCCACTCGGAGGAGGAACACCACGAGACGGCGGAACAGGCGGCGCTAAAAGGGATGCTGAAGGGGATCCATCTGTAGGGGCCGGCCCGGTTCGCGGCCAGGGGCCACCCCTAGGGGAAGGTTCACGGCCCATGTAGGAGCGGCGCAAGCCGCGATCCGGTGTCGAACCGGCACCGCACCATCGCGCCTCGCGGCGCTCCTACAGATGTTGGTCGGCACCGGCGAAGCCGGCGCCGGCATTCCGGCCATGAATGCCGGATGCACGCCCAGCCGACCTGCGCCCCGATGCCGCCGTAAAGCCCCTCGCCCCTGGCGGGCGAGGGGTTGGGGAGTGGGGGAAGACCATTCGCGGCGGGGACGCCGCTCCCACAGCGCCCCGCAAGCCGTGGGGTACCGGACCGGCTGTGGGAGGCGCGTCCCCGCGGCGATCGGCACCCGACCGATCCGCGGCCAGGGGGCCGCTCCTACGCCAGGTCCACGGCACCTTCCGGAATGACAAAAAAACAACGGGCCCCGTAGGGCCCGCCGAACGCTGCCGTAACCGGCGGGGTTATTTCTTGGTGGTCTTGCTCGTCTTGCTGCCGCTCGTGGACCTGCTCTTGGTGCCGGAAGACGACGACTTGGTCGACTTGGCACTGCTCAGGCTCTTCACCTGCTTGCTGAGCTCGTCCACCTGCTTGGCCAGCTTGTTGATGTCCTCGTTGGTGGCCACACCCAGGGCCGAGAGCGTGCGGTTCACCTGCGCCTCGAACATGGCCTCGACATCGCCCATGCCGCCCGTTGCCCGCTTCATGAAATCCTCCCACGCACTGGTGGCCATGTTGCGGACATCCTCGGCCTTGGAGCCGACCACTTCCCGGCTGCGGTTCTCCACCTTCTCGCCTTCCTGGACCAGCTGCTCGAAGAGCTTGGTACCCTCCTCGTTCGCGCGGGCCATGGCGCCCAGGCCGGCCAGCCAGATGTGACGCGTGTACTCGACCGCCGCCGCGGAGGTGGCGTCCTCACCGACTTTTGATTTTTTCTCTGCCACTGCAACGACTCCTTGATCTATGTCGTGGAAATGCATCAGCGGATGGCCGTTCGGGCCGCCTCAGCGCTGAAGGTTGGCCGGTAACCCGGCATGGCTTACGACTATAGGGCAATCACGCCCCAACCTATTGACTGAAGTCAAAAAACTATACCCGTCACCGTTGCTCGGCGAGGTAGTCCTCCAGGGTGTCCAGGGTGCTGTCCAGGTTGCGCAGCACCGCGTGGCGGCCGCGGCCGCCGGTGCGCGAGCGCCGCTCCATGCTGGCCAACAACCGATCCACCCGGCCGGTCTCCGCGGCCAGCACGTCCTCGCGCAGGCGCACGCCGTGCTTCGCCAGCAACGGGACCAGGGTCTCGCGGCGGGCGAGCAGCTCCCGGCGGGTGGTGTCGTAGGCGTGCTTGCACACGTGCTGACGGCCGCTGAAGCTGAACACGTTGTTGAAGAACATCTCCGGGTCGTCGGAGTCCGGCTCGAACAGCAGCACGTCCTGGCCCGGGTAGTCCTGATCGTACTTGCCCATGCCCACCTGCATGCGGGAATGGATCAGCGTACGGAAGGTCTGGGACATCACCACCGCCATGCCGCCGTCGGCGAGCTTGTCGTGGCGGCCCTTGCCCCGGGCGTTGGCGAGATCCGCGTCGTAGGAGACGATGGGGTTCACGCAGATCAGCAGCTCCGCGCCGCGCTCCAGCGCCACCGAGGCATGCAGCGTCTTGCGCAGGGCCCCGTCGACGAAGTGCCGGCCATCGATGTCCACCGGCCGGTAAAGCCCGGGCAGGGCGGCGCTCGCCTGCACCGCCTTGGAGATGGGCACGTGATCCCAGCCCGGCTCGCCGAAGCACACGGTCTCCCCGGTATCCAGCTCCACGGCCACCGCGTAGAGCTCCTTGCGCAGCTCGCGGAAGTCGTTGGTGCGGCCCTCGCGCGCGTAGAGCTCGCGCAGATACTCGTGCACCGCCGTGTTGTCGAACACCCCGCTCGGGATGGACTGGTTCAGCTTTGCCACGGAGCGGAACACGCTGGCGTCCAGCGGGTTCTTCGCCGCGGCCAGCAGCTCCGTGGCGATTACCCAGGGCATGCCGATCAGCCGCCGGGCGTACTCGCCCACCGCCGGCCGGAAGAAGATCTCCGGCCGGAAGCTCGGCTGGCCGGCGGTCTCGTCCACCAGCATCTGGAAGAGCTGCGTGGTGGACAGCCCGTTGGCCAGGCCGCTGGCCACCAGCGCACCGGCGCTGACGCCGACGTAAATGTCGAGGTCGTTGAGTTTGATGCCCTCCAGGGCCTCGTCCAGCGCCAGCAGGGCACCCACCTCGTAGATGCCGCCCAGCGGCCCGCCGCCCGCCAGGGCCAGGCCGATGCGCGGCTTGCCGCGGCGGGCGGTCCCCGCCGTGCCTCCCTTCATGGCGCCGTCCTCGATGCGTCGCTCAACGACCTGCCTCCACGACCCGGTCAGCTCTTGGCCGACGAAGCCGAGGAGCTGCTCTTCGCGGACGACGTCCGGGTCTTGCTTGCCGCACTGGCGGATTTCGCCGCCGCCTGCTGCTCGCTGAGCTGCTTCACGGCCTCGGAGAGCTGATCGACGCGCTTGGAAAGGGCCTCGATGTCGTCACTGGTGGGTACGCCCAGGCGCTCGAGCACGCGCTGTACGCGATCCTCGAAGATGCCCTCCACGCGATCCCAGTTTTCGCCGGCCCGGTCCACCACGCTGCTGACCGCGCCGGTGGCCGCGCTCCTGGACTGCGACTGCAACTTCTGCCCTTCCTCCACCAGGTTGGTGAACATCTTGGTGCCTTCCTGGGTGGTGCGGGCGAAAGCGCCCATCCCCGCCAGCCAGATCTGGTGGGCCACATCCAGCACGCCGAAACCGGATTCCTTCTCCGCCTCGGCGGTCTGTTCCTTGAGTTTGCCTGCCATCTTCATGCTCCTGTCGCCGGCCTGCTAACGGTTCGCGGTCCTGGCCTTTGCCGGCGGGGTCGAGACCAGAACGCCTCGATCTCAAAATTACGCCTGTGCGCGGCACCACCGTTTGACCTAAGTCACCTTCATGGACCCAGGGAAGACGCGAAGATAGCTCCAACAACGACAGCCCGGAGAAAGGGAATGACCAGCACCACGCAATGGCCCGCGTTTCCCCACGCGCAGGACGACTACGACTACGCGGGCAGCGCCCTGCACAAGGCCTGGGATCGGCTCCACGGCGGCGACCGCGAGCCCTGGCCCGACACCGCCTGGGTGAAGAAGACCTGCGCGGGGTTTCCCGCGGCGGCGCAGGGCCTGGGCGAGCTCGCCGACGATCCCAAGACCGTCGCCGCCCGCCTGCAGGAGGCCTGGCGCAGCTTTCATCGGGGCGACTTCAGGGAGGCCATGGAGCAGGGCGTGGAGCTTGGCCTCATTGGCTACGCCGTCGCCAACAAGGCTCAGAGCACTGTGGGCAACTACCTGGTGGAGGACGGCAAGGCCAAATCGGCGATGATGCAGGCGACCATGGCCCGGGCCGAGCAGGCCATGGAATCCCTGCCGGAGCACCCCAACAGCTGGTACCTCAACGCCTACGCCATCGGCCGCTATGCCCAGTGCGTCTCGGTGGCCGAGGCGCTGGCCGAAGGGCTGGGCAAGAAGGTCACCAGGTACCTGCGCACCACCCTGAACCTGGAGCCCAGCCACGCCGACGCCCACACCGCCACCGGCGTCTTCCACGCCGAGGTCATCGACAAGGTGGGCGCGATGATCGGCGGCATGACCTTCGGCGCCAACAAGGAGGAAGGTCTCAAGCACTTCCGCAAGGGCATCGAGCTGGCCCCCCACTCCGCCAGCGCGCTGATGGAATACGCCGACGGGCTGCTGATGCTGGAAGGCAAGGGCCAGACCGCCGAGGCCATCAAGCTCTACGAAAAAGCCGCCGCCATGGACCCCGCCGACGCCCTTGAGCGCCTCGACGTGGAGCTGGCGAAGTCGCAGCTGGAATAGCTGGGCAAAGCCCCTCTCCCCTGGCGGGAGAGGGGTTGGGGAGCGGGGGAAGACCCAATGGCGGCGAGGACGCCCCTCCCACAACCGGCCTCAAGCCACGCGGTATCCGGCGAGCTGTGGGAGGTGCGTCCCCGCGGCGATCGGTGGGCCATCGGTTCGCGGCCAGGGGCCGCTCCTACGCCACGCCCACGGCACCTGTAGGCGCGCCGCAATCCGCGATCCGGCGTGGAGTCGGCACCGTGTCATCGCGCCTCGCGGCGCTCCTACACCTGTAGGTCGGCACCGGCGAAGCCGGCGCCGACATCCGGCGCCTGGGTGTCGGACGGCAAGCCCGTCCGACCTACCGCTGACGCCCCGAAAAGCCCCTCTCCCCTGGCGGGAGAGGGGTTGGGGAGAGGGGGAAACCCCGGTTGCCTCCTAGCAGCGACCTCGACTACCGGCCAGAAGGCCCGATAGGCCGATGCCCCTCCGAGGGCGCGTCCCAGTCCACCTCCATCAACGTGGTCAGCACCAGCCGCTCGAACTCCTCGCCGAACCGCGCGATGATCCGCTCCGGGTCCGGCACCAGCCCGGCATCCGTCGACATGCCGAAATGCACCCGGCCGTTGTAGCTGAAGATGCTCACGCCCATGCCGATGTCGCCGCTCTGGGGCACCCAGAACATCTGCTCGTCGATCTTCACACCGGCGAGATAGCGCGGCTGCTGCGGCCCGGGCACGTTGGTCATCACCGCCGAGGCCTTCTGGCTGAGCAGCCCCACCACGAAGTCCTGGAAGGCCTGCGGCCCCATGCCGGTGACGTTCATCAGCGCCAGGGCAAACACCGGCTGGGTGGAGCTGCGCAGCTCGCGCATCCGGCGCTTGAGCTCGTAGGCGCGCTCCAGGGGGTTGGCGATGCCCACCGGCAGACTCAGGAACACCAGCCCGAAGTGGTTGCCCAGGCTCTCCCCGGGGACCTCGGCTCGCATGTTCACCGGCACTATGGCCCGCACCTCCGCGGCCTCCACGGAGTCGCCCTTCTCTATCAGGTACGCCCGCAGCGCCGCCGTCACCGATGCCAGCAGCACATCGTTCACCGAGCAGCCGATGGCGTGGCCGATGGCCTTCACCTCCTCCAGCGAGATCGGCTCCGCCCAGACCGCCCGCTTGATGGGCCCGGGGGTGCCCTTGAAGCGGGTCGGCGAGTCCGCCGGCAGCAGGGTCAGCTCCGTGGACTCGGTGGTGAACCGCCAGCCGTAGCGCGCGTAGGCCAGGGCCTTGCGCGGATTGCGTGCCAGCCCGAGCCCGGCATTCAGCACCCCGCGGCCCAGGTCGTAGGTGCTCTCCACCGCGTTCTCCAGGGGCTGGAACAGGGCGTGGATGACGTCGTTCTCGTGGGCGTGGAAATGCCTGGGCGAGTCGGCCGGCTCCGCCGGGTTCGGCTCGTCGTCGGTAATACCCAGGGTCACGCCAATCAGCGCGATACCGTCGGCGTAGCAGTGGTGAATGCGCACCACCACCGCGGCGCCCTCGCGGTAGTTCTCCACCAGGTGGAACTCCCACATGGGCTTATCGTGATCCAGGGGCTCGCCCATGCGATCGCTGACGTAATCCTCCAGCTCCACCTTGCCGGCATCACCGGGCAGGGCCACCCGCTTCACGTGCCGGCGGATGTCGAAGTTGGGATCGTCCTCCCAGGTCCCGGAGGTACCGGAGTAATTCACCACCCGCTGCCGGAACCGGTGAAAGCGCAGAAAACGCGTCTCGATGACGTGGGTCAGACGCTGGAAATCCATCGGCTCACGGAAGATAAGCACCCCCGTGATGATCATCAGGTTCGCCGGCCGATCCATGCGCAGCCAGGCATGATCAACCGCGCCCATGCTTTCCCGTGCTGCCACAGCGCGCTCCATCCTCCAAACGGCGGCCGAGGCCCGGCCCGCCGAAGTCGTTGTTGTCTCGTCCTTTATAGGATGGCAGAGAGGCGACCCAATTGCCCCAGATCAACTCAAAAGCCCCGAGAACCACTTCCCGCTCCATTGGCTGGAGAAGAGCCGCGCGGAAGACCAACCCAATCGCGGCGAGGACGCCCCTCCCACAACCGGCCGCAAGCCTCGCGATATCAGGCGAGCTGTGGGAGGCGCGTCCCCGCGGCGACGGTTTCGGCATGGCCATCGCGGCGGGGTCGCCGCTCCCACAACTGCGAGTATGCCCCGCGGCCGGCCGAAGGGCTGTGGGAGGCGCGCCCCCGCGGCGATCGGCAGGCCATGGGTTCGCGGCCAGGGGCCGCTCCTACGCCACGCCCACGGCACCCGTAGGAGCGGCGCAAGCCGCGATCCGGCGCGGAGTCGGGACGAAGCAATCGCGCCTCGCGGCGCTCCTACAACGAATCCGCTCCCCGGAAACATCCTCTCCCCGGGGGTGCGGGCTTTGGGAATGGGGATGAGAAATAGGGCCGTCGCTCGACAGACGCCCTATTGACAGCAACGCGCGAAGCCGGCATATCCTGCGGCATATGCCGATCTTGATGCAGGAAGAAGACATGCCTCCCGAAAATAACGAACGCCACGTTCGGCTGTTCCGCAACGGCCGTAACCAGGCGATCCGCATTCCCCGCGAGTACGAGCTCGAGGGTGACGAAGCCATCATCCGCAAGGAAGGCGACCACCTGGTGATCGAACCCGTACGAAAGGGCCGGCTGCTCTCCGTGCTCGCCTCGCTTGAACCGGTCGATGAGCCATTCCCGGATGTCGACGAGGACCTGCCCGACGTGGACGACGTGGAATTCTAGGACCCGTGCATCGCTACCTGCTCGACACCAACATCGTCTCCGAGCTGGTTCGTCGGCCCCAGGGCACGGTTGCGCGCACAATTTCGCGCGTCAGCGAAGACGCCGTCTGCACGAGCATCATCGTCAGCGCGGAACTTCACTTCGGCGCCACCAAGAACGGCTCCACCAGGCTTCTCAATAACCTACATGCGGTTCTGTCAGCGCTGGCCGTACTGCCACTCGAATCCCCCGCGGATCGGTACTACGCAAAGCTGCGCGACCATCTGCGGCGGCTGGGTACGCCAATTGGACCCAACGACATGCTGATCGCAGCACAGGCGCTCGCCCTCGACCTGACCGTCGTAACCGCCAACGTGGCCGAGTTCTCGCGCGTTCCGGATCTGCGCGTTGAAAACTGGCTGGCGGCCGGCGAGTGACCGTTCCAGAGTAGGTCGGCACCGGCGAAGCCGGCGCCGACATCCGGCGCCGGGCTGTCGGACGGCAAGCCCGTCCGACCTACCGCTTCTGCCGCCGCCCCCCGAAAAGCCCCTCTCCCCTGGCGGGAGAGGGGTTTGGGGAGAGGGGGACAAACCATCGCGGCGAGGACGCCCCTCCCACAACCGGCCGCAAGCCACACGGCATCAGGCGAGCTGTGGGAGGCGCGTCCCCGCGGCGACGGTTTCGGCGGCCATCGCGGCGGGGTCGCCGCTCCCACAACTGCGACTATGCCCCGCGGCCGGCCGAAGGGCTGTGGGAGGCGCGTCCCCCCGGCGATGGTTTCGGCGGCCATCGCGGCGGGGTCGCCGCTCCTACGGGATGCGTCCACGGCACCTGTAGGAGCGGCGCAAGCCGCGATCCGGCGTGGAGTCGGCACCAGAGCGCAGGAGCGCAATGCAGGCCCTCGACCAAACGCCACCCAATGAAGGAGCACCACCGTCAGCAACTACGCGGGCACCCCCACGATGGCCGCCTGGACACGCCGCTCCAGCGCCGGCAGCGTCCCCAGCCCCTCGAAGGCTGCCATGACCCGGTCCAGCGGTATCCGGTCGGCCCCGGTAAGGTCGCTGCGCAGATCGCGCAGCAACAGCGGACGACGTCGGCGTCCCCGGGTGAGCTTGCGGTACCAGACGGGCCGGATCAGATCCAGCCAGGTCTCCGCCAAGGCGTCCCAGTCCGGCGGCGCATCGGGATCCGGGCGCCGGAGCACATTCAGCAGCCGCTCGCAGAAGTCGACGCCCGCCTGACTCTGACTGGCCGAGGCCTCCCGCCGGTAAACCTCCATGACCCGCTCCATCTCCTCCAGCGCCTTCTGCTTCTTGCGTGGCAGCATCAGGCGCTGGGCCTCCGGCAGGCGGTCGACGAAATGCCGCAGCCACCCTGCGGTGGATTCGTCGAACCCGACGGTGTCCGGTTCCGTCTCCAGTGCCTCGCGCAGCGAGTCCGCCACACGGCTGAGATCCGTCACCGGCTTGCCGCCGCGTTGCGGAAACAGCAGCCAGTTGGGGGCCTGGTCCTCCAGACCCGCCAGGCAGAAGAAAGCCCAGGGCTTTTCGCTGCGCACCAGACACACCCGCGAGGCCACGCGCCGCTCTTCGCTGCGGAATGCCTCGTACTCCCCGGGCGCCACCAGCGCCCGCGGCCCGCTGACCAGCCGCCGCACCTGGGAGAATGCATCCTCGATGCCGTCCCAGCTCTCCTCGGCGTTCAGCGAAGCCTCGATCCGCTCCATCTGCTCGGCGGCCTCCACGGCCCGGTCCCGCGCCGGCACCATACCCTCCGGCAGCGGCATGTTCGCCCCCAGCAACGCGTCCACCGTCTCGTAACGCTCAATGAAACGCTCGTCCGCACGCAGCGCGAACTCCGGCGCATCCTTCGGCCACCATACGTCGATGCTCTCGTGGGGGCTGTCCATGCGATCAACGCGCCCCACCCGCTGCTCCGCGACCCGCACGACGCTGGGCATGTCCAGATGCACCATACAACCGGCCTGCTGCAGGTTGATGCCCTCCGCCATGCTGTCCGAACACAGCGCGATTATCCCGCGGTCGGTGGATCCGAGCCGGAAGCGCCGGTTCACCTCGTCCCGCCCGCGCGCTTCGCTACCCGTCGCGAGTAGCGTCTGGGTGATACCCGCGGCGCGCAGCTGGCGCTGCATGAAGGCCAACGTGATAGGGCGACTGTCGAAGGCAATGACCAGCTCGTCGCGCGACAGGCAGTCCGCCAGGAACCGGGCCTTGCGCTCTTCCCGGCCGCCGGACATCCCGGCGGCCAACGCCTCGATGCGCTCATAGATCCGTTGGTCGGATTGGCAGGCGGCGCGATGCTCGGCAGGGTCCGTCAACCAATCCGGCAGATCAATGCCCAGCTGGTTCTCGGGCGGCTGTCCGGCGATGTTCGACAGCGTCTCCAGCACATTGCCGGTGGCCGCCTTGTGCAGATGCTCCGCCAGGGCAAACTCCTCTGAGGCGTAGTCGGTCCCCCGCACGTGCTCGACCAACGCCGCCCGGCTGGAGCGCAGGGCAGCCATGACGACATAGGCCGGTAGTTTCCTGGCCGCCGTCAGCCTAGAGGCCAGGTACTTCTCCTCCGTCCAGCCTTCGCTGCGCAGTACCGGGGGCATCTGGATCGGCCGGTGCAGATAGGCCATCCCGTGGAGCTGCTCCGTCAACGAGCGGATCTCGCTGGCGCGGCGACGGTCGTCGTCGTCCTCTTCCAGGGCGTACAGCCGCGAGACGTGCTCCGGGTAGCGGCAACGCTCGCCTCGCGCGTTGCGGTAGGCGTCCGGGTCGGCGTCGATCATGTGGTTGAGCTCGGCCTTGGTCCGGCGCACGGTGAAGCGCCGTATCTCCTCACGCAGCAGCGCCAGTTCTTCCTGGGAAAGGCTGCGATCCAGGCTGTCGCGCCGGAGCATCCGCTCGAACCGCCGCAGGGTGTCGGGATCCAGGTTATCCGCGCCCAGCATATCCACCAGTCGCAGCAGGTCCTGCAGACTGCGGTTGATGGGCGTGGCGGTGAACAGGATGGTGTGGTCGGCCATGTTGCTCAGCAGCGCCCGAGTACGCCGCGAGCGAGAATTGAGAAAGTTGTGCGCCTCATCCACCGCCAGCACCTGCGCACGACGGATCTGGTCCTGAATGGTGGAGCCGCTGTCGGCCCCGCCACGGCTGAGCTGACCGTGGGACTCTGTGAGCAGCGGAAGCAGGCACTGCCGCGCCTCATCCTTCCAGATATCCTGCACCGCCGGCGGGCAGACCAGCAGCGGCTGACCCTTACGGATGCGCTGATGGGCCCAGATCCGGTCCATCACGGCGCGCACCAGGTGCGCGCCCATGCGCGTCTTCCCGGAACCGGTCGCGTCGGAGACCAGAACGCTGCCCACGTTGCGGATGAGCCATAGCGCCCGGGCGATGCCCTGGCGCTGGCTCGGCCAGAGCGGGAGGTCGCCATCGTAGCCCTGCATGCGCAGATAACGATCCGCCCATTCCCCCTCGAGCAACTCCACGCTGGCCCGCACCAGCGCTTCACGCCAGTCCACGAACTGCAGCAGCTCCTCCAGCAGCCGCTTCAGCTCGTCGCCGTAATCCCTCGCCCTGGACCAGTAGCGCTCCGCGAGCTGCCAGCCCTCGCGGAAACGCCGCTCGTTCGGGGTGAACCGCGCATTCGCCTCCAGGTTGCGGCTCAGCCCGCCCTCGGTGAAGTTGCTGGACCCCAGCGTAACGGCAGCCTCGGTGCAGTAGAGCTTGGCGTGCAGGCGGGTACCGTCGATGTAGCGCGCCTCGATCTCACCGGCGGCCAACCGCTCCAGCACCGCGACAATCGCGCCGCAAAGCCGCAGCGAGACCCCTTGACGCGCCCAGTACCGGCGCACCTCCTCGGGAAATCCACCGCGATAGGGAAAGGAGAGCTCGCGGCTGGGAAAGGGCTCGGCACCGAAAAGGATCCGCACATGCCGTCCCGGACGCGGTGCTTCCGCCAGGAAGTCCACCAGCCGGTCCAGCGAGGCATAACCGACCACCAGCAAAGGCGCCTCCGACCCACGCAGGTCCCGCAGAAGCTGCTTCGAAACCCGATGGGCGCCGGCGTTATGCGGCAACGACTCCGGGCTCGGCCAGCCGGCCCCGCCAATCTCGGCAACCACATCCTCCGGGCGGTCGAACAGGCTGAACTGGCTGAAATCGTCGGACACGGCGGTAATTCCTGCCTGGAGACCCATGAGACGTGAGGAAAGCACCTATTCTCACCCGCCAGGCGTCACTACGGAAACAAAGACGGGCGCGGCCCGAGAAAGTGCGCGCCCCATCCACACACCGCCGATTGCCGCAAAAGAAAAACGCCATTCCCTTGAAGGGACAGGAGGAAACCCAATCGCGGCGAGGACGCCCCTCCCACAACTGGCTGCCAGCCACGCGGTATCCGGCGAGCTGTGGGAGGCGCGTCCGCGCGGCGACGGTTTCGGCATGGCCATCGCGGCGGGGTCGCCGCTCCCAAAACTGCGACTATGCCCCGCGGCCGGCCGAAGGGCTGTGGGAGGCGCGTCCCCGCGGCGATGGTTTCGGCATGGCCATCGCGGCGGGGTCGCCGCTCCCACAACTGCGACTATGCCCCGCGGCCGGCCGAAGGGCTGTGGGAGGCGCGCCCCCGCGGCGATGGTTTCGGCATGGCCATCGCGGCGGGACCGCCGCTCCCGCAACCTTCTCCTCGCCGCCGCAAACGATCACCGCCCACGCTCCGGCTTCAACAACACCACCCGCGACAGGCTCCGGGTCTGGTTGCTGATGGCATGCGTCTCGTTGCGCAGCCACTCGGGCAGCAGATCCGCGTACCGGGGATCGCCCAGCACGCCGCTGATCTCGCCCGGCAACGAGGTCTGGCCTTCGAAGAACGCACCGCCCCGGGGCTGGCCGACGTAGCGCCGGACCGGCCCGCTGCCGAACATGAAATCCCCCGCCTCGTCCGCCCGGGCGTTGTGGCTGGAGGCGTCCACCACGCCGAAGCCGCCGTCGGTGGCGACACCGCGCAGATCCGCCGATGGCGCCGGAAACACCCCGCCCGCCGGCGGAATGTTGAACTGCGGCGCCACCGCGCCCAGCGGGTGGTCGAAGACGATGCGGTGCAGCCGCCCCCAGCGATAATCCGCCATGTCCGTGGAGCCGCCGAAGGCGGCCGCGAAGGGCTCGCCCGCCAGCCGGTTGAGCGCCGCGCTCAGGCTCTGCAGAAGAATCACATCCCGCTCCACGTCCGCCGGCAGGCTGTCGACACCCGGCGGCAGCGCCTCGGCCGGGACCTGGAAGAAGTCCACGCCCGACGCGCCAACGCCCTGGCTGGCATCGTAGCCGTCCAGCAGCTGGCGCAGGGCGATGAGCGCCCGCCCGTCATCGGGCAGGAAGGCGCCATCATCCAGGCCGGAGCCGGCGAATATCGCCCGCAGCACACCATCCACGGTGTTGGCGAGCACCTGCCCCCGCCACACGGAGTAGAGGGTCGCCGCCACACTGTTGTCGATCTCCGCCGGCCCGGGGTTGGAGGCGGCGGCCGGGCCGTTGCTGGCGTCGTAACCACCGGCGACACCCGTGGGCGTGCTGTAATCCCACGCGGACAGCCGGCTGGCCGCGCCCGCCAGCCGCGGGTCCTGCTGGAGCAACCCGGCCAGGACCGGGTGGGCGGTGCCGGCGCTCGCGTTGTCGAAGGCCTGCAGGAGATACGGCAACAGCACCTGCGCGTCGCGCAGCGTCACATCCGCCTGGATCGCCTGCATGGCCTCCGGCGTGGGCTGGCGCACGGGGTCGTCGATCAGCCCGGTCAGCAACTCGGTGATGCGCGCCGCCCGGGTGCCGATGGCATAGCCGGGGTTCAGGTAGTAGATCCCCCCGCCGGGCCGCAGCTGGTTCAGCGGGTTGTTGTCCAGGGTGGCCCCGGTGGGGTCGTTGTTGGCCGAGATGATGAACCCTTCCGACGGGTTCTCCACCTGCGGCATCTCGGCGAAGGGCAGGATCTCGAAGGGGATCGCCTGGTTCTCCGGAGGGGCCGGCTGGGCGACCCATTCGTTGCCCCCGGTGCCGTCGCGCAGCAGCCAGGGCGGACGGAAGGCGGGGTCCTGGAGCAGGTCCTGCAGTTCCAGCGGCGTGTTCACCGCCTGCAGGTCCTCGCGCAGGGGCATCTCCCCCGTGGTGAACCAGGCGATGTTGCCGCGGGTGTCCACGTAGAGGAAGTTCTGGGAGCCCACGTCGAAGTTCTGCAGGGCCGCCTTGAACTCACCCAGGTTCCGGGCGCGGTTGATCCGGCGAATGAACTCGACGTCCTCCGTGGCGTACTGGCCCACCCACTGCACCGATATGGCCGTAGTGGTATCGCCCGGATCGGCGGGATTCTCCGGCGCCCCCGCCAGCTCGACGATGGGCCCGTGGCGGGTCAGCAGGGTCGCCGGCGGAATGAACACGTCGTTCACCGTGCTGCCGGGGGTGGCCGTCGCCACGTTATCCGCCTGGCCGTCACCGGGCACGTTGTAGCGGAACTGCTCGGGAATCGCCTGCACCGGCTCGGTCCCGCCCTGGAACTCCGCCACGAAGCCGCTGGGCACCGACGGGTCCGGCTCCAGGTCCTCCAGGTACCAGTCGGTAACGTCCATGGGGTTGGTGGTCAGGCCCCAGGCGAAGTCCTTCGTCTGGCCCAGCAGCACGTAGGGCAGACCGGGCACGTTGCTCCCCGCCACGTCGATGCCATCGCGCCTGGCGACCAGGTGCATCTGGTAGAAGGTGGCCGGCACGTCCAAGGCCAGGTGGGGGTCGTTGGCGAGCAGCGGCCGGCCGCTGGCCGTGAGATCCCCGGCCACCACCCAGGCATTGCTGCCGCGGCCGACGCTGTCCGGGTCGGTCCAGCGCCGGAGCATTGCCGGCCCCGCCAGCCGGTCCAGGACCCGACCCACCAGGCCAGACGAGGCCAGCGCATCGCCGCCGGGAAAGACGAACTCGCCGCTATTGCCCGTGGCGTCCGGCAGCACCGCCACCGGATCGAACGGCGCGAACGGCGAGACGTCCTGGAACAACGCGGCCCCGTCGAACCCGCCCACGGCACCGGCCTGCTGGTAGGCCGTCAGCTGCTGGGTGCGCTCCAGATCGCCGCGGTCAAAGGACAGGTTGAACGACTGCAGCTTGCCGATCACCACCGAGTCCACCGGGGCCCACTCGGGGACGCGGGTCACCTCCAGCACCGTGTACTCCGGCGGCAGGGGGTTGTCGTCCAGGTAAGCGTTGATGCCGGCCGCGTAGGCCTCCAGCGCCGCGCGGGTATCCGGCGAAAGCCCGGCGAGCGAGGCCTCCGCCGCCCGTCTCAGCCCGAGGGTGCGCAAGGTAACGTCCTGGCCGAGTACCCCAGGACCGAGGAGCTCGGCCAGGGTGCCGCTGGCGGCCCGGCGGAAGACGTCCATCTGGAAGAAGCGGTCCCGCGCCTGCACCCAGCCCTGGGCGAAGAGCAGATCCGCCTCGGATCTGGCGCGGATGTGGGGAATGCCCGTGTCCTCCTCGCCGATGAACACGGGCTTGTCCAGCGCGTCATGGTCGAGCTCGACGACGGCGCCTTCTTCACCAATACAACCGGCAAGGGAAACGGCAAACAATAGGACAACGGCAAGGCGCGGCAGGCGCCTCGTGGGGGCGGCGTGGACCATGGCTCCATCTCCTCCATGCAAGGAAGGCCATCAGGCACGTGCCTTTGCAGTCCCCGCCGCGACGACGCGCGTCCCTTCATGCCTGCGCTCAAGGGTCGGCCAGGGCACGTCTGCGATCCCCGATAAGAAGAACGGTTAGTCCACGGGTATAAGGGCGTCAAGAAATCGGGTACGGAAGGGCCTGGAACTGCCAGAGTCGCTCGGGGGCCGCGTAGGTCGGATCGACTCGCGATCCGACCGCATCCCGGAACGTCGGCGCCGCCTGCGGCGGTGCCGACCTACGCCGGCTGTTTCACCAAGTTGATTCGCCTCTGCTAATGCCAGGGTCGTCGGTACTGACGAAGATGCGCAGGTGCTGGCGTACCGCCGCGAGACGGTACGGGTCACCTAAGTTCTCCATGCTTATCCCGTCGTTCCGCGACCCAGGAACTTGCAAACAACCGCCTCACGTCCCACAATCTGTATTGGAGGCTTTGTTGGCGTGAAAGCGTCGGCATTGCCTTTTTTACTGCCCGACGCGCTCTTCCCGGGGCCTCAGATCATCCAGATAGGCAAAGCTCCATACCGGCTGCGCATTGTCCCCGTCACCGCGGTAGGCCCGATGCCGTAGATCCAGTATACGGGCAGCCAACACGGCTAACTCCTCGCGGCGCCATTTCTCCATTCTCCCGAAACGCACGCCCCAGGACACAACATAAGCCACTATGTCCGCCAGCTGTATCGCGGTCGTCAGGTGGCTGTGCACGAAGAACGGCTCCGGAATCACCCTCGCCGCTCGCATGCGCCCTTTAGCTGTCTCGCGGAAATAATGACCCATCTGGTCGACCAAGATATGGGACTGGGATTTCTCGAGCTCATCGAAGACCACAAGCCCGACCCCATCGCCGGGTTGCTCGTCCAGAAAGTAAAAGTAGCGCTCGAAAAGATAAGCGTAATCCTTGCGAAGGAAATTCCCTGCGGGCTTCGGTGCGTCCGGATCGACAATGCTTGCGAAAGCCCGCGCGCGGTAGCGTGCGCACAATTCAATGAGATGTTCCACGAAAGCAATCTTCGCCTGTGCCAGTGCGGTCAGCTCCTCCTGAGTCGCGCCACTATCAACCACGCCAGTACCTCGTGCGCGATCGCCCTTTTCCAGACATGCCGCGGTTAAACGGGTACGTTCAGCGGGCGCCAGGCCGGGCAACTGTGCGGCTAGCTTGAAGGTTTTGCGTTTGAGCAGCTTCTTGGCCTTCAGTTCCAGAGTTCCGGGCGTGATACGCCGCCCGAAATATGCGGTTTCCGCATCCTGCACTTCACATATGAGGTTCCAGAGATCACGATCCTCGATGCACACACCAGCCAGGACTTCGTAAGGCGAATTCTTGTGATCCTGGCCGCTTTCGTCCATGAAAAGCAGAAAGCTCATCAGCTATTCTCCCCGGGACTCCCTGAGCACACTCGAAGACAGCACCCACATTGCTGAATGACAGTCGGACTGACAAGCGGCGAAGGTCGGATCGGCTCGCGATCCGACATCATCCCGGGACGTCGGCGCCGCCTGCGGCGGTGCCGACCTACTAATGCATTGCCGCGACAGTCGTTGTCGCGCACACCCGGGTGAACCTAATCCCTGCCGCCGTCAGCTCGCCCGCAAGTGCGCCAGCCGGGCCCGGCACGCGTCCTCCGTCACCGCCTTCAACCGCTCCACCTGCCCCGCGAGCCAGTTCAGCTCCTCGCGGGTGATGGCGTACTCCTTGTCGAAGCGGGCATCGATGTAGGCCTGTTTCAACCGCTTGAAGGCCTGCTCTTCGAACTTCGTGGCCCGCGGGAACAATCGCACCAGTTCCGGCACCCACATGGCCGCCTGGCTGTGTAGTTTTTCGATGTCGTGGGTCTTGGGCTTATAGTCGGTGAAGACGAGGATCAGGGCGAAATAGAAACGCTCTGTCGCCTGGTGGAGCAGAAAAGCGGCGTCGTCGTGCACGCCTTCTTCGAAATACATGCGAAAGCCCCGGATGGCCTGCTCGCCCTTTCGGTACCAATAGCTGAAATGCCCGTGCGCCACCTCGGCCCGCTCACCGGCATCCAGCACCCTCGGCTCCCCCAGCGTCATCCGCCCGGCGTCGAAGAGCAGCACGCCCTCCCTGATAACGTCCGTGTAGAAGTACTGCCCCCGCTCCAGCTCCCGGTTGAGGTGCTCGCTGCCCTCGGTGAGCAACGTCACCGGTGTCTTGATTCCGGGGTGCCGGCGGATGCGCTGCTCCACGGCCCGCCACTTCTCGCCCCGGCCGTTCTCGTGCTTCAGGTCCAGCACGACCATCAGGTCGTAGTCGCTCAGGTACTCGTAGGTGACGCCGTCCTCCACATAACGGTCCTCCACCCACTCGTCCCGGGCATAGCTGCCGAACAGCACGATCAACTCCACGTCCGCGTGCTCGCGGATCATGTCCACGATCCAGGCAAGCTCTTCGCGCTTGTGCTCGGGGAGATAGGAAAGGTCCGTGCGCATGTACGCCTGATAGGCCAATCCCGGGGCCTTCTGCTCCATGGTAATCACCGTCCGTTGGTGGCTTCTGACTTAATGACCCAATCCTGCCACTGTTTCGGTGGGATTTCAGGTTGGTGGGGTGACTCAGATTGCTCCGGCGATCATCGGGAAATTTGAGCCGTCGCGGGGTTAGAGCACTGGCGCGACACAATGCGGCCGGACTACTCTGCTGCAGGCCTGAGTGGCACGTCACAAACAACGAAGCTAGGTTTGTCGGGAGCTGCGCATCATTGGGTCGATACCGAACTCGAGGACATATATGGGCGGGAGCGGCATATTTTTTGTGAGTGAGAATGAGGGCTTGCTTCGTCTCGAAGAGTCCGCCTTCGAGTCAGAGGACGATTTTCAGACCCTTCTGGAAAGATATCCCGACTTGCTTCCCGGCGACCAGGTTGATCCTAACGCACCTCGCCGATGGCTACTCGTCACGCGGGAGGCACCTATCCCGGACAGCGGGGACGGTGGTGGACGGTGGGCCTTGGACCATCTCTTCGTTGATCAGGACGGCATACCGACGTTCGTTGAGGTTAAGCGTCGCGGCGACACCAGGCTGCGACGGGAGGTAGTTGGGCAGATGCTCGATTACGCTGCCAATGCCGTCAGCTACTGGACACGCGACACTATTCACCGCGCCTTCGAATCGACCGCGACGAACAATGGTCTCGAGCCTGCGCAGGCACTTGCAGAACTATTGGAGGAGCCGAACGTAAGCGACGACTTCTGGGATCAAGTCTGGACGAACCTCCAGGCCGGGAAATTGCGTCTGCTCTTCGTCGCTGACCACATCCCAGGCGAGCTCCAGCGGGTCATCGAATTTCTGAACGTTCAGATGTCTCCCGCAGAGGTGCTTGGCGTCGAGTTGCGTCACTACTCCGGTAGCGGTGTGAGAACACTCGTACCCCGTCTCGTAGGGAGAACCGCCCAGGCGACGGCTCTCCGACAAGCCCGCGGAGCAGCGCGCCAATGGGACGCTGAGAGCATGCTCGCTTTCCTGGAGCAGGAGGGATTCAACGAGGGCGCCTCGAACATCAAGGCAATCATCCGGTGGACGGAGGAGCATACGGGTGTTCACGCGAACTTCGGGAAAGGTGCCTACTACCCGACGCTGTACCTTACCGTCGACACGGCTGCAGGCACCTGCCGAGTCATTACTCTTGGGGTCTTTCAAGACGGTCTGGGCGGTCATATAGACTTTGCGCAGCTATTGCGATTTCCGCCCTTTGACGAAGTCGAAGCGCGCCGGGAGCTGCAACGCCGCTTTCTGGCGATCGACCCCAACATCGACCCCACCAACCTAGACCGCTCACCGACTTTCTCGTGCCAGCGGCTTTCCCGGAAAGAGTCATTTGACCGTTTCACGGGCGCCATAGATTGGCTGGCCAAGAAGCTTAACCCCAAATAGCGCCTCCTGGGGGGTTACCTGCCCACTCTGGAAGGGGCAAGAACCTCCATTAGCTCGCCAATCACGCGAAACTCATCCGTGGAGTCCTCTTCAAGGACGATGGGACGGTAACCGGGGTCGTCTGAATCCGGGTTCAGAACGATGCGTGCGTGCCGCCACCCCGTATCCGGGTCCTCGCGTTTCTCACTGTAGTACCGCTTGACGGTCAGGTTTCCGTTGCCATCCTGATCCTGGATGTCGCGGTGCTGCACGAGCAGTATGCGTCCCTCCCTCGATCCCCCGGGCGGCTTCCGGAAGAGGCACCAGGCGCCGCTGGGAATACGCCGGTTCATGGACTCCCCGACAACCTGCGCGACAAACATTCCCTCCTCGGGACTATGGCCTTCCGGCGGCTCTATCCACTCGCAATTATCGAAGTGCTGTTCTTCACTGAAGGTGCCGGCCGCAATTTTGAGGTTCACCAAAGGTATCGCGTTGACGAACGGCAGGACCTCGTCGTGTGGCACGATTCGAAACGGCGGTGCGCCTGCGCCCTCTGGCTGATCAGTTTCCTGCCCTACCAAGTGGGTGAAGTACTCGTTAGTTTCCGGATCGGTGCACCAGACCACGCAGCCCTTCAAGCCGCGGCTCAGCAGCGTGCGATAGGTATTCTTGATGATCGCATCGGCCTTTGCATCCGCCTCTGCCGCGTTCTGTTTGCGGGCCTTCTTGAATCCCTTTATCGAAGAGTCCATCCCTGAACGTTCTGTTGCCCGAGTCACCACCTTGCCGTCCCGCACGACCAAGTCCGGCCCGATAATCACGCCCACGTAGTCCAGCTCCAGGCCCTGGCAGGTATGGATGCATCCGACCTGATGCACGGAATTCGGCTGCACCAGCCACAGCATCCCATCCGTATCGAGGTTCCACTGCATGGCAAAGTCATGCTCGGGGAACCGGATATCCATCGCGTCGGGGTCTTTCTTCTTGCTCACCCAGTCCCAGCAGTAGCCCGCGAGCAGCCTTGCACGGTTGGCTTCCACATTAAGGTCGAATACCCGGTCGCGAAGCGTCGCGGGGGAATCCACGACCTCGATGGAATATTCGAGGTCGGCGGCACTCTGGTTCGCTGTTTCCCGGATCTGCAGCGCGTTGTCCAGCCACGCCAGATAGCCGTCCGAACCGTTGCAGCGGAACTGCGAGCGCAGCGTCGCGTATTGCACAGTCGCTCCGATCCGGCGCGCCCAGGCCTCGACCTCCTCGCGTGACCCGATGTCCTGCCAGGTAACACGCTGATCCTCGTCCAGGAAGAAGACGCTAGCCCGCGCCGCCTCGATGATCTCCTTGATCTGGTTCTCGCCCTGGTTCCGGAACATGCCGGACTTCTCGTTCAGCCGATGGGCCTCATCGACGACCAGCACGTCAAAAGAATCCGGCTCAACGGAGTGGTAGGCGCCCGACCCCTTGAACAGATTGTCGATGCGGGTGCGCTTGATGGTGCCGGTGAGCTTGTGCTTGTAAACCTCCCTCGGCGCCGCGTTGCGCGTCACGTAATGCGCCACGCGATCACGATTTATGAGCTCGACCAGCAGGTTGATGGCCACAACAGATTTGCCCGTCCCTGGCCCACCCTCAATGATCAGAACCTGTCTGTCCCCGGCTTCGGCAAGTTCGGACACCTCCAAGGCGAGTTCGAAGGCAAGTTTCTGATCATCGATCATCAGAAACTCCTGATTGCCTTCAAGTAGAGAAGCCAGATGATCGGCGAGTGACTTCGAAGGGCGGATACGACCGTGCTCGATCCGGTACATGATTTGTGACCGGTCGCCGCGGCGTACGTGCTGCTGGATGAACCGCGTTAGCTTGTCGGCATCCCGCCTGAGGAAAGCCGGGGCTAAGTCCAGGTGCTCGCGATAGAAGTCCGACGTCACCGCATCCGACGTGCAGTTGTGCAGGTAGGCGCAGGGCCTTAGTGAGATGTCATCGGTCCGGACGGTCTCGTTGAAATCCGCAAGTAGGGCCGCGTAGGTCCACGCCTGATAGGAGGGGTGAGTCACCTCCCGTTCGGAACCGCCGATGAACGTGCGCACTATGGCGTCCTTGCCGGTCGCAGTGACGTCGGTCCACTGCTTGAGCTCCACGATCACAGCCGTATCCCGGTCATCGGCGTTCCGGCCGGTGAGGACGAAGTCGATCCGCTTGGATGTCTGGGGAATGGTGTACTCGATGGCGACGCCGGCATCGTCCGGAATATCCGCCTGATTCAGCACATTCATCATGTACTGCATGGAGTTGCGCCAGGACGCTACTTCATTCGCCGAAACGCGGCCCTGACCACTGGATCGCATCCGCTCTAGGATGCGGTCCTCGATCTCGTTACCTGCCACGTGGCGCACAAAATCCCGCTTATCCGCGGTGTAGATCAGCATGCCCCGCCCCCCAGCGGCCTAAAGGTCGGTGTACTTCCTGGCGTTACCGTGCGCAAGCTCCACCGGGTACTTCTGCTCATTCTTGTCGATCTTGCGCTCCACCGCGTCAAGGAGATCGATCCCCAGCCGCTCGGTCAGCAGCAGCACATAGATCTGAACGTCGGCAACCTCGTCACAGACCTCATTGAGCCGGTCTTCGTCCAGGGCCCGGGATTGCTCACTCGTCAGCCACTGGAAGTGCTCGGCCAGCTCACCCAGTTCGCCGGTCAGGGCCATGACCAGGTTCTTCGGAGACTGGAACTGCTCCCAGTCTCGGTCCCGTACGAAGGTATTCAGTCGCTGGCGTATTTCAGCCAGACGGTCCGGCTCAGATTGTTCTGCCACAAGCGCCTCCGCAACTTGTCGTCCGCACACGGCTCCGGAGCGGCATGGTTGACTCATTCAAGCCCGAACCACTCCGCCAGCTGCTGGTTCATCTTCAGCCGCATGCGCTGGTGTACTACGCCCTCGAACACGGCTTCCGGCTTGCGACTGCCACCAACCATCGGCAGCGCGGCCTCGGCTTCAGTGAAGAACTGCTCTTCCCGCGCGGTGCCCACGAAGCCTTCCTCCCACCAGTGCAGGATCCGCTCGCGCGCATCATGCAGCAACGTCGCGGCGGGCAGTTTCTCCCCTTTCCTGGCGTTGGCCAGTGTGGTGGCCGGCATCAGATTCCAAAGATCGTTGTTGCTCCAGCGCGACCACGGGAAACAATGGTCGATGTCATATCCTCGGCGCGTCAGTGCCCGGCTGGTCCATACACACTTCACGTCTTCCCGCCGGTCGATCAGCTCTTCCACCATTGCGCGGACACGGCTGGTGTCCCGTCGGCCTTCCTCCCATTGCAGGGCATCACGGAAGCCATGGTCGGCGTAGCGGACCTGGTAGCTCTGCATCAGCTCCGCCCATTCATTGACGATGGCCGGCTCCAGCCAGCAGGCGTACCGGCTGCAGCAATCCCACAGCAACGCGGGCACCCGGAAGGTGCCGAAGCGGGCCAGCGTCTCCCGCCCGAGCATGACCGGGCCCGGCCGGATCGTCGTGCGGGCCGGGCTGGCGTCGAAAACCGACCGATTGCTGCCCGGATAGGTGATGTAGTGCGCTGGCATCTGGACGATGGTCCGGCAGGCGTCGCGTATCGCCCGCAGCACGGTCGCCGCAAATTCCCCGGAGAGCGGCTGACCCACCCGGAGGTCCAGCGGCGAGACATCCGCCAACCGGTAAAAGTCGTCCTTGGCGAAACCATAATTGGCACTGCCCGGCAGCTGCCGCAGCTGATGACGCAGGATCAAAGGCTGGTAGAGCTTGATCCAGTAGAGCCCTACCAGCCCCAGGGGTATGTCCACCCAGTCATCGGAACGCCTGAGGACCATACCGGGAACGCTGTCAGCGATCCGCGTGACCGCCCGGAGAAGACCCAGCTTGTACGTGGAGGACATGCTGTCATTCACGATGATATGGCGCAGCAGCGGCAACGAGCCCGTACCGTCATCCGGCAACCGGAAGACCAGCGTCTCCCAAGACACTTCATCCCGACCGAGCTGATCCGCCTGCCCGGCCGCCTGAAGGGTAACCAGTGCCCGCCGACGGGCCAGGGCCTCCAGCTCATCACGGCTGGTCTCGTGGAAAACTCGCTCGTCAGCGCTGGGCCCATGACGCAGGGTGATTACCAGCAACCCGCCCGGCGCCAGCAGTTCGGTTAGGATGCGAAATGCACGGTCCCGCTGCGCCGGTGGGACATGCATCCAGACCGCGGAGACCAGGATCAGGTTGAAGCGATAACTGAGGGTGCGGACGCGACCCAATTCAGGCAGTCGATCGTTCACCCACTGAACGTCGTGCCCTGAAGTGGCCTCTTCACCCAATTGCCGGAGCCCATCCGCCGGCTCCACCGCCAGGACCTCCCACCCTTTCTCGGATAGAGCCGCGGCGTCCCGACCGCCTCCGGCGCCGGCATCCAGGGCAAAACCGGGCTGCTCCGGCAGGTGATGAAGCCAGTCACCATGGACGGAGTCGAAGCGCAGCCTCCAGTACTCGTCGAAATAGTGGCGCGCGTTCGTAGAATAGGCGTCGGCCATGACGGAAAGGCCCTGCTCGCTGGAATCGGCCTTCCCTGCCAGATCCTATCGGTAATGCCGCGCGGTCCGTCGCTTGACCCTCGCTGACGAGGGTACCGTACGTCGCCCCGCGCCGGTAGGATTGCGCCTGAATCCCAACCCTTCGGGCCTGGCCAATGGCGAAGTCCGGCCAAGAGCGGACACTACTCTAGTCAATACCGTGATCCATCGCTCTCGCCCCACAACTGTAGGCGATAACTAAAAGCCCGTATGAGCACCCGCCCAATGCCGCCCATAAAACTCGAAGTACCATACTGATGCATCAGGATGTTCTTCAGCTCTCCCGTATAGATAGATGACCTGTTCTTCGCCAATTACATTCTTGGAAAGACCCGATAACTTCTCAAGGAACTCGTTATCAGGGCGATTAAACCATTTTGGAGATACGCATGTGTCCGGCGATAATGCCTCACCGAAGTGATAGAAATAGAGACCCCGCACCATTCTAGAAATAACCCTGTCATGAGCATCTGATTTCCAGAGAATTCGTGCCCCCTCCCCAACGTAGACCCCGCTAGCTGTTACGAAGTCTACTGGATTCGTTCGAGCTAAAATCTCTCGCTGTAGTCGCTTATTATGCTTGTAAGTTCTAAGTGCTTCTTTGAAATAGCGCGTGGCAGCGTCGTCTTCTGACCCGCCTACATGTAGTGCGAGGTATAACCGGAACGCCTCATCCAAGCCGGAGGCAGAGTTGTTACAATCTTCACAGGCGGGAACCGTTATTAAGTTATTGGGTCGTGGCTTTGGGAATATGCTTTTCGGTGGTAGATGGTCTGAGGTGCTCGCCTCGTTGACTCCGCAAATTGCGCACCGCCCCATGTTCTGCGGATTCATACCAATACCCTAAATGACAGGACCGCCTAACACATATATGTAATTTGAATATGATACTCCTAGCTCAGCCTTACTAAAAAGGGCCCTAAAGGGCCACAGAAGGCCACAGGGTCAGTTCTAACATTCCAACATTGTCCGGGCGAGCGTCCGCTCGGGGTCGTGGTCTGCCCTACCCAGTCAACCCAAGCGTCCTCCCCTTGAAGCGGGCGTGCGGTACGACGCTTGAAGTCCAAAGGCCGTACAGTTGCAGGTGCGGCGTCCACCACCTGCTGATAATGCTGTCGCGACTCCAACGCAAAGATGCGGTGCAACCGGAACGCGATAGCTTACCAATGTATCGATGCCAGTGGTGGAGGGGATGTCCTTTCTGTCGTCCAATCCTGAACTAAAGGATCCTCCGACAACAGGCGGAGGAAAATGACGGGCAATTTCAACGCTGGTGCAATATAGAATCGAATGCTCAGAAGATCACTGCCCGAGCCAAAGCGAATACGCCTCCCGAAACAGGAAGGTAGATCAACACGAATATTCGTAGAGCTTTCCCTAGTCGATGCGGGTCATCCTGTGGAATGCCGTCGAGTAGTTCCCATTTTGCTTTACCTGCATCGGAATACACGGCGATGAAAAAGGCCACTACGACCCACGCAGTGATCCAGTATGGGCGTAGAGATGGAGGGGTTAGGTAGAGGATGAACAACCATAAGGGAACGGCGAAAATGGAAGACGCAAGTAAATTGGCAGGGTCTTTCTTCTTATTCTTTGAAGCTTCGCTATCGCTCATCGACGCGTGTCATCCAAGCGGCCCCGTTTCCTGCGACTTGAGTACTGTCCGTGCGTGAACTCCCCAGTCCACCTACTGGCTGCCCCCTATCGCTGCGTGCCTTTTCCCTAAGGACGGCGGTCATGGAAAGACTATCATCCTAAAGCCTTCAGGGTCACAGTTCCCACCTTCCGCCGTAGTCGACAATCGAGCAGCCGCTCTCGGTCGATGAGCGTCATTTGTCGTCTTCTGTGACGCGCACCCTGGAGAACACTCTTGCGGCGGCTTGCGCAGGGCCTATTACCCGAAGGGGGCTGTGAAGCCGCCCGTCAGGTGCACTAGACTTCACAAGGTCCAAGGCCATTACATCAAGAACAATCTGCGGGCGGATTCTGGGAATATTCCCCAGTGTGAACCGTCGCCCGCACCAATGCCGGGGAAACTCAATCGATGGCGGTGTCCGAATCGCAGCCAACCCTCGCCAGCTACCTGGAATCCATCCTCTCCGACTACGCTGATGCCAGGAAACACGCGCCCTTCGGGAAGGAGCACGCCATCTGGAGGCGGTTTGAGGAGCTGCAGCGCATTATCGAGCACCATCCCGTGATTCAGCAGTACCACAACGTGAAAGTCGGCTGGTCCGTGGGTCAGGGGAACTGGGCACGGGTACCATGGGTGGCCTTGCTGGACCGGCGTGAGACCACGACCACGCAGCATGGCGTCTATGTGGTCTTCCTCTTTCGGGAGGACATGAGCGGGGTCTATCTGACATTCAATCAGGGCGTAACTGATCTCCGCAACCGGCACGGTACCCGTGAAGGAAGGGCGATCTTACGCAGGCGCGCGGAGCAGTTGCAGCGCTTGCTACCGAATAACAGCACGACTTTCCGCACCGATGGCCACATCGACTTGCGTACGGAGTCGAACCTGGGCAAGCAGTACGAAGCGTCCACCGTCGCGTATCGCCTCTACGAAAAGGGCCACGTACCGTCTGACGAGGTGCTCTTCGGGGATCTCGAGGTACTTCTTGAGACGTATGAGCGCTACATGAATTCAGAGCTTCCGCGGGCGTTCAAAGAGGTCACGACGACTGATTCGACAGTGCAGGACAGCGCGGGCACAACGCCTTCAGCGGCGCCGGACGGCCAGTTTGATCCTGTGGCTGGCATGACAGCGCTTTGGAACGCGATACGCGCAACTGGCTTCGTCTTCCAGCCGTGGCAGTTGGCCCAATATGTGGCTGCGATCCGGACAAAACCGTTCGTTATCCTCGCGGGCATTACCGGAACGGGGAAGTCAAGGCTGCCCAGGTTGGTCGCCGAGTTCACTGGGGGCCAGTCGGAGTTGATCCCCGTCCGCCCGGACTGGACGGATAGCGCGGAAGTGCTCGGCTATACGGATCTGCAAGGGACCTTTCGGCCCGGCGCCCTGTTGGAAGTGGCGCATACGGCGATGGATGAAGACGATGTCTATCGGGTATGCGTCATTGATGAAATGAACCTGGCCCGGGTTGAGCACTACTTCGCGGAGGTGTTGAGCCGTATTGAAGACCGTTCCCCCACCGATGATGGCGGTTACGCGAGCTCGCCGCTCATCCAGGCCGCGCTAGCGGAGAAGGATGCCGAGTGGGGCAAGGTCTGCCTACCTGACAATCTTGCGTTGGTGGGCACGGTCAACATGGACGAGAGCGCGCACGGCTTCAGCCGCAAGGTCCTAGACCGCGCATTTACATTGGAGCTATCGGAAGTGGCGTTGGACCGCTGGGAAGAGCCTGCCACGGCCGATGCGGGGCAGCCCATAGCGTGGCCCGTCTCTGCGTGGCGGCCGCGGGCGATTCGCCTTTCGGAGCTGACGGGGCTGACGCCGGCGGAACGGCAGTTGGTCCAAGGCGCGGTCGATACGCTTGTTGAGCTTAACCACATACTCGCCGCCGCGCAGCTACAGGTTGGCTACCGCACGAGAGATGAGGTGGCGCTTTTCGTACTGCATGCGGAGGAGATTCGCCCCTTTTTCCAGACCGCCGATGAATCACCGGTTGATCCGCTCGACCTTGCCTTGCAAATGAAGATACTGCCCCGAATCGCCGGCGGGAGTGGCAGCATTCAGCGCGTTCTGCTGGGTCTGCTTGGTTGGTCCGTCAGCGGCGTGGCATATCGCCGTGAGGAGGAGGCGAGACAGGCCCTGGAACAGTGGGAGGAGGCCGGACGACCGGATCGCTTGGCCGGTGCGCGCTATCCTGGCATGGCGGCACGAACCTGCCTCATGTGGGATCGGTTGCTGACGGAAGGTTTCACCTCATACTGGCTGTGACCGCGTGACTGCGCTGCTGTGCATCAAGACGGAACGCGTGTCGTTCACCTGGTATGCGCCGCAATCGCTATCGGGCCCTCAAGACGCTAACGGTCACGTACGCATAGCCGCGCTGAGACCGGGCCTGACGCTCCTGGACGGAACCCAAAGGGCTGGCGTACCTGACGAGGCGGCGCTGGACCTCGCCCAGGAAGCGGGGCCTGCTCTATTCGAGGAGACAACCTACCAGCTCGCTCTCGTCGGCCGTGATGGTGCGGCCGTTGAGCTACGTCATCGCGATCCGTTGCTGCTTGGCAACATCCACTATGAACATGGGCAGGTCTCTGCTCACGGTAGTCTGAACTTTCGGAGCCAGGTCGGCCTGAGCCGGTTCACTATCCTTGTCGATGGCCGTCCGGAGCTGGACCTGGAAGTAGAGGTCTTCCCGTCCAAGATCGACTATCAAGCGGACTACACGGCGATGTTAGGCGAGGTGCATGCGCTGGCGGCCGGCCTGGCCCTGGAGCACCTGCGCGCGACGTATCATCTGGCGAGCACCTCCGGAGAACGACGAAGCTCCCGGCTTGAATGGATCGCCCTACTTCGGCACGTGCTGGGCGATCTTGAACCGGCCATGCGCCAGATTGATCGCCACCCCATTCGCGGCCTGCGACGAGAGCATCGCATGGTGCGCGCCGAGGCACTGCGCCGTTCGGACGCTCGGCTGCGGCAAGCGGTACGTGCCGGTCGCGGCCAGGGCCCGGCAATTGCCACGAAGAACGGATTATCCGTACGGCGCCGACTGCCTGAGCTAAGGCCCACGCCGACCTTGGACACCCCTGAGCACCGATGGTTGGCGTTACAGCTGCAACGCGTCCGACAGGAGTTGGCGCACATCGCGCTGGAGGAGCGGCGACGACAGTCTGCATCCCGCAGGCCAGGAGCTCGCGGCCAGACTTCGGCGCGTGACGCGCAAGCACTTGCCGAGCTTGAGCAACTGGAGAAGCGTGTCACCGGCCTGGAACGGCTGGAATGCATGGCCGCGGCCGAAGGCGCGCCACCCTCCGGCTTTGCCTCGCTCCAGCTACAGGGAGCACCCGGGTACAAGGAGGCATACCGGAACCTGACCATACTACGCCAAGGCTTGAGTATCCGCGGCGGCCCGGTCGAACTGTCCGTCAAAGACGTGCATCTGTTGTATGAGTACTGGTGCTTCCTGGCGCTGCTGCGGTTGGTATCGGGGGTGCTCGGCGTTCCCATTCCGGCCGACAAACTCCTGGAGGTCCGCGGCGATGGACTGCGGATGCGCCTGGAACGGGGAAGAACGCAGTCTGTGCCGTTCGCCTTGCCCGGCGGACGCAACTTGGAGGTGACGTATAACCCCACGTTTCTGGAGGCGGACGCGCTGCTTCCGCAGCAGCCGGACTTCGTGCTTACGTTCTCCGACCCACATTGGCCCACCGTCCGCCTGGTGCTCGACGCCAAATACCGCGTAGAAACGGATCCCGACTTTGTTGACCGGTTCGGCGCCCCGAGTCCGCCACCCGACGCGATCAACGTACTTCACCGGTACCGTGATGCGATTCTGGAATCCCGAGACGGCGAAGATGTTTCCTCCGCCGAGGGAACGGGCCGAAGCAAGCGAACCGTTGTTGAGGGTGCCGCACTATATCCGCTGACCGCCGATCAGGCGGAGCGTTTCGACGAGACCAGGCTCTGGGGTTCATTGAAGCGGCTAGGCATCGGCGCGCTGCCCTTCCTGCCCGGCTCTACCGGCTGGGTACATCAGTGGCTGCGCGAAGTCCTTCTGCGTTGTGGCTGGACCATCGCGGATGCCGTCACGCCACACGCGGCTGAAGTTCGAAGGGCGCAATGGCAGCGCAGCAGCGAAGAGCCGGTCCTGGTAGGTGTACTTCGCGGCGGCGAGGAAGCCACGCACTTGGAATGGATTGAGCGGGAACGGCGTTACTACACCCGTCTCACCCCTTCTCAACCACGGCAGCTCCGAGCAAAGGCGGTTGCTTTCTATATGCCAGGGCAAGCCACGGACGGAGATGCCCCCGGAGCGGTGACCCACTGGGCGGAAGTGGAGGAGATCGAGGTCCTCCCCCGCAAGCGCATACGAACGCCCTGGCCTGCACGGCGAAGCCAAGACGAACTGCAAGTGCACTACCGCCTGGGGCCTGTGCAGCCACTTCCAAGGTTGATCTCGAATCGCTCCGTCGATGGCTCCGTTCAAAGATTCTCGACCAACCGCTGGACCTCCCGTCTGGCATTGCTGCGAGCCACCAACGTGACGGAGCTGCTGCTAGAGAGCGCAGCCGAGTGGGCGCTCTACGAAGCCATTCGTGCCGCGGGCTTGGAGCTTGAGCTCATGGCCGTGCCGCCACGGCCAAGCGGTAACAGCGCCATTCGAGGGCGAGCATGGTTTCGGGTTGGACGCTGCCTAATCCGCTACATCGGTGGTTATCGCTTCGAGGTGACAGTTGGCGAGTCCAGTGTGCGGACGCTGACTTTGAACGAAGTAGTGGAAGAGCTCATACGACGAAACGGGTCCAGTGAAACTTAAGGAGCGTAGCCTGCGGCAGTGGGCTGACGTACCCTCGACAAGCGCTCCATTCCTCTGCTCCACGAGGAGCACGTCGCCGGACTGGTTCACGATGACGAAGTCGATCTCGCCGGATCGCTGTTGCCGGGGCGTCATGCCGGCCCAGTGCACGGTGTGGAACACCGTGTAGTCGTCGGGCAGGGCGTCAGCCAGTTGTTCCGGCGTCACCAGCTCGCGCTCGGGGCCACCGGCCAGGCGGAGCTCGCTGGGGTTGGAGGGCATGACGTGGGCCATGGCTCTCTCAACACCCCCTATTGGCGCGGAAGGCGTGGCGGGAAAGTTCTGCCCACGCCTTCCGCTGAACCCAGCTGAGCCGGACGGTCATTGCCGTTCCAGGTAGTCAATGATGATGTAAGAGCTGTTAATCAGCGTGTACTGGAGCACGCTGTTCCTGGAGGTGCCGTCAAGCAGCGCCGCGTAACCACTGTAGTCGCCATTGGCGCTCCCACAGTTGCTCGCGGTAACGCTCAGTCGGAATAGGTTCTTTCCTGCCTTTATGAGTTCTGCCGTGCCATTATATTGGCAACCGGCGCCATCTGAGCCGTTCACGTTGCCTTGACTGTCGATAGCAATGGTCGTTGTGATCCCGCCGGACGTCCCCGACCAGTTGGCCGCGATATCGGACAGCGCAACATCCCGATCATAGACAGGCTCGTACCCGAGGTTGATGCTCCCATTAGTGCCATAACTCGTATCGAAAGTGCCCTGAATCGTTGATCGCGAGTCCACCTCGGCCGTGACGGTAGCGGTGCCAATTGGACCATTGTCGTACGCATCGACCTGCGCCGTAAGCGTTGAACCGGATAGGCTGTAGCGACCTTCGTAAACCACGCCCGCCGACTCGCTGATCATGATGAGGTCGCCGTCATAGGCAAGCCCCTGGACGTCGAACGTTACGTCGCCGGAGTCCGTGCGCTCCGTGAATGTACCCGACCACAAGCCTTCCGGGGACTCACTTCCACCAGTAACGCCGCCGTCACTGTCACCGCCACCGCCACCGCCGCCACAGGCAGCAACACCGACGGTCAGAGCGAGAGTGAATGCGCCAGTGAGAATTTTCTTTGAAAACATATTGCTCCCGAGTTCTTGATTGATTGCTTTCGAAGCGGATTCTCATTTCTGCCCCCGCCTGAGATAGGTATCTTTCGCGAGATCCCGTGCCCCGGCCGAAACGCGACTTGGAACGCACTAATACCTTCGGGCCGCGTTTTGCAGCGCGGTAGCTATCTCATTGCGCAGGGGCGCCGGGCCAGTAACCTCCACACTGTCTCCGAAGCCCAGTAACCACCACCGAAGCTGTATATATCGGACACCGTGGCGGTCAGCTCCCGCCAGCCGTTCTCGTCCAGGCCGATGTGCTGGTCGTCGGCCAGCGGCGTCTCTTCCAGGTGCTTGGCGATCTCGCTGCTGATGCGGATGTGCAGCCGCAGGGGATCGCCCAGGCGGAAGTCCAGGTAGTTCTCCCGCAGGTAGTCGTCCAGGTCGAAACCGGAGGGCACGTGCGTCGGGGTGTCGGTGAGCTCGGCGCTGTCCATGCGGTGGAGCGCCATCTGCAGCGGGTCGTCGTACTCGAAGACGGTGCAGATGAGGTAGATCACCGAGCCGCGCAGCACCAGGCCGAGCGGGTTGACGTCGTAGTCGCGGGGCTGCTGGTCCTCGCGGCGCCTGTAGCGCGCCTTGAAGCGGCGCTCGATGCGCAGGGCCTCGTAGACGGTCTCCAGCACCTGGCCGTCCACGGACGGCGGGATGAGCGGCTGGCCGCGGGAGACGACGCGCACCTTCTCCGGCCAGTGGCTGACGGGGCTGTTGCTGCTGAGAACCTTCTGGGCCTGGTCGAAGTGGCCTTCCAGGGCGCGCAGGGTGTTGGGCGGCAGCAGGCGCTGCAGGTGTTCCTTGGCCATCCAGAAGGCCAGGGCCGTCTGGGGCTCCATGGCGGGGATGTCCAGGATCTCCACGTCGGCGGGCCACTGCCAGGCGTGGGTGGTGTCGCGCTCGTCGCAGTAGAGCGGGAACAGGCTGCCGGAGAGCTTGTTGAGATCGCGCTGGACGGTGCGCGCGGTGACGTCGAAGCCCTCGTCGCGCAGGTGCTCGACCAGCTCCGGCGTGGTCTTTCGGCGTGGCGCGCGTGGAATCGCGCGCAGCATCGTCCACTGGCGTAGCAGCGTGTCCCCCATGACCCCCTCGGCTCTTATGACTGGCCATTCACCCCTGCTTTGACTGTAGACCGCGGGGTGAGCGGTACGCAACGGGGGTCGACCCATGCCGGGCAGTGCCGGCGCGGTAGGGCGTGGGCGCTTTGCTCTTGATTTTGTTGATGTTGGCACCCTTGATGCCCCAGGTGAGTCGTCTGTCAGATTTTGCAGGTTGTTTGGGTGGGGATTTTGCGGGCTCGGGGTGACAGGGGGTGTCGGGGTGGTTTTGGGGCATCCCCCTCTCCCCTAGCCCCTCTCCCGCGAGGGGAGAGGGGAGGTTGGGGGTGGCCCTTCTCTCTTGGGGGGAAAAGAGGAACGTTGGGCCTCACCCCGGCGCGGAGGCGGGCGTGAAGAGCGTCCCGCACACGTCAGCCCCGGGCTTCGCGGCCCGTATGGCCGCCCTAGCCGGAGTGTGTCTGCTCCAGCCGCTCGGCGAGCCAGATCTTGATAATGGACTGACGCGTGACGCCCAAGCGCCGGGCCTCCCGATCCAGGGATTCGATCATCCAGGTCGGGAAGTCCACGTTCACCCGCCGTTGCTCGTGACCGGATCGTCGCGCCTTGCTCAGATCCAGAGACCCGGTAACGTCTTCTCCGTCTTCAAACTTGCGGTCAAAGTCCTTCGCTTTCATAAAGCGCTACCTCCTCTGCCCGAGCACGCCGGACAGATATGATGCGGATGGTCTTTCCCCTGTAGGTCACCACCGCGGACCAATGTTTCCCGTCCATACGGCCGATCAACAGATATCTGGGTTCGTCAATGGTTTGCGCCGGGATTTCCAGCAAGTCCGGGTCATCCCACAGAAGTTGCGCCTCGACAAAGTCGACCCCGTGCTTAACCGCATTTGATCGACTCTTGGTCTCATCGAACTCGAAACGGAGCATGGTATTGAAATTATACCTTAACCCCTCTCTTTTCAATATTCCCCTGGGCAGGGGGTCATCGGATCCTGTGTGATCTCATGAAGTTGTTCTGAAAATCGTCATTCCGAGCCGGAAGGCGACCAAGACCTACCTGGGAGGTCGGAGATGAGCAAGTTGGATCAGGACGAGCGTGAACTGTTGGAAGCATTTGAGGCCAGAGATCTCAAGCGGGCGCCGGATGCAGCGGATACCCAGAAGCGGCATCAGGAATACGCGGAGGCCATGTTCAAGAAGGATGCGCGTATCAATACCCGGCTTTCGTCCAAGGATCTACGGCCTCCAGAAGAAGGCGCTGGCGGAGGGCATTCCGTATCAAACCCTGGTTGCAAGCATCATTCACAAGTACGGGAAGGCCGCTTGCGTGAGGATCGATAGCCAGCCAGGTCATGGTACCGGCTCCACAACGGATCGCGGCTTGTGCCGCTCCTACAGGTGCCGCGCCCCCCGTAGGAGCGGCCCCTGGCGGCGAACCGACAGCCCACCCATCGCCGCGGGGACGCGCCTCCCACAGCTCCGTCCATGCCGCGCGACTTTCAGAGCGTTGTGGGAGCGGCATCCTCGGCGCGCCCGGGTCCTCCCTCCGCTGCCCAAACGAGCAGAGATTGGCGAAACCGGCAGCGCGGGGCGAGTCAGCCTGCTCCGGCACGGGGCCGCAATCTAGCCTTGGCGTACTCTGAGCGCCTTCAGCGCATCAAGCAGGCCGGGAATGTCGTCCTGCACGATGCTCCATACGGTATCGTCGTCGATTCCCAGGTAGGCGAGGATCAAACGATTGCGGGTCGCAATGATGAGCCGCCACGGGATCTCCGGATGCGCCTGACGGATGTTGTCGGGAACGTGAGTGGCCGCCTCGCCAATCAGCTCGAGGTTTAGGAGGGTCGCGTCGTAGGTGCGCCCATCGCCAACGAACCCCGCCTGGTCCAGCCCGAAGGTATAGGCCTGAACCTTTCAGCAAAGGCGATCATGTCATCCAGGTAGAAGACCCGTTCCCGTTTGGACGGCTTGCGGTCAGACATGAATCGCTTCGCGTTCGACGTATGGCCGCAACTCCGGGCGGAGCGCCTTTTCTGTGACAAGGTCTACCGGGCAGCCGAGCAGGTCCTCAAGATAGAACTGAACGCCGAAGTATCGCTTCGAGGTTGCGGGCCCATCGAACTCAACGAGGACATCGATATCGCTGGTGGCTTCGGCATCGTCGCGAGCAACGGAGCCGAACAACGCCAGATCCATCACGCCATACTCACGGGCGAGGCGCGTCTTGTGGGCCTGGAGCCGGCGCAATGCTTCAGCTCGCGTCACTGGCGTCACCTTTTTGAGTGCTGAACATCTTCATGCTACCGGCAGTGCAGGTCCATTCACCACATTTCGGTGGGATTGAGTGCGTATCTGTGGCCACATGCGCATACCCGCGGGAGGCCCGGCTTCGCGGCGAAATGCTTGTGATCGCGCCTTGCGGCGCTCCTACAGGTGTTGTTGCCCGCCGTAGGAGCGGCCCCTGGCCGCGAATGCGTAGAGACCTTATCGCGGCGGGGACGCCCCTCCCACAGGTGGCCCCGGACATGTGGGAGCGCCGACCTCGGCGCGAATGATCTTCCCCCTCTCCCCTAACCCCTCTCCCGCCAGGGGAGAGGGGAAACGGGCCCGGCGCCTGTCGGCCAGTGGGCGTTAGTGCGGGTTCTGGATGACGACCGTATCCGGCCTGCGCGGGCTCGCTCAGCCCCCGGCCCCGAGGCTGACCAGCGCCAGGTGCATGCCCTGCACCAGCACGATCACCAGGATCAGCGCCACAGGATACACGGAGGAATAGGCGACGATCGGGCGCTCGGAGCTGTCCACCTGGCGGATGATGTCGAGCCCCGGCGTGAAGGTCATGCCGCCGCAGATCACGCCGAAGCATTCGCTCACCGGGATGCGCATAAGGTAGTGCCCGACGAGGAAACTGCCGGCCATGGGCACGACGGCGAAAAGCACGGCGTAGAGGGCGTAGTAAACGGCCTGGAAGTCCAGGGACTCGACGAAGCTCTGCCCGGTCTCCAGGCCCACCTGGACGAAGAACAGGGCCAGGCCGAGTTCCCGGAGCACGGCAGTGGCGTCGCGGGGGAAGCGGCCGATGAAGTTGCCGATGCGCCCCAGGTGCCCGAATATCAGCCCGGCGATCAGCGCGCCCCCAGCGATACCCAGGGAGAAGGGCCCCAGGCCGGGGATGGGCAGGACGATGCCGCCGAGGGCGAAGGCCAGGAACAGGATGGCGGCGAGGGAGCCGATGTCCACCCGGCGCTGAACGGTGCGGTGCTCCTGGCCGAGGAACTGCTCCAGCTGGTCGAGCTGGCTCGGCGCGCCCACCGCCACGACGATGTCGCCGTGGGACAGGGGCTCGTCCTCGGAGGGCACGAACTCGACGTTGGCGCGGCTGATGCGGGTAAGCGAAACGTTGAACCGCAGCCGCAGCCCGAGATCGCGCAGGGAGCGGTTCACCACCGCGGTGTTCTCGACGACGATGGAACGCGTATCGAGCTCCGCATGCTCGTCGAAGGCCTGGTGCACCTCCTCGCCGATGGCCGCGCCGGCCGCGGCGACGTCCTCCGGCAGCCCTTCCAGGCGCAGGATGTCGCCCTGCTGGAGCACCGTGCTGCCGCTGGCGAAGCGCACGGAGAGGTCGCGCAGGATGCCGGAGACGGCCACGTCGTGTTCCTGGAAGACCGTCGCGTCGCGGATCAGCTTGCCGTGGAGGTCGGGACTGTCCAGGCGGTAGATGGCCGCGTGCAGGCGGCTGCGGCCCTTGAGCTCTTCCTCCATGCGCCCCCGCAGCACCCGCACGGCGATGCTGATGAACAGGATCACCCCGAGCAGGCCGAACGGGTAGCCCACGCCGTAGCCGAAGATGACCTCCTTCTCGGGGCTGAACTGCAGGGCGCTGATCAGCGCCGGACTGGAGGTGAACGAGCCCGCGAACAGCCCCAGGCCGACGCCGATGGGCACCCCCGAGACGGCGATGATGGCGACGGTGTTGACGCCGGAGACGGCGAGCAGCACCAGGACGTTGGTGATGAAACGCCGGCCATGCTGCTTGAACGCCCGGAAGAAGCTGGGCCCGGCCTCCAGCCCGACGCAGAGCAGGAACAGCACGATGCCGAGGTCGGCCAGGATGCTGATGGGCTCGAACTGGTAGAAGTAGCCCGCGACCATGGCCGCGATCAGCACGCCGCTGGAGCCGAAGCCGATGCCCTTGATGGTGAGGTTGCCGAAGGCGATGCCGATCAGCACGATCAGGAACGTCACCACCAGCTCCGATCTCTGGAAGAGAATCTCCACGGCCATCAAGGTGTCCGTTTCGGGCATCGATCGTTCCCTCCGGTCTGCCGGGTCGTCGCACGGCAATCGAGGGCCCATCTTAACCAATCGAAGCCAGCCACCGGGCACCGGAAGCGGCGCGGCTGGGTATTCAGCACCGGTCAGACGGGTTGAGGGCATTTCGCGGCGGTATCGCCACTCCCGCATGTGAGGCGGGCCTTTGCGCCGTTTTTTGACTGTTTGCGGGAGCGCCGACTTCGGCGCGGATGGGTTGCGCCCCTCTCCCCTAACCCCTCTCCCACAAGGGGAGAGGGGAATACGGAGCCGGCCCCTATCCCACCAGGGACGAGGGGAATGAGGAGTCGGCTCATCGCCCGCGAGCCGACCAGGCAACGACACCGGCCCGCCGTGTAGAGCCCCTCTCCCCTGGCGGGAGAGGGGTTGGGGAGAGGGGAAGACCGCAAAATGCCCCTGGGATAGCACCCGGCTTTGACATTCCAGCCGCCCACTCCGGATAGTAAGGCCCTGCCCTCAGGCGCCGGCCGGGACCGATAACGACGGATGTTCTACCTCTATCATCACCACGATCTCGACCGGCTGGCGGAGCTGCTGGCGGTGTTGCTGGGGCGTTCCGGGGCGCCGCCGCTGGCCGCCGAGACGGTGCTGGTACCGAACCGGGGGGTGAGCCGGTGGCTGCAGATGCGCCTGGCCGAGGGCGAGGGGGTGGCGGCGAACCTGGCCTTTCCCCTGCCGGCGAAGTTCTTCTGGCAGCTGCTGAGCACCAGCCTGCCGGCCTCGCCGGACAGCTCGGCCTACGAGCGGGAGAACCTGCGCTGGCATCTCTATGCGCTACTGCCCGAGCTTGCCGGCGAGATTCCGCGCGTCGCCCATTACCTGGAAGGCACGCCCGCCGAGCTGCGGCGCTGGCAGCTGGCCGAGCAGCTGGCCGACGTCTTCGACCAGTACCTGATCTACCGCCGGGACATGCTGGCCGACTGGGAGGCCGGCCGGGGCG
>JACDUA010000028.1 GCA_013519935.1 Ectothiorhodospiraceae bacterium WFHF3C12 | reverse complement strand
TCGATGAAGTGGCAGGCGGCCAGCGCCGTGAGCTGCTTCTTGTCGAGCGAGGGCTGGTAGGCGTAGTCGAAGGCGGCCAGGCCCTTGACGAAGGGGAAGCGGGCCAGGCTGGTGCGCATGGTGATGTTCTTGGCGGTCTTCGCCGAGACCTCCTCACCGAGCAACAGCTCGAGGAAGTCGGCGTAGCCGAGCTCCTTGCCGGCCGCCTCCTGGAGCAGTGCCTCGAGCCGTTCCTGGCTCTTGAACAGCCGCAGCCGATGCAGGTGCTCGCCGAGGCGTTCGAGTTGGGCGGGGTTCATGGATGGCTCTCCCGGCCGCCGGCGGCGGCCAGATGGTCGTAGACGGCCAGATCCCGGATCTCGACCTCCAGGGCCGGATCGGTCGGTTGGGTGCCCGAGCCGGGGGTGGTGCGTGTACGCCGCTGGTTACGGGCGATCGCTCCGGGGCCGTGGGCCGGATCGATGCGCATCTGGTGGGTGCCCTCGAGCGCGGTGTGGACGGCCACCGGCTCGCCGCGGTGGTAGAAGACCAACTGCTCGCCCTGGCGTTCGACCTCCACGCGTTGGCCGATCAGCCGGAACGGGACCGAGTAGCGATTGGTCTGGTAGCTGACCAGGTAGTCCTCGGCGACCACGCGGCTGGCGCGCATGCCGAGCCAGAAGCTCGGCTGGCCGGCGGTGGGGAGCAGGTACGGTGCCTCGCGCTGGAAGCGCACGATGGGCGGCTCGTGGGTGGTGCCGTGGATGCGCTGGTCGGCGATCTCCGTGGCCCAGTGCTGGAGCTGCTCGTTGAGATCGACCTCGTCGACAAAGCGCCGCCCGGGCAGGAAGTTGTGCTTAAGGTAGCGCACGCCGCTCTCGACCTTGCCCTTGGTCTGGGCGCGGTAGGCGCGGCACAGCCGCGGCTCGAAGCCCCAGTAGTCGGCGAAGCTCTTGAACGTGGCGTTCCAGCGCACCCGCCCATCGCTGCCGGGATGGCAGACGGTGCGGGGGCGGTCGTAGAGATGCTCGCGGGTATGGCCGGCGAAGTAAGCGAAGGCCTGCTCATGGGCATCGAGGAACTGGCGCAGCGACTCCCGCGGATAGGCCAGGTAGAAGGCCCGACGGGAGAAGCCCAGCGTCATCACGAAGAAATGCTCGACGGCCACACCCCGGCGAAAGCGCACCCGCGACTCGCCCCAGTCGATCTGGCTCTGCCCGCCTGGCGGCGTCTCGAAGCGCAGCAGCGCGCGCTGGGCCTGCTCGCGTACCGCCCGCAATGGCTTGACGAAGCGCTTGACCGTCTCATAGCTGCCCCGGTAGCCGTGGCCTGCGCGCAGCTCCTGGTAAAGGATCTGTGCCGAGTACTCGACCTCCGGGGCGCGCTCACACAGGAACGCTTCGTGCTCGGCGAGCAACGTCGTCGCGGGTCGTTGACGTTGATAACCCCGGTAAGCGGGCTCACGCAGACAGCGCCGGATCGTCTTGCGGTCCAGGTTAAACCGTCGCGACAACGCCGAAATAGAGACCGACTCCAGAGCCGCCACCCGGCGAATCTCCTCCCAAAGCTCCTGGCGCACCATAGCCGTCTCCGCAGGTGAAGGACCTGCCTGGATCATGCGCCCTGGATCGTGCTTGGCCATCTTCATGGCACTCCCTCCGCAAGGTGGAGGGTGGGGAAAGTTCAATGACCATCAACTGGGGATTATTGGATGACCGATGACACCCACGTCACCGTCGCGCGGCGGGCCTCGATGACGGAGGAGACCCTGACGGACGGCCTTGTCTGGCGGGTCGACGAGTTCCGGCTCATGCGCTCGGAGAGGCATGCTGACGGGGCCTCCTACAGCACCGTGAAGGCCTGGCGGTTGGGGGCGGCGGGGGTAGGAGGTACCCCCTGAATATGGAATAATTGTGCCCTTTCGAGAACCGTGGAAAAACATTGCGCAATTGCGATTTTCCGGGCAGTGCGCAGTGCCTGATGATACTGGCCATTGCCCAGTGTTTTCCCTTGTAGCCGGCGTGAGGAAGCGTGATGGATGAAGAGCGGAAGAAGGCGTTAGGTGCCGCCCTGGGGCAGATCGAGAAGCAGTTCGGCAAGGGAGCGGTAATGCGCATGGGCGATGCCCGTGCCGTGGACGTGCCGGCGATCTCGACGGGCTCGCTGACGCTGGATATCGCGCTGGGCGTGGGCGGGTTGCCGCGGGGCCGCGTCGTGGAAATCTACGGCCCGGAGTCCTCCGGCAAGACGACGCTGACGCTCCAGGCCATCGCCGAGGCGCAGCGCGCCGGCGGCACCGCGGCCTTCGTGGACGCCGAGCACGCGCTCGATCCCGACTACGCCGAAAAGCTGGGCGTCAACGTGGACGACCTGCTGGTCTCGCAGCCGGATACCGGCGAGCAGGCCCTGGAAATCGCCGACATGCTGGTGCGCTCCGGCGCCATCGACATCGTGGTGGTGGATTCCGTGGCGGCGCTGACTCCGAAGGCGGAGATCGAAGGCGAGATGGGCGATTCCCACGTGGGGCTGCAGGCGAGGCTTATGTCCCAGGCGCTGCGCAAGCTCACCGCGAATATCAAGCGCTCCAACACGCTGGTCGTGTTCATCAACCAGATCCGCATGAAGATCGGTGTGATGTTCGGCAGCCCGGAGACCACCACCGGCGGCAACGCGCTGAAGTTCTACTCGTCGGTCCGCATGGACATCCGCCGAATCGGCTCCATCAAGAAGGGCGACGAGGTCATCGGCAACGAGACCAAGGTCAAGGTGGTCAAGAACAAGACCGCGCCCCCGTTCAAACAGGCCGAGTTCGAGATCCTGTACGGCGAGGGCATCTCCCGCGAGGGCGAGCTCATCGACCTGGGCGTGAAGCAGGGCATGATCGAGAAATCCGGCGCCTGGTACAGCTACAACGGCAATCGCATCGGCCAGGGCAAGGACAACGTCCGCAATTTCCTCAAGGAAAACCCGGACATCGCCGGCGAGATCGAGAAGCGGCTGCGTGCCGAGCTGCTGGCCAAGCCCGGACGCGGCAGCAGCGAGTCGGGCGAAGAGGGCGAGCCGGAGCAGTCCCAGGCGGAAGCCTAGGGCGGGGCTACGTCCGCCCTCTGCGTTAGCAGGCCCTGACCCGTGTCCGGATCGGCGGATACCTCCAGTGCGGCGGCGTGTGAGGCGGCAGCGGTTCGACTGCTCGCCCGCCGCGAGCACGCTCGGGCGGAGCTCGCGGCGAAACTGCGTCAGCGCGACTTCGACGGAGAGATCGTCTCCGAAGTGTTGTCTGATCTGGAAGGACGTGGTCTGCTCAGCGACGAGCGTTTTGCTGAGGAGTACGTGCGTTACCGGTACAATCGGGGTTACGGGCCGCTGCGTATTCGCGCCGAGCTGCGCGAGCGCGGTGTCGACGACGGCATATCGGACCGCTGGCTGGATGACCCCGAGCTCGACTGGGCCGCGGCTGCCCGCGCGGCCAGACGCAAGCGCTTCGGCGACGCCGGCCCGGAGAGCCTGCCGGAACGCCAGCGGGAGCAACGGTTTCTGAACTATCGGGGGTTCACGGGCGATCAGATCCGCGCGGCGCTGGATGATGCCTCGTAACCCCGAACACGCGGAACTGTAGGACGCGAATGAGCATAAGCAGCGCAGAGCTTCGTCGCGCCTTCCTGGGATTCTTCCGGGAGCGCGGCCACGAGGTGGTGCCCAGCAGCCCGCTGGTGCCCGCCAATGATCCCACCCTGCTGTTCACCAACGCGGGGATGGTGCCGTTCAAGGAGGTCTTCCTCGGCCGGGAGCAGCGCGGCTATACGCGCGCGGCCAGCAGTCAGCGCTGCGTGCGCGCCGGCGGCAAGCACAACGACCTGGAGAACGTCGGCTATACCGCCCGGCATCACACGTTCTTCGAGATGCTGGGCAACTTCAGCTTCGGCGACTATTTCAAGCGCGAAGCCATCCAGTACGCGTGGAGCTTCCTGACCGAGACGGTCAAGCTTCCGCCCGAGCGGCTCTGGGTCACCGTCTACGAGGAAGACGACGAGGCCGCGGATATCTGGCTCAACGAGATCGGCGTCGATCCCGAGCGGTTCTCGCGCATCGGCGCCCATGACAACTTCTGGTCCATGGGCGACACGGGCCCGTGCGGGCCATGCTCGGAGATCTTCTACGACCATGGCCCCGAAGTCCCGGGCGGCCCGCCGGGTACGCCGGATGAGGACGGTGACCGATACATCGAGGTCTGGAACCTGGTGTTCATGCAGTACGACCGTCAGCCCGACGGCACCCTGGAGCCGCTGCCGAAGAAGAGCGTGGACACCGGCATGGGTCTGGAGCGACTGGCGGCGATCCTGCAGGGCGTGCACAACAACTTCGACATCGACCTGTTCCGGAACCTCATCAGTGCCGCGGCGGCCATCGCCGGAACCGAGGATCACACCAGCAGCTCTCTGCGGGTGATCGCCGACCACATCCGCGCCTGCGCCTTTCTTATCGTTGACGGGGTCTTCCCGAGCAACGAGGGGCGGGGTTACGTGCTGCGGCGGATCATCCGCCGGGCGGTGCGCCACGGCTACAAGCTCGGTATCGACGAGCCTTTCTTCTACAAGCTGGTCCAGCCACTGGTCGACGAGATGGGGGCGGCCTTCCCGGAGTTGCAGCGCGGCCAGAAGCAGGCGGAAAAGGTGCTGCATCAGGAAGAGGAACGCTTCCGCGAGACCCTGGAGCAGGGGCTCAAGCTGCTGGAAGACGACCTCGCGAAGCTCACGGGCACGGAGATCCCCGGCGAGACGGCCTTCAAGCTCTATGACACGTTCGGTTTTCCGATCGACCTGACGGCCGACATCGCCCGCGAGCGGGAATTGACGGTGGACATGGACGGGTTCGAGAAGGCGATGCAGGCCCAGCGGGACCGGGCTCGTGCCGCCAGCCAGTTCAGGGCCGACTACGCCGGCGGCGAGGATTTCGAGGGCGAGTCCGAGTTCACGGGCTACGACCGGCTGGAGGACGATGGCGTCATCAACGGCCTGTATGCGGAAGGGCGGGCGGTCAATGCGCTGAAGGCTGGCCAAAGCGGTATGGTCATCCTGGACCGCACGCCGTTCTATGCGGAGTCCGGCGGCCAGGTGGGCGACCGCGGCCGACTGATCGCGAATGGCGTCGAATTCGAGGTGGAGGACACCGTCAAGTACGGCGACGGACACGGCCACCTGGGGACGGTTATCCAGGGCGAGCTCAAACCCGGGGACAGCGTACGCGCCCAGGTCAATCGCGCCCACCGTCAGGCCACGGTACTGAACCATTCCGCCACCCACCTGCTGCACGCAACGCTGCGCGAGTACCTGGGGGAGCACGTGCAGCAGAAGGGATCGCTGGTGGCGCCGGACCGGCTGCGGTTCGATTTTGCGCATTTCGAGCCGTTGTCCCAGGAGCAGGTTGACGAGATCGAGCGGCGCGTGAACGCGCAGATCCGGGTCAACGAGCCCGCCGACATCCGTCACATGAGCTACGACGAGGCCATGGATTTCGGGGCCATTGCGCTGTTCGGCGAGAAATACGGGGACACCGTACGCGTGCTGCGTTTCGGCGACATGTCCACGGAGCTGTGCGGGGGTACACACGTGCAGCGCACGGGCGACATCGGGTTGTTCAAGGTCACGAGTGAAACCGGTGTCTCGGCCGGCGTGCGGCGGCTCGAGGCGGTGACCGGCGAGCGGGCGGTTGAATGGGTCCAGACCCAGGAGCACCGGCTCAAGAATATCGGCCACGCCCTGAGGTCCAGCCCCGAGAACGTGGAGCTGCGTCTGGAGCAGACCATCGAGCGCTCCCGCGGCCTGGAGAAGGAGGTCGAGCGGCTCAAGCAGAAACTGGCCAGTCAGACGGGGCGTGATCTCACCGCGGAGGCGGTGGATGTCGACGGTCTCAAGGTGCTCGCGACGAAGGTCGACGGCGGCGACGCCAAGGCCCTGCGCAACACCTGCGATCAGCTCAAGAACAAGCTGGGCAGCGCCGCCATCGTGCTGGCAGCCGTGGAGGACGAGAAGGTGAAGCTGGTCGCCGGCGTCACCAAGGACCACACGGATCGCGTCAAGGCGGGTGAGCTGGTCAACTTCGTAGCCGAGCAGGTCGGCGGCCGGGGCGGTGGACGCCCGGACTTCGCCCAGGCCGGCGGCAGCGATCCCGGCGGCGTGGACGCCGCCCTGGGGAGCGTCCCCGAATGGGTAAGGGAGAAGCTCCAGTGATGCACCGCGGCCCCATGGTGCCCCGCCAAGCGCATTGTGCGCCCTAATTCACCTCAGAGACTGGAAACGGGACAATGGCCCTGATTGTTCAGAAGTACGGCGGCAGCTCGGTGGGTTCCATCGAACGTATCGAGCGTGTCGCCCAGAAGGCTATCGCCACCCGGGAGGCTGGGCATGACGTCGTGGTCGTCGTCTCCGCCATGAAGGGCGAGACGGACCGCCTCATGGAGCTGGCCCGCGGAGCGGCGCAGAAACAGAATCCGCCGCCGCGCGAGCTCGACCTGCTGTTGTCCACCGGCGAACAGGCCACCATCGCGCTGTTGACGATGGTGCTGCAGCGGATGGGCCATTCCGCCCGCTGCTATACGGGGGCCCAGGTGCGGATCCTCACGGACAACGCCTTTACCAAGGCGCGCATCCTGGATATCGACGCCGAACCCATCGACGAGGATCTCAAGGTCGGCCGGATCGTTGTCGTGGCCGGGTTCCAGGGCGTCGACGAGAACGGCTCCATCACGACCCTGGGCCGGGGCGGTTCCGATACCACCGCAGTGGCCCTCGCCGCTGCGCTCAATGCCGACGAGTGCCAGATCTACACCGACGTGGACGGTGTCTATACCACCGATCCCCGTGTCGTGCCGAAGGCCCGCCGCCTCGAGCGCATCACCTTCGAGGAGATGCTGGAGCTGGCGAGCCTCGGCTCCAAGGTCCTGCAGATAAGGGCGGTGGAGTTCGCCGGCAAATACCACGTGCCCCTCCGGGTGCTTTCCACGTTCGAGGAGGGTCCGGGCACGCTGATCACCTACGAGGACGAGGATATGGAAGAACCGCTGATTTCCGGCATTGCGTTCAATCGCGACGAGGCGAAGCTGAGCATCCTGGGTGTTCCGGACAAGCCCGGTATCGCCGCGCATATTCTCGGGCCCGTCTCCAACGCCAATATCGAAGTCGACATGATCGTTCAGAACATCAGCAACGAGGGTCTGACCGACTTCACGTTCACGGTGCACAAGAACGACTACGAGAAGGCGATGGGCATCCTCGAGAAGACCGCCAAGGAGCTCGGCGCCAGGGAGGTGTTCGGCGATACCAAGATCGTCAAGCTCTCACTGGTGGGCGTGGGTATGCGCTCCCACGCCGGCGTGGCGAGCACGATGTTTTCGGCGCTGGCCAACGAAGGCATCAATATCCAGATGATCTCCACCTCGGAGATCAAGATCTCGACCGTCATTGACGACAAATACCTTGAGCTGGGCGTGCGCGCGCTCCACAGTGCCTTCGGCCTGGACGCCGAGGAGGGGGCGCAGGTCAAGGTCGAAGGCGAGACGGTGGATTGATTTTCCGCCGGTCGCGTTGCGGCGGTATCGCAAGCGCGAAGTAGCGCGCAGTATTGGTTCGCCGAGGTTGCAATAATGTTGCTTAGCCCGTACCTAGTACGGGTGCTCATGCATTGGTTGGAGCGTGATCCGCAGGCTGACACGGAAGATTCCCGTGTTGGCCGCGGCTTTGAATCAGTACCTCTCAGGACGTATGCCGCGAAGGGACAGGCGGGCGCACACTGAAAGGGGGTAAACGCTGGGGGTGTCCGGCCGGGTGGTTTGCCAGTGACCCAGGGAACGGTCCGCAGGCAATGGACGAAGGCCGGGTACGCAAGGAGCTTAGGAGGATTTCCGAGATGCTGATTCTCACCAGAAGGGTTGGCGAGACGTTGATGATCGGTGACGAGGTCACCGTGACCGTGCTGGGTGTCAAGGGCAACCAGGTACGTATCGGTGTCAATGCACCCAAGCATGTGTCCGTACACCGCGAGGAGATCTACGACCGAATCCAGCGCGAGCAGGATGCCCCGGGCGAGGGCAACACCTCGGTTGGCGGGGGTGGCGACGCCTAGCGCGCCTTTACGCGTTAGGGGATTTTTCGTATCCTTGGCGGCCCTGAAGAGGCACCCCTCTTCAGGGCCGCGACGCATCTGCGGCAGCATATCCCGAACGATCCGGTTTGGGCAGCGGAGAGATGGCCGAGTGGCTGAAGGCGCTCCCCTGCTAAGGGAGTATGGGTTAACACCCATCGAGGGTTCGAATCCCTCTCTCTCCGCCATCTTCCCGGTACGGCTCCGAAAGGGGCCGTACCGGGAAGATGCAGAAAGTTCGATTCGAACCCTCGATAGACGGATCCGGGGTTCGACTAATCGCCCGACAGGGCGATTGAACGTCGGAGCGGAGCGACGACGGCCCGGAGGGTGAGCGGCGAAAGCCGCGAATAATCCCTCTCTCTCCGCCATCTTCCCGGTACGGCTCCGAAGGGGCCGTACCGGGAAGATGCAGAAAGTTCGATTCGAACCCTCGATAGATGAATCCGGGGTTCGACTAATCGCCCGACAGGGCGATTGAACGTCGGAGCGGAGCGACGACGGCCCGGAGGGTGAGCGGCGAAAGCCGCGAATAATCCCTCTCTCTCCGCCATCTTCCCGGTACGGCTCCGAAGGGGCCGTACCGGGAAGATGGCGGAGGTAGATTCGAACCCTCGATAAACCAATCCGGGGTTCGACTTGGGGCAACGGTGGGCCATTCCCGCAAGGCGAATGAACGTCCGAGCGCAGCGGCGGCGACCCGTCCGGCAGCGCGCCGAATGCCGCCTGCGGGGTGTTTCCAGGCTTGACCAAGAACGCCGATACAGCGATACTTCGCGCTCTTTTCAGCGCCCGTAGCTCAACTGGATAGAGCACCTGACTACGGATCAGGAGGTTGGGAGTTCGAATCTTCCCGGGCGCGCCAAGTATGAAGGCTCCAGAGATGGGGCCTTTTTTTTGTCCTGGGAAGCTGAGGTACCGGCGCGTTCCGCAAAGCGGCCTTTGGGCATTCGACGGTGGTCGTTGCCGTATCAGGCCATGTTCAGGTGGCTCGCAATGGTTTTTGCGGTTGCCTTAACGGCGGAGATCGCCAAGTCGGTGTCGAGATCGTTCATGGCGACGACGCCGACGCAGGCCTCCAGTCCCTTCTTTTGCCCTTCCCTGCCCAGGGGCGTGGCCACCCCGACAGCTCCTTCCTGCAACTGCCCGCGGGTGAGGCTGTAACCGTCCTCGCGCGCCCGGGTCACGGCCTCCGGCTCGTCGGGTGCCGGTTCACGGCCGGCCAGGATGGCGATCCCGGCTGCGCCCAGCGACAGGGGATGCCTGCTACCCACCCGGTAGCCCACCCGGAGCAGGCCGGCCTCGGGCTCGGCGACCAGCACGACGACGCATTCCTCGCCCTGGGCGACGGACAGAAATGCGGTTGCGCGGGCCTCGTCCGACAACGCCTGCAACAGGGGCAGGGCCACATCGCGCAGCTGGGGCTCGAAACACGACGCCAGCCGGGTGACGCCGGCGCCCAGCCGGATCCTCCCGTCAGCCGCGCGGCTCACCAGTCCGCGGGTTTCCAGGGTCGCCACGATGCGATAGGCGACGGCCCGATGCACGTCAAGCTCCGCGGCGAGTGCCGCAACCGACATACCACCGGCGCGTCGGCCTACTAGCTCCAGTGTCTGAAGTCCGCGATCCAGCGTTTGCAGTGTGGTGGCCATTGTCCGGAGAGCTACCCAGAGACCGGAGTCGTCCCGTTTGACGCTCGGGATGCTCTGGCCTATCTTCTGCTGAAGTGCGCATATTAATACAGCTTGTGCGATATTCGTAACACGTCAACGCTGTCGAGAGAAGTATGGCAACCCAGGCGGAACAGGGCGGCTCTGGCTGCCCCTTTGAAGACATGCATTCCCGGTCAGGCTGTCCGCTGTCCGAACAAGCGGCGGCGTTTGACCCCTTCGAGGCCCCTTACCAGCAGGATCCCGCGGGCTCCTTGAAGTGGTCGCGGGACGAGGAGCCGGTTTTCTACAGCCCCAAGCTCGGCTACTGGGTGGTCACCCGGTACGACGACGTCAAGGCGGTATTCCGCGACAACCGGGTATTCTCGCCCGCGATCGCGCTGGAGAAGATCACGCCGGTATCCCAGGAGGCCGAGGACACGCTCAAGCGCTACGGCTTCGCCCTGAATAGAACCCTGGTCAACGAGGATGAGCCGGCGCACATGGAGCGCCGGCGGGCCCTGATGGCTTCCTTCGAGCCGGAGGAGCTCGCCAAGCACGAACCCATGGTGCGGCGTCTGACGCGGGAATACGTGAATCGTTTCATCGACCGTGGCCGGGTGGATCTGGTCGACGAGATGCTCTGGGAGATCCCGCTGACCGTGGCGCTTCACTTCCTGGGGATCCCCGAAGAGGACATGGACACCCTGCGGGAGTACTCCATCGCCCATACGGTCAATACATGGGGCCGCCCCTCGCCGGAGGAGCAGGTGGCCGTGGCCGAGGCCGTCGGCAAGTTCTGGCAGTACGCCGGCGGCGTGCTGGAGAAGATGCGCGAGGATCCTTCCGGACCGGGCTGGATGCGGTACGCGATTCGCCGTCAGAAGGAGCTTCCCGAGGTGGTGACGGACTCCTACCTGCATTCCATGATGATGGCGGGCATCGTCGCGGCCCATGAGACCACGGCCCATGCCATCGCCAACGCCCTGCGCGTGCTGCTGGAGAAGCCCGATGCCTGGGCGGACGTCTGCGAGGACCCGTCGCTGATCCCCAACGCGGTGGAGGAGTGCCTGCGCTACTCCGGTTCGGTCGTCGCCTGGCGGCGTATCGCCATGGCGGACACCACGGTTGGCGGCGTGGAGATCCCTGAGGGCGCGAAGCTGCTCATCGTCAGCAGCTCGGCCAACCATGACGAGCGGCATTTCGAGAACGTGGACGAGCTGGACATCTACCGGGACAACACCGCCGAGCACCTGACCTTCGGCTACGGCAGCCACCAGTGCCTGGGCAAGAACCTGGCGCGCATGGAGATGCGCATCTTCATGGAGGAGTTCACCAAGCGGCTGCCCCACATGCGCCTCGTCCCGGATCAGGAATTCACGTACATACCCAACACCTCATTCCGGGGGCCGGAGCACCTCTGGGTGGAATGGGAACCGAGCGAGAATCCCGAGCGGCGCGATCCGACGATCCTGGAAACACGGATGCCGATGCCGATCGGCGCTCCGGTGAAGCATGACATCGCGCGCCAGGCCCGTGTCGCGGCAGTGGAGCGCCCGGCGGAGGGCGTTCTGGGCCTGACCCTGGAGGACCCGCGTGGCCGGCCGGTGCCCGGCTGGACGCCCGGTGCCCATATCGACCTGGTGATCGGAGATTACGTGCGCAAATACTCCCTGTGCGGGGATCCGGACGATCCGCACCGGCTCAAGCTGGCGATCCTCCGGGAAACGGAGGGACGCGGCGGCTCGGCGTACATCCACGACCATGTCCGCCCGGACATGCCGGTGCGTTTTCGCGGTCCCCGTAACCAGTTCCGGCTGGACGAGTCCGCCGCAGGTTACCTGCTGGTGGCAGGCGGTATCGGCATCACCCCCATCATCGCCATGGCGGATAGGCTCAAGGCGCTCGGCAAGCCCTACAGTATCCACTACGCCGGCCGTTGCAGGGCGACGATGGCGTTTCTGGAGCGCCTCGAACGCGACCACGGGGAGCGACTGAACGTCTACTCGAAGGCGGACGGCCAGCGCATGGACCTCGATGCGCTGCTCGGGGGCTGCGGCGACCACGAACAGGTTTACGGTTGCGGGCCGGAGCGGCTGCTCGAGGCGCTGGAGACCGCGGCCAAGGGGCGGCCGGAGCACTTCCTGCACGTCGAGCACTTCAGCTCCGCGGGCACGAAGCTCGATCCGGATCGGGAAATCGGCTTTGACGTCGAGCTCGTCGACTCGGACCTGACCGTGCACGTGCCGCCGCATCAGAGCCTGCTGGAGGCTTTGCGCGGTGCCAGCGTGGACGTGCCCAGCGACTGCGAGGAAGGCCTGTGCGGTACCTGCGAGGTCGCCGTTCAGGCCGGCGATATCGACCACCGCGATCGCGTGCTTACGGCATCGGAGCGCGATGAAAACAACCGCATGATGAGCTGCTGCTCGCGTTCCCGTGGTGGCAAGCTGATTCTGTCGCTCTAGGCGTTCCAGCCCGTCGTTGCCCGGGAGGCGCGACCCGGACGTTCAGGCGGCGAATCCCGTCGGAGGATACCGGCTTCGTTCCACACAGAATGGGGGATCACCCCCGCACCCGCAGTCTGGAGGAGGTTTCGAATGTTCAACAAGATGCTGCGTAGGATCCTGCCGGCCGTTGCGCTGGCGCTGTCCCTGGCCGCGCCCGCACAGGCGGCGGATACCATCAGGATTGGCACGTTCCTGCCGGTGACCGGGCCGGCTTCGTTCCTGGGCGACCCGGAGCTCAAGACACTGAAGCTCTATATCGAGGACATCAACGAGAATGGCGGCGTCCTCGGCAAGCAGCTGGAGCTGATCCATTACGACGACGCCGGCAGCGCCGGCGAGGCGCGGACGTTCGCCAAGCGGCTGGTCAGCGCCGACAAGGTGGACATCATTATCGGCGGCGGCACCACGGGTACCACCATGGCCGCGTTGTCGGTCATCGAACGGGCGGGTGTGCCCTTCATCAGCTTCGCGGGTGCCGTGAAGCCCATCGAGCCCGTGCGCAAATGGGTTTTCAAGACCCCCGAGACCGACCGCATGGCCGCCAGGAAGGTGCTGCGCGATATGCAGGCCAAGGGGATCACCAAGATCGGGCTGTTGTCCGGGACGGGCGGTTTCGGCCGTTCGGGGCGCGAGCAGACGCTCAAGGTGGCGTCGGAGTACGGTGTCGAGATCGTGGCCGATGAGACCTATGGGCCGAAGGACACGGACATGACGGCGCAGCTCACCAAGATGCGCAACGCGGAAGGGATCGAGGCGATCTTCGTGTTCGGGTTCGGCCAGGCGCCGGCCATCGTCACCAAGAACTACCGGGCCCTGGGCATCGATCTGCCGTTCTACCAGTCCCACGGCGTGGCCTCCACGCAGTTCCTGGATCTCGCCGGAGACGCCGCCGAGGGCATGCTCCTCCCGGGCTCGTCGCTGCTGGTCGCTGAGAAGCTCCCGGACGACGATCCCCGCAAGGCCAAGCTGCTTTCCTACATCAACGACTACAGGGCGGCCTACGGCAGCAAGCCCTCCCCATTCGGCGGCTATGCCTACGATGGCCTCATGCTGGCGGTGGACGCGTACAAGCGTGCGGGCACCACCGACAAGGCCGCGGTGCGTGACGCCATCGAGAACACGGACCGGTTCGTGGGCGTCACGGGCATTTTCGACATGAGCCCCGAGGATCACCTCGGTCTGGACGTGGCCACTTCGTTCCGTATGCTCACCGTGCGCGACGGCGAGTTCGAGCTGGCACAGTGAGCCGGATTCCCCCCGCCCTCACGGGCGGGGGGAATCAGTACCAAAGTCAATTCGAAGAAGTAACCAGTGATGAACAGCAAACCGGATCTGCTCCTGCTGCACGGAGCCTTGGGGGCGAGCGGTCAGTTCGAGGCTCTGGCTCGGGAGCTCGGACGGCACTTCGCGGTGCACACCCTGGATTTCGAGGGCCACGGCCAGTCGCCGGCCGCCGACAGGCCGTTCCGCACCGCCCACTTCGCCGAGAACATATTGGCGTACCTCGACCGCGAGGCCATCGAGCACGCTCATGTCTTCGGCTACAGCATGGGAGGTTATGCCGCGCTGTACGCCGCCAGGACCTGGCCGGGACGGTTGTCGCGGGTGTTCACGCTGTCCACGAAGCTCGACTGGTCGCCGGAGTTCGCCGCGGGCGAGGTGCGGATGCTCGACCCCGAGCGTATCGCCGAAAAGGTGCCTGCCTTCGCGCGGCTGCTGGAGCGGCGCCACAGCGCCTACGGCTGGCGCAACGTGCTGAAGAGCACCGAGGAAATGATGCTCACCATGGGGGAGGGCGCGGAAATCGATGCCAATCTGCTCGGGGCGATCGAGCAGCCCGTGCGTATCGCGGTGGGGGACCGTGACCACATGGTATCGGTGGCGGAATGTGTCGAGGCCTACCGGTCGTTGCCCCAGGGTGAGCTGGAGGTTTTCCCGGCAACGCCCCACCCGATCGAGAAGGTTCCCACGGACCGGCTCGCGCGGGCCTTGATCGAGTTCTTCCACGCTGGGTAGCCGGAGGCGGACGGCGTGCGCCGCCCGCGTGTCGCGCGTTCGTCGAATGCCCGGCGCCGGTGTCAGTCACGCTCGTGACAAGGCAATTCGCCGAGCATCCATCCCGCTCGAATGCTTACGGAATCACAAAACCCGAGTCGCCGTGCGTCTAGCCTTGATTCCACAGATTGGACCGCATTAAAGAAACGCGACCGCGTGCCGATAGTTTTGATCGAAACAGAATAAGGGGCACGGAACGTCGACTGATTTGACGGGGGAGTTTCGCATGGGGATCAAGGGCAAGCTGGTGATCATGGTGCTGGTCATCACCGTGGGCGCCGTGCTCGTAACCGGGCTGGCCGTGGGATACCGGGCCCAGGCTACCGGCGACCGCATACTCCAGGCAGGCACGCAGGACAAGCTCGCCCTGGTCCGGGACCAGAAAAAGGCTCAGCTCCAGGAGTTCTTCGGCCGCGTCCGCAACCAGGTGGCGACGTTCTCGGCGAACACCATGATCATGGACGCCCTGAAGGATATGCCGGCCGCCGTCGGGTCGCTGACCCTGGAGCTGGGCGATGCGGATCCGGGCGCCATGCGCCGTGAGCTCGCGGCCTACTACGACCGGCATGACGACGCCCGGCCTGGAAACGTCGCCGCACGCGTCGATGCCCTGGACGACCTTGGGGTCATGCTTCAGCACCAGTTCCTGGTGAGCACGAAGGCCGAAGTGGACAGCAAGGACAAGGTGGACCGCACGCGGGCCGGGACCTGGTACAACGACCTGCACGCGCGCTTCCATCCGGCTATCCGCAACTACCGGGACCGGTTCGGTTACAGCGATATCATGCTGGTGGCCCGGGAGGACGGGCGAGTCGTCTACAGTACCCGCAAGGCCGTGGACTTCGGCAGCTCGCTGGCCGAGGGGCCGGCGGCGGAGACGCCCCCGGGGCGCCTGTTCCGGGCCCTGGTGGATGTCGAGGACGCCGATGCGGTGGCCGTGGAGGGCTTCGAGTCCTACGCGCCGGCGCTGGACCGGCCGGAGGCGTTCGTGGCCTCGCCGGTGTTCTTCCGGTCGGGCTCGGAGAACGAGCACGTGGGTGTGCTGATCCTGGCGATTCCGACGCAGGTGGTCGACGCCATCATGACCAGCAAGGGCCGCTGGCGGGAGATCGGCCTGGGTGAGACCGGGGAGGCCTACGTCGTGGGGCCGGATTCCCGAATGCTCAGCCAGAGCCGGTTCTTCCTCGAAGACCCCGAGACGTATCTCGCCGGTCTTCGTAAGCGGGGTGCGGACGAAGGCATGATCGAGCGGCTGAGGGCGGCCGGGAGCACGGCGGGGATACAGCCCGTGGACTCGGAGGCCGTGCGCGCCGCGGCGTCGGGTGATACCGGCTTTCTCAGGGCGACGGACTACCGCGGGCAGCCGGTCGCCGCCGCCGTAACGCCACTGGAAATCCCCGGTCTCGACTGGGCCCTGGTGACCAAGGTGGACGTCGACGAGGCGTACGCCGCGGTGGACAGGCTCGCCCGGGACAACCTGTTCTGGATCGGAGTCATTATTGTCGCCGCCGCGAGCGTCAGCGCGGCGATCGGCTATGCGGTGGCGCGGCGAGTAGCAGGACCCTTGTTGCGCCTGGCCGATCGTATCGAGAGCAGTGCCGAGGCGCAGGACCTGAGCCATGACTTCCAGAGCCGCTCGCGCGACGAGATCGGCGTCATCTCGCGGGCGCTGCATGGGATGTTCTCGGCGTTCCGCGGCGTGCTCGGGGACATGAGCGCGGCGACCGGCGAGCTGGGCCAGGCGGCGGAGCAGCTCGGCAGCACGACCGAGCGAAGCCGCCACGAGGCACAGAACCAGAAGGCCCGTACCGACGAGGTCGCAGCGGCCATGAACGAGGTGACGGCCACGGTCACGGAGGTTGCCCGGAATGCCTCGGAGGCCGCCGGCGCGGCGGAGGAGGCCGACAGGCGTGCCGGCGAAGGCCGCCGCACGGTGGAGCAGCTGATCGAGCGGTTCACCGCGCTGGCCGATGACGTGGAGTCCACCGCGGGGCGGATCGAGCAGCTGGAGCGCGAGGCCGAGTCAATCGGTTCCGTGCTCGACGTCATCAACGGCGTGGCCGAGCAGACCAACCTCCTGGCGTTGAACGCCGCGATCGAGGCCGCCCGTGCCGGCGAACAGGGGCGGGGGTTCGCGGTGGTGGCGGACGAGGTTCGCACGCTGGCGAATCGCACCCACGAGTCCACCGGCGAGGTCCGGACGATGATCGAGCGGCTGCAGGAGTATGCCCGCGCCGCCGTGGAGGCCATGGACCGGGAGAAGTCCAACGCGCGGAGCTGCGTCGGCGACGCCGGGGAGGCCGGTACGGCATTGCAGGAGATTGCCCAGTCGGTCAGCCGGATCGTCGACTACAACACGCAGATCGCCAGCGCCGCCGAGCAGCAGGCCGCGGTGAGCGACGAGATGAACCGGAACCTTCAGGCCATCGCGGAAGTGGCACACTCCACCGCCGAGGGGACGGAGGAAGTCGAGCGGGCGGCGCAGTCCATGAAGGCGCTGGCGGAACGGTTAACCGCGGCCGCGGGGCGCTTTCGCAGTTGAGGCCCGGGCCGCGGGCGAAACATAAAGCCCGCCGCCATGCGCGGCGGCCTGGCGTTGTGTACGGGGCACGGCCCGAATCGGGCGCCCGGGCCTACTCGTCGTAGCTGACCACCACCTTCTCCGTCAGCGGATAGCTCTGGCAGGTCAGAACGTAACCGGCTTCGATCTCGTAGTCTTCCAGCGCATAGTTGACGTCCATCTCGACCTCGCCCTCCAGGAGCTTGGCGCGGCAGGTCGAGCAGACGCCGCCCTTGCAGGAGAAGGGCAGGTCGGCGCCGGACTGAAGGCCCCCTTCCAGGATCGGGTCGCTGTTGCGGGGCAGGTCGAACTGGGTCCGGCGGCCGTCGGCGATAACCGTCACGTCGGTGATGGAGTGATCGGCCTCACGATCTTCCTTGCGGGCCTTGTGGCGCTGTTCCGCCTCGCCCGGCGCCGTGAACAGCTCGAAGTGAATGCGCTTGCGGTCGATATCATGCCTTTCCAGGGATTCGCGGACCGCATGGATCATGGGCTCGGGGCCGCAGATGTAGGTCTCGTCGATGTCATCCGCGCCGATCCACTGATCGAGCAGGGCGTCGCACTTCTCGGCATCGATGTGGCCGTGGAAAAGGTCGATGTCGGTCTGCTCCCGACTCATGATGCTGATCATGTTGAACCGACCCATGTACTCGTTCTTCAGGTCCTCCAGCTGCTCGCGGAAAATCATGGACGCCGCGTTGCGGTTGCCGTAGACCAGGGTGAAGCGGCTATGGGGCTCGTTCGCCAGAACGGTCCTGAGGATGGACATCACCGGCGTGATGCCGCTGCCGGCGGCGAAGGCCAGGTGGTGACGTGGCCGGTCCGGGTCCAGCGTGGCGTTGAAATGCCCCATCGGCTCCATGACCTCGAGGGTCTGGCCGACGCCGAGCGCCTCGTTGGCGTAGCTGGAGAAGCGGCCGTGGGGCTGGCGCTTGATGGCGACACGCAGCTCGTCGTCCTGCACGCCCGTGCAGATGGAGTAGGTGCGCATCACCTCCTCGCCGTCGATCCAGGTGCGTAGTGCCAGGTGTTGCCCCGCTTCGTAGCGGTAGCTGTCTCGCAGCTCCTCCGGCACCGTGAAAGCCAGCGACACGGTATCGCGGGTTTCCCGGCGGACGTCGGCGATGCTCAGTTCGTGAAATCGGGACATGGGCGGTGCTGCCTCCCCATAGATTGCCGGGTGACGGATCGCCGCATGCCGCGGCCCGTCCGGCTTTGTTCTGTCAGATGCACTTGAAGTAGTCGAATGGCTCCAGGCAGTCCTCGCAGCGGTAGAGCGCCTTGCAGGCCGTGGAACCGAACTCGCTGATGCGGCTGGTCCGTGTGGAGCCGCACTGCGGGCAGGCTATGACGGGGCTCGTGCCGAACAGCGCCTTCTTGCTCGTGGACTGCTCGGCGGGCGGCGCGATGCCGTAGGCGAGCAGCTTGCGCCGGCCTTCCTCGCTGAGCCAGTCCGTGGTCCAGGGCGGGGATATCCGCGTGGTGACGCGAACATCGTCAACGCCATGCCGGCCCAGCACCTCGACGATGTTCTCCTCGATGGTGCGCATTGCCGGACAGCCGGAGTAGGTGGGCGTAATGACCACCTCCACGCCATCCTCCGTCACATGGACGTCCTGAAGGATCCCCAGGTCCGCGATGGTCAGTACCGGGATCTCGGGGTCCGTGACCGTCTCCAGCCAGTGCCGGATATCTTCGGCGCCGGGCCGGGTCGGTGTTGTGGGGTCACCAGCGCGCATCGGGATGGGCCCTCGGCAGGAACTGCATCTCGGCGAGGATGTACCCCAGATGCTCGCTGTGCGAGCCCTGCTTGCCGCCCGACTGCATCCAGCCGTCCTCCGGCCGGGTCAGGGTGGCCTCCCGCAGGACCGCGCTCACGTGCTCGTCCCAGCGGCCGTGGATGGCTTCCAGGTCCGCGCCGACACCCTCGGCCAGCAACAGGCGGTCGACGTCGTCCATTGCGAAGAGCTCTCCGGTGTACATCCACAGGTCGTCCACGGACTGTTGGACGCGCTCGTGACTCTCCTCGGTGCCATCGCCGAGGCGCACCAGCCACTCCCCGGAGCGGCGCAGGTGATAACCCACCTCCTTGAGGGATTTGGCCGCGATTTCGGCGATGCGATCATCGGCGGAGCGGCTCAGCGCTTCCAGCTGGTGGTAATGAAACGCGTCGAAAAACAGCTGGCGGGTAATGGTGTCGCCGTAGTGGCCGTTGGGCAGCTCCACCAGCAGGGCGTTGTGGAAGTCCAGGACGTCGCGATGATAGGCAAGGGCGTCCTCGTCCCGCCCCCGTCCCTCGACTTCGCCCGCGTAGGCCAGCCAGCTGCGTGCCTGACCGATGAGGTCGAGGGCGACATTCGCCGTCGCCATCTCCTCTTCGAGGGCGGGGGCGTGGCCCACCCACTCGGATAGACGGTGCCCCAGCACCAGTGCGTTGTCCCCGAGTCGCAGAACGTACTCGAAGAGCGCTTCCCCTCGATCCATCTCCCTGCCTCCGAATCTATTGCGGCCGTGGTGCGCGCCGCGGCGCCCGGGCCTTGCCCGGCCGATCAGTCCCGGTAACGTTTGCGCGTCGTCCCGCGCCAGGGTCGAGCGGTGCCGCCCGGACCGCGGCGACGCGGGTGACTACATGTTTTCCACGTCGTCCGGGACCTCGTAGAAGGTTGGGTGCCGGTAGACCTTGTCCTCGCTGGGCTCGAACAGGATGTCCTTGTCCCCGGGCGAGGAAGAGACGATGTCTTCCGAGCGCACCACCCAGATGCTCGCGCCTTCGTTGCGGCGCGTGTAGACGTCCCGGGCGTTCTCGATGGCCATCTGCCCGTCGGTGGCGTGGATGCTGCCGACATGCTTGTGGCCGAGCCCGTGCTTGCTGCGTATGAAGACTTCCCAGAGCGGCCAGTCCTTCATGGGGTATCCCTCCTGCCTCGTTGGCGGCTCAGGCGACTTCGCGCCGCTGGCGCTGTTTCTCGGCGTGGGCCGCCGCGGCCTCGCGCACCCAGGCACCATTGTCATAGGCGTCGCGGCGCGCGCGGATGCGCTCGCGGTTGCAGGGGCCGTTGCCCTTGACCACGTCCCAGAACTCGGACCAGTCGATTTCGCCGATGTCGTAGTGACCGGTCTCCTCGTTCCATTTCAGATCCGGATCGGGGAAGGTGAGGCCGAGATAGTGGCCCTGGGGCACGGTCTGGTCGATGAACCGCTGGCGGAGCTCGTCGTTGGTGTGGCGCTTGATCTTCCAGCGCATGGACTGCTGAGTGTGCACGGAGTCCGCGTCCGGCGGGCCGAACATCATCAGGGACGGCCACCACCAGCGGTTCAGGGCGTCCTGCGCCATGCGCTTCTGCTCCGCGTTACCCCGGCTGAGCTCGAGCATGATTTCGTAACCCTGGCGCTGATGGAAGCTCTCTTCCTTGCACACCCGGATCATCGCTCGCGCATAGGGTCCGTAGGAGCAGCGGCACAGCGGGATCTGATTGGTCACCGCCGCGCCGTCCACCAGCCAGCCGATGGCGCCCACGTCGGCCCAGGTCAGGGTCGGGTAGTTGAAGATGCTGGAATACTTCATCCGGCCGTCGTGCAGCGCCTGGACCAGCTCCTCACGGGAGACGCCCAGGGTTTCGGCGGCGCTGTAGAGATACAGGCCGTGACCGGCCTCGTCCTGCACCTTGGCCAGGAGGATCAGCTTGCGCCGCAGGCTGGGCGCGCGGGTAATCCAGTTGCCCTCCGGCAGCATCCCCACGATTTCCGAGTGGGCGTGTTGCGCGATCTGCCGGATGAGCGTGTTGCGATACTTCTCCGGCATCCAGTCCTTGGGCTCGATGCGGATGTCCGCGTCCACCTTGTTCTGGAACGTGCGCTCCCGCTCGGAGAGCTCCTCATCGGAGAGGACGCGCTTCGTACCCGTGTCCACCAACTGGCTATACATGGCAGGGACCTCCTCCTCGCGCCCGCGGCTCGACAGTCCGCGCGGCTGGCCAACCATTTTTAGAATGATACAAAATGATATGAAATCGTCAACCTTTTGTGTCATGTGTATTACTGCCGGTCACGCAGGTGGGGATGGGGCGGCCGCTGGTCGCGATGCCCCCATCGGCGCGTCGGTTCAAGCAGGATGCGTCGTCGTGCAGGTGGGCGCTTCCGGGCGCGGCGACGTCTGCGCCGACCCCAGGGCATATCTCACTGTCGGGGCCTGGCGCTCGGATCGTGTAACAGTTGCGCCAGGCGGCTGTCTGCCGCGCCGGTCAGGTAAGACCGCCGAATCGGCGGTAGAAATACGGCGCCGGCTCGGGCAGCGGCCCTTCAGCCGTCTGCAGCACCCGGGACAGGTGCTCCTCGGCCAGGGCATAGGTGAGCAGGTAGAGGTTCCGGGTCAGCAGGCGGGCGGCGGAGCCCTCCCAGTCGGAGGGCAGCACCTCGTCGGGTAGCTGCGGGTCGCGCAGCATCAGCCGCCGGGCTTCGTGGATAAGCAGCGTGCGAACGAGAAAGCACTGCTCCGGGTCAAGGGTCCTGGCACTGCGCAGGGCCCGGTAGACGGGCCGGAACCGGTCCAGAAATCGCTCGTACTGATGGGACAGCCCCTCCAGGTTCCAGACGTCGCGGACGAGCCGGTTCAACGGTTTGGACGTGGCCAGACCATCATTTTGCGCGAGCATGATGATCAGGTCGCCCTGGACATCCAGATCCTGAAGGCTTGCCGCCAGCATTTCGTGGGGCGGCGAGGGGTGGGCGAGGACGCCCGGGGAGATGCTGCCGAAGCCCAGGCTCGCAAGCTCCTTGCGAACCGCCTCGCGTTCCCCGTTTGGCACCTCGTTGGTAATGATCAGTGTCCACTGCCCGTCCCAGTCCTGGTGGGGCTCGGCATAGACCCGCCGGTAGGCCTTCTCGAATGCCCGCCAACCCGAGCGGGTGAGGCTGTAGTAGCTGCGCCGGCCGATTTGCTCGGAGGTAAGCCATCCCTCTTTCGATTGACGGTAGACCGACGTGCGCACGAGGCGCTGGCTCAGGCCCAACGGCTCGAGCAGCTGAATCAGACTGCCCAGCCACACCGTGCCGCCGCGCGGCGCAATGGCGTCGCCGTAAACGGTGATGATGAGCGAGCCGGCGCGAATGGGCCGGCGCTGGCGAAACTCGTCCACCAACTCGTCGACAATGCGGATTCTGGCCATGGTCAGTCGGTCGTTATTCTTTGAAGAGGCCGGTCGCGCGCGTGTTGAGGAGCGCGCCGAAGCAGTTCGCTTGCCCGTCGTGATCGGCGGAAGCAAGACAAGAATAACTCAGCCCAGGTACTATTTGGAATCACTTGACTTTAGTTCTCTCCGAAAATAGTTTGTCTGCAATAGCGGCTTCGTGAGCGCCTGTGCGGGAGAGCGATCCCCGTCGGCGCGGACGAAAGCCAAGCGGATATGCGCTCAAAATGATACACGACAGATGCGCGTGTTCCGCCATAAGGTAACGTTGATTCGAGCGCCCGGCAGGAACAAGCGCGGCGCCGATTCCGGGAGTGAGGAGGAGTGGTGTGAGGCCGATCGTCTTTGGGCCGCGTGGCAGCGCGTGTCATCCCCCGAAACAGTACCCGCCGGTGCCACCGGGCACCGTTGTCTCCGGTAGCTATCATTGACGTTATTGCGCTCCGGGCGATCTCGAGGTTCCGGGCGTATCCGACACTGAGGGGATGAACAGCGATGCTTGCGGAGTTCCTGCAGTATCTCTTCACGGGCATCACCATCGGGGCGACATACGCGCTGGTGGGGCTCGGGTTCGCGATCATCTATAACGCGAGCCACGTCATCAACTTCGCCCAGGGTGAGTTCCTGATGATCGGCGGGATGTCCACGGTCATGCTCACGGCCATGGGCGTGCCGCTGCCCGTGGCCATCCTGCTGGCCGTCGCGGCGAGCGCCGTAATCGGCATCGCCCTGGAGAAGCTCGCCATCGAGCCGGCGAAGGATGCCGACATCGTGCCTCTGATCATCATCACCATCGGGGCCTCGATTTTCCTCCGGGGTGTCGCGCAGGTGATCTGGGGCAAGGAGTTCCATGCGCTGCCGTCCTTCAGCGGCGATGCGCCCGTGGTCATCGGCGGTGCGACGGTCCTACCGCAATCGTTCTGGGTGCTTGGCGTGAGCATCGCGGTGGTGGTGGCGCTGGGCTACTTCTTCAATCGCACGCTCATCGGCAAGGCCATGATCGCCACCGCGTTCAACAAGGATGCCGCCCGCCTGATGGGGATCAATACGCGCTTCGTGCTCATGCTCAGCTTCGCCCTGTCGGCGATACTCGGCGCGGTGGCCGGCATTCTCGTCGCGCCGATCACTTTCACCTCCTACGACATCGGCATCGGTCTCGGCCTCAAGGGGTTCGTCGCCGCCGTGATCGGCGGCCTCGGCAGCGGCGTCGGCGCCATTGTCGGCGGGCTGATCCTGGGCATCTCGGAGGCCATGGCCGCCGGATACATATCGTCGGAATACAAAGACGCAGTGGCGTTCATACTGATCCTGGCGATCCTGTTCTTCCTTCCGAGCGGGCTGTTCGGTACACGCGGCGCGGAGCGGGTGTGACGATGGGCAAGCTCATGAATCAGCGTACGGGCGGGCTTGGTTTGGTGGCGGTGGTCATCGTGCTCCTGCCCTGGTTTCTGCCGAACATCTTCTACTACGACGTGGCCATTCACGTGGGCATCAACGCCATCGTCGCGGTGGGGCTGAACCTGCTCATCGGCTATGCCGGTCAGATCAGCCTCGGCCACGCCGGCTTCTTCGGGCTCGGCGCCTACGGGAGCGGTATCCTGGCCGGCACCTACGGCTGGCATCCGGTTCTCGCCCTGTTGGCGGCCCTGATCGGAGTGGGCGTCCTGGCGTTCATCGTGGCGCGCCCCATTCTGCGGCTGAAGGGGCATTACCTGGCCATGGCGACGCTGGGCCTGGGCATACTCGTCGCCATCGTGCTGCGGGCGGAGACATGGCTCACCGGCGGGCCCGACGGCATGATCGTGCCCTCGTTCGAGATTTTCGGCTGGACGCTCATGGGGGAGACCACCTGGTACTGGATCGTCGGTGGCCTGCTGTTGGTGACGGTGTGGCTGGCCCTGAACATCATTGATTCACCGGTCGGACGCGCCCTGCGATCGGTCCATGGCTCGGAAGTCGCGGCGCAGGTGGCGGGTGTCGATACCACCCACTACAAGGTCCTGGTATTCGTGATCTCGGCCGTGTTCGCTGCACTGATGGGCGTGGTCACCGCCTTCTATTCCGGCTTCATTACCCCCGACCTGGCGAGCTTCTTCCATTCAATCGAGTTCGTGACGATGGTCGTCGTTGGCGGTATGGCATCGACTTTTGGCGCGATCATCGGTGCCGTGATCCTGACCCTGCTGCCGCAGCTGCTCACCGGCTTCGACGAATACGAGGCCATGGTATTCGGTGCCATACTGATGGCGACCATGATCTTCCTGCCGAAAGGCCTGCTGCCCAGCCTGGCGGCACGTCTGCGCAAGGGGGGCTGATCCGATGGCACTGCTGGAGATCGACAAGCTCGAGAAGTCCTTTGGCGGCGTGCATGCGATCCAGGACCTGAGTTTCGCGGTCAGCCCCGGATCGGTGCATTCGGTGATAGGCCCCAACGGGGCGGGCAAGACCACGCTGTTCAATCTCATTACCGGCCTCTACACGCCGACCTCGGGCCGGATTCTGCTCGATGGCCGGGATGTGGGCGGCATGCCGTCGCACCGGCTCGCCGCGATGGGCATGAGCCGGACGTTCCAGAACCTCCAGGTGTGCATGAACATGAGCGCCGTGGAGAACGTGATGATGGGGCGCCATCTCCACCTCAACGGCCGGATTCTGCCGTCGCTGTTCCGGCTTCCCGCGGTCGTGCGTGGCGATCGCGCCTGCCGGGAACGGTCGCTGGAGCTCATGGAGTTCGTCGGCATCCAGCGCTACGCCGACGCTCACGCTTCAGCCATGCCCTACGGCGCCCTCAAGCGGCTCGAGATCGCCCGGGCGCTGGCCGCGGAGCCTCGCCTGCTGCTTCTCGACGAGCCGGCCGCGGGGCTCAACGCCAATGAAACCGCCGAGATCGATGAGCTGATCAAGAAGGTCGCGGACAGCGGGGTCACGGTGGTGCTGGTGGAGCACGACATGAAGCTCGTGATGAACATTTCCGATCACATTCTCGTCCTGGACTACGGCAAGAAGCTTGCCGAGGGTGACGCGGCAACGGTGCGCCACAATCCGGACGTGATCTCAGCCTATCTCGGCGCAGCATAGCGGGGTGCTCGCCCATGCCTTCGGCAATACGCGTCATTCAGTCGGAACACAACGGGATCTGGCGGATACTCAACACCGCCGAGGAGCTCGCGGCCGAGTACGAGCGGGCCGCGCGCCCTCCGGACGCGGAGCTGTTCGGCGCCATATTCGAGTACATCGAGTCTTACGCGGACCGCGTACACCACCCGAAGGAGGACCAGTACCTGTTCCGCTTCCTGCGCCTGCGCAGCCCGGAAAGCGCCGAGGTGCTGGACGAGCTGGAGCGTCAGCACGACGAAGGCCCGGGCCTGGTGGAGGCGGCGCGCAAGAGCCTGGACCAGTGCGTTGAGCACTATCCCCAGGGGTGCGAGGCTTTCCGCGACGACCTGGCGCGTTACATCGAGTTCCAGCGCGAACACCTCAAGCGCGAGGAACGCGACGTCATTCCCAAAGCGCGAGAGGTGCTCACGGAAGCGGACTGGGCGGAGATCGACGCGGCCTTCGCCCGCAACGACGATCCCCTGTTCGGGGAGCAGGTCCAGGCGGAGTTCCGCGCGCTGCACAGCCGGATCGCCAACCTGGCGCCGGAGCCGCTGGGCCTGGGGCTGAGCGCGCGCGAGTCAGCCGCGGCGGAGCCGGCGGCCGAGGCCGCGCCGGCGCTGCTCGAGGTCAGGGGCCTGACCAGCCACTATGGGCGCATCCAGGCGCTCAAGGGTATCGACGTCAGCGTCCCCGCGGGGCATCTGGTGGCGCTCGTCGGCGCCAATGGGGCGGGCAAGAGCACCCTGCTGAAGACCATATCGGGGATACACCCGAGCAGTGGCGGCAGCATCCACTTCGACGGGCGAGAAATCACCGCGCTGCCCGGCGAGCGGCGCGTGGCCCAGGGGATCGCTCAGGTGCCCGAGGGCCGGCAGGTGTTCGGGCCCATGAGCGTGGAGGACAACCTCGTGCTCGGCGCGTTCACCCGAGGGCGGAACGCCGAGACCCGGGCGGATCTGGAGAGGATGTACGATCTCTTTCCCATACTCCGCGAGAAGCGGCGCCAGGCAGCGGGGACGCTGTCCGGCGGGCAGCAGCAGATGCTCGCCATCGGGCGCGCCCTGATGGCGAAGCCCAAGGTGCTGCTGCTTGACGAGCCATCCATGGGGCTGGCGCCGCTGCTGGTGGCCGAAATATTCAACGTGATTCGTCGGCTCAAGGAGGAGGGCATCACGGTGTTGCTCGTCGAGCAGAACGCCGCGGGCGCGCTGGGCCTGGCGGACCACGGGTACGTCATCGAAACCGGCGAGATCGTGCTCTCCGGGCCGGGTCCGGAGTTGCTGGAGGACGAGGAGGTCAAGCGCGCCTACCTGGGGATGTAGGGCGCGGAACGTCCGTCTCGAACAGCCCGGGCTGCTCCGCGCCGGAGCGCCCGTCCTTCTTGACTTTAGTTTTGCTGGCAACTAATTTTTGATTTGATACATTACAAGAAGCAGGGAGTCATGCTTTTGTAATGGTTTGAAGCTCGGTGTCGAAGCGCCCGAAGGCCCTCGATCACGAGAAACCACTATAAATATAGGCCCGAAGGGGTGAGGAAGGAGGAGTTGTCAATGTTCCGCAGATTCATGCGCAAGATGTCCGTTCTTGCCGGCGTTGCCGTTCTGGCGGTGTCCGGTGCCGCTTCATCCGCGGATACCATCAAGATTGGTTCGTTCCTCGCCGTGACGGGGCCGGCGTCCTTTCTGGGGGATCCCGAGCTGAAGACGCTACAACTGTATATTGAGCGCATCAACGCCGATGGCGGTGTGCTCGGCAAGCAGCTCGAGCTGGTGCACTACGACGACGGCGGCAGCGCGGGCAAGGCCCGCACGTTCGCCAAGCGCCTGATCACCGCCGACCAGGTGGACCTCATCATCGGCGGCAGCACGACCGGCGCGACGATGGCTGTCGTGCCGTTGGCGGAGCAGTACGGCGTTCCCTTCATTTCCCTCGGCGGCGGCATCCCCATCATCGATCCGGTCAAGAAGTGGGTGTTCAAGACGCCGCATACGGACCGCATGGCCGTTCAGAAGGTCTTCGGCGACATGCAGTCCCGGGGCCTGACCCAGGTCGGGCTGATCTCGGGCACGGGCGGTTTCGGCAAGTCCTGCCGCCAGCAGGCGCTGGATCAGGCGGATGAATACAAGGTCGAGATCATCGCCGATGAGACCTATGGCCCGAAAGACACGGACATGACCGCCCAGCTCACCAACATCAAGGGCGCCGATGGCCTGGATACGGTGCTCAACTGCGGCTTCGGCCAGGGGCCGGCCATCGTTACCAAGAACTACCGTCAGCTGGGCATCGAGGTACCGTTCTACCAGTCCCACGGCGTCGCCTCGAAGAGCTACATCGAGCTGGCCGGCGATGCGGCCAACGGGGTCCGTCTGCCGGCGGCCGCCCTGCTGGTGGCCGAGGATCTGCCGGACGACGATCCGCAGAAGCCCGTGGTGGTTGATTACAAGGAGGTCTTCGAGTCCAACTTCGACCAGTCCGTGTCCACCTTCGGCGGACACGCCTACGACGCGCTGATGATCGCCGTGGAGGCCATGGAGCGCGCCGGCAGCACGGACAAGGCCGCGGTTCGCGAGGCCATCGAGAACACCTCGGGCCTCATGGGCACCGGTGGCGAGTTCAACATGTCCGCCAGCGATCATCTCGGCCTGGATCTGTCGGCATTCCGCATGCTGGAGATCCGCAACGGCGACTGGGCGCTTATCGACTGATTGCGTCCCCGCGGCGGCCGCCTGGCGCGGCCGCCGCCCTCGATATCGCCCGGCACGGCGGGCGCACGATTTTCTCCATCAGTTCATTTCAGCACACGCGGGTACGCGAACCATGGCGAAGGAATTTGCATCACAAGGCGATCTTGAACCGAAGAAGATCACGTTCGAGAAACTGGCCGAGGGCGCCTACGCGTATACGGCGGAGGGCGACCCGAACTCAGGCGTCATAATCGGCGACGACGGGGTGATGGTCATCGACACCCAGGCCACGCCGGTGATGGCGCGGGAGCTCATCGCCCGTGTCCGCGAGGTCACGGACAAGCCCATCAAGTACGTGGTTCTGACCCACTACCATGCCGTGCGCGTACTCGGGGCCTCGGCCTACGGTGCCGACCACGTCATTGCCAGCCGCGGCACTTACGAGCTCATTCAGGAGCGCGGCCAGCAGGACTACGACTCGGAGGTGGGGCGATTCCCGCGCCTGTTCCAGGGCGTCGACTCCGTGCCCGGTCTGACCTGGCCGACCATCGTCTTCGACGACCGCATGACCCTGTGGATGGGGGATCGCCGCGTGGAGATCATGCACGTGGGCCGCGGGCATACCAAGGGCGACACCATCGTCTGGCTGCCCGAGGACAAGGTGCTCTACAGCGGCGATCTGGTGGAATACGGCGCCACGCCCTACACCGGCGATGCCTATCTGCGGGACTGGCCCGACACGCTGGGACGACTGCGCGAGCTTGGCCCCGCCAAGCTGGTGCCCGGCAGGGGCGAGGCACTGAAAACCCCGGAGACGGTGGAGTCCGCGTTGAGCGGTACGCAGGCCTTCCTGACCGACCTCTACGAGGGTGTCAAGGCGGCCCGCGGACAGGGCAAGAGCCTCAAGGAAGCCTACGACGAGGTTTACGCCAGCATGGCGCCGAAGTACGGCGACTGGGTGATTTTCGAACACTGCATGCCCTTCGACGTGAGCCGCGCCTATGACGAGTCCGGCGAACACCCCGATCCCCGGATCTGGACCGCGGAACGCGATCGCGAAATGTGGGCCGCGTTGGCCGGTCAGTGAGCGGAGTGCCGGACGTGGTCCAGGCTCGTGAAAACCCGGTCTATCCCTATCGGCGTTCGCCCGATCAGGATGGCGAGCAGCCGGCCCATCACCCCGTGATCGTGGTCGGCGCCGGGCCGATCGGTCTCAGCGCGGCCATCGACCTGGCGCTCCATGACGTGGACAACGTCCTGCTGGACGAGGACGACACGGTGAGCATCGGCTCCCGGGCCATCTGCTTCGCCAAGCGGACGCTGGAGATATTCGACCGGCTCGGCTGTGGCCAGCGCATGGTGGACAAGGGTGTCACCTGGAACCTCGGCCGGGTTTTCTTCCGGGAGAACGAGGTCTATCGTTTCGACCTCCTGCCGGAGGCGGGCCACCAGAGGCCGGCATTCATCAATCTCCAGCAGTACTTCGTGGAGGAGTACCTGGTGGACCGGGCCCGGGCGCTCGAGGGCACCGAGGTGCGCTGGAAGAACCGGGTCACGGCGGTGGAGCCGGGTGAATCCGCCGTGCATCTGACCGTGGAGACACCCGACGGCCCCTACGCGATGACCTGCGACTATCTCATCGTCGCGGACGGCGCCCGCAGTCCCGTCCGGCACATGCTCGGGTTCAAGAGCGAAGGCCAGGTATTCCAGGACCGCTTTCTCATCGCCGATGTCGTGATGAAGGCGGACTTCCCGCCCGAGCGCTGGTTCTGGTTCGACCCGCCGTTCCACGAGGGCCAGTCGACACTGCTGCACCGTCAGTCGGAAAACGTCTGGCGGATCGATTTCCAGCTGGGCTGGGACGCCGATCCCGAGGAGGAGAAGCGACCCGAACGCGTCATCCCCCGCATCCGCGCGATGCTGGGCGAGGATGCCGAGTTCGAGCTGGAGTGGGTCAGCGTGTACACCTTCCAGTGCCGCCGCATGGAGAGCTTCCGGCCGCTGCCGCGCGTGTTCTTCGCCGGCGACGCGGCGCACCAGGTCTCGCCCTTCGGGGCCCGGGGTGCCAACAGCGGCATCCAGGATACGGACAACCTGGTCTGGAAGCTCGCGGCGGTCCTGGGCGGACGTGCGCCGGAATCGTTGCTGGCGAGCTACGACGCGGAACGGATTCCGGCCGCCGACGAGAACATACTCAACTCCACTCGCAGCACCGATTTCATATCCCCCAAGGGGGAGGTCAGCCGGTCGTTTCGGGACGCGACGCTGATGCTGGCGGAGCGCTACCCCTTCGCCCGGCGCCTGGTGAACAGCGGGCGCCTTTCCGTGCCGTCCGTGCTCTCCGGGTCGCCGTTGAACACGCCCGATCGGGACCCATTCGGTGGCCGCATGGTGCCGGGCGCACCCTGCGCGGACGCCCCCGTGCGCCTCGCGGGTGGCCCCGATTGGCTGCTTAACCACCTGGGCGGCGAATTCACCGGTGTCTATTTCCTGGGTGCCGAGCCCGGGATGCCGAAGGCGGACGGGGAGGCCCTGGATGCACTTGAGCGCGGTGGCATTCCCATCCGCTGGGTGTTCGTAGGGCAGGGCGGCGACGAGGGCGGGCAGGTCCTGGTGGACGCCGAGGGGCTGGCCCACGAGCGCTACGACGCGAGGGCCGGCACGTTCTATCTGATAAGACCGGACCAACACGTGGCGGCGCGATGGCGGGGCGTCGAGCGGGACGCCGTGGTCGAGGCGCTGACGCGCGCGACAGGCGGTGTGGCTGTCGCGTCAACCCCCCGGAGAGCTGGTGATGGAAACGCAACATCTCGACATCGAGCTGCGTCTCGACCGGCCGGATGACTTCTACGAGGCCCTGGTGGACATGCACCGCGGGCTGGACGAAGCACAGAGCCGGCTGGTCAACGCCAAGCTCATCCTCCTGCTGAGTAACCAGGTTGGCGACCTGGCGGTGCTTCGGGAGGCCATGGCCGTCGCCCGCGAGGACGTCCTGGGGCCGGACTCCGAGACGGAGCTCCCCCCGCAACCGTAGGAGCCCCGCTTCGCCGGGCGAAAGGGGCGCGGTAGTCGCGGGATCGGTTCGCTCGGCCATGCCGGGCCCCTGCGCGGGTTGAACGTCACCCACGGTTGTGTGGGAGCCCGGCTTCGCCGTGCGAAGGATCCCTATTTGGGGCGGTTGTCCACGACGCGCTTGGCCTTGCCCTGGGAACGCTCCACATCGCCTGCCTCCAGTACCTTCACCGCGGCGGAGATGCCGATGTAGGACTTGATGTGGTGCTGGAGGTCCCGGCCGATTGCATCCCTGTCCGCCGTGCTCAGCGTTCCCAGATCCTGGCGCGGCTCCACCAGGATGGTCATGTGGTCCATGTGGCCGTCGCGCTCCAGGTGGATCTGGTAATGCGGCGCGAGCTTGCCCTGCATGCAGATCCGTTCCTCGATCTGGCTCGGGAAAACATTCACGCCGCGAATGATCATCATGTCATCGGAGCGTCCCGTGATGCGGTCCATGCGCCGCATCGTGCGGGCGGTCCCAGGCATCAGCCGGGTCAGATCGCGGGTCCGGTAGCGGATGATCGGCATGGCTTCCTTGGTGAGGCTGGTGAACACCAGCTCGCCTTCCTCGCCGTCCGGCAGGACGGCCCCGGTCTCCGGGTCGATGATCTCGGGGTAGAACAGGTCCTCCCAGAGCGTCAGCCCGTCCTTGGTCTCGACGCATTCCTGGCCCACACCCGGGCCTATGACCTCGGAAAGCCCGTAGATATCTACCGCGTCGATGCCCAGCCGCTCCTCGATTTCCGAGCGCATGGCGTCGGTCCAGGGCTCGGCGCCGAAAATGCCCACGCGCAGGGAGTGGTCCCGTGGATCGAGCCCCTGGCGTTCCATTTCGTCGGCGATGTTAAGCATGTAGGACGGCGTGACCATGATGATCGTAGGCTTGAAATCCCGGATCAGCTGGACCTGTCTTTCCGTCTGACCGCCGGACATGGGGATTACCGTGCAGCCGAGGCGCTCGGCGCCGTAGTGAGCTCCCAGGCCGCCGGTGAACAACCCGTAGCCATAGGAGACGTGGACCACGTCGTTGGAGCTCCCGCCAGCGGCGCGGATCGAGCGCGCCATGACATTGGCCCAGGTATCGATGTCGTTCTGGGTGTAGCCCACGACCGTGGCGCGGCCGGTGGTGCCGCTGGATGCATGCACGCGGACCACATCGCGCAGCGGAACGGCGAACATGCCGTAGGGATAGTTGTCGCGCAGGTCGTCCTTCATCGTGAAGGGGAACCGCGCCAGATCCTCCAGCGACACGAGGTCGGAGGGGTGAACCCCCGCCGCGTCGAAGCTCTGGCGATAGAACGGCACGTTGCGGTAAGCGTGATTCAGTGACCAGCGCATGCGCTCGAGCTGGATGTGCCGAAGCTCATCCTGCGAGCAGGTCTCGATGGGCTCAAGCAGCGCACGGGCAGCAACATCCGGGCTCATCATCGTCGTAATCTCCTCCTCCGGGCTCCGCGTCTCGGCGGATGCCGTCATATCTCTGGAATAGTCCGTTTGGGGCGCCCGCGCCACGCCCAGTGACGCGGTGGCGATCAGCGGCTCATTCGCCGACCTCCAGGCCGGGTACAAGCTGGTTGCGGGTCTGGTGCGAGCGGCCCCGAAACAGCGCCACCAGCCGGCCCTCCCCGTTCTCCACGCGGACGTCGTAGACGCCCGTCCGGCCGGCGCGCGTGCGTTCCTCGCCCGTGGCGGTGAGGATCTCTCCCAGCCGCGCCGGTGCCACGAAGTCGACACTGCCCCCGGATGCCACCGTCACGAAATTGCGGTAATTGCAGGCAAACGCGAAGGTCGAGTCCGCCAGGGTGAAAATGAACCCGCCGTGGCAGATGTTGTGGCCGTTGACCATATCCTCGCGCACGGTCATGGAAAGCCGGGCAAAGCCCGGCGCGATCGCTTCGATCTCCATCCCCAGTCCCTGGGAGGCCTTGTCCTCCTCCCACATGGCACTCGCGCACGCCTCGGCCACCTCTTGCGCGCTGTGCCGCTTGCCCGTTGGCTCAGACATAGTCTTAAGGTTCTCCGCGTTCCGCCAGTGACGCCCTCGTGGGGCAGCCTCGCACCCGCATCCGCTACCGGCCCTTGAACGCCGCGGCGCGCTTCTCCATGAACGCCGCCACGCCCTCGCGGTAGTCCTCGGTACGGCCGGCCTCGCGCTGAAGGTCACGCTCCAGGTCCAGCTGGGCGTCCAGGGTGTTGTCCCAGGAAGCGTTGATGGCCTGTTTGATCAGGGCAAGCCCGCGTGTCGGCTGGGTGGCCAGGTGAGCCGCGAGCTCCCGGGCTTGCGCCTGCAGCGTGTCGTCCTCCACGCATTTCCAGATCAGGCCCCAGCGCTCCGCCTGCTCCGCGTCCAGCTTGTCGCCGAGCATCGCCAGTCCCATGGCCCGGGCGTGCCCGGCGAGGCGGGGCAGGTGCCAGGTGCCGCCGGAATCCGGCAGCAGCCCGATCTTGCAGAAGGCCTGGATGAACGCCGCCGAACGCCCGGCCAGGACGATGTCGCAGGCCAGGGCCAGGTTGGCCCCCGCGCCGGCGGCGATACCGTTGACCGCGCAGACGACGGGCATTTCCAGCGTCTTGAGGCGGCGGATCAGTGGGTTGTAGTAGTCCTCTATGGAGCGGCCCAGGTCCGGGGCTTCGTCACCCGGCTGCACGTTCCGGTCCGAAAGGTCCTGGCCCGCGCAGAAACCGCGGCCCGCGCCGGTGAGCAGCAGACAGCGCACCGTCGCGTCCCCGGCGACCCGATCCATGGCGTCGCGCACCTCTTCGTGCATTGCCACGTTGAAACTGTTGAGGCTCTTGGGCCGGTTCAGCGTCAACGTCGCGACGCCGTCGGCGATCTCCAGTTCGATGTTCTCGTAGCTCATCTCGTCTCGCCTGTTCTGCCGTGCCAACACGGCCGCTCTGTGGCCGTTACGGGAAGGTGCCGAGGGGACCGCTCGGGTCCCGGGCGCCTTCGGGTGTTGGCGTTAATGATTTTTGTGTGGCCTCAGGGCGTGGCCGTTTCTGTATCACGTTAAGCCGTTGGTGTGACGGCTCCGACACCGTGGGCGGACGGGGGAGGCAGTCTTCGCCGCCGGGAGGCCTTCTCGCACGAATAGACGGGAAAGGCGTACTTCATGGCGTTTCTCCTCGTCTCCTCCAGTCTCCCTTGGTGTCGCTGAAGCGACATCTTGAGGTTGTTCTAAAAAAGGTACACAAGCCATGAATGAGATACAAGAACTGCATTGACATGAGTCAATGACGTATCAAAATAGCCAGGAGCGTTCGCTCCACGAGAGACGCGAAGCCCAATGACCGGCCTTGCCGGGATCGCGGCCACCACCTGGGCCCGCACCGGTGCCGGAGAACAGAACATGCCAGCCCACGGCGCGCCTGAACGCAGTGCGTCCGTCGGACGTGTCACGGTGAAGCGATGCCGGCAGTATCCCGAGTGTCGCTTCCGGTGGCGCCGTGGGTTAGCACCAATGGAGGAGAACGACCATGACGACCCGCTTTTACGACCAGCACCGGGAGACCCTGGAGAAAGCCATCGAGGCCACGCATACGCGCGAGTACTGGTCCCCGTACCCCGAGGCACCCAGCGGCAAGGTCTATGGCGAGAGCGCTCCGGCGGAGGGCAAGGCGGCTTTCGAGGCGATGCTGAATAGCCCCTTCAGCCTGGAAATGCCCGGAATCACGGGAGAGGTCGGGGGCGAGGTGTCACCTTACGGCTTCGAGCTGGGCATCAAGTACCCGCAGGTGGACATCGATCAGCTGATTCCCGCGATGGAGTCGTCGATAGCCTCTTGGCGGGATGCCGGGCCGCAGGTCCGGGCCGGTGTCTGCCTGGAGATACTGCATCGGCTCAATCAGCGCAGTTTCGAGCTGGCCCATGCCGTCATGCACACCACTGGGCAGGGCTTTGCCATGGCCTTCCAGGCAGGCGGCACTCACGCCCAGGATCGCGGCCTTGAGGCCGTGGCCTACGCCTATGAGGCCATGACGCGGACGCCGGCCGAGGCGAGCTGGGTGAAGCCCCAGGGCAAGCACGATCCGCTGCGAATGGACAAGCGCTTCCATGTCATCCCGCGGGGGATCGCTCTGAACGTGGGCGTGTCCACGTTCCCGACCTGGAACGGCTACCCGGGCCTGTTCGCCAGTCTCGTCACGGGGAATCCGGTGGTGGTCAAGCCGCATCCCGACACGGTGCTGCCCTTCGCCATCACCGTGAAGGTGGCCCAGGAGGTGTTGAAGGAAGCCGGCTTTGATCCGTGGATCGTGTCCCTGGTGGTGGACGAGCGCGAGAAGCCCGTCACCAAGGAGCTGGCCCTGCGGCCCGAGATCAGGATCATCGACTTCACCGGCAGCAGCGAATTCGGCAACTGGCTGGAGGACAATGCGCGCCAGGCGGAAGTCTATACCGAGAAGGCCGGCGTCAACTGCATCGTTATCGATTCCACCGATGACCTGAAGGGCATGATCCGCAATCTGTCGTTCTCCCTGTCGCTCTATTCCGGCCAGATGTGCACCACGCCCCAGGACATCTTCATCCCGCGCGACGGTATCGAAACCGACCAGGGCCATCTGGGGTTCGACGAGGTGGCGAAAGCCATCGCCGAAGGCGTGGGCAAATTCCTCTCCGACAACGACCGGGCCTGTGCCGTGCTGGGCGCCGTGCAGTCGGAGGTTACCGCCAAGCGCATTGACGAGGCGGCGGGCCTGGGTGAGGTGGTTCTGGCCTCCGAGGCGCGCGAGCACCCCGAGTTCCCCGGTGCGCGGGTGCGTACCCCGGTGATCGTGAAGCTGGACGGCAGCGAGGTGGCGAAGTACAGCCGGGAAATGTTCGGGCCGATCTCGTTCCTGATCGCCACGGACTCCACGGAAGATAGCATTGAAAAGGCACGCGGGCTTGGCCGGGAGAAGGGCGCTATCACCTGGGGCATCTACTCCACGAGCGAATCCGTTCTCGACGCCATGGAGACGGCCGCGCTGGACGCCGGCGTGGCGCTGTCCTGCAATCTCACGGGCGGGGTATTCGTCAATCAGACGGCCGCGTTCAGCGATTTCCACGCCACCGGCGGCAATCCGTCGGCCAACGCCTGCCTGTGCGACAGCGCCTTCGTCGCCAACCGCTTCCGGGTGGTGGAAAGCCGTCGGCACGCGGCCGCCTGAGGATACGGAACATGCCCTGCTACAGCATCGACGGGCTCAAGCCCGTGGTCCATCCGGATGCCTACGTGCATCCCACGGCGGTTCTGATCGGCGACGTCATCGTGCGGCCCGGCGTCTATGTCGGGCCCTGCGCCTCGCTGCGCGGCGACTTCGGGCGGCTCGTCCTGGAAACGGGCAGCAATCTCCAGGATACCTGCGTCATGCACGGCTTTCCGGGTACCGACACCGTCGTCGAGGAGGACGGCCACATCGGCCACGGGGCGGTCCTGCATGGTTGTCATGTCTCCCGCAACGCCATGGTGGGCATGAATGCCGTGGTCATGGACAACGCCGTGGTGGGGGAATCCACCATCGTCGCGGCTTCCGCCTTCGTGAAGGCCGACACGCGGTTGCCGGAGCGCAGCCTCGTCGTCGGCGTCCCGGCAAAAGTGGTCCGCGCGCTCAGCGAGGAGGAGATCCAGTGGAAGGTCGAGGGCACGCGGACCTATCAGGAGCTCACACGGCGCAGCCGTCGCTCGATGGTGGAGGTCACGCCCCTCGCCGAGCCCGAGGCGGACCGGCAGCGGCTCGACGTCTCGGACGTCGAGCCACTCTACCGGTTGCGTGACCAGCCGCAGTCGGACTGACGCCCCCGGCGCCGGGTATCGCCTTCATGCGGCGGGCGCGCAATGGCGCCCCTTCGCCGCGGCTCCTGCGCTATTTCATGCCGTCGGGGTAATGCGGCTTCAGCCCCTGCCAGACCTCGAGGTAGTCGCCCTGGCGGAAGTCCGCCGTCAGGGCCTGCTCGGTGGGGCGGAAGACATAGCGCGACTCGAACATGAAGGCCAGGGTATCCCCCTGATAGACCGGCTCCAGCTCCGCGGTACTGGCCTTCTCGAAGGTCTCGGCATCCGGCCCGTGGGGGCTCATGCAGTTGTGCAGGCTCGCGCCGCCCGGCTCGAAGCCCTCGGCCTTCGCATCGTAGACGCCGTGGACCAGCCCCATGAACTCGCTCATCACGTTGCGGTGGAAGTAGGGCGGCCGGAAGGTGTCCTCGGCGACCATCCACCGGGGCGGGAAGATCACGAAATCGATGTTGGCCGTCCCGGGAACCTCCGAGGGCGCGGTCAGCACCGTGAAGATCGAGGGATCCGGGTGGTCGAAGCTTACCGTATTGATGACGTTGAACCGGGCGAGGTCGTACTTGCACGGATGATAGTTGCCGTGCCAGGCCACCACGTCCAGCGGCGAGTGGTCGAGTTGACAGGCCCACAGGTTGCCGCCGAACTTGGCGACCAGCTCGAAGTCGCCCCGACGCTGCTCGTAGGCGGCCACGGGGGTTAGGAAATCGCGCGGGTTGGCCAGGCCGTTGGCCCCTATGGGGCCGAGGTCGGGCAGCCGGAAGAAGGCGCCGTGGTTCTCGCAGATATAGCCGCGAGCGGTCGCTTCGGACAGCTGGACCTGGAATTTGACACCCCGGGGCAGCAGCGCGATCTCACCGGGTTGCACCGCCATCTCGCCCATCTCCGTACGGATCTCCAGCGCGCCCTGCTGCGGCACGATCAGCCACTCGCCATCGGCGCTGTAGAAGAAGCGCTCGTCCATGGAACGGTTGCAGGCGTATAGATAGACCGTGGCGCCGCTCTGCGCCCACGCGTCCCCGCAGGCCGCCATGTTGAACAGCCCCTCCAGGAGATCCGTCGGCGTCTCCGGCAGGGGAAGCGGGTCCCAGCGAAGCTGGTTGGGGTCGGCCGGTGTCGCCTCCGGGGCCTCGACGTGGCCTAGGCGGATCCGGCTGTAGCCCGACTGCACCACCGACGGCTGAACGCGGTAGAGCCAGCTGCGCAGGTTGGTGGGGCGGGGTGCCGTGAACGCCGTACCGCTGAGCTGTTCCGCGTAGAGATCGCCCGGCAGCCGCTGCGGCGAGTTTCGGCCCACGGGAAGGATGCCGGATTCGGCCTCCGTCTCGAAGAAATTTCGAAAGCCGCTGAGATATGCCCGGTTGTCCTCACTCATCTCGCACCTTCCTCCTCCGGTGCCCGGTATGCGCCGGGCGGGTGTCTGTAAAGAGGTATGTTAACGTCAATTAGTTGCGATCGAAACAATATAGCGGGTCATGCCTGGACTGGCTGCTCGCGGAGCGTTTATGCTCAAATCGGTTTTCGTCGAAACTAATCCGGCGCGGCAGGCGGAACAACGTGCCGCGTCGCCGCGAAAGAATGAGGAACCCGGAATGAAACTGGCCTCGCTCAACGAGGGACGCGACGGGAAGCTGCTTGTGGTCTCTAAGGACCTGTCCCGCGCGGTGATGGTCGAGGGCATCGCGCCGACCATGCAGGCAGCGCTGGACGACTGGCACCGGACCGCGCCGCGGTTGGAGGAAATCTACCGGGCGCTCAATGCAGGAGAAGCGTCAGGCGCATTCGATGTCGACGTTTCCCGCCTGGCGTCGCCGCTGCCGCGGGCGTTTCAGTGGGCGGACGGCAGCGCCTACGTGAACCACGTGGAGCTGGTGCGCAAGGCGCGGGGCGCGCAAATGCCCGAGAGCTTCTGGAGCGACCCCCTCATGTACCAGGGCGGCTCCGACTCCTTCATCGGACCCCGGGAAGACATTCTCGCCGCCAGCGAGGACTGGGGCATCGACTTCGAGGCGGAGATCGCCGTGGTCACCGACGACGTGCCCATGGGCGTGACGCCGGAGCGGGCGGGCGAACACATCAAGCTGCTCATGCTGGTCAACGACGTTTCGCTGCGCAACCTCATTCCCGGCGAGCTGGGCAAGGGCTTCGGTTTCTTCCAGGCCAAGCCGGCGTCGGCATTCTCACCGGTGGCCGTGACGCCCGACGAGCTCGGCGCGGCCTGGGACGGTGCCCGCGTGCATCTGCCCATCCAGGTACATTTCAACGGCGAGCGTTTCGGCCATCCCCAGGCAGGGGTCGACATGACCTTCGATTTCCCGCGCCTGATAAGCCACGCGGCCCGGACGCGGTTCATGGAGGCCGGCAGTATCGTAGGCTCCGGCACCGTGTCGAATTACGACCGGAGCCTCGGGTCCTGCTGTATCGGCGAGAAGCGGATGCTGGAAACCCTGGATGCCGGCGAGCCAAGCACGCCGTTCATGCGCTTCGGCGACCGGGTGCGCATCGAGATGCATGACGCCGACGGCCGGGATATCTTTGGTGCCATCGACCAGCAGGTGCGGGAATACCGGCCATGATGCGCCTCTACGACTACTTCCGTTCGTCGGCCGCGTACCGGGTGCGGATTGCTCTGAATCTCAAGGGGCTGGCGTACGAGTCTGTGCCCGTGAACCTGCGCGAAGGCGAGCAGGCCGGCGCCGGCTACGCCGGCATCAACGCCCAGTGCCTGGTGCCGACGCTGGACACGGGATCCGCCCGGCTCACCCAGTCCCTGGCGATTTGCGAGTATCTGGACGAGGCCTGGCCGGAACCGCCGCTGCTGCCGGCGGACCCCGAGGCGCGGGCCCGGGTGCGTGCCATTGCGGAGATCGTTGCCTGCGACATCCATCCCCTCAACAACCTGCGCGTGCTGAAGTACCTCACCGGTCCGCTGTCCGTCGCCGAGGCGCAGAAGACGCAGTGGTATCACCACTGGATACACGAGGGATTCCGGGCGCTGGAGGCCCTGCTCCAAGCCGAGAGCCAATCCGGGCCGTACTGCCTCGGAGACAACCTGACACTCGCCGACGTCTGCCTCGTACCACAGGTCTACAACGCCAACCGCTTCGAGGTGGATCTGGACGAGTACCCGGCCATAAGGCGGGTGCACGAGGCCTGTGAGCGCTTGCCGGCGTTCGAACGGGCCCGGCCGGAGAATCAGCCCGACGCAGTCTGAAGCGGGCTTCAGCCCGTGTTGCGGCCGTGCATGCGTTCCAGCTGCTCGCCGAGCCGGTCCAGCAACTGGTCCAGTGCTATGCGCTCGGCCCCGCTCAGGCCCGACAACATTTCCTGCTCCCAGCTCAGCGCCAGTGGTTCGATCTGCCGGTAGAGGTCGCGGCCCTTGCCGCTCATTCGGATAACCGCGACCCGCTGGTCCGCCACCGAAGGCTCGCGATCGATGAGCCCGACCCGTGTCATGCGCTGTAACGCCCGGCTGACCCGTGGTTTCTCGAGATTGGCCCGCTCACTCAGCTCCCCGGCGGACAGAGGCTCCTCCCGGGCGAGATTGGCCAGGATGCGCCACTCCGGGATGGTGATGCCGAACCGGTGCTGATAGGTGCGCGCCAGGGAGCGGCTCACCCAGTCGGCGAGGACCGCGAGCCGGTAGGGCACGAACCGGTCAAGCTCCAGCCTGTCGTCGGCGTCGCCGTGGGCGCGGGCGTTTTCATGTTCCGGGCTCATAGAAGAAGAATCCGCAAAAATAAGGTGATGCCTCTACAGAGGTGCGTTGATTGTAACGGAAGACGGCCTTCACCGGTCACTGCGGGGAAGAGCTGCACTGCTGACTGGTACGAGGGTGGGGGATATAACCGGGGCGTGGACGATGCTGCGCCTGGGTATGCGCGCTTCAGTCAACCACGAAGCCGGGGGCCTGAAAGCCCAACATCAACTGGATCAGGGCTCATGACCTTTCAGGCTGCTCCCCCACCGAGGTTCCACTCCCCGCGAGCCTCAGAAGCGTCCGCTTGGCGGGTGCATTGACTGACTGCCGTGCCCCCGTCAATACCGGGTTGGGTCCTTGCACATAAGGCAGCCGCTGACAGCCGTGGCGAGCTTGTCATTGAACCAGGCCAGTGTGCCGGTTTTGGCGACGGCGCCATCCGGATCGTTCAGGTGCACCTTCCCCGGCTCCACGCCGGTGAGCACAATGACGTGTCCGACGCCGTACCAGTACCCCGCGCACCAGAGCGGTCCGTGGGTGCGCAGAAGCGAGGCCAGCTTCTCGGTGCTGAACGAGCCGTTTACCGGCACCGGTTTCATGCCCACGCGCCTGGCAAGGGTTACGAACTCCTGGGGATAGAGCCCCGTGGTGTCGGCGCGCTCGTACGCTTGTGTATGGGTCCACATGGGACCCTGGCGGCCGCTCACGCTCTGCCAGTACGTCCAGATCATCTGTGCCGCCGCGTTCCAGCACGAGTTGGGCTTTGCCTGCTGGTAGCGCGGTACCTGGTAGCGGACGTTCATTGCGTCTTTACTGGAAGGCTTGTCTCCGGCCATGGTTCCCTCCCCAGAGAATGTCCGATGCCCCCGTTGCAGCGGATTGAACGCGTTCGGCTTCGCCTGGGTTCGAAGTATAGGCGATGAAGTCGCCGTGGCCAGGGAGGGTGCCGACGGGTACTCCCGAAAGTGGACAATCCCGCGTGGCTGACTAACCTTTTCAGGAATACCGATGGGGCCAGGCGCGGTCGACGGCGACGGGTAGGGCCGATTTCAGGGTGGTTCCATGTGGTGCCGCGGATCGAGCATGCGGTCGGCGGTGGCAGCAATGGAACTCAGAATGAACTCGAATGGCCCGACAAGCGCTGGTTCGGTCCGGGCGGGTTATCGTGGACCCAATGTGGAGGGGTGGATGCCATGTGCAACGGGCTGCGGTCAAGATGGCGCCGGTCGGGGAAGTCGGTACCGATGGACCGCCCGGGGGCGACCACGAGCGCGGCGATACTGGGGACGTGTGCGCTCTTGATCTCAGGCCAGGCCGGGGCGGACCTGCAGGACCTTCCCGGTTTGACGGATCCCCAGCGCGAGGCCGCCATCGCCAGCATGACCGTCTACACGGCGCTGCGACCGGAAGGGGAGGAAGGCGTGCTGCCGCCCGAGCAGCAGGTGCTGTTCGACCGTATCGAGGAGCTCGTCCACACCGCCAACGAATTGCTTGAGACTCCGAACGAACCCACCGATCGGTCCCTGCAGCTGGACGCCGAAGGCCTCGCCGAATCCCTGCAGTGGGTCAGTACAGAGGAGACCGCGGCCCAGGGGCGGCTGGCGAAGGACACGGCTACCAGTCAGTTCTCCAATGTCGCGCGACGACTGGGTGAGCTCCGGTTGGGGGGCGGTGGTCTGCAGCTGGGCCGGCTGGAGGGCGATGCCCGGCCTGCCGGATTCGCGCTGTCGTCCGGCGATGGGCGCATTGGGGGTGGCGCGTCGGCGGACGAGTATGCCTTCTCGCGCTGGGGCGCCTTCCTCAATGGTGTCTATGGCGTCTCACGGCGCGATCCGACCGATCGCGAAGATGCCTACGATGCCGACAACTTCGGTCTCAGTGCCGGGGTCGATTACCGGCTGTCGGACGCCCTGGTGCTCGGAGGTGGCGTCGGGTGGTCCCGGGCGGAGATCGATTTCGATGGCAGCCGCAGCACGGTGGATGGCGGCGTGGACGCGGATGGTTACAGCCTCTCGTTGTACGGGCTCTACGACGTCGGCTGGTACTACGTCAACGGCATCGTGACCTATGGCGCGCTCGACTACGACCTGACCCGGCGCATCACCTATCCATCCAACAACCCGGCCGTGGCCCCGGTTAACGAGACCGCCAGGGCGGATACCGATGGCCGGCAGTCGCTGATCGGGCTCTCGATAGGCGCGCAGCACGAGGTCGGTGCGGCCAGCGCCGGCGGCTTTCTCCGGCTCGACTTCGTAGACATCCGGGTGGACGGCTATCGTGAGCGCAACGCGGGGCCATTCAACCTGGAAGTCGACGATCAGCAGGTGCAGTCGTTGCGATCGTCCCTGGGCGTGGAGGGCGCGTATCGCTACGGCACGGATTTCGGCGTCCTGCTGCCATCGGTCCGCACGGCATGGGTCCACGAATTCCGGGATGACAGCCGGAACGTCGACGTGGGCTTCGCCGCCGATCCGACGGGCGCCGTTTTCGCCACCACCACGGACAAGCCGGATCGGGATTTCTTCACTGTGGCGGGGTCCCTGGCCATGGTGCTGCCGCGCGGTGTGCAGGCGTTCGTGGATGTGGAGACGGTGCTGGGTCTCCGCGACACGGACTCAACGCAATTCGTGGGCGGGGTGCGGATGGAGTTCTAGCCGACCCCCAATGTGCAGGAGTGCGGGCGATGAAGACCTGGTCAACGGGCGCGATGGGATGTGTCCTGTTGTTGCCGGTGCTCCTTTATCTGAGTGCCTGCGGTGGTGGCGGTGGTGGATCGGACAACCGGCAGCCGGTTGCGGACGCGGGCGTGGACCAGGTGGTACGGGCCGGCACCGAGCTGATTCTGAGCGGTCGCGATAGCGACGATCCCGACGGGCCGGTGCAGTACTACCGCTGGCGACGGGTCAGCGGGCCGGCGATTCCCGAGGAAAACTTCGTACTTGAGACGGCCTCCACCATCCGGGTACGTATTCCACCGCTATCGCAGCGGACGGAATGGGTGTTCGAGTTGGAAGTGGAGGACAACGCGGGTGCCGTGGCCACTGACCGGGTAAACGTGGTTGCCATACCGGCCAATGATCCGAACCGGTTCCTGAGGTTTTTCGCGCACGTGGACCGCTTCACGGTGGTCGCCGCAACGGCGGAACCGGGACAGATCCAGGCTGATACTCCCTTCACCGTGTCTGTTGACGCACGGATCGACTATCCCCCGTTGCCAGGCGCGGATCTCCCGAACGGCACTGCCCTGACCGGCGACGGCCGGTTCCGCCGCGAGATTTCTCTCGGCAGGCGAAGCGGAGAGTGGCTCCACTCCGCCGCGGCCACCCCAGGGGACTGCGATTCCCCTGGCAACCCCCGCCTGGTCTTCGAGGTGCCCGCCGTGGACATGGACGAGTTGCCCGGGATCAACGAGGGGCGACGGGACGAGGTGGACTACCGGATTGACGTATCCCTGAGTGCCTCCAGTCTTCCGGTGGACCCCTATCTCTGCGTGTTGCGGGGCGTTCCCGGCGACGGCGCGGCCCGTCATACCGTGGTGGCCGAGGGCGGCGGTAGTGGCGGCACTTCGAGGGCAACCCTGAGCGTGAATCTGGACGATCTCATCGACGAGAACCGGCAGGTGGCCGAGGCGTATTACCGGGCCATCGACCCGGCTGGCGAGAAGGCGACGCTGAGGGACTGGCTCGACGCCAACGGGTTCGAGACCGTTGGGAACAGTTTGCGGGCCGTGGTCGGTGACAACGTCCACGAGGCGCGTTACATCAACGGTTTCGACCTTGGCTTCGGCCGGCACATGTTCGTGCGTACCGACCCGGATACCGGCTACGTCGCCTCCTACGTGATCAATTATCCCAATCTAGAGGGGCTGTTCGCCCGGCTCGATCCCATTGCCACCGTGGCCATGGAATACAGCCCGGGACCTTCCGCGGGCGAGCCTTACACCAAGTTCTACACCTACGTTCTCAATCGCGAGAACAACCGCCACGAGCGGGTCCTGAGCATGGATTTCGACGGCCGTGGGGAGAAGTACATGCCCGGTGTCTGTGCTGCCTGTCACGCCGGCACGCCCGTGAGCCGCCACCAGCTGGAAACGGGTGCCGATGGCAACCCGGTCTACCCGAATGAGGGGAACATTGGCGGGCGTTTCTTCCCCTGGGACGTGAGCTCGCTGTTTTTCTCCGATGACCAGTTCGAGAGCCGGGATCACAGCCTGCCGCCGGAGCGGGGCCTGGCTCGGGCTGGACAGGAGGCGACGTTCAAGGCATTCAACGAGGCCGTGCTGCAGACCAATACCACCGATGCCGTCGTGGAGCTCGTGCATGGCTGGTACGGTGGCGCGGATCTGCCCGGTGATACGTTCCAGGGAGAATTCGTGCCCCCTGGATGGGCGGGGGAGGAGACGCTCTACCGGGAAGTGATCGCCCCGTATTGCCGGGCCTGCCACATCCTCCAGGCGCCCGGCGTCACCGGCATCCCGGATCTCGCCAGCCATGAGGATTTCGAGCAGCTGGCGGGGACCATACGCACCCAGGTTTTTGACGAGGCGCTCATGCCCATGGCCCGGATGACCATGGACAACTTCTGGACCCTGGGGGATCCGCGGCCGGCGGACCGCCTGGCCGAGCATCTCGGGCTGGAGGACAGCGCCCCCGAGCCAGCGGCGCCGATCGTGGATATCCGGGTGCGGCGGGGCGCCGCCAGCGGCCCGGACGATACGCTATTGGGCGCGCGTGGCCTGGCGGTGGTCGCTGACGTGACCGGCCAGTACTTCGGGGAGACGTTCAGTTGGAACCTGCGGGCCAGGCCGCCAGGGAGCGCTGCCGAGATCGTCGGCCGGGACGGCCAGATCGCCTCGTTCACCCCGGATGTGCCGGGCGACTACACTCTGGCCATCTCGGTTGCGGGCCTGGACGGTACGCTGACCGAGGACCAGGTCAGCCTGTCCGTGCCCAACCGTCTCCCGCAAGCGCTGGCGCTCGAGGCCACCGTGCGCTCCGGCGACTCGATCAATATTGACATCGTGGGCCAGCTCAGTGAGCCGGGCGATCCGCCCACGATTGTCGACACGGTGGGCGTACCAACGGCCGGTAGCGTCCAGGTGGATAGCGCCGGGGCCGGGGTGGTCTACATGGCGCCGGTGACCGGGGATACCATCGAGGATGTTTTCTCCTATCGGGTCCGGGACGTGGATGACGAAACGTCGACCGGAAACGTCACGGTCACGGTTACAGCCTTACCCAGGGCGGTGAATGATTCGGTGTCGCTGGATGCCGGCGGCCAGGTGACCGTGCCGGTGCTGGCCAACGACGGGCTCGGGCTCAACGACTCGGCGCGGGTGGTATCCATCACTCTTCCGGGGGACGGGGCGGCCCGGATCGTCAACGCCGGCACCGGTGTTCGCTACGTGCCGCGCTCGTTCAGCCAGGGCTCGAGCAGCTTCCAGCCGTACTTCGTCGGCACGGACAGCCTCTCGTATACCATTCGTGACGACAACGGCGACACGAGCACCGCTACGGTTGCCTTCAACGTGTTGCCGACAGTCACCTACGGGGCACTCTACGACAACATTTTCAACACTGACTGTGTCACCTGCCATACCAGCGCGGACACCTCCACGCCGTTCAACTTCGACAGCCTTAGCGCGAGCGCCGGTGAAGTGCAGTCCCGGCTCAGCGCCATTGCCCCCGACTGCAGCCTGATCCTGCTGAAGCCATCGGCCCAAACCGATGATCCGTGCGATCAAGAGGACCCGGTCAGTTTCCACAGCCTGCAACCGGGTTTCAATCATGACGCTGGCTGCACCAGCGGTGATTTTTCCCCGGAGGGCAGTTGCCGCTATAACCGGGTGCTGCGGTGGATCCAGGAAGGCGGGCTGGACAACTGATCCCGGCGCTGCCATCGAATCGCCTCCGCGTGGCCGGACGGAGCGGGCGCCGGCGCGGGTAGCGTCGGTGTGTCCGGGTGTTAGACTTGAGATGAAGCCGAAAAGGTGGCGCGGAATGGACGCGCCCGCGGGCGTATAGCGGGGGTTGCAGTCGCTATGAGCGAGGATTCGCGGGACGCAGCGGTTGTCGGCTCGCTTGGCGAGAGCCTTTTCCTCAGGCGCCTGTCCGGCACGGAAGAGGTCGGCGGCCTGTTCGAATACACCCTGGAGATGCTGGGCAGCGACGAGAGCCTGGCATTCGCGGACATCCTCGGGCAAAAGCTCGGCGTGCGGATTGCGTTGCCGGACGGCGGCGAGCGTCACGTCAATGGCTTCGCCACCCGCTTCGCGCAGCTGGGGCGCTCCGGCCGCTACGCGGTCTTCGAGGCCCGGCTGCGGCCGTGGCTGTGGTACCTCACCCGCAGCACCGACTGCCGCATCTTCCAGGCACAGTCCGTGCCGGACATCGTCCAGGCGGTGTTCCGTGAGCATGGCTTCAGTGACTTCGAGGATGCCCTTGGCGGTTCCTATCCCACCCGTGAGTATTGCGTGCAGTACCGGGAGTCCGACTTCGCCTTCGTCTCCCGGCTGCTGGAGCAGGAAGGCATCTACTACTTCTTTCGTCACGAGTCCGGCCGGCACGTGCTCGTGCTCGCCGACGGTTACGGCGCGCACGAGCCCGAGGCGGGCTACGAGCGTGTGCCGTATTACCCGCCCGGCAACGAAGCGGACCGGGAGCGTGACCATATCTCGGACTGGCAGACCGCCCAGGAGATCCAGAGCGAGCTCTACGCTCTGCGTGACTTCGACTTTGAAAAGCCGCGCGCGCAGCTTGACGCCAAGGAGACCATCGAGCGCGAACACGGCGCAGAGAGCTACGAGGTTTACGATTATCCGGGCAACTACCTGAACACTGATGAGGGTCAGCGTTACGCGGCGGTACGCATGGAAGAACAACAGGCCCATTTCGAACGGGTCCAGGGCGCGGGCAATGCCCGCGGGCTGCAGGCGGGCCGGTTGTTCCGCATGGAAGGGTATCCACGGGAGGACCAGAACCGTGAATACCTGATCACGGGTCTGAGCATGGAGCTGTTCGCCAATGACTACGAAACCGGGTCCATGGCGGAGGGCACGACCTTCAACTGCTCGTTTACGGCGGCGGACAGTCAGCAGCCGTTCCGGCCGGTGAGACGCACGCCCAGACCGACGGTTCATGGCCCGCAGACCGCAGTGGTTGTAGGCAAGAGCGGCGAGGAAATCTGGACCGACAAATATGGCCGGGTGAAGCTGCAGTTTCACTGGGACCGCAATGGTGGCGCGGACGAGAACAGCTCCTGCTGGGTGCGGGTCGCCTCGGTCTGGGCAGGACGCAAGTGGGGCGGCATTCATATCCCCCGTATCGGTCAGGAAGTGATCGTCGATTTCCTGGAGGGTGACCCCGACCGGCCCATCGTGACCGGGCGGGTCTATAACGCGGACAACATGCCGCCCTATGAGCTACCCGCCGAGAAAACCCGCAGCGGCATCAAGAGCCGCAGCACCAAGGGTGGGTCGGCGGAGAACTTCAACGAGCTGCGTTTTGAGGACAGCAAGGGCGACGAGCATGTCTTTCTGCACGCCGAGAAGGACCTGCGCGAGCGGGTCAAGAACAACCACAGCGAGAGCGTGGCTGGCAGCAAGTTCACGAACGTGGGCGCCACGTACAACCTCACCGTGGGAGACGACGGGGGCGAGGAGGCGGAAAGTGAGTCCTGGACCAAGGCGGTGGAGAGCGCGATCAAGAGCGGCCTGCAGACCGTGGGCAGCTGGATCGGCACCGCGCTCGGCCCAGAGCCAGTCACGGATCCCATCAGTACACGCCGGGTCCACGGCGACGAAGAGATCCAGATCGACGGCAAGCAGAAGATGTCCGTCGGCGGCACGGACTCGCTGGTGTGCAAGGCGAACTCCACCAAGCTGGTGCTGGGCATCAAACAGGATCACTTCATCGGCGCCAGCGCGAGCACGTTCCAGGGCCTGAGCTTCACCGAAAAGATCTCCGGCAGCGTCGAGGTAGGTGCGTCCTTCAAGCGCGACTTCGTCAAGGGCATCAAGGAACAGAAGGCGGGGCAGTGGAACGTCACGGCCAAAAAGGGGGCCAATCTGACCACCGAGTCAGACGCCATCGAGTTCGAGAGCGCCGATGATTTCTACGTCAACGCGAAGAAGAACGCCCAGGTTCTTGCGCAGGACAACATCACTGTTGACGCCAAGGGCGGTGATCTCACTCTGAACGCAAAGAGCGCGAAGCTCCAGCAGGAAGCATCGTCCTGGAAGGCCAAGGCGGGCAACCTGACCCTGCAGACCAATGGCGGGGCCAAGGTGTCGATGGTGGGTGGTTCCATCGGTGTCACGGGGTCGGTGATCAAGCTCGGCTGACAATCCCGGCGGCAGTGGCAAGGGAGTTCCTCGGTCCGGATGCGAATCCTCAACGAAAGCCCGTGTTTCGTCGCGCCGTTGATGGGTAGACTCCAGCCCGGCACTCACTCCATGGCGGTCATCGTCAAGGCGACCGTGAATCTGGTGCACGAGGACGTCGCGCAGGTGGCCGATGCGCAGCGCCTGCCGCACGGTGACCTGTTTCAGGACGATGACCGTGCCCTGGAACTCGTCTATCCCTCGGACTTCGTACCTTACAAACCCCGTGCCGACGTCGTCCTGGTGGGACGGTGCCGAACGCCCGGCGCCGAGCCCCTGTCGGTGTGCCGCGCCGCGTTCGCCGTGGGCGGTCTGCGCCGGGTCATGGCCGTTATCGGGCCGCGATACTGGCGCCGGCGCCTGGGGTTCAGCCGGATGCAGGACCCGGAGCCGTTCACCGAGATGCCTCTGACCTGGGCCAATGCGTTCGGCGGAGAGGGGCGGGACAACAACCCGGTGGGCCGGGGGGTGGTCATGAACGGCGCGCCCCTGCCCACCGTCGAGGACCCCGAGGCGCTGATCGATGGCCCCGGCGCCCGGCCGGACCCGGTGGCGCCCGGGCCGGTCCACCCGGAGTGGCGACCACGACGGCGCAAGGTGGGCCGGTACGGCGGTGCATGGCTGGAGGAACGCTGGCCGGCGCTGCCGGAGGATTTCGACTGGTCCTATTTCAACGCGGCGCCCGAACGGCAGCAGCTTGACGGCTACCTGCGGGGCGACGAGACCGTGGAGCTGGAGAACCTCCTGGCCGACCGGCCGGTCCTGCAGACCCGGTTGCCCGGATGGCGGCCGCGATGTTTCCTGGCCGACGCTCCGGGCGACCGACGGGGCGAGCTCCGCGAGGTTCCTTCGGCGCTCGATACCCTGTGGATCGATGCCGACGCCTGCCAGGCCGTCCTGGTCTGGCGGGCCCTCACCCAGGTTCCTTCGGACCGGTATCCCGACCTGGGTGACCTGGTGATCGCCTGGGAGCGGCTGAGTGAGGCGCCGCGGGACGCCGATGCCATCGAGGCGCTGCGCCAGGATCTGTGGCGGATCGAGCTGGGCGAGGAGGAACCGGAAGAAGAGACGGATATTCCCGAGCCGCGTCGAGCCCCACCGCCGGACGAGGCCCGGACGCGGCTCCGGGCGGAGCTGGGTGTCGATCTGGACGAGCAGGAGGCCGCAGCCGAGTCTCAGCCGCCGCCGGATCGGGAGCAGGTGCGTGAGCAGATGATCTCCGTTGGTGTGCCCACGGAGGAGATCGAGGCGGTGCTGGATATGCTGGACCGGGATGGCGCGGCCATCGGGGCCCCTGCGGAGACCAGGGTCCGGGACGCGCACCGTCAGGGGATCGAACTGGAGGAAGAGGATCTAACAGGGCTGCGCCTGCCGGGTGAGACCCTGTCCGGGATCGTGCTCAGGGTTTGTCTGCTGCCGGACGCGGACCTGGGCACGGCTTACCTCGCCCGCTCCGACCTGCGAGGCAGCGTGCTCACGGGGGCTCGATTGCAGGACGCCAACCTCGACGAAGCCAGGCTGGATGGCGCGGACCTGGTTGGCGCGGATCTTCGCGGCTGCAGCCTGCGCGGTGCCCGGCTGGAGGGGGCCGGCTTCG
>JACDUA010000027.1 GCA_013519935.1 Ectothiorhodospiraceae bacterium WFHF3C12 | reverse complement strand
AGAAATGGACCCTGAATCCTGGACACCGCCTTAAGTGGAATCCGCCTTGGGTTTCAGGCCGCCATTTCCGGGGCAACCTGTTTGAAGTACACCGCATCCGGGGTGCGTCGGTCCAGCGCCGTGTGACGGCGCCGGGTGTTGTAGAACTCGAAGTAGCGGCCAAGCCCGGCGCGTAGCTCCGCCGGCGTCTCGTAGGCGCGCAGGTAGACGTCCTCGTACTTGACGCTGCGCCACAACCGCTCGACGAACACGTTGTCCACCCAGCGGCCCTTGCCGTCCATGCTGATCGCGACCCCGTGAGCCTTGAGCACACCGGTGAAGGCCTCGGAGGTGAACTGCGCCCCTTGGTCGGTGTTGAAGATCTCCGGCGCCCCAAAGCGCTTCAAGGCCTCTTCCAGGGCATCGATGCAGAAGTCCGTGTCCAGGGTATTGGACACGCGCCACGACAGTACCCGCCGGGAATGCCAGTCCATGATCGCCACCAGGTACATGAACCCCTTGGCCATGGGGATATAGCAGATGTCAGTGCACCAGCACTGGTTCGCCCGCTCGATGGACAGACCCCGCAGCAGGTAGGGGTAGATCTTGTGGCCCTTGCCCGGCTGGCTCGTTCGACGCCGCGGATACAGCGCTCTCAAGCCCATCTGACGCATCAGCCGCTGGACGTGCTTGCGGTTGATCCGGTAGCCCTGTGCCTGGAGCTCGTCACGCAGGCGACGGCTGCCGTAGAACGGCCAGCGCAGATGGATCTCATCGATCAGCCGCATCAAGGCCAGATCCCGCTCCGAGACCGGCGCGGGGCGGTAGTAGGCACTCGAGCGGGCGAGCCCGAGCAGCTCGCAGCGCCGCGTCTTCGGCAATGGGTGCTCGATGGCTATCCCGGCGCGTCGCTCGCTCATCGGTCGCGCCCGAGCACTTTGGATAAAAAATCGTTCTCCATCGCCAACTGCCCGATCTTGGCGTGGAGCTTCTCTACCTCCTGCTCGTCATGCTGCGCCTTGACCGCGTTGCCACCGAACACGTCTTCGGCGCCTTCCGCCAGGCGTCGCTTCCAGTCCTGAATCTGGTTGGGGTGAACGTCGAACTGCTCGGCCAGCTCCGCCACCGTGCGCTCGCCCTTGATCGCCGCCAGCGCCACCTTCGCCTTGAACGCCGATGAGTGATTACGTCGCTTTCTCCGGGTCATCTTCCGCTCCTTCTCTCTCGAGAACTCTACGCCAGAAGATTCCACTTAGCAGGCTTCGATCTCTGTCCAGTCCCCGGGGTCCACCTCTGATCGCATGGATCGCGACTGGCCTGGGGAAGGTGTTACTGCCTATCGAGGCCAAGGTAATTGCGAATGGGGACTGTCGCCTACGTTCTTGCGGAGGCTCCGCCAGTTTTCAATCGGGGAAGAAATGGCGCTGTTGGTCGAGCGGAAATCGCTTGAGGAGTTCCAGAAGCAGGCGCACTTGCATCTATCACATAGTATTCTGGCAGGGCTCGGCAACCCGATTGTTTGGTGGGCCGTTATGCAACATCATGGAGCGCCAACTAGGCTTCTAGATTGGTGTGAGTCGATTTACGTGGCGGCGTATTTCGCTTGCACCTCAGAGCCAGAATGTGATGGTGCTGTATGGGTGGTTCACAAGGGCCGGGTCGCTAGCTGGATGAGGCAGACGCACGGCGATGGGGCAAAACAACCGAATCTGCAGAAGGAGTACGAACGGCACTATCGCAAGGCCGGTGCTCCCCATATCTTGGAGTTTATCAGTACCACGAGGCAAACGGAGCGAATGATCGCCCAGCAAGGCTGTTTCAGCATCAGCCGAAATATTCTCGCCGACCATAAAGAAATTTTGAGTCAGGTTGCGGGCCATGACGAACGGAGCGTCTTCAAGATAATCATTCCGGCTAGTGTGAAGGTGTTCTTTTTGCGTAAGTTGCGAACCATGAACATCACCGCTAATTCTCTGTTCCCAGGACTCGACGGACTCGCGCGATCTGTGGATGAGCTAATGCAGGTTACGGGTGAGCATGTGACCAACCCACAGGTCGGCTTAGTTGATTTCGAGGAGTGAAGTTCGGTCGTCTGACATCCCCGTCCCTCATATCGTCTTGCCAGGGGCGCTAATGTAGGCGACGTCTGAAGGCGTACGTAGGCGCGGGGAGTCAACCGCGCGAAGCGAAAGCCGGTGTTGGACCGTGGAAGCGGTCCCACCGGCTTTTTGCGTTTAAGGGGTTGTGCGATGCGAGTGATGGTTGTCGGAGGCACGAGGCACTGGGGTCGCCACTTTCTGCTGGAGGCCGCTGAGGGCTTGCGACTGCGGTGCCTCGGTGACCGGGTGGATGCCCGGGCCCTGGCCGAGGGTCGCAACCCGACCATGACCATCACCCGCGCCGGCTCCTTCTGGGACCCTCGCTACGGGGATTTCCAGATCACGCGCGAGATGCTGGAGAGCATGGTCCGCAACTTCGACGCCGATGTGTACGGCCAAGCCATCGCCTTGGACGTGGCGCACCGGCCGAACGACGGCGCGGCTGGCTACTTCAAGCGGCTGTTCCTGGACGGGAACAAGCTCCGTGGCGAGGTGGGGCTCACGGACTACGGGCGGGATGCGATCCGGGAGAAGGGCTTCCGGTACCTCTCCGCCGAGTTCGTCGAGAACTACGTGGACAACGAGACGCGCCAGGAGCACGGCCCCACCTTGCTGGGCGCCGGCCTCGTGGTCCGCCCCGCCATCAAGCGCCTGGACCCGGTGGAGCTCTCGGAGGAGAGCCGCGGGGACGGGCCGCTGTTCATCGATTCCCGAGTATCCCGAATTCTCTCTGAGGAGATTGCACCCATGTGGGAGAAGCTGATCAAGGAGCTGCAGGAGCAGCTCGGCAGCCTGAAGCTGGCGGAGGCGGTCGTGACCCAGCTGGTCAGTGCCGCGCGCGAGGCCGGCAAGAATCTGGGCGACGACGAGGCCGCGGCCAAGGCCCTCAAGGAGCAGTTCCTGGAGACCGGCAAGAAGCTGGCCGAGGCGGTGGGGAGCGAGCCCATTCAGCTCAGCATCCAGGCGCCGGCCCAGGAGCCCCAGAACGTCGACGAGAAGCTGCGCAAGCTCCTGGAGGAGCAGCAGCAGAAGCAGGCAGAGCAGGCCAAGAAGCTCGAGGAGCAGCGCGAGACCAAGCTCAAGCTCTTCGACGAGACCGTGGGCGAGATCCAGGGCATCACTGACGACGAGAAGAAACAGCTGGGTGAGGCCCGCGAGCTCGTCACGGCTGAAATGACCGACGACCAGGTCAAGCGCTTCGCCGAGCACCAGCGCAAGATCGGCGAGCAGCTCGCCGCCAGCCGGCAGCTGGCGAATATGGGCTTCGGACAGCCCCAGGGCAATGTCCACGTCAGCCTGGACGAGGCCAACACGGCCAAGCAGCTTCAGGAGCAGCTGCTGAAGGGGCTGCGCGAGACCTCCAGCCACCGCTCTGGCCGCCTGCGCCTGTCGGAGAAGGTTAACGGCTTCGTGGACGAAGTGCTCGGCCACTTCGACCGCATGAACGGCAAGCGGCTCTACGAGGAGAGCAAGCGCCTGGCCGGTGGCACCACGGGCATCGGCGACACCGACCTGCCCGCCGGCTTCCAGCGCACGGTGATCCGCGAGGCCCTCTCGGACCTGCGGGTGTTGGAGCTGGTGCAGACGCTGACCGACTTCCAGGCCCAGAGCACCACGGAGATCCCCTACGAGGAGCGGGACACCTCCGCGGTGAGCAACGAGGGCGTGGTCTACGAGGGCCAGGGCATCCACCGGGCCAGCATCGCCCAGAAGATGGACACGGCCTACGTGCTGCCCATGAAGCTGGCGTTCCTCATTTCCAACGAGGTGATGCACTTCTCCCGTACCTCGCAGATCAACTGGGACGCCTGGGCCCGGAACGTGGAGTCCAACGCCCGCGTGCTGCGCGAGCTGGTGGTCCGGCGCATCTGCAACACCCTGCAGCGGGAGGCGGATTCCTACATGGCCGCCAGCGTCACGGACGAGGATTTCTCCGGCCAGCTGGACGGCTCCACCGTCAGCACGGTGAAGACCGTCGAGTTCCCCATCGTGCGGCCATTCCAGCAGCACGACCTGCGGGGGAACACCGTGGGCAGCCTGCGCAACCCGATTACCGTGCAGCTCAACAGCTCCGCGATCGAGGAGTACGACGGCACGGGCACCCAGACCGCCGGCACCTACTACCGGGTGACCAGCTACAACCTGGGCTACATCCAGTTCGTGAACGAGACCGGCTCCCCGGTGACCCCCGCGGCCAGCGCCGGCGACGACGTGGTCAGCTACGACTACGCCACCAACATCAAGAAGTTCGACCTGGACGCCGGCAGCGACCCCATCGAGAAGCACCTCAACGGGTTGCTGCGGGCCATCGGCGAGCGCAAGGCGGTGCTGGACGGCGACCGCTTCGTCCGGCCGGACTACCTGCTGATGTCCCCGGTGCTCAACAACCAGTGCACCAACGCCGAGATGTTCGAGGCCGACGCCAAGCGCAATGGCACGGACAGCAACGGTGAGGGCGATCTGGACATGGTCAAGGGCGTGCCGGCCTGGTCCACCAATGCCCCGGGGGTGGACATGGGCGAGGAGCGGATCCTCATCGGCCAGCGCGGCGGGCTGTCCTACGTGGTCGCCAAGCCGTTTATGACCGGCGAGCCCTTCGAGCACGTGGACAGCAACGGCAGGGCCACGGGCCAGAAGCAGGCCTATGGCGAGGAGTACAACGCCGTGCACATGCCCGCGCCGCTGCGCTCGCGCATGACCTCCGTGCTGGCCTACAGCGCCACCGGCCGGTAACCACGGCGGCCGATGGGCGGCCGGCATTACCGGCCGCCCGGTTCTCCAGGCCCACTGACTCCGAGGTCCCGATATGAAAGTCCCGTACTCGAACGACAAGCCCCACCCGGTGCACGTCGGCGGCAAGCTGATCATGCCCGGTGATACCCGCGAGGTGGACGAGTCGCTGATCCCGCGCACCGCCCCCGCCGAGCCCGTGGAGCCGGTTGATCCCGGTGACCCGCTCCTCGCCCTGCTGGATGGCTCCGTCAAGGAGGTCACCGATGCGCTGCCCGGCCTGGACGACGACCAGGTTCGGCAGCTGCGCGCCGCCGAGGAGTCCGGCAAGACACGATCCACCCTCATTGCGGCCATCGACGAGACCCTGCTGGAGCGGGCTCAGGCGCGCACCGGTGAGGGACAGGGTGACGGCGCCGGCGAGGGCCAGAACGGTGAGGGCGGTGGCGAGTCGTAGCCTCGAGGACCTGGATCCACGCGTCCAGGCGCGCGCCAACGCGGTGTTGGCGGACGCCTCCGGCCGCGTAGATCTCCTCGTCTACTGCACGCATCGCCCCGTCACCGAACAGGCCCGGCTCTATCGCAAGGGCCGGCCGTTCAGCGAAATCCAGGCCAAGGCGGACGAGCTGGATACCCGCTATGGTCGTCCCGGCTTGGCCGAGGTGCTGATCAGCGTGGGCCCGCAGTACGGCCCTCGCATCGTCACCCATGCCGGCCCGGGGCAAAGCCTTCACAACTACGGCCTGGCGTTCGACGCGGTGCCCTTGGAAGGCGGCAAGCCGGTTTGGGGCACCGAGGCCGACGAGGATCTCGCCCTGTGGCGCGCCTTCGGCGATCTCGTCCGCCAGAACGACCTGGAATGGGCGGGGGATTGGGAGTCCTTCACCGAGTTCCCGCACGCGCAGCTGCGTGGCGCGGACTGGCGGGACTTGATTCGCGATGCCCGCGGCGATGGATGAAGGCGGAAACCGAATGCGCGGCCAGGCGCCGGCGCTGCGACAGAAGGAGCGGATGGATGAACGGTAAGGATCTGGCAGTCGGCGGCGCCAAGGTGAGCGCCGCCATGGCCCTGGCGGTGGTGATCAGCTTCGGTCTGCAGGCCTGGGGGCTGGAGGTGCCCACCGGCATCACCGAGGCTTTCGCGGTGCTTATCGGATACGTGGCCCGCCAGGTTCGGCGCGCTGGCGGTGTGGCACGAGGTTCGGCGATGAGCCTCGTGCTTCTGCTGGTCGCCACGCCGGCGTTGGCCGTGGAAATCACGTGGGATCCGCCAACGACCCGCGACGACGGCGTCGCCATGGACCCGGCAACAGAGGTGGATCACTACGACCTTTACTGCGGCCTGGAGCAGGGTGGCCCCTATGACGCAGTGGCCTACCAGATACCGGGTTTGACGGAGACCGGGCAGCACGCGGTGGAGCGCCAGGACCTATTACCCGAATACGGCACCTATCACTGCGTCATGACGGCCACGGACACCGACGGCCTAGAGTCGGGTCACAGTCAGCCGGTGCAAATGAGGTGGGACCCGGCGCCGCCCAACGCGCCGACGTCCGTCCTGGTCATTGAGTAACGCCCACACGGCGGGAGGCGCTTCATGTGGGACAAGCTGATGGGCCTGGTCAAGGATGCGGCGCCGACGCTCGCCGGCGTTGCCGGAACGGCCCTGACCGGCGGCAACCCCGCCGGCGGCGCCGTCCTCTCGTCGTTGGCCAGGCAGCTCACCGGCGACGGCAAGGATGCCGACCTGGACCAGGTTGCGGAGCAGATTCTCGCCGATCCCGAAAAGCTCCAGGAGTTCCGACTGCGGGCCCGAAAGCTGGACCTGAAGGAGCTCGAGCTGCGCACCCAGGACGTACAGCACGCGCGGGAGACCCACAAGGACAGTCAGGCCCCGGCGATCATAAGCGTCCTGGTTATCGTCGCCTTCATCGGGGCCGTCGGGACGGTGATGTCGGTGCAGATACCGGAGGGCTCGCGCAATCTGGCGTATCTATTGCTCGGACACGTGGCCGGGGCGTTCTCCACGGTGCTGGCGTACTGGCTGGGTAGCAGCAAGGGCAGCAAGGACAAGGATCGGATGATGAGCGCCTACGCCGACGCGGCGCGGCGAGATCAGCAGGCACGGGCGACCACGAAAGGGGGCTGAGTGGCCGAGGGCAACCCGACAGAGCTCCGCCGTGAGCTCGACCAGTTCAAGGCGTACATCGAGGAAGTGCTGGCGCCGCTTCGGCAGGACGTCAAGGAGCTCACATCGCTGGCCAGGGAGATCATTCGTATCGACGGAGATATCGGCCGCCAGAGCGACCTGGTCCACCGGATTGGCGCCCAGGTGGACGATCACGAGCAGCGCCTGCGCAAGGTGGAGAATCGCACGTCCACGACCAGCGAGCGCGCGCGAAACAACCTGGGCAACCATGAGCGGCTGGTCTGGGTGCTCGTCACGGTCGCCGGGACTGCGACCAGCTACCTGCTGGGGATGTAGCCCATGGCGATGACGCGGCCCGATCTGGTGGTGGAGCTCAAGGCGGCGCTCGGTCAGGCGGCGCAGAAGTTCGACGCCACCAATGACGCCGACTTCAAGCGCTACCTGGACCGTGCCGCGCTGGCTCTGGCGCGCAAACGCCCGCGGACCAAGCTGGGCAGCATCACACTGACAGCCGGGGAGGCGCTGTACACGCCGCCGGCCGACTTGGCGGCGATCAAATCACCGCTGTGGGGCATGGCCAAACGCCGGGAGACCAAGCCCTGGCAGGTGGGACACCCCGGCCGGCTGCCCTGGCCGCGGTTGGTGGAGACGGACAACGGAGTGCGGATCTGCATAGAGCCCGCACCGACGGCGGAGCAGATCACACAGTTGGGCGCGGAGTACTCGCTGTACTACTACGCGGCACACCGGATCAGCGACACGGAGAGCGAAACCACCGTGGCAGCGGCCGACCGCCACCTGCTGATCCTGCGCGCCATGATTGAGGCCATGCGCGAGCTCGCGGCTAGCGGCTCCGTCGAGCCGGTGCAGCTGCACCGGGGCATGGGCTCCACGCCGCGCAACGGGACGCCCCAGGCATTGCAGGAAGCGCTGTCGCAGGCCTACGAGCGGGAGGCCGGCTGATGTTCCAGATATCGCTGCGCGGTGACGAGCTCGTGGAACGGGCCCTGCGTCAGGCACCGGACGAGCTGCTGCGCGAAGTGGATTGGGCGCTGCAGCGCGGCGCCCAGGAAGTCGCCCGCGAGGAGCGCAGGGACGTGGCCAAGGCCACCAGCCAGACGGCCAACAGCATCTATCCGGAGAAGACGGGGCCCCTGGAGTACACCGTGGCGCCGCACACGGACTATGCGCCGCACATCGAGCGTGGCACGGACGGGCCGTATCGGGGTATGCCTCCCGTTCAGTCGATCCTGGACTGGGTGAAGACCGTGGGTATAACGCCTCGGGATCCCGGTGACTCTCTGGAGGATGTGGCCTGGGCCATTGCCCGCGCTATCGGGGAACGGGGCACGCCCGCACAGCCGTTTGTGGAGCCCGTGCGCGACTCGGCGGCGCTACAGCTGCGCATTGCCGAGCTGGTGGAGACCGGCAAGACGCGGGCCCTGACCAACCTGGGCCTGCGGCCGGGCAGGGCATAGCGATGTGGTGGGCGTTCATGGAAGCGGTGCGCAGTGCCCTCGAGGCCTGGCCGGCCCTGTCTGCGACCACGGTGCTGTACGGCACCGGTGGCCAGGTGCCGCAGGAGCGGACCGTGGAGATCGTGCGCGGCACGGAGGAGACGGACGACCTGGTCCACCCGCGCCGGGGCACGGTGACCCTGTGGCTGGACAGTTGGGTGCGGGACGAGACGGACAATCTCGAGGTTTCCGCCTACCCGGATCTGGCGGCACTCGAGGGCGATGTGCTGGCGGCCCTCATGGACTGGCAGCGCAACGGCGATCGGGTGGCCGGTTGCGATTTCAACGTGAACGTACGGCGGCGGCAGCCGGACGGCGGGATCTTCCGGCCCGTGCACGGCAGCCGCACCACAGTGTCGATCGAATGGCGAAAGGTGGAGTGAAGGCCATGGCGGAGAAGAGGCAGGAAAAGGTGGAGTGGGTGAAGTTCGAGCTGAGCAAGCCCCACAAGCACCGCGGCAAGGTGCGCCAGCCCGAGGAGGTGCTGGATCTGCGCCGCGACCAGGCGGACCGCCTGCTGGCGGAAGGCAAGGGTCGGATCACCGGCTGAGCCGGCACCGGAATACGACGTAGGGGAGCAGCAGCATGGAACAGGACATCGTACTGGGCGCCGGCAAGGTCTTCTTCGACCTGTTCGACGCCAACGGCGCCATCACTGGCGAGCGCTACCTGGGCGATACGCCCGGGTTCCGCGTGAGCGTGAACAACGAGAGCGTGCAGAAGTGGAGCTCCGACGGCCCCACCGCCGAGCTCATGGAGGACGTTGCCACCCGCGTCACCCGCGAGTGTGTGATCGAGTGCGAGAACGTGAACATGGACAACCTGGCCGCGTTCCTGCAGGGCGACACCGAGGACGTGGCCGGCGGCGGCGGATCCGTGACGGCGGAAGCGCACACGGTGCAGCCGGACCGGTACTACCAGCTGGGGCAGGGTAGCGGCAACCCGACGGGTGCGCGCGACGTCTCGGCGGTCACCGTCACAGGCTCCGGCGGCACGCCGTCGTACACCGAGGGCACGGACTACACCGTGGATCTGGCTCTGGGTCGGCTCTACATCATTCCGGAGGCCGACGGCGGCACCATCGTCCAGGATCCCGCCACCGAGGCGGACATCGAGGTGGATTACACCGAGGGCAGCACCTCCCGTACCCGGATCGCCTCCAACGACGACGGCCCCATCTTCGGCGCCCTGCGCTACGTGGCGGACAACACTCGCGGCAAGAACCGGGATCTGTACGCCACCAAGGTGCAGCTGCGCCCGGACGGCGAGCTCGCCTGGAAGAGCCGGGACACCTGGCAGCGGCTGACCTTCCGCGCCCAGTTCCAGAAACCGGACACCGGCGCGGCCCTGTACGTCGACGGCCGGGCGGTCTGAGGCATGACCGAGCAGGACGCCGAGGACCTGGAGGTGCTCCTCCCCGACCGGACCCTGACGGTGGGCGGGGAGGAGATCACCGTGCGGGAGTTCCGTTTCGGGGACTCCTTCCGCGTGGTGCCGCTGGCCCGGCCCATCCTGGCCGACCTGGCCGCGCTGCGGGGCACGGAGTCCAACGGCGAGGACCTGGCCGTGTTCGAGGATCTGCTCGCCCGGCATTGGGAGCGGATCTTGGATCTGATCGCCATTTCCGCCGACAGGCCGCGAGAGTGGATCGAGCGACTGCCCGACCAGGACGGGCAAACCCTGGCTTGGACCTTCTGGGCGGTGAACGGCCCTTTTTTCATGAGACGGCTGGTCGCGGACGAGCTGACGCGGACCAGCCGGAAGGAGAGCGGGCCCGGATCGTCGACGTCGTCGACGCCCTCGTCGCAGGCGGGTACGGGCGGGATGCCCGGGAGATCGCCGAGCGGCTGACTTGGCGGCAGATCCAGGCGTACCACGACGCCGTGCAGCGGCGCCGGCGGCGCGAGCGGGCGGATGCCATAGAGAACACGGCGGCCGCCTGGTCTTCCGAGGACGTGCAGGGTGTCATCCGCCAGCTGCGGGGTGAATAAGGCAGGGGAGCGCAAGGCGCGTGGCAGACGAGGACATCGAGCTCAAGATCCGGGCCCTGGTCGAGGGGGCGCGCAATGTCGAGGGCCTGGCCAACGACGTACGCAACCTCTCCACCGTCTCGCGCCAGCCGATGCCGGATCCCACCTCGCGGCTGCGGCGGGGCCTCGGCGGCACGCGGCGGATGCTGCAGGGCGCCGTGGTGGATGTTGGCTCGCTGCAGGGGGCCATCGCGGCCTTCGGTGCCGGTGCTCTTCTGCGCTCCATCGTCCGCGTGAACGACACCATGACCCGCCTGGAGGGCCAGCTGCGCCTCGTGACGGATGGCGAGGAAGAGCTGCGGCGCACGGAGGAGCGCCTTTTCCAAGCCTCCCAGGACACCCGTAGCAGCTACGAGTCCACGGTGAACCTGTATGCCCGCATGGCGCGGGGCACCGAGGACCTGAATATCTCCCAGGCCGAGCTCCTCGGGGTGACCACCTCGGTCAACCAGGCCATCCAGATCTCCGGCGCCAGCTCCAGCGAGGCCGCCTCCGGCGTCCAGCAGCTCACCCAGGCGCTGCAATCGGGTGTGCTGCGCGGCGAGGAGTTCAATTCCATCATGGAGAACTCGCCGCGGCTGGCCCGGGCCCTGGCGGACGGGCTGGATGTACCCCTGGGCAAGCTGCGAGAGCTCGCCGAATCCGGCCAGCTGACCGCCGAACGGGTCATCGGGGCCATCCAGAGCCAGGCGGATACGATTGAGCAGGAGTTCGAGAGCCTGCCACGCACCGTGGACCAGGCCGTCACCCAGCTGACCAACTCCCTGCAGTTCGCGATCCGTGAGGGCGACATGAGCCCGCTGGTGGATTCCATTGACGATCTGCGGGAGACCATCGAGGACCCACAGGTTCAGCAGGGCCTGGTGACCTTCGCTACGGGCATCGTCAATGCGTTCTCCGCCGCGCTCGAGGCCATCAACAAGGTCGTGCAGGGCGTCGAGGGATTGGCTGAGTTCATCGCGCGTCAGGTGAACGGGCCAACTCTGGTGGACGGGCTGCGCGAGGACTTCGAGCGCCTGCGCGGCGATATCGAGGAGACGGATACCAAGATCGAGCTATTGCGCGGCCGGGTGCAGGTCTCCCAGCGGCTCGTAGACCAAGCCGATCCGGACGACCGCGCCGCCCTGGAACAGCGCCTCGCTGACGATAGGCAAGCCCTGCAGGATGCGATCGAGAAGCGCAGGCGGCAGACCTCCCAGTTAGAGGATATCAACGCCAAGCTGAACGAGCAGTTCACCGCGGTCTTCGACGGTCAGGGTGACGGTGGCGACGGTGGCGGCGACCCTGATAGTCCCGACATCCCTACACCCGACACCGGCGACGGTGTAGACCGCCGCCAGAAGCGCATCGACGGCATCCTCGCCGGATTGCGGGAACAGGTCGACACCTACGGCCAAAGCGCCGAGCAGATCCAGCTCTACCGGCTGCAACTGGAAGGCGCCACCGAGGCCGAGCTCCGCCAAGCGGAGCAACTCGCCGGGACCATCGCGGCTCGGCGGGAGCACGAGCAGGCCATCGAGGATTCCACAGCGGCCTGGGAAGAATACTTCGAGCAGCTCGAGCGTAACCGCCAGGCGGACCGGGAGCTGATCGAAGGGTTGGAGGAGAAGATCCGCCTGCAGGGGCTGACCGAGCGGGAGCAGGCTCAGGCGGCCGCCACGGCGAGTCTCTCCGCCGACGCTACGGACGAACAGCGGGAGGCGGTACGCAGGCTCGCCGGTGAGCTCTACGACCTGAAGAACGCCACGGAGGAGGGCAAAGACGCCCTGGACCAGTTCGCCGTCCAGGCGGCGCGCTCCATCCAGGGCGTGCTGGCGGATTTCCTCTTCGACCCGTTCGAGGAGGGGCTGGACGGCCTGGTGGATTCCGTGGCGGAGACTATGCAGCGCATCGCCGCGGAGATTGCCGCCGCCCAGCTCGCCAAGGCCATATTCGGCGACGAGATGGCCACCGGTCAGGACACGAACAACAGCGGCGGCATCGATTGGGGCGGATTGATCGGCACCGCCATCCAGGCGTATGGGAGCTACCACACCGGAGGCATCGCCGGTGCCGGCGCGGACACCCGCCGTGTCTCTCCGCTGGCCTTCGTGGGTGCACCTCGCTATCACAGTGGCGGCGTGGCCGGCCTGCGGGCGGATGAGGTACCGGCCGTCCTGCGCCGTGGCGAGGAGGTGCTGACGCCTTCCAATCCTCGCCACCGGCGCAACGCCGGCGGCGAGCAGCGTCTGGTCTTCCAGCAGACCGTGGTCACGCCGGACGCCGCCAGCTTCCGCAATTCCCGGGCCCAGCAGCGCCGTGACGCCCAGATGTTGATGCGCAGGAGGGGCTAGTGACGCCATTCGTCGAGGAAAGGCTGGACATGGGTTACGACCGCGGCGCCGTGGGTGGCCCGGAGTTCTCCACGGACATCGTGGAATTCGGCAGCGGCCACGAGGATCGCAACGCAAACTGGGACGACGCCCGCGGCCGCTGGGAGCTGGGCGAGCGAGAGATCGACCGCAAGGATCTGGACTATCTGCAGGCCTTCTTCCGTGCCCGGCGGGGTCGGGCCGTGGGTTTCCGGTACCGGGACTGGAACGACTACCGTGCCCAATCGGAGGCATTGGCTCCGGACGGCACGCCTACCGTACAGCTCATCAAGACCTACGCCAGCGCGGGAGAATCTCAGGTCCGGGAGATCCGTAAGCCGGTTGCCGCTACGGTGACCCTGCAGCGCGGCGGAGCCACGTTCTCCGCCTGGTCCCTGGATAGCACCACGGGCATCGTGACCCTCACGTCGGACTGGGATGCCGCCATCGAATCGCTGACCCAGGCCGCGCCGGCGGTGGTCACCATAACCGGCCACGGCCGGCAGACCGGGGACGTGCTGTACATCACGGGCACCGGCACCAGCCTGGACGACGCCGCCCACGCCATCACCGTCATCGACCCGGACACGTTCAGCGTGTACGGCTCCGACACCAGCGGTGACCCGGCCTACAGTAGCGGCGGCACCGCCGAGCAGTATGTGCAGCCGTCGGAGAGCCTGACCTGGTCGGGTGAGTTCGACGTGCCCGTGAGGTTCGCCACGGACGAGTTCCGGGCCCGCTTCGAGGCCATCAGCGAGCGCCAGAACGTCGCCCTGTACTTCCTGGCCTCCCTGCCCGTGGTGGAGGTGCGTGTATGAAGCAGCTCCGCCCCGAGTACCAGGCCGCCCTGGACGCCGGCGTGACCACGCTCGCCTACTGCGTGCGCATCGAGCGCCGGGACGGCACGGTGCACCGGTTCACCAGCCACGACCGCGAGCTGGAGATGCTGGATACCGGCGCGGTGTACGTGCCGGACCAGGGCGGAGCGGACATCACGGCCATCCGCCACGGCGACGGGGTGGACCCGGACAACTTCGACCTGGAGGGAGCGCTGACGGCCAGCGGCTTCAGCCGCGGCGACATCGCCGCCGGGCTGTTCGACTTCGCCGAGATCTACCTGTTCCGCACGTTGTGGGACGACCCCCGCGAGGACGACGAGCCCCTGGCCAAGGGCATCTGGGGCAAGGCGGAGCTGCGTGACGGCCGGTACATGACCGAGTTCCGCTCGCTGAGCTCGTTCTTCCAGCAGTCACGCGGCCGCGTGTTCGGGCCCACCTGCGACGCCGACCTGGGCGACAGCCGCTGCAAAGTGGACCTGGCGCCGCTGACCGTCAGCGGCAGCGTGCAGGCCATCGCCGACCGGCGCACGTTCACCGACAGCACCCGGGCCGAGGCGGACGACTGGTTCGGCGGCGGGCTGATCACCATGACCTCCGGCGGCAACGCCGGCATCAGCCGCGAGGTAGAGTCGTTCAGTGCCGGGAAGTTCACGCTCTGGACGGTGTTCCCCTACGAGCTCGCGGTGGGTGACACCTACACCGCCACTCCGGGCTGCCGTAAGCGGCTGCAGGACTGCCGGGACAAGTACGACAACGTGGTGAACTTCCGCGGCTTCCCGCATCTGCCGGGCCGTGACGTCGTGAACAGATTCGGGGGGCAGTGATGGTACCGGCGCAGGGGGTCATCGAGCTCGCCCGGAGCTACAAGGACACGCCCTTCCACCACCAGGGCCGTCAGCCGGGCGTGGGGCTGGACTGCGTGGGCTTGCTGGCCTGTGCGTTCCAGGCCGCCGGTGTGCCCATCCGAGATCGCACCAACTACCCACGCCAGCCCATTCCGGCCGACATGCTCGACGCCCTGCGCGAGCACACTGAACGGGTGCCGAAGCGTGCCTCCTGGCTGCCGGCCGATGTGCTGTGGATGCACTTCGATGAGCCGCAGCACCTGGCCCTGTACACGGGGCGCTCCGTTATCCACGCCTATGCCCAGGTCGGGCGTGTGGTGGAGCACCGCATGGATGCGACCTGGATGGGCCGGGTGGTCTCGGTCTGGCGACACCCCGGGGTGAGCCATGAGTGATTCGACCACCGGGAGCATCGTTGGTGGTGTTGTCGGCGGCATTATTGGTTGGTGGATTGGTGGTCCCACTGGGGCGGCCTATGGCTACAGCATTGGTGCCGCGCTAGGCGGTTATGTCGCCGCAGAGGACACGGAGACGGAAGGTAGACGAGTCGAGCGTTTGCAGGTTCAGGGCTCGACCTACGGCCGTCCGATACCGGAGGTGCTTGCGCCGTCCCGCATCGGTGGCAACGTCATCTGGCTGGAAGGGAATCGGATCAAGGAGACCGCGGTTGAGCAGGAGCAGGGTAAGGGCGGGCTCGGTCCGACGCATACGCAGACGACGTACCAATATAGCGCCACCTTCGCAGTGGGCCTGTGCGAGGGGCCCATCGCTGGCGTGCGTCGCATCTGGGCGGATTCAGTCCTGGTGTACGACGGGTCCGACGAGGCATCCGCCAATAATCTGCTCGCAGGCGCTGCCATATTCGGGAATACCATCGGCACGAACCCCGAATTCGGAGATGCCATCAACTCACTCCTCCGCCAATCGCGAAACGAGTGGAGCATCAAGGTCTATACCGGTACCGAAGATCAGGGGGCCGATCCACGCATAGAGGCCGAGAAAGGAGAAGCGGACACGCCGGCGTATAGAGGCTTGGCCTACCTCGTGATAGAGGATATGCCCCTTGCGAAGTGGGGCAACCGTATCCCGAACATCACGGTTGAAACGGCGAGCTCCATCGCGGACATCCCGACGCTGGTATCGACCTGGGCTGAACCGATGCCCTCCGAGGGTGAGAAGGGGAATTGGCCCTCGGTGTCGATCACCGAAGGCGTTCTGCATACCCAATCGTTCGATCAGTCAGGGGAGCGGCATCTCACTCTTTTCGACGCGGATGGCAATCAGCTGCAGAGCCGACGGCAGGGCACTTTGGATACCGCGGGCGCCTCCCCCCTGCGGATGTGCGTCAACAGCCCTCATTTCGCGATTGCAGGCTATAGCGGCCGCGCATACTGGGCCGTGAACGGCACGCTGCAGCTCAGTCACTTCCTGCCGGACGACGGTGACATATCGAAGGCGGCTCCCGTGTTGATGGGCCGATACCTCTACTACACGGTTTATGACCCGGACCTCGCGCGGTGGATGGTCGCGAAATTTGCGATCAGAAATCAGGAGAGAATCGAGCAGGGCCTTCCGTCGTCAGGCTTGGCCAACGATGTGCTGCCAGTGCCGGAGGACATCAATGCCGCGTGGTTGTGGGGCGGGAGTGTCTATCTGACGCCGGGCACGGACGGCCACCTTTGGGTCTGGGGGATCGATCCGGATACCAACGACTGGTACCTCGTGGAGATGGACCAGGATCTGAACGAGATCTCCTCCAGGCAGTGGTACACGCAGCGGGATGTGACCCAGGGCGGGAAGCCATTTGCGGTCTACGCCGGGCTTTTCATCGGCACCACCAAGAACGAGGGTTCGGTCGTGATCCGGATCGAGGATGACACGATTCTGGGCGCGTGGCCGGGTAAGGACGGTGCAACGTTCCTCGGGCAGGGGCTGTTCATCAGCACGAGTGCCAGCGAGACCGAGGTCTACAGCATGAGCCCCGCCGCGCAGATCACGCCCGTCCCGCTTGCCGATGTGCTCTCGGCCCTGTGTGAGCGTGCACGATTGAGTGCTGTCGATTACGACGTCTCCGCGATCAGCGGCGACGTGCGTGGTTACGTGGTAACGAACGTCGGGCCCGTGCAGTCGGCCATCGAGCCCTTGCGGGCGTTCGGGCAGTTCGATGTTGTCGAGGAAGGTTATTGCGTGCACTTCCGGCCACGAGGCGGAGCGTCCGTGGCGACGTTGACCGCTGCGGATCTGGCGGCAAGGGAGACGGGGCAGGAAGCGCCGGGTGCGATCGAGGAAAGCCGTGAGTTGGAGATGGCCCTGCCCAGAACGATCGGCGTGCGCTACCAGGACATCGATCGTGACTACGAAAAGGGATACCAGTATGCCTCCCGCGTCACGACCGAGGCCGTCGACGAGCAGTCAGCCGACCTGATGATCGTGATGACGGCCGACGAGGCCGCGCAGCTGGCCGACGTGCTGCTAAAAGAGCGATGGGCCTCTCGCACGCAATACCGATTGTCGACGTCGTTGCGTCTGGCACGCCTCATGCCCGGCGACGTGGTCGCCGCGGATGCTGAGGGCGTTTCGGTCCAGGGGCGTATCGCCGAGATCGACGACGGACAGCCCGGGCTGCGTGTCCTGACCGTGATCGCCGACGGTCCCGGATTGTATGAATCGGAGGCGACGGGTGATACCGGGACCAAGCCTGACACCGATGTGGGGCTGGTTGGACCTACCGAAGCCGTGCTGATGGATCTGCCCGCACTTCGCGATGTCGACAATTCGCCTGGGTTCTATGTCGCCGCGACTGGGTACCTGAGCGGCTGGCGCGGAGCCAGCTTGCATCGCAGCGCGGATTCCGGGAGCACCTACAGGACCATCGAACCCGTATTGACCGCGGCGGCGGTCATAGGACGCACCACGAACGCGTTGGGCGATGCGGATGCCGGGATCTGGGACCGGGGTAACAGCGTCAATATCACCCTTGCAAGCGGGTCACTCTCGAGCGCGACCGAGAGCGATGTGCTCAATGGTGCCAACGTTCTCGCGATGGAGGTCACGGACGGCTGGGAGCTCCTCCAGTTTGTGAACGCGACGCTGGAAAGCGACGGCTCCTACACGATAGACACCCTTGTTCGGGGCCGGCTAGGGACGGAGTGGGCGACAGGGCTGCATGAGGCCGGTGCGCGAGTGGTGCTTTTGACCGACGACGGGGCCATCAGACGGTCCCCCTACGCCGTGGACGCGATTGGACTGACGCGGCTGTACAAGGCGGTCAGCTTCGGGAACCGCCTCACCAACGCGACGGCTCAAGAGTTCATCTACCAGGGCGTAAGCCTCATGCCGCTTTCGCCGGTGCACATCCGCGGCAGGCGCGACGGCACCGGCAATCTGAACATCGAGTGGATACGCCGCACCCGCATTGCCGGGGAATGGCGCGATAACGTCGACGTCCCGCTCGGAGAGGAGGGCGAGGCGTATGAGGTGGATGTGCTGGATAGCGGCGGCGCGGTTGTGAGGACTCTGTCAGGGCTCAACACCGCGGCGGCGGTCTACACGGCCGCTGACCAGGCGAGCGATTTCGGCGGCGTCCAATCGAGCGTGGACGTCAAGGTCTACCAACTCTCCGCCCTGGTGGGGCGGGGGTACCCAGGAGCGGCAACGCTATGACCACGGACATTTTCGCGCTGCCTGAGATCCAGGAGTCTCAGGCCTCGAAACACGTGACACACAACGAGGCGCTGCGTCAGTTGGAGGCACTGCTGGCCCGCGTAGCCAGTCGCGCGGCGCCCGAGCCGGGCTCTCCGTCTTCCGGGGATGTCTACATCGTGCCCGGCGGCGCATCCGGCGCGGCGTGGAGCGGGCATGACGACGAGATCGCCCACTTCTATGGTGGTGCATGGCACTTCTATCCGCCGATTCCGGGCCTGTCCGTCTGGGTGGTGGATGAGGCACGCCCGGTGCGCTACGTGACCGGACAGGGCTGGGTGGAAGATCTGGCACGCCCGCGCCTGCCGACCAGGAGCGTCTCAGCCAACTACACCGTCCAGACCGCTGATGAGGGCCATGTGCTGTTGGTCGATACCAGCGGCGGCCCCGTAACGGTATCCCTGCCGGCTGCCTCAAGCCGAGGCGGATTGACGGTGGCCATCGTCAAAGCGAGCTCCGACGGCAATGCCGTCACCGTCAGTCCCGACGGGAGCGACACGGTGCGGTGGCAATCCAGCACGCAGATCGCGGCTCAGGGAGACGGCACCCTGATCGTCTCCGACGGGGCGGCCAACTGGGTGGCCGTCGGTGGCGGCGGTAGCGCTGGTGGCGGTGGTACCAGCCTGCCCCTGCTGGACAACCAGGCGCTGTTCGCCGACAGCGATGACGACACGAAGCGACTGGCTTTTGAGCTGGGTGGGTTCACCACTGCCACCACGAGAACCGTGACCTGGCCCAACAAGAGCGGCACTGTGGCCATGCTGGCTGACGTGACCGGGGGCGGTGGCTCGTTCACTGCGTTCGACGAGGATGGTGGGACCACCTCGGGCCTGACCTGGGGCTACCAGGCCGGGAGCGTACGATCGGATGCCGGCATCGTCGATGTGCCCGCGGGCACGGTCACCCTGGCCGACAATGCCACCAACTACGTCGAGGTGGACGCGACGGGCAGCGTGTCGGTCAACCAGACCGGATTTACCGACGGGCGCATACCGATTCGGGAGGTGGCCACCAGCTCGGGCTCGCAGACGGCTAGTACGGACAAGCGAGCGCTGATGGTCGGCGGCCAGGTCTTCTACGCGGGCCTGACGGCCGCGCTGCCGTGCAACCGCCAGCCAGTGACGGCGCCGCAGTTGCGGGATCACTCGGAGACCAGCCCCACGCCCGCGCCCGCGGCCGGCACGCTGGATGTGGACGTCTCGGCGGGCAGCGTGGCTGAGGTGACGCTGGACCAGGACGTGACCACCCTAAACCTCAACAACCCGGCGCCTTCAGGTCAGGCGAGCAGCCTGACGTTGGTACTTGTCCAGGACGGGACGGGCGGCCGGTCGATCACCTGGCCATCCAGTATTGCCTGGGCAGGCGGCGCGGCGCCGACCCTGACGGGCACCGCCAATTCAGTGGACATCGTCACGCTGTTCACCCGGGACGGCGGCACGACCTGGTTCGCCTTCACGGCAGGGCAGGATATGCAATGAGGCTTCGACATACGCCGTTTCGGCTGTCTGACCCCGCCGAGGCATTGCTTTGCTCGCTGGTCGGCACTGCCGTGCTGCGGGCTGGCAACAACCCCGGCGGTACCGGTGGTGGCGGCGCGAGCGTGGATTATTTCGAAGGCTTTGAAAGCGGCGCGTTCAGCACCGATTGGACGGTGGAAAGCAGCCCGGAGATCTACATAGACACGGTGCAGGATCGCGTGTATGCCGGGACCTACGGACTGGCCATCACGGAGAACAACACGGGGCTTGACCCCTGCATACTGGCGCCTTCAGCGCTCTCAAACGGCGTCCAGCTGGATTACGTCGAGTTTTACTATCTGGGTAAGAGCGCCTCGAATGGGTGTGGGTTTCGTGTGATGGATGCTGCGGGCAATGAGGTCTGCGGTTTCGCGAGCAGCAACTCGGCCTGGGAAGTCCATGATGGCAACGGGTGGCATCGGTTCAACGGCGCGCCCGACGGGAATCAGGGCACCAATGGCACGTGGACCCGCGTCAAGTTCATCTTCGACTGGGCTAACGGCACGTTTGACCTTGAGGTTTTCCTGGATGACGGCGGTTCCGACGGTCTGGGTGGCACGGAGACCGGACTGCCGATGATCGCCTCCGCGAACATCCGAGACTTCCGAGTGACCTCTTTCGGGACCACGAGCCGGGGCTGGAACCCTGAAGAGCCTTTCGACAACTCCGTGGACAACATCCGGCTGTACAAGGCATAGCTATTCCCGGCAGTCGAACCGCTGATAGGTGCCGTTGTTATCCATACCAGACTGAGTGAGCACCGCCGTCTTGCCAAAGCGGGCGCACTCACGTTGCGCCATCTCCTGAAGAGCGCTCTCGCTCATGGGGCCGGAATTGCGAATCCGCCCGCCCTGGCTGTTGGCATAGTCGACGGTCGCACAGCTGGTGAGAAGGAGTGCGGCCGTGGCTATAGTGAAGACCTGTCGCATGCTCACCCCATCACATAAACCGCCCGGCCAAGAAGGCCAGGATACCCGCGAATGCCATCCAGCCTCCGGCACTGCCTGCGGGGCCGTCGGCGGCCATGGCCAGAATCATACCGACGACGATTAGCACGAAACCGCCGGCCTCCCACTTGGCGCCGGCGCGCATGACGGTGCTGGTTTTACGGTCCTGGCGGGTTGCTGCCGGTGCCGATCCGGGTACGGGTGCGCCGCACTTGGGGCAGGCCTCGGCCATGTCAGAGATCTTCTTGTCGCATTCGCCGCAGTGGATCAGTGCCATGGCTCCCTCCAATTCTCTAGGAACTGGACGATCGACGGGAGATCTCCCGCTCTACTTCCTCGCGGATTCGTTTCGGGAGCTCCTCGTCGAGCACCTGGTCGACGCGCCGCCGCACCTCCGCGTCAAAGCGCCGATGTTCTTCCTCACTAAGGTACAGGCCGTTACTGGGATGAATGTGGTCCGATTCCAGCACGTCCTTGCGGACGAGGGCCGGCCCCGCTTTCCCGGCATAGGTATAAGGCTCCGCAAGAGAGTCCTTGAGCCTGAGCATGATTTCCGCATTGACTGACCGGCCGGATGCCTCGGCTGCTCTCGCCACTTTCTCGTGGAGGTCCTCCGGTATCCGGATGGTCAGGCGCTGTATGGTCTTGTCGTTCATCCGTCGAATTATGGCATCACGGTGATGCCATTCCCTATAGATCTCCGACTTGGTTCATGCAAGCGCCGGGTTTTGGGTGCGAAATAGTGAACTGCATCACGTGCTGACGGCCCGGATCGTTAGGCCATCGAGCGTCCCCTTGAGGTTTGACGTCATCACGGTGCGTATTGACGTCACTATTCGCTCCGCTATAGAGTGGCATCACAGTGACGCCACAATGATGCCAAAAGGGGTTTCCAGATGGCCGTGTCCACGCAGGAGCGCCGCAGCCGCGGCGACATTGTTCGCATCTCCCTGAGGATCTCTCCCGAGCTGCACGAGCGTATCGCCGCGCGGGCCGAAGAGGAGCATCGCACGCTCAATGCCCAGCTCATAGAGCTGCTGAAGACCGGTCTGGAGCCGAGCCGCGAGAAGCAAGTCGCGTAGGAGAGGGCCCGTCCGGGTGTTGGCGCACCCGGACGGGCGGCGAGGCTCACGGCTCTTTGCACCTTCCCAAAGCCTCGGCGCGACGTGAGAACACGCCGCGCGCACTCAGGCTAGCCGTGAGCCCGCCGGCCCGCAATGTGAACGGCCGGAGGGCAGCCACATGGATGACCTGGATCTCGCCATCTACAAGGTGGTGCATGACTTCCCCGGCGGCGCGCCGAAGCTGGCGCCGCTGGTGGGGATGAACGCCGGGACACTGAGCAACAAAGCGGATCCCGGCATGGACTCCCATCAACTGACCGTCCGCCAGGCGGTCGCTATCAGCCACGCCACGAAGGATGCCCGCATTCTGCACGCGCAGGCGCGGGCCCTCGGCTTCGTGTGCATCCCGTGCGGCGACTACTCAGGCCTGTCCGACCTGGAGCTGCTCGATTCCTATGCCGAATGGCACGCGGAGATCGGGCAGACCGCCCAGGCGGTCCGCGATGCGATCGCGGATCGCCGCATCAGCGCCGAGGAAGTCCGGAAGGTCCGCCGCGAGCTCTACGAGGACATGGCCCGGGGCTTCGAGTTCCTGGCCCGCCTGGAGAGCCTGCAGGAATGAGTAGCCGCCGCATCGATAACGCCGCGCTCAGACGGCGAGGGCTGCACACGTGCCGCGACAACCTGGGCGAGGACCAGACACTGGACGTCTCCGGCAAGACGCTATTCGCCATGTTCCGGGAGGAGCTCCTCGACCGTTTCACAACCCGGGCCGCCGTGGCGGCCGAGAGCGAGCAAGGGGGGACGGGCCATGTCGAGCCTGGTTCAGATCGTTAATACGGACACCGCCGAAGGCGAATCCATCAAGCGTTGGCTGGAGCCGGGGCAGTCGGTGCTGATCGCGCCGCGCCTGGTGATGACCCTGAGCCTGGACCGCGTTGAGACGCCGGCGGGGGAGGACTATGCCCTGCGCGTGGACATCCGAGGGCCGGGCGTGGAGTGGTCGGCCCCGGTGCCGGCGTCCATGGCCGTGGACGTCCACGCCATGGCGGGGCTGCACATCATCCCGCGGGCCATCGAGTACCAGCACGGCCGCCTGCGGCGCGTGCTGGTGGAGTTCGAGGTGGTCGGCCAGCCGGCCGTCCGCGGTGCCTGAGTCAATCCCGAAGCCAGAGGAGGTAAGGGGCATGCACTACACGAGGCGAGTATTCACGCGGTACCTGACGGAGGCGGAGGAGCGCCAGCTTCTCGGTGCCGTCCGTCAATACGCGGACCCGCTGGCCCAACGCGACCACGCCTGGATGCGTTGGCTGCGCCAGACGGGCATCCGCGTGGCGGCCGCCAGCCGTTTCACCTGCCACGACGCCCGCCAGGCCCTGGCCACCGGCTACCAGACGGTGCGCGGCGAGAAGGGCGGGCGCACGACCACGGTGTACCTGAACAAGCGGGGGAGGGCGGCCCTGCAGGACCTGCTGCGGATCCGCCGCGCCATGGGGCACCCGGAGCACCCGGAGGCGCCCCTGGTGGTCTCCCGTAAGCGCCGTGGCCTGTCCGTGCGCAGCTACCAGGCGCGGATGCGCTACTGGTGCGAGCGGGCGGGCCTGGACGTGCAGGCCAGCCCCCACTGGTTCCGCCACACGCTCGCCAAGCGGCTGATGGCGCGCAGCACGGCTACCGACCCCCAGGGCGTGGTGCAGCTGGCGCTGAACCACGTCAGCCGCGAGTCCACCACCGTCTACACGCTGCCGGACCGCGAGGACATGCAGCGGGCCATGGAGGACGCCTCATGAGCGAGGAAAACCATCTGTCGTACTACAAGGCCGCCGAGCCCGGGCCAGAGGACGAGGTGACGGTGTTCCTGCAGCTGCCAGCGGAGGAGGCCGAGGCCTTGGCGCAGCTGGTCAAGCGCCAGACCTTTGACGACTACCTCGACCGCGCTGCGGACGAGGACGAGGCCTACCGGATGCGCGGCGCCAGCTTCAAGTTACGCCGGGCCCTGGCTGAGGCCGGGTTCGCGCCGAGGTAGAGGAGAGCTGAGTCATGTACGTGTACAGGAAGCTCCGAGACGGCGACAACTGGCTTTACACGGTTGGCTTCTTCGACCCGGAGGGACAGTGGCACCCGGAAAGTGACCACCTCGATCCGGAAATCGCCGCAACCCGTGTCGCGTGGCTGAACGGCTCTCGCTCTACGAGCCAGGAGGCACAGCCGTGACCCGCAAGACCCACGTAACCCTCCAAGGCGAGCACCGGCTGAGCATCGACGAGGCCACCACGGTGCTGACGGCCTTGCTCGGTGCCATGCGCGGCGAGCCGGTGGCGCTGGACCAGGACGACGAACAGACGGCGGCCGTGTGCCAGGGCGCCAAGCGAAAGCTGACCGAGGCGCTGTTGCTCGCCGACGTCAAACCACCCCGATAACCGAGGAGGCACCATGCAAAGCACCTTCCCGTTCCTTCCCTTCGTCGTCGGTTTGGCGGCCGCGACGGTGTACCTGATGGCGGGCATGCTCGTCCTGCTTGCCCTAACCTCGAGTGTCCGCCACGAGCGGGCCCTGGATGCCATCGTGGGCGACACATTTCTGCGGGCCATGGCCTGCTGGCTGCTGTGGCCGCTGGTGGCCGCAGCGGTCCTCATCTGGTCGGCGCAGCGCCGCCGGCGTGACGGTATAGCGGGCACAACGGGGCGGCTATGAGCCGCTCCGGGCCGTTCTGGCCAGCCCCGCTGCCTCGGGAGTGCGAGATCACGGTCGGGCAGACCATGCCCGTGCTGAACCTCTCGCGCCTCGATCCGGTGGACAAGCGGGCGCACTGGCAGACCATCCGACGAGAGCGTCCGCAGCTGGCCGAGCTGCTCACGGACCCGCAATTCCAAGACCTGGCCGCGGCCTTCGACGCGGACGTCTGCGTATACCTGGAGGACCTGCCGAATGGCGACGATTGAGGAGCTCAAGCGCCGGGTGGATCTGCATGACCTGGCCGAGCGCCTTGGTATGGAGCGCCCGGGCGATCGCGGCAACTATCGTAGCCCCGTTCATCAGGACCGTCACCCGTCGCTGTCCGTCTTCAACGACGGCACCAGCTGGTACGACCACAGCACCGAGCAGGGCGGCAGCTGCGTGGACCTGGTCATGTACGTGGAGGGGTTGGCGGAGGTGGGTGACGCCGTCCGCCGGCTGCATGAGCTCTACGACTTGCCGATGGAGCGTCAGGCACAGCAGGAGAACCGCCAGCGCTCCATCCCCGAGTTCGTGGCGGACCGGTGCGTTTCCCGGGCCCGGGAGAACGATGAGGAGCTGCTGGCCTACCTGCGCGACGAGCGGTGCATCTCAACCGATGCCATCCGCCACGCCGTGCGTCGGGGCTCGCTTGGCTTCAACGACTACCGCAGCGACAAGCGCCCGGAGGGCGAGCCGGGGCACCTAGGCCCGGCCGCCGCCTTCGTGGTGCGCACCCGAAACCCCGGCCACGTGGTGGCCGTGGACATGCGCTTTGTCGATCCAGCCACCAACGGGGACGTGAAGACCTGGACCCAGGGTGAGAAGCGCGGCTTTGTCTGGACCGCCGACTGGAAGCGGGTGGAGAAGGCCCGGACGGTGTACGTGGTCGAGAGCGCCACAAACGCCCTGTCCGTCGACAGCGTCGGCCGCAGCGACTGGGCCGCGGTGGCCACCCGGGGCACCGCCGGCGTCGACGAAATCGACTGGCGGTTCCTGGCCGGCAAGCGGGTGGTTATCTGCATGGACAACGACCCGCCCCACGAGAAGCACAACAATCAACCCCCGGGCGCCCGCAGCGCCTGGAAGCTGCACGAGCACCTAACGGGGCTGAACATCAGCGCCCACCTGGTGGATCAAGCCGGATGGGATGGCCTCGAAGGCCCTCAGTACAACGACCTCAACGACATCCTGCAGGACGCCGAGGGCAACGCGGCCGCGCTGCGGGGGTATTTGCTGCGGCTGGAGCAGGGGATCATCCCGGGCATCCGGGTGGAGCGCAGCGACGACCGGCCCGGCTTCCGGCGCGAACAGCGGCCGCGGATCTGGCTGCCGGCGTTCGACCTGGCCCAGTACCCGAAATTTCGCTGTAAGGAGGACTTCACCACCTACGTCAAGAAGTGGGGCGACGACGAGGACCAGACACCTCAGTTCGCGGATCTATGCGGGTTTCGTGTGGCTGGTCTGGCACGCGTCCGCGTGGCCAGCGCCACGGCCACCATGACCGGCGAGGACGACATCCAGCCGGAGACGCTTTTCGCCGTGTCGGTGCAGACCCCGCGGCACGGCAACCAGCTCGTGCGCCGTGTGTTCGAGGATGAGCGGCTGCACAACGTGGAGCAGTGGCAGAAGTTCGGGCCCATCTACGCCCGGAGCCAGTTCCAGCGCATGGTGAACATCCTGGAGCGCGCGGCGCCGGAGATCGGCGCCCGGGAGGCGGTGAACTTCGTGGGGCTCGCTTGGCAGAAGGGCAAGCCCCTGGTCAATGAGGGAGCGGACTGCTACTTCACCGAGCCGGATAAGCAGTGCCCCTACCACAACCTGGCGTTCCCCGCCGGCGGGGCTGGCCAGGCCCGGCGGGTGATTGACGCCTACAGCGGCATGTTCCGCCACAACGCGGCGCTGCAGCTGCTGGTCTGGGCCCTGGGCGGCCACCTCAAGGCCTTCCTGGGCTTCTGGCCCCACCTGGTGCTGCAGGCGGGGAAGGGCGCCGGCAAGTCCACCCTGGTGAAGTGGCTGGAACGCACCATCGGCATGACGATGTTCTCCGGGCAGAGCCTGCAGACCGAGTTCCGCCTGCTGACCTCCATCAGCCACACCAGCCACCCGGTGGGCTGGGAGGAGATCTCGGCCCGCCGGGTGGACGTGATCGACAAGGCCGTGAGCCTGCTCCAGGAGTGCTACCAGTACACGACGACTCGCCGCGGGTCGGATATGACCGAGTATCTGCTGGCCGCCCCGGTGCTGCTGGCCGGCGAGGACGTGCCGGTGCGATCGCTGCTCGGCAAGCTCACGCGGGTGGAGCTCGCCCAGCGGAAGGGCGAGCTGCCGCCGGAGGATCTGCCGCGCTTCCCGGTGCGGCAGTGGCTGGAGTTCCTGGCCGGCCACCACAAGTCGCAAATCAGCGCCATGTACCGCAGCGCCACGGAACACGCCATGCGCTCCTGCCGGGCCAGCGGCAGCGACGACGGCGCCACCCGCATGGCCGGCAACTACGCTGCGACGATGGTGGCGTGGCGGCTGCTGGCGGAGTTCGCCGGCGTCGACTTCGAGTATCGGCAGTTCCCGCAGGATCTGTTCGCGGAAATGAACGCCCACATCGCCGAGACGTCGGCTGACCGCGAGCCCTGGGTGTGGGTGCTGGAGACGATCTGCGACGAGATCTCCAGCCACAGCTACCGCCACCCCTACAAATTCGCCCTGGTGGACGGCGTGGAGTGCCTGATCCTGCGCCCGCAGCACGTGATGCACCACCTGCGCCACTCCATTCATCTGCGGCAGACCTTCGACGGCCTGCCCATCAAGAGCGACCGCATTCTCCGCCGGCAGCTCGAGCAGGCGGAGGTCATCCATAAGGACCGCGTGGACGCGCGCATTGGCGGAAAGCGCGAGTGCCACATGGTGGCGCTCTCGCTGGAGCGTCTGGCGGCGTTCGGGCTGCACGTCAGCCAGCCGGAGGAGATCGACTACGAGGGCGACCACCAGGTGGCCTGAGTGCGCAGAGAGGGGCCAGGGCGGGCCGGTGGCCCCGAGAGTAACGCCCGCAGCCAGCGACCGGTGCCTCCAGCCGGGGCGCGGCCGGCTAGCCCACGAGACGGGCCTGTCAATCAAAGCGAGGAGCAGGGCATGGATAAACCGGGTTACTCGAGGCTGGCCTATGTATTGGAGCGGGCCTACCAACAGGCTGCGGAAGGGAAAGGCAGCGATCGACACTCCAAAGGACAGCCCTTCCACGAGCAGCCGATCGTCACGCTCCAGGGGCTCTATGGCACCGGCTACGCCTTCGGCCAGGTGGGCAAGAAGATGGAGGAGGCCCAGCGCCTGCCTGCCGACGCCGCTGTGGCCGAGCTGCTTGGCGCGATCAACTACCTGGCCGCGGCGGTGATCCACATCGAGCACCCGCCGCGGTCGCTGAAGGGTGCAGAACAGGCGAGGGAAGGGACATGAGCACTGACTTTCTGACCGTACAGACGAACTGGCGCGAGCTGCCGGACCAGGAACTGGCCCGCGCCGAGAAACACGCCACCGACGTCCAGCTCGCCGTCCAGGTGGAACGCGCGCGGCGCACCTGCCGCCTGGCAGGGGAGAGCTCCGCCGCCCGGCGCTGCATGGAGGCCGCGGAAATCATCCAGCTCGAGGCCCAGGCCCTGGACCGAATCCTCGGCCCGGCCGCGCCGGCCCAGGCTCGCATGGGCCTCGTCCGCGCCTACCAGGCGGTTAAGGAGCTGACCGAGGTGGTGGAGGGGATGAGCAATCAACAGGAGGGTGCCGAGCCATGCAGTACGACGAAATGAACCCGCTTTGCATCTACCACGGCAACTGCGCCGACGGATTTACCGCCGCCTGGGCCGTGCGCCAGGCCTTGGGGGACATCGAGTGTCACGCGGCCGGCTACGGGCAGACGCCGCCGGACGTCGCCGGCCGCGACGTCATCATCGTGGACTTCTCCTACCCCCGTGACGTGCTCCAGGCAATGAACGAGCAGGCCAACAGCGTGCTGGTGCTAGACCACCACAAGAGCGCCGCCGAGGACCTGGCGGGCCTGCCGGAGCCGCCGGAATGCTGGGAGGATTGGATCGAGCATCACCTCGCGCTCGCTCCGGACATGACCAGCACCATGGCCGCGCTGTTCGACCTGGAGCGCTCCGGCGCCGGTATCGCCTGGGACTTCTTCCACGACGCCCCACGCCCGGCATTAGTGGACCACGTAGAGGACAGGGACATCTTTCGCTTCGCCCTCGAGGACACCGAGGAGATCATGATGGCGGTGTTCTCCCGTGAGTACACCTGGGAGAACTGGGACTCGCTGGCCGCGGAGAGCCCCTACGAGCTCTACCGTGAGGGTCGCGCCATCCTCCGCAAGCACCGCAAGGACGTCCGCGAGCTGATCCGTTCCTGTGAGCAGCGGATGCGCATTGGCGGGCACCTGGTGCCTGTGCTCAATGCGCCGTATTTCTACTCCACTGAGGCCGGGCACATTATGTCCGAGGGCGAGCCGTTCGCCGCCTGCTACTGGGACTCCGCCGATGCTCGCACCTTCTCCCTGCGCAGCCGCGAGGACGGCGTCGACGTCTCCGCGATCGCCAAGCAGTACGGCGGTGGTGGCCACCGCGGCGCCGCAGGGTTCCGTATGCCTGTCGGCTGGGAGGGGGATGTGGCGTGATCGTAAAGAGCAGCAAGATCATCGTCGGCTTCGGCGGGCGTCTGGCCTTCTACTGCCCGGGGTGCGAAGAATTGCATGCCGTGAACGTCCCCGGGCATACGTTCGTCGATAAAGATACGGGGCAACCACACGGTCCGGTCTGGCAGTGGAACGGCGATTATTCGAACGTGACCCTCAGCCCCTCATTCCTTCTGCGGGGCGGGTCGGCCGGGCCGAATTACCGCTGCCACCTATTCCTGAAAGAAGGCCGGCTTCAGTTCCTCGGCGATTCCTCTCACGCGCTTGCAGGCGAGGTCGTCGATCTCCCTGACCTTCCTGACTGGGTGAGAGAGACACCAAGAACCGCCACCGAAACGCCGCGGGGTTCCAGACGCCCATCGGCTGGGAGGGTGAGACGTGATTGAAGAAAACAACCTGGGCCCGTTCACGACGGGCATGCACGAGGGACATTTCGTCGGCGAGGTATCTGTGGACGGCCGCCTGCAGATGGTCAAGTCATTCAAGCGTGACGAGTGTCTGCGGGCACTGGAGGTGGAAGGCCTTCAATCCACCGTGCGCAAGGCAGTCGAGAGGCGGCTGCGCCAGCTGGACAAGGGGCCGATGGACTACGACCCGAATCTCACCACCAGTGGCTTCATGGCCACGCAACGGGTCCGCCTCACATTCGGAATGTGGCAGTACCGTCACACCGTTGAAGTGGACGTTGGCGGCAACTGCACGGGCCTGACGGTGATCGACTCCGCGGTGGAGGCGGCCTACGACGACCTGCCCTACATCGAAAGTATCGACGCCGCGCGCGTGGCCAAGATCGTCCTGACAGACCAGGAAGGCGACAGCCTCAGCGTCGAGGACGACGATTTGAAAGCCGACGACTGGCTCAAGGACATGCTGGTCGCCGCGGAAATCGTATCTATCACTCCAGAGGACCGTGGCCATGGCTGACACCGCAGACGTCGCCGGCGAGTACATCGACCAGGTCACCCAGGACGCGCTTGCCGGCCGCGTCCGCTACGAGGGCGAGAGCGCCACGCACTGCCTCGAATGCGGCGACGAGATCCCGCAACGCCGGCGCGAGCTCGTGCCCGGCGTGGAGCTCTGCGTCGACTGCCAGGCCGACCAGGAGCGTGGCCATGTGTGACTGCGTCCAGGTCATCGATCGCGAGCTCGAGGTCCACGGCCTGGAGCTCGTCACCACCGTGGAGACGCCGCCACGCGTCCTCGTTAAGACCCAGGCCCGCCGCCGGCGCAAGCCCGGCAAGCGGACGATCCTGGCCGCCACATTCTGCCCGTTCTGTGGCGAGCGCTATCCGGCGCCGGCGGAGCACGAGACGGCGGCCGCAGAGGAGGGCTGATAGTGGCCACGTACGCCAACAAGACCGACATCCCCAGCGACAAGAGCCGGGCGGAGATAGAGCACACGCTCCGCCGCTACGGCGCAGATGGGTTCATGTATGGGTGGGAGGCCGGCCACGCTGTGGTCGCTTTCCAGATGCGCGGCCGCCGGGTTCGCTTCGACCTCCCGATGCCGGATCCCGACGACCGAGAGTTCACCCTGACGCCGGCCAAGAAGCAGCGGCGATCGCCGGCCCAGCAGGAGGCCGCCTACGAGCAAGCCGTGCGCCAGCGCTGGCGCGCGCTGGCCCTGGTCATTAAGGCCAAGCTGGAGGCGGTCGAATCCGGCATCACGGAGTTCGAGGACGAGTTCCTCGCCCACATCGCGCTACCCAACGGGCAGACGGTGGGCGACTGGATGCGTCCTCAGATTGCCAGGGCGTACGAGTCCGGCGCGATGCCGCCGCTGCTGCCGGCCCCCGAATAGGAGAGCAACCATGCCCCGCAAAGGCAGTTGGAACCTCACCTACACCGGTCGGCGATTCTACCCCTGGGATCCGCGCCCGGAGGATATCGACATCCTGGACATCGCCCACCACCTGGCGTGCCTCAACCGGTTCAACGGCGCTCTGGCGCGGCCGTACAGTGTGGCCCAGCATTCCGTAGTGGTGGCCAGGGCAGTGCCGGCCGAGCACCAGCTGACCGGCCTGCTACACGATGCGACGGAGGCCTACGTGGGCGATATGGTCCGCCCTGTGAAGCGGGACCTGCATGCCTACCAGCTCCTCGAGGCGCGTGTGTGGGACGCCGTGGCGGCGCGGTTCGATCTGCCCAGCCAACTGCCGGAGTGCGTCAAGCACGCGGACGACAGGGCCGCGGCCGCCGAGGCCGCGCAACTCTATGGGCATGCCCGGGCCGGCTTGTTCGGTGCGAGCGGTCAACTCCCCCTGGACGTCAGTATTGAGCCCCTGGAGTGGCACCAGGCCAAGGCCGAGTTTCTTTCCCTCTACGAGGAGCTGACAGCCAGCGGGGAGACCCGCGCGCTGTCGTGAAATCCAGCGGGCTCACCCCCTCGCGCTCCCCCAGAATTCGCTACAGCGCGCCGCAGGAGCTCAGCAGGGCCCTGCGCGGGCCTTCCCATCTACCAGGTTTCGCCGGCCACCTGGCCACGTCCTCACAGCCGCGCCTTCGCCCCCTTGCTCATCTCCGGACCTCTTGCAAATCCGCATCCGCGAACCGTCCGCAGAGCGGAATAAAAGGGCGGGGTGCCGGCCGCCATTTTCGAATAGGAGGCAGGGGCGATGCACAAAACCCGCGCATCATAGGCCACGTCAATGATAAGTGCCCGAATCTTCGGGCAAAACGCTGGCGGGTTTGCTTCTGTGTGGCGCGTGTTTGGTCCCAGGTGGCGCGGGTTTGCCGTGTTCTGGCGCATCCCGCCTTTCCAGCCACGGCCCTATTCTCTCTCTCTTATCTTATTGAAAAGAGAGAGAAAGAAAGAGAGACGAGAAGGGTAGAAGCCCTGGCGCGGGTGGCGCGGAACTGGCGCGCGGATCACCTGGGGGTGGCGCGTGTTTCAGGGGGTGGCGCGGGTTTTTCCGCGCCAACACGCGCCACCCTGAATGCCGTAAAATCAGACACATACAATCAGAAAACAGGGGGTGGCGCGGGTGCGCGGGTTTCGCTGCCCCCGCCCTCCTTCTATTGGCTCACGAGACCCCCGCGAGGCACCTCATGACGGAGCTCATCGACGACTACCTGGACTACCTCCGCCACAACCAGGGCCGCTCGCCGGCGACGGCCATCAAGTACGGCGGCTATCTCCGGCGCCTGGCTGGCTGGATCCAGGAGGCCGGTGGCCATCTCTTGACGCTGTCCAGCGACGACCTGGAGCAATTCACGGGTCTGGTTATGCACAAGGAAGGGCTCAGTCCCCGTAGCCGGCGGGCACTGGTGGCGGCGGTCCGTGGCTTCTACAGCTGGGCCCGCAGCCGCGGCCATATCCGGCAGGATCCAGCAGCCGGCCTGCCGTATCCCAGGGCCGGCCTCAAACTGCCCACGCCAATGCAGCTGCGCCATGCCGAGAAGCTGCTCATGCAGCCCGACATCAGCACGTTTACCGGCGTACGCGACGCGGCCATCCTCTCGGTGCTGATCGGTTGCGGCCTGCGGATCGGCGGGTTATGCGCCCTGAACGAAGGTGACCTGATCTTCACCGACGTGGACGGTGTTGAGTGGATGATCATCCGCACACGAGAGAAGGGCGATCGCGAGCGCTTGCTGCCAGCCCCACACGAGACACGGCTACTGGTCAGGGCCTACCTTGGCCACCAGGAGCTCGAGCACATCGACCGCCATTTGGAGAACGGGGATCAGGTCCTGTTTGTGTCCACCAGGAACCGCACGGTGCCCGAGCACCAGTTCCGTGGGGAGGAACGCCGCCTGGCCCAGCGCACGATCCGGGACATGATCGTGCGCTACGGTGAGGCGGCCGGGATCCCGAGGAAGGAGCTCCACCCTCATGCCATGAGACACCTCTACGGCACGGAGCTGGCCGAGGACGACGTGGACCTCCTGGTGCGCCAGACGCTGATGGGTCACGTCGACTCCAACTCCACCAAGATCTACACCCACCTGGCCATGCGGAAGCTCACCCAGCACATGGGTAAGGCGAATCCGCTGTCCAAGGTGAAGACCCCTGTAACGGATCTGCTGCGCCACCTGCAGCGGGATCCCTGACGGCGCGATAGAGATAGGTCCATGAGAACCGACACACGCCTGGAAATTCTATACGAGGGGGTTGGCCAGAATCCCAAACCCGCCAGTGACGGATTCTGTCGCGTGGGTGCAGGCCTCTCTGGAACTCGCTTTCCGAACGGGCTAACTCAACCAACCTCCGGAACGGGTTCCACCTCCGGTGCTACTGCGTGTTCTATCCAAATGCGCAGTAGTGGCGGACCTGGTCACGGCAGTGTGCGGCCTGCGGCTGTGGCCTCACGAACAAGTGCGCAGTAAGAGGGTCGGAATGATGGGAGCGGACCGACAGTTCGACTGGATCGCCCAGGGTGGAGATCTCCAAGATAAGAGATCTCTTGTTTCCAACGGAGGGGTGGGGGGTCGGCACAAAAATCCAAGCACGGCCACGGAGGGGGGTGGGTACCTGAATGCCTGCAGGGCCGGGAATCCCGGGTTAAAAAAAGGCGCGCGCGACCCTCGACTGGACGAGCTCGAGCAGATCGGTCTCGATCCGCGGTGGCTCCGGATCGCACACGTCGTCGGCGTCGACCAGTTCCTGGAGGTGTGGCAGATCCTCGACGAGGAAAACATCGATCTCCCCCCGGGGGAGCGTGAACCAACCCGGATTCGGATTCCGTTGTTCGCTGGATGGATGCGGCTGCAGCGTAACAAGCTGGTGAAAGCCCTGGCTGACGAGGGTAGCCGCCCATCCGAGATCCGGCGAACCATCAGACGTAAGTTGTGTGAATCACTCAGCGAACGCCACATTACAAGGATCATCGAGGCTGCTAAGCATGAAAGTACATGAGGAGAAGCCCGGCGCGCCGCCGGAGGAACTGCGCGCCAAATTCGAGCGCCAGCGACGAAACCTTATTGCGATCTGCGTGGTGATCGTGTTCTACGATCATGCCCAGATCGAGGTTTCTGGTATCTCTTTCCTGGGAGCTCAAATAGGGATTGGCCACCCACAAGCCATTGTTCACGCTCTTTGGGTTGCCTGGTTCTATTTCAGCGTTCGCTACTACCAGTATTTCAAGGCGGCTAGGGCAGATGAACTATGGCAGACGACGCGAATGGCATTCGATAGATTTGCACGCCGAACAATATTGCAACACCTCTCAAGCGGAGGAGTTGAGTGGAGGGGAGCTCCCAGCGTGGGTGACTTCCAAAGAAGGGGGCTATTGAGGGTCGGGGTGACGCTCCCGAAGTATCACCCAAGTGAGGGCAAGCTTGACGAAGGACAAGACATTGAGATCCCCCTGTGGAGGTTTGCGGGTCCGGCCCTGGCCTCATTGTGGTACTTGACTGTCCACACCCCTTTGGCCACAGATGTAATACTCCCGTTTATTCTTGCCGTGTTAGCCCCGTTATTTTGGCTGTCGCTGTGACTAGAACCGCAGTTATCTACGCACGAGTCAGCACGTCGAAACAGGCCGATGAAGAATTGCCGATCTCCGGCCAGGTGGAGAGGTGCCAGCAAAAAGCCAGTGACCTAGACGCGGCCGTGCTCCAGGTCTTTACCGACGATGGGCTTTCCGGCCGAAGCGATGCGCGCCCTGCCTTCCAAGAAGCGCTCTTCTACTGCGAGGCCTACACGCCGGACTACTTCATCGTGTGGAGCTCGTCCCGCTTCGCGCGGAACCGAGCGGACGCAGCTTTCAATAAGCGGCGCCTGGACCGAGCCGGCGTGCGGCTTGTTTATGTCTCCATGGAGGTGGACACCGGAACGGATGCCGGCTGGCTCCTGGACGGCGTCATGGAGATATTCGACGAGTGGTACTCGCGCCAGATATCTTCGGACACTAGGCGCAGCATGGTCCGTAATGCCCATAACGGCTACTGGGCCGGCGGGCGCCCACCTTTCGGATATCGACCGGAGCCCGCGCCGGAGGACCCGAAGCGGAAACGCCTGGTGCCGGAGCCGCGGGAGGCAGAGGTGGTTCGGGAGATCTTCGACCTACGTGCCAATGGCGGTGTCGGGGCGCTGCAGATAGCCCAGCTGTTGAACGAGCGGGGGATCACCAATCGCGGCAAGCGATGGAACAAGACGGTCATTGGATACTTACTGCGGAACGAGGCTTTGATCGGTCAGACAGTGTTCGGCCGAAAATCTCGCGAAACCGGCCGGCGACGGCCACGAGACCAGTGGATCGTGGTGGATAGCCACGAGCCCGTGGTGCCTCGGGACCTCTGGGACCGCGTCCAGGCCCTCATCGACAATGACGCCGAGAACGCCGCGGCGAGCTCCGCCACCAGTCAGCACATCTTCACGGGACTACTGACGTGCGGGCACTGCGGGTCCGGCATGCAGACCGAGAGTGCGAAGGGCCGGAGCAAGCGCTACTGGTACTACAATTGCCGAGCTGCTCGCCTAGAGCAGAAACACGATCCTTTTCGGTTCCCAGCTCCTGAGCTGGACGAGTATCTGGTCGACCAGATCTGCCAGGTGGTGCTAAGCCCTGATGCGCTGCGAGAGGTATATCAGGAGCTTCAGGAGGCTGTCGCTGGTTGGCAGGTAGAGCACAGCCAGCGGCGCCAGCGCGCGCTTGACCAGTTGCAGCAGGTGGAGCGGCGGAACTCGAACCTGTACGAGATCCTGGAGCTTTACGGTAAAGATGCCCCTAACCTGGGTGATCTCACGCGGCGAATGCGTGCCAACAACGAGGAGGTGAAGCGCCTGGAGCAGGAGCTCGCACGGATCGAGGCGGAGGAGCGCCCAGAGCTGAAAATATCGGACGCCGACCTGGTCGAGTTCTCGGAGACGCTGGTGGACGTGGTGAAGACTTCGACCAGCCCGAAGAAGCTGCGTACCTTCTTTGCGGGCTTCGTGCAGCGGACCATCGTTGAAGCCGATGGCCACCTGACCATCGAGTACGACCCCCAGAAAATAATAAACCGCCCGGGTGGGGCGGTTCGTGATGCGGTTGTCTGGCTCCCCGGGACGGACTCGAACCGCCGACCCAGTGATTAACAGTCACTTGCTCTACCAACTGAGCTACCGGGGAGTAGCTGTCGCTCGTGAACCGCGTATTCTACCCATCGGGGCGGCTTCGTCAACCGGACTCATGCCGCGCCGAGAAGCCGTTCCATCCGGTTCATGGCGTCCGCCAGGGCGTCCATGCCACAGGCGTAGGACAGGCGCAGGTGGCCCGGCATGCCGAATGCCGAGCCGGGGACCAGCGCGACGCCGGCGGCATCCAGCAGACGCTCGGCCAGGGCCGTGTCGTCTTTGCATTGCATGGCGGCAATGGCCCCTTCGGCGTTGGGGAAGGCGTAGAACGTGCCGCCGCTGGGCAGGCAGTGCAGCCCGGCAATGGCGTTGAGACGCGCCACGACGAAGTCGTGCCGCTCCTGGAAGGCCCGGCGCATGGGCTCGATGCATTCCTGGTCGCCATCCAGTGCTGCTACCGCCGCCGCCTGGGAGACGGAGCACGGGTTGGAAGTACTCTGGGACTGGACCTTGCGCATGGCGGCGATCACCGGCGCGGGTCCGGCCGCGTAGCCGATGCGCCAGCCGGTCATGGCGTAGCCCTTGGAGACGCCGTTGACCACCACCGTACGTCCGGAAAGCCCGGGGCGCAGCTCGAGGATGTTATGGAAGCCGCCGGGCGGCCACACGATGTGCTCGTAGATGTCGTCGGTGAGCACCACGACGTGGGGATGGCGTTCCAGCACTCGGCCCAGGGCGTCCAGCTCGTCCGCCGAGTAGACGGCCCCGCTGGGGTTGCCGGGGCTGTTGAGGATGACCAGCCGGCTACGCGGTGTCAGGGCGCGCTCGAGCTGTTCCGGTGTGATCTTGAATCCCTGGCTCTGACTGGCGGGCACGACCACGGGCACGCCGTCGAGGAGACGCACCATGTCCGGATACGAAACCCAGTAGGGGGCGGGTATGACCACCTCGTCGCCGCGGTTCACCAGCGCACAGACCAGGTTGAAGATGCTGTGCTTGGCGCCGCTGGAGACCAGGATCTCCGCGTCGGCGTAGCGCAGGCCCTGGTCTCGGTCGAGCTTGCGGGCGATGGCCCGCTTCAGGGCCGAAGTACCGTCCACCGGCGTGTAGCGGGTCTCGCCGTCGGCAATCGCCGCCGTCGCGGCCGCTTTGATATGCTCGGGCGTCTCGAAATCAGGCTCCCCGGCCGCCAGACCGATGACGTCCTCGCCAGCGGACCGCAGCTCCGCGGCCCGGGCGGTGATCGCCATGGTTGGCGACGGTTGGATACGCTGAACGCGGCCTGCCAGTTCGATGTCCAAAATTGCTTACCCCGCAATGAATCCCCACCCGATCATAGGGTAAACGCGGAGCACGCCGCCAGATGACGCGAGAGTTTCAGCTCAGTTCCGACTACCAGCCGGCGGGCGATCAGCCCATGGCCATCGACGCTCTCTGCCACGGCGTGGAGGCCGGTTACGGGCACCAGACGCTGCTCGGCGTCACCGGCTCCGGCAAGACCTTCACCATGGCCAACATCATCCAGCGCGAGCAGTGCCCGGCCATCGTGATGGCGCCCAACAAGACGCTGGCGGCCCAGCTCTACGGCGAGTTCAGGGAGTTCTTTCCTCACAACGCCGTGGAGTATTTCGTCTCCTACTACGACTACTACCAGCCCGAGGCCTACGTGCCGTCGTCGGACACGTACATCGAGAAGGACGCCTCGGTGAACGAGCACATCGAGCAGATGCGGCTGTCGGCCACCAAGGCGATCATCGAGCGGCGCGACACCATCATCGTGGCGTCGGTGTCTTCCATCTACGGCCTGGGCGACCCCAATGCGTATCTGAGCATGGTCATGCATCTGGTCCGGGGGGACCAGGTGGACCAGCGCTATATCCTGCGCCGGCTGGCGGACCTGCAGTACACCCGCAACGATGCCGTGCTGGAGCGGGGCAATTACCGGGTGCGCGGCGACATCATCGACATCTTCCCCGCCGAGTCCGAGGACGAGGCCGTTCGGGTGGAGCTGTTCGACGACGAGATCGAGAACCTGTCGTGGTTCGACCCGCTCACCGGCGAGGTGACCCGTCGGGTGCCCCGGCTGACCATCTATCCCAAGACCCACTACGTGACCCCCCGGGAGACGCTGCTCAACGCCGTGGATCGGATCAAGGACGAGCTGCGCGAGCGCCTGGCCGACCTGCGCGAGACCGGCAAGAACCTGGAGGCCCAGCGCCTGGAGCAGCGCACGATGTTCGACCTGGAGATGATGCAGGAGCTCGGGTACTGCAATGGCATCGAGAACTACTCCCGATACCTCTCGGGTCGCAATGCCGGCGAGCCCCCGCCGTGCCTGTTCGACTACCTGCCACCCAACGCCATGCTGTTCGTCGACGAATCCCACGTGACCATCCCCCAGATCGGCGGCATGTTCAAAGGGGATCGCTCGCGCAAACAGACCCTGGTCGAGTACGGCTTTCGCCTGCCCTCGGCGCTGGACAACCGGCCGCTGAAGTTCGAAGAGTTCGAGCAGCTCGCCCCCCAGTCCATCTACGTGTCCGCGACGCCGGGTCCGTACGAGGAGAAGCATTCCGTGGCCATCATCGACCAGGTGGTCCGGCCCACCGGCCTGGTGGACCCGGAGGTGCGCGTTCGGCCCGCCTCCACGCAGGTGGACGATCTGCTCTCCGAGATCAACGACCGAGTGGGTCGCCAGGAGCGGGTGCTGGTCACCACACTGACCAAGCGCATGGCGGAGGACCTGACCGAATACCTCCACGAGCACGGCGTGCGGGTGCGTTACCTGCACTCCGACGTGGACACCGTCGAGCGCATGGAGATCATCCGCGACCTGCGCCTGGGCGAGTTCGACGTGCTGGTGGGTATCAACCTGTTGCGCGAGGGCCTGGATATCCCGGAGGTGTCCCTGGTCGCCATCCTGGATGCCGACAAGGAAGGCTTCCTGCGCTCCGACCGGTCATTGATCCAGACCATCGGCCGCGCCGCCCGGAACGTCCGGGGCACCGCCATCCTCTATGCCGACGAGGTGACCGGCTCCATGCGCCGGGCCATCGACGAGACGGAGCGCCGCCGCGCCCGGCAGGTGGCCCATAACGAGGCCCACGGCATCACCCCCCAGGGCATCCGCAAGGCCGTCGCGGACGTCATGGAGCGGGGCATGCCCGGCGCGCCGCGGCCCGCCCGCGAGTACGCCAGGGTGGCGGAGGATGCGAAGCCCTACATGGGCATGACGCCGGAACAGGCCGTCAAGCGCATCAAGAGCCTGGAGCAGCAGATGCACCAGCACGCCCGCAACCTGGAGTTCGAGGAAGCGGCGCGCCTGCGCGACGAGGTCAGGAAGATCAAGGTCTACGTACTGGAGGAGCCCGAGGCGGACGCCTAGCTTCTCTCTTTTTAGCCACAGATGAACACGGATGGACACAGATAAATTTCAGCTTCCTGTCTCTTAGCCCCACAGAGCCCAGAATGGATCAATCGCGAGCGGTCAGCACCGCACAGCGAGAACAAAATCTGTGTTTATCTGTGTTCATCTGTGGCTAAACGTTTTATGCACTTGAACAGGCGCAACGTTAACCCCGCTGTCGGCACGTTTTCGCGACTCGGCAGCGGCCCGGGCCCGTTGGGGCGCCCGGGCGAAATCGAAGGCGGGCGATATGAAACTGGGCATTCTTTCCTGCGGCCCGAGGTCCTACAGCACGCGTCGCTTCCGGGAAGCCGCGGTCCAGCGCGGTTACCAGGTCAAGGTGCTGAATACCCTGAAGTTCGCCATCGATCTGCAGCGGGGCGTGCCGGATCTCTACTACCGGCAGAAGCCGCTGAGCGACTACGACGCCGTGTTGCCGCGAATCGGGGCCTCGATCACTTATTACGGCACGGCCGTGGTGCGCCAGTTCCAGGAGATGGACATTTTCTGCGCCAATACCGCCCACGGCATCCTCAACTCCCGGGACAAGCTACGTAGCCTGCAGATTCTCAGCCGCCATCACATCGGCATCCCGCGGACCACCTTCGTCCGCGACAAGAAGGACGTGCTGCCGGCCATCGAGCGGGTCGGCGGGGCGCCGGTCATCATCAAGCTTATCGAGGGGACCCAGGGTATCGGCGTGCTGCTGGCGGAATCGGTCAAGGCCGCCGAGTCCATCGTCGAGCTGCTGCAGAGCCAGCGGCAGAACGTGCTAATCCAGAAATTCGTCGCCGAGAGCAAGGGCCGGGACATCCGCGCCTTCGTGGTGGGCGATCGGGTGGTGGCGGCCATGCGCCGGGTCGCCCAGGGGCAGGAGTTTCGCAGCAATGTCCATCGCGGCGGTGTGGCGGAGGCCGTCGAGCTCTCCGACACGTTCCGCGAGACGGCCGTCCGGGCCGCTCAGATCATGGGCCTGCGGGTCGCCGGGGTGGACATGCTGGAGAGCGACAGCGGGCCGCAGATCATGGAGGTGAACTCATCGCCGGGCCTGGAGGGCATCGAGCAATGCACCGGCCTGGACATCGCCGGTGCGGTGGTGGAGTACATCGCCGCGCAGGTGGATTTCCCGGAGATCGACATCCGCCAGCGGCTGACCGTCAGCAAGGGCTACGGCGTCAGCGAGATCTACATCCCCGAGGGCTCGGACTTCGTGGGACTGACCATCACCGAGACCAGGCTGTCGGAGCAGGACCTCAACGTGCTCACCCTCTACCGCGGCGCCAAGGTTATCCCCAACCCCCGCGCCGATCGTCTGCTGGAAGCCGGCGACAAGCTGCTTTGCTACGGCAAGCTGGAGTCCATGCGCCGCATGGTCCCGGAAAAGACCCGTCGGCGGCGCCAGCCCCGGCTCAGGAAGCTAGCCGCCGGCGCCGGGGGCTGACTCGGAATCCGGGAGTGCGCCCGGGCGGCCTCACGTGCTGGAGGTGCCGGAAGCGGAAACCTGAACTCCTTTAGCGACAGATGAACACGGATACACACAGATATCGTTGGTTCGGGGTTGCGTCGAACCACCGCGAACCCGGGTTCCGCGACCGGCGCGGGGCAAAGCCGCCACGCTCACCAGGAGTATCTGTGTCCATCTGTGTTCATCTGTGGCTAATCTCAGTTCGTTTGTTGTTGCGGCAATGCTTGTGCCGTCGAGGAGGGTTCCGTTATATTACGCCTCCTGTTGCGACAGGCGCGTAGCTCAGCTGGTTAGAGCACCACCTTGACATGGTGGGGGTCGGTGGTTCGAGTCCACTCGCGCCTACCAAATTCGAAGGCATCGCTCCGGCGGTGCCTTCTTTCATTCCGGGGCCGGCCCGTCGCCGGCCTTAAATGCATGTGGCCCCTCGTATAGGTCACCACTGTGGGAGACGGCAGAATGCCCGACATTACCCTTCCCGACGGCAGCAAGCGCAGCTACGACCACCCCGTCTCGGTCATGGACGTGGCCCGGGATATCGGCCCCGGCCTGGCGAAGGCGACGTTGGCCGGGCGCGTTGACGGCAAGCTGGTGGACGCCTGCGATCTCATCCGCGACGACGCGGCGCTGGAGATCGTGACCCCGAAGGAGCCCGACGGGCTGGAGATTATCCGTCATTCCTGCGCCCACATGCTCGGCCAGGCGGTGAAGCAGCTCTATCCCGAGGCGCAGATGGCCATCGGCCCGGTCATCGAGGACGGCTTCTACTACGACATCTTCTACGAGAAGGGCTTCGGCCCCGAGGACCTGGAGCGCATCGAGCAGCGCATGGCCGAGCTCATCGACCAGGAATACGACGTCATCAAGGAGGTGACGCCGCGGGACGAGGTGATGAGGATATTCCGGGAGCGGGGCGAGCACTACAAGGTGCAGCTGGTGGAGGACATGCCGGAGGTCCAGGAAATGGCCCTCTACTACCACCAGGAGTACGTGGACATGTGCCTCGGCCCGCACGTGCCCAACACCCGCTTCTGCAAGGCCTTCAAGCTGACCAAGCTGGCCGGCGCGTACTGGCGGGCCGACGCCCGTAACGAGATGCTCAACCGCGTCTACGGCACCGCCTGGGCGGACAGGAAACAGCTCAAGCAGTACCTGCATCATCTGGAGGAGGCGCAGAAGCGCGACCATCGGCGCATCGCCAAGGTCCAGGACCTCTTTCACGTCCAGGAAGAGGCGCCGGGCATGGTCTTCTGGCACCCCAACGGGTGGACGGTCTACACCCTGCTGCAGGACTACATCCGCGACCGGCTGAAGTGGCACGGCTACCAGGAGATCAATACCCCGGAGCTGGTGGACCGCAGCCTGTGGGAGAAGTCCGGTCACTGGGAGAAGTTCCGGGACGACATGTTCACCACGGAGTCCGAGAGCCGGGACTACGCGGTCAAGCCCATGAACTGCCCCTGCCACGTGCAGGTGTACAACCAGGGCCTGAAGAGCTACCGCGACCTGCCGCTGCGCCTGGCCGAGTTCGGTTCCTGCCATCGCAACGAGCCCTCGGGCACGCTGCACGGCCTGATGCGCGTGAGGCATTTCGTCCAGGACGACGCCCACATCTTCTGCACCGAGGACCAGATCCAGACCGAGGTGGCGGCGTTCATCGATCTCGTATACGAGGCCTACCGGGACTTCGGCTTCGACGAGGTCATGCTGGCCCTGTCGACCCGCCCGGAGCAGCGGGTGGGTTCCGATGCCATCTGGGACAAGGCGGAGCAGGCCCTGGAGACCGCTCTCAACGGGCAGGGGCTGGAGTGGCAGCTCCAGCCCGGCGAGGGTGCCTTCTACGGCCCCAAGGTCGAGTTCTCCCTGAAGGATTGCCTCAACCGTGTCTGGCAGCTGGGTACCATCCAGGTGGATTTCTCCATGCCGGGCCGGCTGGACGCCACCTACGTGGCCGAGGACGGCAGCCGGCAGACCCCGGTCATGCTTCATCGGGCGATACTCGGATCCATCGAGCGGTTCGTGGGCATACTCATCGAGCATTACGGCGGGGCCTGGCCGGCCTGGCTGGCGCCGACCCAGGCAGTTGTGCTCAATATCACCGACAATCAGGCGGATTACGCCCGGGATGTCGAAAAACGCCTGCTAGAACGCGGATTTCGCGCCCATGCCGACTTGAGAAATGAAAAGATCGGCTTTAAAATCCGCGAGCACACTATCCGGAAGGTCCCCTACATGATCGTGGTCGGGGACAAAGAGCTGGAAAGTCAGTCAGTCGCCGTGCGCACCCGGGAAGGCGCGGATCTCGGCTCCATGAGCCTGGATGCCTTCCTCGACCGGCTGGGTCAGGACGTGGCACGCCTCGGCAGAACTTCTTCGGAGGGCTAAAGCATCGCTGTTCGACAAAAACGTGGCGCCCGTAAGGGCGGTGACGACCGCCGCCTAAACGAGGACATCAGAGTTCCCCAGGTACGCCTGATCAACCAGGAGGGGGAACAGGCAGGCATAGTCGCGACAGACGAGGCACTCGAACAGGCCGAAGAGGCCGGCATGGACCTGGTGGAGATCGACGCCAACGCCGATCCGCCCGTGTGCCGGATCATGGATTACGGCAAGTACAAGTTCGAGCTGGCCAAGAAGCAGCAGGCCGCGAAGAAGAAGCAGAAGCAGATCCAGGTCAAGGAAGTGAAGTTCCGGCCTGGCACCGATGAAGGTGACTACCAGGTCAAGCTCCGGAACCTGAGACGGTTTCTGGAGGAAGGCGACAAGGTCAAGGTGACGCTGCGCTTCCGCGGGCGCGAGATGGCCCACCAGGAGTTGGGGCTGGAGCTGCTCCAGCGCGTCGAGCAGGACCTTGAGGAATACGCGACCGTCGACCAGCGCCCGAAGATGGAAGGGCGGCTAATGGTCATGACGATGTCGCCGCGCAAGGGTCGATAGGACCCGGGAAGGCGAAATCGAGCCCGCTCCGCTTCGGCGGGGCACGGGCCAGTATTGTTTTATCGGAGACAGGCCATGCCTAAGATCAAGACCAACCGCGGCGCCGCGAAGCGCTTCAGCAAGACCGGCAGCGGTCGCTACAAGCGCGCCCGCGCGTTCCACAACCACATCCTGACCAAGAAGGATTCCAAGCGGAAGCGTCGCCTTTGCGAGGGCACGCTGGTTGCGGAGCAGGACGAGGCCATGGTGCGGCGGCTGATCCCGTACCGGTAACCGAATCAGGAGAGATCCAGCATGGCACGAGTAAAGCGTGGAGTAGAGGCGCGGCGCCGCCACAAGAAGGTGCTCGCCAAGGCGAAAGGGTATTACGGCGCGCGCCGGAAGACGTTCAGGATCGCCAACCAGGCGGTCACCAAGGCGGGCCAGTATGCCTATCGCGATCGCCGGCAGCGCAAGCGCGAGTTCCGCAGCCTGTGGATCCAGCGCATCAACGCCGCCGCCCGGCTGCACGGCCTGTCCTACAGTCGCCTGATGGACGGCCTGCGCAAGGCCGAGGTCGATGTCGACCGCAAGATGCTCGCCGACATCGCGGTGCATGACGCGGCCGCCTTCGGTGCGCTGGCCGAGAAGGCCAAGGCGAACCTTTCCGCCTGATCAATGCGGCGGTGCGCGCGCGCACTGTGAAGCACTATCCGAAAGGGGAAAGGATTGATCCTTTCCCCTTTTTTCGCGCCGTGGAAGTGGTTAGCGCGGGTATCCGGCGTCGGTCGGCGCTACCTGGGGGTCATTGATGAGCAGTCTTGATGCGCAGCTCCAACAGCTCAAAGCCGAGGCCATCGAGGCCGTGGAGAATGCCAGCCGCCTGGACGAACTGGACGGCGTGCGGGTGCGCTACCTCGGCAAGAAAGGCTCCCTCACGGTCCAGCTGAAGTCGCTCGGCCAGCTTCCCAAGGACGAACGTCCGGCCGCCGGACAGGCCATCAACGAGGCCAAGACCGCCGTGGAAAGCGCCCTGGAGGCGCGCCGGGCGGTGCTCGAGGAACGGGCCCGCACGGAGGCCCTGGCCGCCGAGGGCGTGGACGTGACGCTGCCCGGGCGGGGCATGGCCCCCGGCGGGCTGCACCCGATTACGCGCACGCTGCAACGCGTGGAAGCGCTCTTCGCCCAGATCGGGTTCTCGGTCGCCGAAGGCCCGGAAGTGGAAGACGATTACCACAACTTCGAGGCGCTCAATATTCCGGCGCACCACCCGGCCCGGGCGATGCACGACACGTTCTACTTCGACGCCCACAGGCTGCTGCGCACCCACACCTCGCCGGTCCAGATCCGCGCCATGGAGACCGACGGCGCGCCTATCCGCGTCATCGCCCCGGGCCGGGTTTACCGGTGCGACTCCGATCTGACCCACACCCCCATGTTCCACCAGGTGGAGGGGCTGCTGGTGGACGAGGGTATCTGCATGGGTGACCTCAAGGGTGTGCTCGACGACTTCGCCAAGAATTTCTTCGAGGAAGACCTGAGCGTACGCTTCCGGCCCTCGTACTTCCCCTTCACCGAGCCCTCCGCGGAGGTGGACGTGGAGTGCATGTTCTGCCACGGCGAGGGCTGCCGGGTGTGCAGCGGCACCGGCTGGCTCGAGATCCTGGGCTGCGGCATGGTGCACCCGGCCGTATTCGAGCACGTGGGCGTGGACGCCGAGCGGTACACGGGCTACGCGTTCGGGGTCGGCGTCGAGCGGCTGGCCATGCTGCGCTACGGGGTCAACGACCTGCGGATCTTCTTCGAGAATGACCTGCGGTTCCTGCGGCAATTCCAGTGAGCGCCTCCGCCGCGCCCGATCTGGCTCCTTCCGGGGGGTCGTTGACTGCCGGCACACCGAAGCGGACTGACGGAAACTATGAGAATCAGTGAAGCGTGGTTGAGGGAGTGGGTCGCGGTTCCCGCGAGCACCCAGGAGCTGGCCGACCGGCTGTCCATGGCCGGTCTCGAGGTGGACGCCGTCGAGCCGGCCGCGCCGGAGTTCAGTGGCGTGGTCATCGGTCAGATCGTGGACTGCGAGCCTCATCCCGACGCCGATCGCCTGCAGGTCTGCCGCGTGTCCGACGGGACCAACATGCATCAGGTGGTATGCGGCGCACCCAACGCGCGCCCCGACATGCTGGCGCCGTTCGCCCTGGTTGGGGCCGAGTTGCCAGGTGGTCTCACCATCAAGCAGGCGAAACTGCGAGGAGTCGAATCCCAGGGGATGCTCTGCTCGGCGAAGGAGCTCGGCATTTCCGAGGATGCAGCTGGACTCATGGAGCTCCCGCCCAGCGCGCAGGTGGGCGAGAAACTGCGCGCCTTCCTGGGGCTGAATGACCAGGTGGTCGAGGTGGACCTCACGCCCAACCGTGGCGATTGCCTGGGGATGTCCGGCGTGGCCCGGGAGGTCGGCGTGCTGTTCCGCAGCCACGTGCAGGGGCCGGAGATCACGCCCGTGCCCGCCGTGTCAGAGCGAACGTTCCCCGTGGAGCTCCAGGCCCCGGAGGGCTGTCCGCGCTACGTGGGACGGGTCATCGAAGGCATCGATCCCAATGCGCCGACGCCCGTCTGGATCCAGGAGCGTCTGCGCCGGGCTGGCGTGAGACCGCATTCAGCGGCCGTGGACGTCACCAATTACGTCATGCTGGAGCTCGGCCAGCCCATGCACGCCTTCGACCTGGATAAGCTCAGCGGCGGTATCCGGGTACGGCAGGCCGAGGCGGGGGAAAAGCTGACCCTGATCGGCGGCGAGGAGGTCGTGCTGAGCCCCCAGACCCTCGTGATCGCCGACCACCAGCGGCCTGTGGCCATGGCCGGCGTCATGGGTGGCGCGGACACGGCCGTGTCGGGCGCAACCCGCAACGTCTTCCTGGAAAGCGCCTTCTTCAGCCCGCTGACCATCATCGGCCGCGCCCGCGAATACGGCCTGCACACGGATTCCTCCCACCGCTTCGAGCGCGGCGTCGATTCGCAGCTTCAGGCTCGGGCGATGGAACGTGCCACCGATCTGCTCACCACCATTGCCGGCGGCAAGGCCGGCCCGCTGACCGAGGCGGTGGCTGCCGAGCACATGCCGAAGCCGGCGACCATTGCGTTGCGCCTGTCGCGGATCGTCCGCCTGCTGGGGCTCGAAATCCCCGATCACGAGGTCGTGAACATACTCGAGCGCCTGGGCATGGAAGTCACCGGCAATGGGCAGGGCTGGTCCGTCACGGCGCCCAGCTGGCGCTTCGATATCACCCGCGAGGTGGATCTCATCGAGGAGCTGGCCCGGGTCTGGGGCTACGACCGGCTGCCCACCCGGCGGCCGCCCATCGCGCCGGTGATGACCGGCGCGCCGGAGCGGCGTTTGAGCGACGACCGGCTGCGGGCCGCGCTCGTGGAGCGCGGCTATTTCGAGGCCATCACCTACAGTTTCGTGGAGCCCGACCTGCAGGCGTCGCTGGGACCCGAACCGGAACCGTTGGCCCTGGCCAATCCGATTTCCGCCGATATGTCGGTTATGCGAACGAACCTCTGGCCGGGCCTCGTCCAGGCGCTGCGCCGCAATCGTCATCGTCAGTTTGCGCGGGTGCGTCTGTTCGAGATCGGCCTGAGCTTCCGGCCCGATGGCGATGACCTGCACCAGCGCAAGTGCCTGGCGGGGGTGGCCTTCGGTGCCGTGACGCCGGAACAGTGGGACCTTCCACGGCGCGAGGTCGATTTCTACGACGTCAAGGGCGACCTGGAAGCGCTGTTCGCCGCCACCGGGGCGGCGGACGCCTTCACGTTCCGGGCCGAGAGCCATCCGGCCTTGCATGCCGGTCAGAGCGCCCGCATCCATCGCGACGGAGAGGCCGTCGGCTGGCTGGGAGCCATGGACCCCGGCCTGCAGCGCGAGCTGGACATCGACGGTCGCGTTTACCTGTTCGAAATCGACGCCGATGCGCTGCGCGATGCGCGGCTACCGGCGTTCTCCGAGCTTTCAAAATACCCATCCATCCGCCGGGATCTGGCGGTTGTCGTCGACGAGGAGATCTCCGCCGCCGCCGTCAGGGAATGCGTGCGCGAGTCGGCCGGTGAGCTGTTGCAGGAGCTTGTGGTCTTCGATCTGTACCGGGGGAAAGGGATACCTAACGGTCGAAAAAGCCTGGCCATAGGCTTGATTCTCCAAGAAAGTTCGCGCACTCTAACCGACAAAGACGTCGAAGAAGTCGTTGAGCGCGTCGTCGGCCGGCTCCGTCACGATCTCCGGGCAACGTTGAGGGAGTAACAGCCAATGGCATTGACCAAGGCCGACATGGCCGAACGCCTTTTCGAGGAAGTCGGACTCAACAAGCGCGAGGCCAAGGAGCTGGTCGAGAACTTTTTCGAGGAAGTGCGAGCTGCACTTGAAGCGGGGGTGCCCGTCAAGCTGTCGGGCTTTGGCAATTTTGACCTGCGCGACAAGAACCAACGGCCTGGGCGCAATCCCAAGACCGGCGAGGAGATTCCGATCTCGGCGCGCCGCGTGGTGACCTTCCGGCCGGGTCAGAAACTCAAGGCGCGCGTGGAAGCCTATGCTGGAAACGAGCAATAACGACGAGCTGCCGCCGATCCCGGCGAAACGCTACTTCACCATCGGTGAGGTCAGCGAGCTATGCGGGGTCAAGCCGCACGTGCTGCGCTACTGGGAGCAGGAGTTCCCGCAGCTCAAGCCGGTCAAGCGCCGGGGCAACCGGCGCTACTACCAGCGTCAGGACGTGCTGCTCATCCGGCAGATCCGTTCATTGCTCTATGGACAGGGGTTCACCATCGGCGGGGCGCGTCAGCAGCTGGCCGGCGAGAACCACAAGGAAGACGTCAACCAGTCCCAGCAGGTTATCCGCCAGGTGCGCGCGGAGCTCGAGGATATCCTGAGCATCCTCAAGCGTCCGAGCTGAGCCAGGCTCCGCGCGGGGACCTGGGCTGTGCGGGATGGGCCGGCCGTCTTTGCCCATGCCGACGAATGCGGTATGATCCTCATCCGCTCGGGGTGTAGCGCAGTCTGGTAGCGCACCTGCATGGGGTGCAGGTGGTCGGAGGTTCGAATCCTCTCACCCCGACCAAATTTATCTAGAGAGACAGGTGGTTACCTGTCTCTCCGACTGTTTTAGAGTGCAGGTCTGAATCGTTTCTGCAATACTTTCTGCAGAACCAATCAGAGTCTTCGCGCCGCAGGTGGAAAAGTTGGTTGACGTCACAGAGAATGCCCACACTTAGAATAAGGCAGGATTGTGCGCGTGGGAGCCATGTGCACTCCGCGCGTGGCGAACACCAAGGGGCTTAGATGCCGCACGATAAGTACTCTATCGTCGTCTTGGGGACGATGAATCCCGGGTTGCACCAACCTTTCTGGTACTCGGTCCTCGAGCTAGTCGACGAAAGCGAATACGCTCGATGCATCGAGTCAGAGCAGACCGTTGTCAATGCGCACCTAGCGCAGCTTGTCTTTCCGACTTTCACCGTAAGGTGCCAGCAAGCCCGTTGGGAGGTAGAGACCACCGACAGGGGTGTGTCCGACAGACTCTTAACTGTGGCTAACCGAGTGTTTGGCAAGCTCGACCAGACACCCGTTATGGCTTTCGGATTCAATGTGTCGGTCCACAAAGATACGGCTGTCGAATCTGTCGGGGAAAGGCTCGCAGCGATTATAGAGAATGCGAATATACCTTTACCGTCCGGCAATCGTGGGCCGAAAGGAGTATTGCAGTATGTGAACGGTACCGATGAGCGAGCGCACCAAGTTCGCTTGGAGCCATCCGCCAAGAAACAGAGTGTCGTCGCGATAAACCAAAACATTCAATACGATGTTTTGAAGATCATCGGTGAAGCAAAGCATTTCGACTTGGGAAGTCTCTTGAGCGCCCGGTTTGCTAATGATTTCCAGGAGATGAACGAATTCGCTGACGGTATCGCGAATTCGTTGAGGTGATCCTATGCCTATCGCCTACCCCGACATCGCAGGTGAGAAGAACGGTAGCGAGAGTCTCAGTGTCACTCTCTTGAATCAATTGCGTAATCAGGAGTGGCACACTCTAGAGGAGAAGAGGGTCGCTGCGACGCAGGGCTTGATCCTATCTGGTACAGCAATGAATACGGAAGAAGCTCCTTCGTCTTTGACGTTGTCCGATGCGATACCTTTTGACCTGCCGGGGTTCGAGCGCGAGCAATATCAACAGATAGGTGCTTCAATGAATCTCGTCTCGATTGAGACAACCGATTATCGGCGAGGTAAAGACGAAGCGCTTGGTCGGGGATCGCTCTATGGAGATCTTTCGGAAGTTCATGGTTTGGTGAAATCGAACTCCGAAGGACCAACTTTCCATTTGGTGCGAATTGCGGAAGAGGTTCTAAAAAGTGCCCATCAGGTCCTCGGTAGCCCCAAGCGGATAGTGAGGTCCGTAGATGGGGGTATAGTGATGGCTTGGTCCAGAGACGGTAAGTATGCGGACTTCGAAGTTACCGAAGATGGAGACATCATTGTCCGAACTGCGACGCGAGCCGATGGCTTTTCAAGCAGGGACGCGCGGTTAGTAAGCATCAACAAAGAGATCCAGGCTGTTCGTGACTTCTTCGGGATCTGACGGCAACGCTATCCGGATTGACCCTCATTTCGATGCTGACGAAGAGGCCTATCACCGGATAGAGGAGCAGTACATCGTGGACGACTGGATTATTCCCAGTGGCATTCGGGTTCGCTCGGGGATGTCCTTTGACAGGAGCAAATACGCAACTCCTGACGAGACGAAGGCACGTGCAGGAACCGGATGGACCGTGTGTGGAATTGCAGTTATCGATTTGCCGAAGCAACCGCCGCGTAACGAGAGTCCCGATACGTGGCTTTTCGAACTCGTACATGATCCTTGCGATGATAACTACAGCCATTCCGAGTATCGTGGTTATAAGAACGGCTCCTTCTCTAGAGAGGACAAGCTTCCCCGAACGATCAAGAACAGCTTAAGAGAATATTTCGCGGGCAAGTTCAGGATTCTTGCAGCCTGAGTCTCGTCAGCGATTCGCTGCCGATTGTACAAGTTTAGTAATTGCCCGACAGTCGGGGGCTCCGGCAGCTTCGATTATGCCGCTGCGTCAGCGGTGGTTTTGTCCACTTCCCCGACTTAGGCCCAGTCATAAACAGAAATTCCAGCATGATGACCCCTTCCCAATATCCGGACCGCTTTCAGGTAGAAAATCCGGCCTCTTTTGGAGCCCCAGGTTCCGCCGAAAGCGCCTGTTGGCGGGCATATTCGGTCGGCGTCAACCACTTCAGGGCCGAGTGGGGGCGCATCTCGTTATAGAAGCGCCGCCACTCCTCGATCTTGCGCCTGGCATCGGCCAGGGACAAGAACCAATGCGCGTTGAGACATTCCTGGCGTAGTCGGCCATTGAAGCTCTCGATCCAGGCGTTGTCCGTCCGACGTCCCCCCGAGATTGAGTAGCACGGCGATCTGGAGTCCAATCACTGGAAGCCAGGAGATTGGGCATGAAGAAGCGCTACAGCGAAGAGCAGATCATCGGGTTTCTGAGGGAAGCCGAGGCTGGCGTGCCGGTCAAGGAACTGTGCCGGCGGCACGGGTTCTCCGAGGCGAGCTACTACCTCTGGCGTAGCAAGTTCGGTGGCATGGACGTTTCGGATGCCAAGCGGTTGAAGGCGCTGGAGGCGGAGAACGCCCGACTGAAGCGGCTACTGGCCGAGTCGATGCTGGAGAACGAGGTCACCCGGGAGGCGCTGCGAAAAAAGTGGTGAGCGCCCCGGCGAGGCGCGAACTGGTGCGGCACATGAAAGGCTGCGGGTTGAGCGAGCGTCGCGCGCTGG
>JACDUA010000026.1 GCA_013519935.1 Ectothiorhodospiraceae bacterium WFHF3C12 | reverse complement strand
AGGTTGTTCACGCCTGGAAGGCGCGAGACGGGTGGACGTTTGCCGAGGCTAGCGTGAGGCCGGTGCCAGTTGTACTGGTGCAGCCAGTACGGCAGGTGGCGAGCACGCTGCTCGGAGTGTTGGTAGGCGCGGGCATAGGCCCACTCGCGCAGCGCGGTCTGGATAAAGCGCTCGGCTTTGCCGTTGGTGCGGGGCGTATAGGGGCGGGTGCGTTTGTGGCGGATACCAAGGCGCCGGCACAGGCGCCAAAATCCCCGGGAGCGGTAGCAGGCGCCGTTGTCGGTGAGCACCCGCTCGACGCGCACGCCGAGGCGGCGGTAGTAGCGCACCGCCTGCAGCAGCGCGCGCCAGGCGCTGCCGGCGCGCTCGTCGGCGTGGATGCTGGCGGTGGCGATGCGCGAGTGATCGTCGATGCTCACGTGCACGTACTCCCAGCCGGCGCCCGCGGAATGGCCGGCTTGACGGTCCCCGGTAGCGCGGTGGCCGGGGCGTTGAAAGCGCCCGAGCTTTTTGATGTCGAGATGCACCAGCGCCCCGGGATGAGGATGCTCGTAGCGCCGCGGCGCGGGGGCGGGCTCCAGGTCGGCGAGACGGTTCAGCCCGGCCCGGCGCAGCACCCGCGCCACGGTGGCCCGCCCAACACCCAGGGCCTGGCTGATCTGGTGGTAGCACTGGCGCGTGCGGCGGCGCGCGATAATGCGCTCACGGCAGCCGGCGCTGATCGCGTGGGGGCAGCATGAGGGCCGGGAGCTGCGGTTCGCCAGCGCCGCTCGGCCCCCTTCGCGATAGCGGCGCAGCCACTTGTAGGCCGTGCGCGTACTGACCCCGGCGGCCTGCGCGGCCTCGCTGGGGCGCAGACCGTGCTCGACGACACGGCGGACCAGCAGCTCTCGACCATAGACGGTCAATCGGGCATTTTGATGGTTGTTCACTCGGGCCTCCTGGAGGGATGGTTTGGTTCGCACCTCCAGTCTTCCGGGTAGGTCCCGAGTGAACAACCTACTGGAAGGTCACAGCTAGCCGCCGCCGAAGCTCCAAAGGCCGTCCACGTCGAGGATCGTGATCGCTCCATGGTAGACCTGCACCAGGCCTGCCCGATCGAGTGCGCGGAGGGCGCGATTGACGCGTTGCCGGGAAATACCCGCCAGGTGACTGAGCTCCTCCTGGGAAATCCGCAGGTGCCGCCCCGCGCCCGGGCATAGCCGGGGATTGAGCAGCTGGGCGAGCGTCCTCGCCACCCGGGCGTCCGGGCCGAGCATTCGCTCGTGTTCCAGCGCCCCGATGAAGTGGCCCAGGCGCTCGTTGACCTGGTGGAGCAGGAACTGATTGAAGGGAATGCTGTTCTCGAGCAGATAGAAGAAGGTGCTGGCCGGCAGAAGCGCTACCCGGGATGGGCGTAGCGTGACGATGTCATATTTGCGCAGCTCACGCTTGAGAACCGACCCTTCGCCGAACCATCCGCCGCTGGCCACGCCCTCGAGCGTGACTGCCTTCCCGTCGGGCGACATGGTGCTCAGCTTCACGAGACCGTCGACAACGCCTACCCAGACGTCGGCGGGTTTGCCAAGCCGCGCCACACAGGTATTGGCCGGAAAATCGCGGACGCACAGGTCGGTCCGCACCCTCGCCTGATGCTGTTCAGCCAGGTACGCGGCCCACGAAGCCACGGCGGCCAGATCTTCCATACACCCACCCGGTAAATGGCGGGAACCAAACTCGAAGTGTTCCCGAAAGACTGGAGCGCGCATCCCGCGTGAACGGCTGGGAAGCCGCATCCGGACAGGGATCGTAGCAGCTTTCGGGGCTCGGTGTGCCAGCCGCGGCGGCGACGCCCTGCACGGATAGCCGGTGGCGGCGACTGGCGGGCACGGCCCTCCTTTGGCGTATGATGGTCCCACGTTTCCCGGTCGTGCCTGCTCCGACGCTCGGTCGGAACCGCCCCATTATGGATAAGGAACTCAAGGTCATACCGACGCTGCTGTGCCCGCCGGGCAGCGGCCGGACGCCGCTGCCGCGGGCGCGGCTCATCGATCGCGCCGATGAGCTGGCCGGCAGCCACGTTGCGCTCGTGATCGGCCCTGCGGGTGCCGGCAAGACCACCGTCCTGGCTCAGTGGCACGGCCACCTGCACGATCGCGGAAACGACGTCGCCTGGCTGTCCGTCACCGGCCTGGCAGACGCCTTCCATCGCTTCTTCGTGCAATTCATCGCAGCCATTCAGAGGTGCCGTCCAGGCTTCGGGGACGGGCTGGTCGAATGGCTGGAGAGCGCGGCCGGTGTCTCGCCGGACGACCTGGTGTACGCGTTGGCCGTGGAGCTGTCCGAACCCGAGCGACGACTGGTGGTATTAATTGACGACTACCATGAGATAACGGTTCCCGAGATCCATACCGCCATGGATCAGATCATCCGGAACCTGCCGGCAAACGTGAATCTTGTGATCGGTGCGCGGCATCGCCCGCCTCTCGGCCTGGCCAGGCTTCGGACCGAAGGCCGGATGCTGGAGATCGATTGGCAGGAGCTGCAGTTCTCGCTCAACGAGACCCGGGCGTTCCTTCGCCGAGCCGATCTGCCGCTGTCAGCGGATCAGGTCACCGCACTCCACGAGCGCACGGAGGGCTGGGCAGCCGGCCTGCAACTCGCGGCACTGTCATTGGCGGAATCATGCGACCCGGACGCAGCCGCGCGCGCCTTTTCCGGCAACCAGGCCAACGTTGCCGACTACCTGATGGAGGATGTCTACGGCCGACAGCCGGAGCGGGTCCGGGAATTCCTCCGGGACACCTCGATCCTCGATCGCATGAACCCGGCCCTTTGCGCCGCGGTGTGCGACCGCTCCGACGCGGCGGCGATGCTCGAGACCCTGGATCAGAGCCGGCTTTTCGTGTTCCGGCTTGACGATCAGCGGACCTGGTATCGGTATCACCCCCTTTTTCGGGAGTTCCTGCAAAGCCGACTGCTGAGGCTCGACGAGTATCACCGTCGGACGCTTCACGAGCGTGCCTCGCGTTGGTGCGAGGACGCCGGCGCCACGTCGGAAGCGATCGACTACGCTCTTCGTGGCGGGCTGGTGGAGCGGGCCGCCGAGCTGCTCAGGGGGTACGGGCGGATCCTTTTCCGCGCCGGACGCTTCAAGGAGCTGCGCCTTCGCACCGAGCAGATTCCCGACGAAATCCGCGCACGCTCACCCACGCTGTGTGCCCTGGATGCCTGGGCCTTTGCCTACCTGGGCGATTTCAACGGTGCCCGCAGGCGCCTCGCGGAAGCCGAGACCGCCGCGGCGACCGGCGACGCGGCCCAGGAGGCCACCTTGGGCGCGGAAATCTGCGTGCTGCGCGCAGCTTTGAGCGTCATACAGACCGACGAGCCCGGCAGCTCCGGTTTGAATGCCGACCTCGCCGACCGCCTGAAGGGCGCTGATCCTGCGGTTCGCGCGTTCGGCTACGTCGTTATGGCTTACGCCAGTCGATCCGCCGGGCACCTGGAGGAAGCCGAGCGCAGCCTGGAACAGGCGGTCGAGATCTCGGAGGCCGCGGGGAGCGCGCTCGTAACCCTGCTGGCCCATTTCAACCTCGGGACTCTTGACTGGCTGCGGGGGCGCCCCACGGCGACTGCCTCACGGCTCCAGAGCGCTGCCAGTCTCGCGGAGCGCGCCCACTGGCAGCACACGATGGGTGCCGCATTCGTACGCGCCCAACTGGGCATTGCGCTGCACGACGCGGACCGCCTCGAAGAGGCTGAAACGGAGCTGACCCGGGCCGTCGCCATCCTCGAGGCGACCCAGGCCTTCGGATTCCTGGGTGTCGCGCTGGTGTCACGGGCGGCGGTGCGTTGGTCGCGCGGCAACAAAGAGGGCGCCGACGCCGATCTGGAGAACGCGGAGCTCCTGGGCGCTTCGCGCGGCATCCCGCGAGTCCGCTTTCGGGCGACCCTGGTTCGCGCCGCGATGGCGCTGGCGCAGGGCAGCCTATCGGATGCCGACCCGCTCATCGCCGCGACGCGCTCGCACCTTGCTGATGGGCCCGCTGAGGGCACTGCAGCGGGCGGCGAGCGACTCGAGCAGGTGGCGTTGCTGGAGACGCGACGTGAGCTTGTCGCCGGGCGGCCGGCCCGTGCGCTCGGATCCGCCGAGGACATTGCCGATGGCGCTGCCGCCAGCGGTCGCATGCGCTCCTGGGTGGCGGCATACGCGCTGAAAGCGGAGGCGCTGGCTTCGTGGCGGCGATGGGATGAGGCGCAGGCGACGCTGGCAAGCGCAGTGGATCAGGCTTCGTCGGAACGGCTGATCCTGCCGTTTCTCAATACCGGGCCCAACCTGGGTCGTCTCGTGCAATCACTGGCGGAAGCGGGCCATGCCTTTGCGCCCCTGCTGGCCGGATCGATGCGTCGCGCGGCACGACACCGTGAGGGGGATGACACCCTGGGCATGCAGAGTCGCGAGCACCAGATCCTCTGTCTCATGGAGCAGGGATTGAGCAACGGCGAGATCGGCCAGCATCTGTGCCTCTCCGGCGAGACCATCAAATGGTACCTGAAGGGCATCTACCGCAAGCTCGATGTTCACAACCGGACTGCCGCGATCACGCGTGCCCGCGATCTTGGCCTGATCGGCTGACAGTACCTCGGCCCCCCGGCTATGTCCGTAATTCCCCCCGACCGGGGGGTGAGATCTTCACCGACACTTTCTAGGCTTTGCACGCATAAACGGGTGGCGGCCGGTTCACGGCACGAGCCGCCCAAACAGTATCCGCTTGGCGGAGGAGCGTTTGTGAACGTCGCGAACCTACTGGTCAGGGCTGCGCGAAGCCATGGGAGTCGTCCGGCGGTGGCGCTGGGCGAAAGCGTTCTGAGCGACTATGCAACGCTCGGCGCCCGGGCAAGCCGGCTCGCATGGGCCTTGCGGGAACGCCTCGGCTGCCGGCCGGGCGACCGTGTCGCGATCATCATGAAGAACAGCCCCGCCTACCTGGAAACCCTCTTCGGGATCTGGCACGCCGGGCTGGTCGCCGTCCCCGTGAATGCCAAGCTCGCGCTTCCCGAGTTCACGTACATCCTCGAACACAGCGGCGCCAAGGTGTGTTTCGCGACCCCGAAGCTTGCGAGCGCGCTTCGGGGTGACACCGGGAAGGTGCCGTCGCTGGCCAGCGTGATCGACACGGAAAGCGACACGTACGCGGAGCTGTTTGGCGCCGGCGCGATGGCGCTCACGCCCGCGGCGCCCGACGACCCGGCCTGGCTCTTCTACACCAGCGGAACCACCGGTTCACCCAAGGGCGCGATACTAACCCATCGCAATCTGGCCATGATGACCAGCGGCTACTTCTCCGACGTCGACACCATCGACGGTGACGACGCCATCATCCACGCCGCGCCCATGTCCCACGGCTCGGGGATGTACATCCTGCCCCACGTGGCGGCAGGTGCGTTGCAGGTAATCCCGGAGAGCGGCGGCTTCGACCCCGAGGAAATCTTCGCCGTCATCGAACGGTTTCAGGGGGTCTCCTTTTTCGCGGCGCCGACGATGGTTCGACGGCTTACCGACAGCGCGGCGAACGCCAATGCGGATACCTCGAACCTGAAGACCGTCGTCTACGGGGGCGGTCCCATGTACCTGGAAGACCTCAAGGAGGCCATCGCGCGATTCGGCAACAAATTCGCCCAGATTTATGGCCAGGGCGAGAGCCCGATGACCATTACGGCGATGAACAAGGCAATCCATGCCGAAGCCATTCGCTCGGGCGACGACGAGCGGCTTGCGTCGGTGGGCATACCCCAGACGTTCGTCGAGGTGTGCATCGCCGATGACAGCGGCAACGCGCTGCCACCGGGCGAAGTGGGCGAGGTCCTGGTGCGGGGCGACATCGTGATGAAGGGCTACTGGGAAGCGCCGGAGGCGACGGCCCGGACGATGGCCGGCGGCTGGCTGCACACCGGGGATGTCGGCTGCTTCGACGAACAGGGATTCCTCACGCTCAAGGACCGGACCAAGGACGTCATCATCAGTGGGGGCACCAACATCTACCCGCGGGAGATCGAGGAAACCCTGCTGTCACATGAGGGCGTGGCGGAAGTATCGGTCATCGGCCGCCCGGACCGGGAATGGGGCGAGGCAGTCGTTGCGTTCGTGGTGCCGGCGGCTGGTGCCTCGATCACCCCGGCGTCCCTGGACACGCATTGCCTGGAGTGCATCGCCCGTTTCAAACGCCCGCGGGAATACCGGTTTCTCGAAGAGCTGCCCAAGAATGCCTACGGCAAGGTTCTGAAAACGGCGCTGCGCGACGAGCTCGAGAGCAACACCGGGATCGTGCCGCCGCAGCAATAACGACTCGATTCACGGGAGGGACTATGGCCGGTCGACTTCAAGACCGCGTGATGCTGGTCATCGGTGCGGGGTCCATCGGACCCGGATGGGGCAACGGCAAGGCGAGCGCCGTGCTCGCCGCCCGCGAGGGCGCCAGGGTCTTCGCCGTGGACATCAACGGTGAGGCGGCCGAGGAAACGGCCGGCATTATTCGCGGAGAAGGCCATGAGGCGAGGGCCTACCAGTGCGACGCGACCGACTCCGGTGCGGTTCGGCAAATGGTGGCCAACTGCGTTGATGTCTACGGTACGGTGGACATCCTCCATCACAACGTCGGGATCGTCCCGTTGGGCGGGCCGGTTGAGCTCGCCGAGGAGGACTGGAACCGCGCGGTCGCCGTCAATCTGACCAGCAGCTACCTCACCTGCAAACACGTCCTGCCGGTCATGAGCGCCCAGCGCCGCGGCGTGGTCCTGGTAACCGGTTCCATAGCCGGCATCCGCTACACCGGCGTACCCTATGTGGCCTACAGCACCACCAAGGCGGCCGTCATGCAGCTGTGCCAGAGTGTGGCCATGCAGTATGCCGACCAGGGGATTCGCGCCAACACCATACTCCCCGGCCTGATGGACACGCCGTTCATCTACCAGGGCCTGTCCAAGGGCTATTCCGAGGGGGACACCGAGAAGATGGTGGCGATGCGAAACGCTCAGTGCCCCACCGGGCAGATGGGCGACGCATGGGACGTGGCCCATGCCGCGGTATTCCTCGCCTCGGACGAAGCCAAATACATCACCGGTCACGACCTGGTGGTCGATGGCGGGATCACCTGCCGGTACGCGTGAGGCCGACGATGCAAAGTTACATGATCGGATGGGGACACACGCCGTTGGGCCGGCTGAATGGCCAGGACTCGGAAGACCTGCTCGTCGCGGCCACTCGCGAGGCGCTTGACGATGCCGGGGTGTCGGCCGGAGAGATCGACGCCATCTTCGTCGGCCATTTCAATAACGGCATGAGCGCCCAGGACTTCACGGCCTCACTCGCGCTTCAGGCCGATGAAGCCTTTCGATTCAAGCCGGCAACTCGCCTGGAGAATGCCTGTGCCACCGGTTCCGCCGCCATCCATGCCGGCCTCGACTTCCTGGCCGCGGGTCGCGGACGTCGCGTCCTGGTGGTGGGGGTCGAGAAGATGACGGACAGTCCCGCCCCCCAGGTGGCAGACAGTCTGCTGGCGGCCAGCTACCGGCGCGAGGAGTCCGGCATTCAGGGTGGCTTCGTCGGGGTTTTCGCGCACATCGCCGATCAGTACTTCGGGCGTTTCGGCGACCAGCGAGAGATCCTCGCCCGAATTGCCGCCAAGAACCACCAGAATGGTGTCGACAATCCCTACGCGCAGCTTCGCAAGGACCTCGGGTTCGAATTCTGCAACACAGTCTCGGACAACAACCCGCTGGTGGCCGGCGCGCTCCGCCGCACCGACTGTTCACCGATCTCGGATGGCGCCGCGGCGGTCGTGCTGGTCACCGATGACGCTGCCCGCGACGCCCGCCGCCGTATCGGCTTTCGCTCGCGCGTGCAGGTCAACGACTTTCTGCCCATGAGCCGCCGGGACATGACCCGATTCGAGGGGGCGGAGCGGGCCTGGGCGACGGGCCTCAACGAGGCCGGCCTGACCCTGGAGGAGCTGGACCTGGTGGAGACCCACGACTGCTTCACCATCGCCGAGCTCATCCAGTACGAGTCAATGGGGCTGACGCCCCGCGGCGAGGGGTACCGCGCCGTGCTGGAAGGATGGACCCGGAAGGACGGACGGCTGCCGGTGAACCCGTCGGGCGGCCTGAAGGCAAAGGGCCATCCCGTGGGAGCAACAGGCGTCTCCATGCACGTCATGGCGGCCAAGCAGCTGGCCGGAGAGGCGGATGGTATGCAGATACCGGGAGCTGGTCTAGCGGCCGTCTTCAATATGGGCGGATCCGCCGTCTCGAACTACCTGAGCATTCTTGAGCTTGAGAGAGCGTGACGGCATCCGGGATCCGCAAAGATAGCGAAAATCTTGTCGTTCAAGCGACAGACGGAGACAACCGGAACCCGGATGCTGGTTGCCGTTCGCCGGATACCGCCCGGCCGCGGGCCCACAGGGCGGCGCGCCACACGCAGTTGCCCTGGCAACTGCGCGAAAATGAATGTATCGTCAGTTTTGTCGGTACCAGCGTTCCGCACTGCGGGCGGGCCGCCCAATGGAAAATGGGCGATGCGTGTCCTTTAATTGCAGTGCGGCCCCTGCGATCGGTGACGACAACAACGGACGGACCGGGCATCAAGACCCAACAATGGCCGTCCAGAGGAGGAGACAGAACGATGACGGATACCGCCAACAAGTACGAGCGGGATCTGGAAAAGAACGCGGCCAACTACGTGCCCATGAGCCCCCTGCGGTTCATGGAACGCTCGGCCCAGGTATTCCCCGATCTGCCCGCCGTGGTGCACGGCCGTATCCGCCGCGACTGGGCGGAAACCTATACCCGCTGCCGCAAGCTGGCTTCGGCGCTCTCCCAGCGTGGTTTCGGCCCCGGCGACACGGTGGCCTGGCTGGGAGCCAACACCCCCGAGACCTTCGAGGCGCACTTCGGCGTACCCGCCTGCGGCGCTGTGCTCAACGCCATCAACACGCGCCTGGACGCGAAGACGGTGGCCTTCATCCTGGACCACGGCGAGTCGGAAATCCTGTTCACGGACAAGGAGTTCGCCGACACCGCGGAGCAGGCGGTGGGGTTACTGGACCGTGAGATCACGGTCGTCGACATCGACGACAGCGAGTTCGACGGCGGCCGGCGCATCGCCAGCCAGACCTACGAGGAGTTCATAGCCGAGGGCGATCCCGAGTTCCCCTGGCAGAACCCGCCGGACGAGTGGCAGGCCATCACCCTGAACTACACCTCCGGCACCACCGGCAACCCCAAGGGGGTGGTCTATCACCACCGCGGCGCCTACCTGAACGCCGTCTCCAACGTGCTGTCCTGGGACATGCCCAAGCACCCGGTCTACCTGTGGACGCTGCCCATGTTCCACTGCAACGGCTGGTGCTTCCCCTGGACCATCGCCTCGGTGGCCGGGGTCAACGTCTGCCTCCGGGCGGTGCGGGCCGACGACATCTACCGGCTCATACGGGACGAAAAGGTCACCCACTTCTGCGCCGCGCCCATCGTGCTCAACGCGCTGAACAACGCCCCCGAGGAGCTCAAGGAGGGCATCGACCACGAGATCCAGGCCATGACGGCCGGCGCGGCGCCGCCCGCCGCGGTGATCGCCGGCATGGAATCCGCCGGCATCACGGTCACCCACACCTACGGGCTGACCGAGGTCTACGGGCCCGTCACCGTCTGCGAGTGGCGGGATGAATGGAGCGAGCTGCCGGTCGAGGAACAGGCCAAGCTCAAGGCCCGGCAGGGCGTGCGCTACGTCATGCTCGACGGACTGATGGTGGGCGATCCGGAGACGGTGGAACCAGTCCCCCAGGACGGCGAGACCATGGGCGAGATCTTCATGCGCGGCAATCCCGTCATGAAGGGCTATCTCAAAAACCCGGAGGCCACGGAAAAAGCCTTCAAGGGCGGCTACTTCCACACCGGCGACCTGGGTGTCTGGCACCCCGACGGCTACATCGAGATCAAGGACCGCTCCAAGGACATCATCATCTCCGGCGGCGAGAACATCTCCAGCCTGGAAGTGGAGGAGACGCTCTACGGCCACCCCGCGGTGATGGAGGCGGCCGTCGTCGCCATGCCGGACGAGAAATGGGGTGAGACTCCCTGCGCATTCGTCACCCTGAAACCGGGGCAGGACACCACCGAGGACGAGCTCATCGAGCACTGCCGCAACAACATGGCGCGCTTCAAGGCGCCGAAGCGGGTGGTGTTCACGGAGCTGCCGAAGACCTCCACGGGCAAGATCCAGAAGTTCGTCCTGCGCGATCAGGCGAAACAGGCCGACAACGGCTGACACACGCCTGACGGCGAGAGCAACGGGGAGCATCCATGACCGAGCATGGCGAGTACATGCTGGAAACCCGCAACCTGTCCAAGGAATTCCGCGGGTTCCTGGCCGTCGACGACGTCAACCTGCAGGTCCGCAAGGGCGAGATTCACGCGCTCATCGGGCCCAACGGCGCGGGCAAGACCACCGTCTTCAACCTGTTGACCAAGTTTCACATGCCCAGTCGCGGCCAGATCCTGTTCAAGGGCCGTGACATCACCCGGGCGAAGCCATCGGATATCGCGCGCCAGGGCATCGTGCGCTCGTTTCAGATCTCGGCGGTCTTCCCGCATCTGACCGTGCTGGAGAACGTCGTGGTGCCCCTGCAGCGCAAGGCCGGCCTGACCACCCAGTTCTGGCGCTCCGGCAAGGCGTTGGAGGCCCTGCACGGGCAGGCCCGGGAGCTGCTCGACTGGGTGGGCCTGGCGGACATGGCCGATACGGTGACAGTGGAGCTGCCCTACGGCAGCAAGCGGGCGCTGGAGATCGTCACCACCCTGGCCCTGGACCCGGAGCTGCTGCTGCTGGACGAGCCCACCCAGGGCATGGGCCACGAGGACGTGGACAAGGTCGTGGAGCTCATTCACCGGGTCGCCGCCGACCGCACCGTGCTGATGGTGGAACACAACCTGTCGGTGGTCTCGCGGCTGTCGAACCGCATCACGGTGCTACAGCGCGGCTCGGTGCTCGCCGAGGGCGACTACGACACCGTGTCGAACAACCCGGAAGTGAAGGCGGCGTATATCGGAGGTCAGCATGCAGAGTCAGCCTAAAGCGCCGCTGAGTGAGAGCGACAAGAGCTACGAGCAGCTTCGTATCAGCGATCTTCACGCCTACTACGGCGAGTCCCATGTGCTGCACGGCATCGACCTCCAGGTCCGCCGCGGCGAGATGGTCACCCTGCTGGGGCGCAACGGCGCCGGACGCACGACGACCATCCGCTCCATCATGGGCCTGGTGGACCGCCGCAGCGGCTCCATCGTCGTGAACGGCACCGAGACCGTTCATATGTCGCCCCACCGCATCGCGAGACTGGGCATTGGCTACTGCCCGGAGGAGCGCGGGATCTTCGCCAGCCTCAGCGCCGAGGAAAACCTCAACCTGCCGCCGACGCTGCGCAGCGGCGGCATGTCGCTGGAGGAGATCTACGAGCTCTTCCCCAACCTCAAGGACCGGCGCAAGAGCCAGGGCAGCAAGCTCTCCGGCGGCGAGCAGCAGATGCTGGCCATCGCCCGGATCCTGCGCACCGGCGCGAATTTCCTGCTGCTGGACGAGATCACCGAGGGCCTGGCGCCGGTCATCGTCGAGGCGCTGGGCCGGGTGGTGCGGCTGCTCAAGGAACGCGGCTACACCGTGGTCATGGCCGAACAGTCTTTCGCTTTCGCCGGCCCGCTCGCCGACCGGCATTACGTCATCGAGCACGGGCAGGTGGTGGAGTGCGTCGAGGCGCACGAGCTGGATTCCAAGCGCGACCTGCTGGAATCCTATCTGAGCGTATGAGCGGCGGCCGCGGCCGCCGGAATCAGTAGAAGAATGGCCCGCGGGCCACGAGGAGGAGCAACTCATGAAGGCACTACGCACCGCATGTGCAATTACCGCCATGACACTGGGCAGCACGGCCATGGCCGCCGACATTTCCGATGACAAGGTGAAGGTCGGCGTGCTCACGGACATGTCCGCCGTCTATTCCGACATCTCCGGCGAGGGCAACGTGGTCGCCGCGCGGATGGCCATCGAGGACTTCGGCGGCAAGGTGGCCGGCAAGCCCATCGAGCTGATCTACGCCGACCATCAGAACAAGGCGGACATCGCCGCAAACAAAGCCCGCCAGTGGGTGGACGACGAGGAGGTGGACGTCATCGCCGACCTGGTCACGACCTCCGTCGCGCTGGCCGTCAACCAGGTGGCCGACCGTGAAGGCAAGGAGGTCATCACGCTGATCTCCGGCGCCGCCTCCACGCCCATCACCAACGAGCAGTGCATCGCCACCGGCATCCACTGGACCTACGACACCTATGCGCTGGCCAACGGCACCGGACGGGCCGTGGTGGAGCAGGGCGGCGACACCTGGTACTTCCTGACCGCCGACTACGCCTTCGGCGACAGCCTGCAGAGTCAGGTGTCCCGCGTGGTGAAGGAGAACGGCGGTGAAGTCCTCGGCGCCTCCCGGCATCCGCTGGAGACCAGCGACTTCTCCAGCTACGTGCTCCAGGCCCAGGCCTCCGGCGCCAAGATCATCGGCCTGGCGAACGCGGGCGGCGACACCATCAACGCCATCCTCGCCGCCAACGAGTTCGGCATCGTCCAGGGCGGTCAGAAACTGGCCGGTCTGCTGATGTTCATCACGGACATCGACGCCCTCGGCCTGGAAGTGGCCCAGGACCTGTACCTGACCACCGGCTTCTACTGGGATATGGACGAGAAGACCCGCGCGTGGTCCGAGCGCTTCTTCGAGCGCCACGGCGCCATGCCCTCCATGGTCCAGGCCGGCGTCTACTCCTCGCTGATGCACTACTTCGAGGCCATCGAGAAGGCCGGCACGGACGAGACCTTCGCCGTGCGCGAGCAGATGGGCAAGATGCCCGTGGAGGACTTCTTCTCCCGCAACGGGCGCATCCGCGAGGACGGCCGCATGGTTCATGACATGTACCTGGCCCAGGTGAAATCGCCGGACGAGTCCACCCGCAAGTGGGATTACTACAACATCGTCTCCACGATCCCGGCCGAGGAGGCATTCCAGCCCCTGTCCCAGAGCAAGTGCGAGCTGGTGAATAACTAAGCACCAAAGGGTGGCCGGACGCCGTTCGGGCGTCCGGCCCGCTCGCTTGCGCAGCCGAATCCGCCGACGGGGACCGGAACATGACCGAGCTTATTGGGATCTCACCGCAGCTGCTGTTCGCGCAGGTGCTGGTGGGGCTGATCAACGGGGCGTTCTACGCCGTGCTCAGCCTGGGCCTGGCCGTCATCTTCGGCCTGCTCAACATCATCAACTTCAGCCACGGCGCCATGTACATGGTGGGGGCGTTCTGCTCCTGGCTGGGCATGCAGTATCTGGGCATCAACTACTGGGCGGCACTGATCCTGGCGCCGGTGGTTGTGGGCGTCATCGGGTTGCTCATTGAGCGCACGCTGCTGCGACGCATCCAGCACGAGGACCATCTCTACAGCCTGCTGCTGACCTTCGGTCTGGCGCTGATGCTGGAGGGCATCTTCGTGGAGCTTTTCGGGGTGTCAGGTCAACGTTACCCCGTGCCGGACCTGCTCAATGGCGGCATCAATCTGGGCTTCATGTTCCTGCCCATCTACCGGGCCTGGGTGGTGGCCGCTGCCGTGGTGGTCTGCTTCACGGTCTGGTACCTCATCGAGCGCACCAAGCTCGGCGCCTACCTGCGCGCCGGCACGGAGAACCAGGCGCTGGTGCAGGCCTTCGGCATCAACGTGCCCATGATGCGCAACCTCACCTATGGTTTCGGCGTGGGTCTGGCCGCCTTTGCTGGCGTACTCGCCGCGCCCATCTACTCCGTGGCGCCGCACATGGGTTCGTCGATCATCATCGTGGTGTTCGCCGTGGTGGTCATCGGCGGCATGGGCTCGGTGCTCGGGGCGATCATCACCGGGCTGGGCCTGGGGGTCATCGAAGGGCTGACGCGGGTCTTCTACGCCGAGATTTCCAACACCGTAATTTTCATCGTTATGGCCATCGTGCTGCTGCTGCGGCCGGCGGGCCTTTTCGGACGCCAGAGCTGAGGAGAGCACAATGAACCGTACAACCATCCTCTACGCCGTGCTGCTCGCCCTGGCCCTGGTGGCGCCGTTCGGGGTCTACCCCGTGTTCCTGATGAAGGTGCTGTGTTTCGCCATCTTCGCGTGCGCCTTCAATCTCCTGCTGGGCTTCACCGGGCTGCTGTCCTTCGGCCATGCGTCGTTCTTCGGCGTGGCCGGCTATGTCACCGGCAACATGCTGCGCGACTACGGCTGGCCCGTGGAATTCGCCATACTCGCCGGCGTCGCCGCCGCCGCCATTCTGGGCACGGTCTTTGGCTGGCTGGCCATCCGCCGAACCGGCATCTACTTCGCCATGGTCACTCTGGCCCTGGCCCAGATGGTCTACTTCGTCTGTGTCCAGGCAGAGTGGTTCACCGGCGGCGAGAACGGCCTGCAGGGCGTGCCCCGCGGTGCGCTTCTGGGGGTCATCGACCTGAACAACGACCTGTCGCTTTACTACTTCATCCTGGCGGTGTTCATTGCCGCGTTCTGGTTCATCCACCGCACGGTGACCTCGCCATTCGGGCAGGTGCTGAAAGCGGTTCGGGAGAACGAACCGCGCGCGATATCCCTCGGCTACAACGTGGACCGCTACAAGCTGATGTCCTTCGTGCTGTCGGCCACGGTGGCGGGGCTGGGCGGAGCGCTCAAGTGCATCGTCTTCCAGCTCACTTCGCTCACGGACGTGCACTGGTACACCTCCGGCGAGGTAGTGCTGATGACCCTGCTCGGCGGCATGGGCACGATCCTCGGCCCGGTGGTGGGCGCGGGGACCATCGTCACGCTGCAGAACTACCTGGCCTCCGGCGCGTTCGCATCATCCGTACCCATCGTGCTGGGCTTCATATTCGTGGTCTGCGTGATGGCCTTCCGGCGCGGCATCGTCGGCGAGATCCACGCCTTCGTGAAGCGTTCGTTCTGACGCCGGCTATGGCGTGGGGCTCAACAGATCGTGGGGGCGATGACCCCGTCGCGATCCATAGCCGGCAGATCGCCGCGAGGACGCGCCTCCCACAACCGGCAGCGGGGCATTGGGTTGTGGGAGCGGCGTCCCCGCCGCGATGGGTGTCGAAGGCACTCAAGTGTGGGGAGACTCATGCCAGACACCGGTTATCACGTAGGTCTCTTCGCCCGCTTTCAGCGACAGGGTGAACTCGTCATCCACGGCCTTGCCCAGTGCCGCCCGCGCGAAGGGGGAGTCGACACTGATCCAGCCTTTCGACGGCTCGATCTCGTCGGGCCCGACGATCCGGTAGACAAAGGTTTCGCCAGACTCGTTTTCCACCTCGAACCAGACGCCGAAGAAGACCTTGCTGGTCTCTCTCGGCCGCTCCCGGACGACGTTGAGCTCATCGAGCCGTTTGCTGAGGTAGCGCACCCGCCGGTCGATTTCGCGCAGCTGCTTTTTGCCGTAGATGTACTCGGCGTTCTCCGAGCGGTCCCCGTGGGCGGCGGCTTCCGCCACGGACCGGGTAACCTCCGGGCGACGGACCCGCCACAGCCAGTCGAGCTCCTCGCGCAGGCGCTCAAAGCCTTCCGGCGTGATGTACGGGGATTTCTTCGGCGCGGGCGGACGATAACGCGGCATAGCCTATTGCAGCTCCGAATCAGAAAAGGCTCACCACGCCCATGTAGCGAAGGGCCTTGCCAATGGTCACCAGCACCAGGAACACGCTAATGGGCGTGCGCAGGACTCCGGCGACGACGGTCAGCGGATCGCCCAGGAAGGGCGTCCATGCCAGCAGGAGCGACCACACCCCCCAGCGCTGGTACCAGCGCTGGGCACGATCGAGCATACCCTCGCTGACCGGAAACCATCTGCGGTGCCGGAAAAGCTCTATGTAACGGCCCAGGAACCAGTTCACCACCGCGCCGAGTACGTTTCCGGCAGTGGCCACCAGCACCAGCAGCCAGGCGCTATACCCGCCGCTCGCCTGCAACCCGGCCAGGAGGATTTCCGACTGCGCCGGCAGGATGGTCGCCGCCAGGAACGCCGTCAGGAACAGGCTGATATAGCCGCCCAGGGTGACCAATGCCGGCTGAAGCCTCCTCTCGTGCCGTCGGCCCTTGCCGGGTATGCTACTGGCCCGATCCGCCCGGTCACCAGAGACACGCGATGAATTACACCGAATTGCTGGCCCGAACCGAGCCCGGCGCCGGCTCCGCCACCCAGGAACTCACGCCCGACTGGCTTCAGGGCCGTACGGCATTCGGCGGCTGGCAGGCCGCGCTCGCGGTCCAGGCCATGCGCCGGGCCGTCGGCGACGATGCCCCGCTGCGCACGCTGCAGGTCAATTTCATAGGACCGGTGGAGGCCGGCCGAGTTACGGCAACCGCCGAGCCGCTGCGCCAGGGGCGCTCCGCCACCCAGGCCGAGGCCCGCATCGACGTAGACGGACAGGTCCGTTTCCAGAGTGTCGGTATCTTCGCCGGCTCCCGGGAAAGCCGCCTTCTGGAACGGCCGGAAGCGCCCGCGCCGGCCCACGCCCTGGACCATATCGAGGACGTACCCTACCTGGACGGCATCTCCCCGGCCTTCACGCAGCATTTTCGCATGCGTTGGGCCGACGGCGGCCTGCCCTTCAGCGGGGCGCGCCACGGCAATGCCCAGATCTACGTGAAATTCCGCGACAGCGGCCTGGACAGCGAATCCCACCTCATAGCCCTGGCCGATGCCATTCCGCCAACGGCCATATGCATGCTCGAGGAACGGGCCACGATGAGCTCCGTCAACTGGTCCCTGGAGCTGATCAATCCCGAGGCGGCCATCGGCAAGGACGTCTGGATCCGCTTCGACGCCGAGCTCGCCGCCGCCCGCGACGGCTACGGCTGGCAGGAGGCCAGGCTCTGGGCGGAAACCGGCGAGCTGGTCGCGATAAGCCGTCAGTGCGTGGCGATTTTCGGGTAGGGTTTACCCGTTAACCGACAAACGGTGTTATTTGGGAAAGGCCAGTGTCCGGGCGCCCGGTCGTCGGTTAAGTCCTTGCGTTCTCTACAGATATCGCTAAGCGGCCGAGGGCGTCGAGCGCACCTCCCCATTTTGAACGTTCAAGCTGTGCACTTGCTCACAAACCGTCCGTGAATGCCCGCAACGTTACCCGGGGACCTCCCCACTAAGGTTTGCGGCGCGACCTGATCGGTCGCCTCTGCCGTCCTCCCCCCAACTGGACCCTGGCGGCGGAGCATCATGGATAGAGGTTTCTATGAGCTTGACGCCCGACTCGACTTCTCCGGGGATGCCCCCATTTCCCCGGATCGCCACGCTGTTCATCCTGCTACTGGGCCTTTTCCTGGCCATGCCATCCGCCAGCGCTGAAGAGACCAGCGTAATGCGGGTCAACGCCGGCGGTTCGACCTACGTCGACGCGCACGGCCGGGAATGGCGCTCGGACGAAGGCTATAACACCGGCGAAATGGCCACGGCGGACGTTCCCATCGAAGGCACGTCCGACGACCCCATCTTCCAGACCGTGCGCTGGGACCCACCCGAAGGGCCCGAACTGTCATACAGCTTCGGCGTGCCCAATGGTGATTACGTCGTGCGGCTGCTGTTCGCGGAGACCTGCAGCTGCATCTATGGCGCCGGCATGCGCCAGTTCGATGTCGCCGTGGAAGGCGATGTCGCACTGCGGGCACTGGACGTCTTCGAGGCAGCGGGGGGTGCCAACATCGCCCTCGAGCGACGAATACCGACGAAGGTCACGGATGGTCAGCTCGACATCTCCTTCATGCACGTCGAGGAAAATCCCGCCGTGACGGGCATAGAGATCCTCCGGCTTACCGAAGGCGCGGCGAAGGTGTCCGGCCTGCTTGTCGAGACGTGGACGGATATCGACGGGCTCAGCGTCGAGAACCTCAAGCGCGCCGAGAGTTTTCCGGAAGCCCCCGACGACGCGCAGCTCACGGAGCACTTCGAGATCGCTGACGGGTTCGCGGCGAGGGACTACTACGGCACGCGCCTGCGCGGTTATATCGAGCCGCCGGTCACCGGCAACTACCGCTTCTATATTGCCGGCGACGACCAGGCCGAGCTGCGGCTGAGTGCCGACTCCGACCCGGAGAATTCGCGAGTGATCGCGTACGTGCCGTCCTGGACCGGCCGTCGAGACTGGAATGTCTACCACGAGCAGCGTTCGGATCGGCTCTATCTTCAGGCCGGGCGCCGCTACTACATCGAGGCATTGCACAAGGAAGGCAGCGGCAGCGGACACGTGACCGTCGCCTGGCGCGGCCCGGGCATGAAGCAACAGGTGATCGAGGGTCAGTACCTCTCCCCGTGGAACCCAAGTGCCCCGACCGACTCTGACGGCGACGGCGTCGCTGACAGCGAGGACGCCTTCCCCAACGATCCGGCCGAGAGCGCCGACCTCGACGGGGACGGCGTCGGCGACAATGCCGATACCGACACCGACGGGGACGGCGTCGCCGACAGCGAGGACGCCTTCCCCAACGACCCGGACGAGAGCGCCGACCTCGACGGGGACGGCACCGGCGACAATGCCGACACCGACACCGACGGGGACGGCGTCGCCGACAGCGAGGACGCCTTCCCCAACGACCCGGACGAGAGCGCCGACCTGGACGGGGACGGCACCGGCGACAATGCCGACACCGACACCGACACCGACGGGGACGGCGTCGCCGACAGCGAGGACGCCTTCCCCAACGACCCGGACGAGAGCGCCGACCTGGACGGGGACGGCATCGGCGACAATGCCGATACCGACACCGACGGCGACGGCGTCGCCGACAGCGAGGACGCCTTCCCCAACGATCCGGCCGAGAGCGCCGACCTCGACGGGGACGGCGTCGGCGACAATGCCGATACCGACACCGACGGGGACGGCGTCGCCGACAGCGAGGACGCCTTCCCCAACGACCCGGACGAGAGCGCCGACCTGGACGGGGACGGCGTCGGCGACAATGCCGATACCGACACCGACGGGGACGGCCTGCCGGACGACTGGGAGTCGGCCAATGGCCTGGACCCGATGGACGGCAGCGACGCCACCGCCGATCCCGACGGTGACGGCGCCACCAACCTGGAGGAGTATGAGGCCCGTACCGATCCCCAGACCGCACCGGATAGTGGGTCCGACGGCACCTCATCCGGCCTGGAAGGCCTTTACTACACGGAGAGCTTCGACACAACGCCGAAACTGGTGCGAGTGGATGCCGGCGTGGACTTCGAGTGGGTGTACGACGGGCCCACGGGCCTGCCCAGCGACGGCTTCTTCGTCCGCTGGCAGGGTTACGTGATCCCGGCGCACGCGAGTGGCTCGAAGACCTACACCTTCCACACCATCACCGACGACGGCGTTCGCGTCTGGGTCGGCGACCAGCTCATAATCGAGAACTGGTCCCACCATTCCGAGACCGAGGATACCGGGTCGGTAACGCTTGAAGCCGGTCGCGCCTATTCGATCCGGATGGAGTACTTCGAGGGCAGCGGGCGGGCCACCGCGCGCCTCTTCTGGAGCTTCGACGGCCAGTCGATGGAGATCATCCCGGCGAGCCAGCTGCGAACCGACTCGAGCACGGGCACCGACTCCGACGGTGACGGTGTCGCCGACAGCGAGGACGCCTTTCCAAACGACCCGGCGGAGACCAGCGACCTGGACGGCGACGGCATCGGCGACAATGCCGATACCGACACCGATGGTGACGGCCTGCCCGACGACTGGGAGTCGACCAACGGCCTCGACCCGATGGACGGCAGCGACGCCACCAGCGATCCCGACGGCGACGGCGCCACCAACCTGGAAGAGTACGAGTCCGGCACCGATCCGCAGGCATCGACCGGAACCGCCGACTCGGACGGGGACGGCGTAGCCGACAGCCAGGACGCCTTCCCCAACGATCCGGCGGAGACCAGTGACCTGGACGGCGACGGCATCGGCGACAACGCCGACACTGACACCGACGGGGACGGCATGCCGGACGACTGGGAGTCGGCCAACGGGCTCGATCCCATGGACGGCAGCGACGCCACCGCCGATCCGGATGGCGACGGCGCCACCAACCTGGAGGAATACCAGGCTGGCACGGACCCGCTGCAGGCGCCGACAGCCACGACCGGCGGAAGCGGGGTGGTCAGCTGGACCGCGCCGACCCAGCGGTCCGACGGCTCCGCCATCAGCATGAGCGAGATCGGCGGCTACTACGTCCACTACGGGACCGCCAGCGGCCAGTACACCAACAGCGTGACGATCAATGACGCCTACACGACGCAGTACACGCTGCAGAATCTGACTGCGGGTACCACTTACTACGTCTCGGTCAGGACGTTCGATATCAACGGAACGGTGAGCAGCTACTCGGCGGAAGTCAGCTTCACGCCCTAGACTCCTGGTAGACTTCTGCAAGAAAAAGGCAGCCTCCGGGCTGCCTTTTATTTGGTTCTTCGCAGAATAGCGCGAAGGCAATGAGGGGCGGCGGTGACGCAATGAGCTAGAGTCGGATGGCTACCACACCGTCCGCTCAGCCAAGGGGCACCACCGTCATTCAGACCGCTAGTCTGCTGTCGCTGTTCTGGGAAGACTTCGAGCTCGATTCTTATCACTCACTTGGGCCAGGGCAGCGATTGCCGTGGCTTCGCCCACCGGCTCACCCCATACCTCGCCGGCATCCTTGCCAGTGCCCGCCATCGACTCAACACCAGTTTGCTCGAGGGCATGAAGAACCGTATCAAGGTCATCAAACGCACAGCCTACGGCTACCGCGACTCCGGGTACTTCTTCCTCAAAATCCGCGACACCTTTCCTGGTAAAGTGCGATGAACCGTTCTTTTTGCCCTTCCGTCCCGCCGGCCCCTGACGCTGGGCCTCCCCGTGACCTAATATTTGGGCGACGGCCGGGCAATCGTCACGGGGAGCGCTAACGGGATGCTCGTAGGAGTGCCGAAGGAAATCAAGAACCGCGAATACCGGGTCGGCCTGCTCCCGGAGAGCGTCCACGAGTTCGTCAGTCACGGACACTCGGTGATCGTCGAATCCGCGGCCGGACAGGGCGTCGGCCAGGACGACGACGCTTACCGACGCGCCGGCGCGGAAGTGGTGGACGACCGGGAGGCCGTCTACGAGCGCGCCGAAATGGTGATCAAGGTGAAGGAGCCGCTCACCGAGGAACGCGCGCTACTGAGTCCTGGCCAGATCCTGTTCACCTACTTCCACCTGGCACCGGACTACCGGCAGACCCGGGAGCTGGTGGACAGCGGTGCCGTCTGCATTGCCTACGAAACGGTCACCGACGCGCACGGCCGCCTGCCACTGCTCGCACCCATGTCGCAAGTGGCGGGCCGGCTTTCCATCCAGGCCGGCGCCTATTGCCTGGAGCGGGCCCACGGCGGCGCCGGGTTGCTCCTGGGTGGCGTGCCCGGCGTGCCACCGGCCCGGGTCGTGGTCATCGGCGGCGGAGTTGTCGGCGAGAATGCCCTGACCATGGCGGTGGGCATGGGCGCCGAAGTGGTGGTGCTGGACCGGGACGTGGACAAGCTCCGGCGGGTCGCCTCCCATTTCGGCTCCACCGTCAAAACCGTCTACTCCACCAAGGCGGCACTGGAACAGTACGTAATGGATGCCGACCTGGTGGTCGGCGCCGTGCTGGTGGCCGGGGCCGAGACGCCGAAGCTGGTGACCCGGGCCATGGTCCGGCGCATGCGCCAGGGTTCGGTGCTGGTGGACGTGGCCATAGACCAGGGCGGCTGCTTCGAGACCTCCCACCCCACCACCCATGACGAGCCCACCTTCGTGGTGGACGGCGTGGTGCATTACTGCGTGGCGAACATGCCCGGGGCGGTGCCGCGGACGTCCACCCACGCGCTGAACAACGTCACCCTGCCTTATGGGCTGGCGATCGCCGGCCGGGGCTACCGGCAGGCGCTGATGGACGACCCCGGCCTGCGTCAGGGGCTCAATGTCTGCAACGGCCAGGTCACCTTCCGCGCCGTGGCGGAGGAACACGGTTTTCCCTTCGTCGAGCCCGAGGCCGCGCTGCGCGGCTGACCCGCCGGCACCATTCCTCGGGCACGGCGCCAGAGACGGTGTTCCCGGTTTCAATCCGAGGTCAGGGCAATCACGCCGCCCGTCTCGAATGCGGCGTCGATCTGGTGACCGAAGCGGATTTCCGCGTGGCCTGATCACCCGCTCATACGCTGGGGCAGCCAGGTCGCGATCCCGGGGAACGCCACCACCAGGATCACCGCCAATAGCAGCACCAGGAAGAAGGGAATGGACGCGCCGGCAATCTGAAAGATGTTGCGGCCGGTCAGCCCCTGCAACACGAACAGGTTGAAGCCCACGGGCGGCGTGATCTGGGACATTTCCACGACGATGACCAGGTAGATCCCGAACCACAGCAGATCGATTCCGGCGGCCTGCACCATGGGCAGCACCACCGACGTGGTCAGGACCACCACCGAGATCCCGTCCAGAAAGCAGCCCATGACGATGAAGAACAGCGTCAGCGCCACCAGCAGCGCGTAGTGTGACAACCCCATGGCGGAGATCCACTCGGCCAGTGCGCGTGGTATCCCGGTATAGCCCATGGCCGTGGTCAGGAACGCGGCTCCGGCCAGTATGAACACGATCATGCAGGCCGTACGCGTTGCCCCCAGCAACCCGTCGATGAACACCCGCCAGGACAGCGTGCCCGTGGCCGCGGAAAGTATCAACGCACCGGCGACCCCGTAGGCCGCCGCCTCGGTGGGCGTGGCCACGCCCACGTAAATGGAACCGATGACGCAAACGACCAGAAGCACCACCGGGATCAACCGGCCGGAGCTGCGCAGCCGCGCCAGCCAGGGCACGGGCGGGTCCGCGGGCGGCGTGCGCCCGGGGTTCAGTAGCGACCACAGGGCAACGTACCCCATGAACAGTACGACCAGCATCAGCCCCGGCAGTATGCCCGCGACGAACAACCGGGCGATGGAGAGCTCGGCGCTGACGCCGTAGACGATGAGGATGATCGACGGGGGGATGAGCAGGCCCAGCGTGCCGGAGCCGGCCAGAGTGCCGATGATCATACGCTGATCGTAGCCCCGGGCCTGGAGCTCGGGGATGGACATCCGCCCGATGGTGGCCACCGTGGCGGCCGAAGATCCGGAAACCGCGGCGAACACCCCGCAGCCCAGCACGTTCACATGGAGCAGCCGGCCCGGCACGTTGCCCAGCCAGGGCGCCAACCCGCCATACATGTCCTCGGACAGCCGCGAGCGGTAGAGAATCTCGCCCATCCATACGAACAGCGGCAGCGGCGCCAGCGACCAGGTGGAGATGGAGCCCCAGAACGACGTCCCCAGGGCCAGCCCGGTCGGCGCCGGCGTGAAGGCCATCATGGCGATCAGCCCCACCCCGAGCAGCGACAGCGCCACCCAGATGCCGCTGCCCAGGAGCAGGAACAGGACGAACACCAGCAGCAGCCCCACCTCCACGGTGCTCACGCCTGGCTGTCCCCCGGTTCCTCGGCGCGGCGGTAGACCGGGGTACGGCCCCGCAGGAGCTCTATGAGAATGTCCAGCAGGCAGATGGCGAAAACGACGAGGCCGAGAGCCATGGCACTCTGGGGCATCCACAGCGGAATGACCAAAAGGCCCGGGGAGACGTCCCCGAAACGGTAGGAACCCACCACCAGGTCCACCGTCCAGTACGCCGCGAAACAGGCCATGGCGAGCGCCGCCGCCAGGCACCAGATCTCCAGCCAGTGGCGGACGCGGTCCGGCAACTGGCCGATCACGAGGGTGACCCGTATGTGCACGCCCTGGCGCAGGGTGGGCGCCAGGGCGAGGAAGGCGGAGGCGGCCACGCAGAAGCCGGCCAGCTCGTTGGCCGACGGCACCACGACGCCGATCAGCCGGCCCACGCTCTGGGCGAGCACCAGCACCGCGATGGCGGCCAGCGAAATCGCCGCCAGCACCGCGCAACCCGCATAGAGGGCATCTAGCGCTCGGCGCATGGGCTACGCGGGCTCACGCGTCCGCACCCGGCAACGATGCGGCGCATTACTTGCGATACGTCCTGATAATGTCCTCGCCGGGCTTGCCGGTTTCCTCCAGCCATTCCCGGGTCATGGTCTCGCCGATCTCCCGCAGGCCCTGCATCAGCTCGTCGCTGGGCTCGATGACCTGCATGCCGTTCTCCCTGAGCACGGCCTTCTTCGCCTCGGCCTCTTCCTGACTCATCTCCCAGCCCCGGGATTCGGCCTTGCGCGCGGCCGTCATGACGATGCCCTGGGTCTTGGCGTCCAGGGCCTCGAACGCGGACTGCTTGACCACCACCATGTTCTTCGGAATCCAGGCCTGGATGTCGTAGAAGCGGTCCACGAAATCCCAGGCCTTGCTATTGGCGCCGGTGGACGGGGAAGTAATCATGGCCTCGACGATGCCGGTGGAGAACGCCTGGGGCAGCTCCGGCACCTCCACCTGGGTCGGCTGCATATCCGCCAGCTCGGCCAGGCGGGAGGTCGCCGAGTTGTAGGCCCGGAACTTCAGGCCCTCCAGGTCCGATACCGAGTCCACGGCCCTGGAGGTATAAAGCCCCTGCGCCGGCCAGGGCACCGCGTAGAGCAGTTTCACGCCGTCTTTCTCGAGCAGCCCTTCGATATGCGGCCGGGAAGCCTCCCACAGCTCCCTGGCCTGCTCATAGCTGGTGGCGAGAAAGGGGATGGAATCCACCGCGTAGATGGCGTTTTCGTTGCCGAGAATGGAAATGAAGAGTTCGCCCATCTGGACCTGGCCGGTCTGCACCGCCCGCTTGATCTGCGGGTGTTTGACCAGCGAACCGGCGCTATGGACGGTCACCGATAGATCGCTGCCGGCGGCCTCCTCGATGTCCTTGACGAATTCGTAGACGTTCTGGGTGTGGAAAGTGGCGTCCGGGTAGGGTGTCGCCATGTTCCACTCCGCGGCCCCCGCGGGCCCCATGGCCATGGCAAGGCCCGCGAGCAGAATGAAACCCTTGAGTCGATGTTTCATGACTGTCTCCTCCCTCCGGTGGATATTCCGCGTGGGGTTCTTGGTTCGTGTCCGGAACTTTCGGAGACCGGCGCCCGGAAAGGCGCCAAAACGGCCGCAGCCGGGCGTCCCGGACCCGCTGCCGGCGGCCTGCTTGGCAGTATAGTTGATAGCGTGCGGAACGGCGGCCGGTCAGCCGGGCTCCAGCACCAGAAGCCGGTAAGTCTTCCAGTGCCGGAACGCCGCCTCGTTGCGCTCGCCGCTGAGGTACTTGCGCTGGAATTTCGCCAGTCGCCGGCGAAACAGGCGTGCGAGCAATGCGCTGACCCAGGGATGGCGCCGGCGGGAGTAGGCGGAGACGGCCGCCGCACCAGGCTGGAGCAGCTCACGGCTGCACTGCTCGAAAAGACCCATGGACGGGGCGATGCGGTCCGTCAGGTCCTCCTCGTGCCGGATCCGCAGACCGGCGGCCTCGACCGCCGCGGGCAGATCCCGATACCGGTGCCCCCCGCCGAGCGGTCCCCGGCCGGGCGCGTCCGTGCGGAAGAAATCGCAGATGACGATCACGCCGCCCGGCCGTAGCAGCCGCTTCGCGCGTGGCAGGGATTCGTCCATGGGGATGTACTGAAAGCTCTCGCTGAACAGCACCACGTCGAACTGACGCTCGACCTCCAGCGCCTGGAACGTGCAGCGGTGGATCGGCACGGCTGATCCCAGCCGCTCGGCAGCCCGGTCGGCGAGCACGGCGGAGGGGGACACGCACTCCACTTCATGGCCGCGCTCCAACAGCCGGCTCGCCACCACCCCGGTACCGCAGCCCACGTCCAGCACCGCGCCGGCTTCATCCGGGATGTGCGCGACGAGGTTCTCCGTATACTGCTTCTGCGCGGCCGGAAGATTCTCCAACCGGACGTCCAGACCGTCCCAGAGCCCGTAGTGCAACTCTTCGGTACCCGCGAAGAACCGCAGGGCCAATAGCCCCAGTTCCAGACCCAGCTCCCGGCTGTCGCCGGCGACATTCCGTGGCATCTCGCACCCCCTGATTGGCTGACCCCAGAGTACCGGTCCGCGCCGGCACTGACACCCAGGAAAGGCTTCCGGGTGATTCCGGTGGGGGCGGAATGAAGCTCGCCGGTCACGGAACGCAGCCTGCGTGCCAGGCACGGAACCTCCAGATAGGCGCGCCAGCGATGCCGGCGCGTGACGCCCACTGCCCCAAAAGCACCACGAGAGTCATGGAATGCTTTTAAATGCAAATACGAATGCTTATCATGCCGTCTCGTTTTCAGGGTTCTACTCCATGCCGGGCACAGGCAAGGCGGAGACACGCAACGGGGAGATGACGATGACACGACCGACACGAACGAAGACGGGGAAAATCGGAACGGCGGCGGGCACGGCCCTTGCCGTGGCCGCTGTGTTTTCCGGAACCGCATTGCCGGCAGCAGCGCAAACCGGGACTTCAGTGGACGACGAACAGACCATGGAGACCATCACCGTCACCGGCACACGCACCAGCCAGGGCCGGCCGGTTTCCTCCATTCCCGGCTCCATGACCGTGATCGAGGGCGAGGAACTGCAGAAGCAGACGCGCACCAGCAACGACATGGGCGAGATCCTGAGCAACCTGGTGCCGGGCCTCGGCGCCAGCTCCCAGAGCCTGACGAATTTCGGCCAGCAGCTGCGCGGCCGGGACATGCTCATCCTCATCGACGGCGTGCCCCAGACGACGCCGCTGCGCGACGTCTCCAAGCATCTGCGGATCATCGATCCCTCCGCGATCGAGCGCATCGAAGTCATCCGCGGTTCGGTGGCCACCTACGGCTACGGCGCCACGGGCGGGATCATCAACATCATCACCCGCAAGGGCGGCGGCGAGGATACGCGCTACCGCACCAGCGCCGGGGCTCACGGGCAATCCGGCTACTCCGCCGCGCAGAGCGTGGAAGGCGGCAGCGGTCCGGCGGATTTCGCCCTCAACCTCAGCGCTCGGGAGACCGGCGGCTACTTCGACGCCGACGGCGAGCGCATCGCCCCGGACGCCTTCGGCCAGGGCGGAGGGCTTTCCGACAGCAAGGAGCTCAACCTGCAGGGGCAGGTGGGCTACCAGCTCACCGACACCCAGCGCCTCCGTGTGGCCGCCAATGCCTATCGCATCACCCAGGACACGAACTACGTAACGGACGACAACCCGGATGATCCGGCCTACGCCATGCGTGGCGACCCCCCGGGCGACAATCCCGGTACCCAGGACGTGTCCCTGACCCTCGACCACACGCTCGAGGAATTCCTGGGCGGCACACTGTCCAGCCAGCTCTATTACCAGGACTACCAGACGAAGTTCACCTGGTTTGAGGGCTACGAAACGGGGCCGGGCCAGTCGGAGCTGATCTCCGAGAAGTACGGCGCGCGCGTGGCCCATGAACGCGGACTGCCCGCCGGGATCTTCGCCGTGTACGGCCTGGACCTGCTCCAGGACACGACTTCCCAGTCGCTGATCGACGGGCGCACCAGCGTGCCGGAGATCGAGCAGCTCAGCTACGCGCCGTTTCTGCAGCTGGAGTGGCCGGTGGCGCGCGACTGGATGCTGCGCGGCGGCGTGCGCTACGAGAACGTTCGGCTCGACGTGCCCACCTTCGCCAACGAGACCTACAACAACCCGACGACGCTGCGGGGCGGCGAGCTGACCTACGACGAGACGGTGTTCAACGTGGGCGCCGTGTATTTCCTGACCGACCGCCAGGAACTCTTCGCCAGCTTCAGCCAGGGCTTCTCGGTGGCCGATGTGGGCCGGGTGCTGCGCTCGGCAAGCGCCAGCGGCGCGGCCTCCGACGTGGAGGCCATCGACCCGGAGGCCCAGGTGGTGGATAACTACGAAATCGGCTGGCGCGGCAGCTTCAACCGTGTCGACGCCTCGGTTAGCGCCTTCTATAACACCTCGGACCTGGGCACGACGTTCGACAACGATCTCAACATCCAGCGGCAGAAGGAGGAGATCTACGGCATCGAGCTCACCGCCGACTGGCGCGTCAGCCTGCCCTGGACCGTCGGCGGCAGCTATTCGTGGCAGGAAGGCAAGGCCGATACTGACGATGACGGCGACGTGGATGATTACCTGCCCGTCACCCGCATCAGCCCGCCCAAGCTGACCGCCTATACCGAATACGCCACCGGCCGGTGGGACGCCCGACTGCAGGCGAACCACTTCTTTGCCCGCAAGCACGACGACTACGCGGCCGCCTTCGGCGGCGTCGACACCGACGCCTATACCGTAGTGGATCTCGGGATTGGCACGCGCGTCGGCCACGGCACGCTGGACTTCGGCGTGGGTAACCTGTTCAACGAGGAGTACACGACCCCGCTCGGCACCGTCTACGGCGACTTCCGCCAGTCCGTGCCGGGCCGCGGCCGTCACTACTCGCTGAGCTACGCAGTGCGTTACTGACCTAGGCGCTCTCCCCCGTCCGGTCGGACGGGGGAGAGCAGCCCCGCTTCGTCGCCGCCTTCCGCCAGGTCCGTGCTGCCGGCTTGACCGTCGTCAAAACGCACCCACGCCATGGCGCTAGCATGAAATCCTCGACCGGACGGGAGTACGAACCATGACGGCACCCTGGCAGGCGGAAATCCATGAGATCCTCGACGGCGCGCAAGACATGACCGTCGCCACCCTTCGCGAGGACGGCTACCCCCAGGCGACCACGGTCAGCTTCGTCCACCAGGGTCTGGTGATCTACTTCGGCTGCGGCCGCGATTCCCAGAAGGCCCACAACATTCACCGGCACCCGAAGATCTCGGCCACGGTGAACCTGCCCTACAGTAGCTGGAACGAGATCCGGGGACTGTCACTGGCGGGCCGGGCCCATATCGTCACCGACCCCGAGGAGGAAAAGCGCGTCCTCGACGCCATGCTCGAGCGCTTTCCCCAGATCCGGGACTTCGCCGAAGCGGGCGAATCCGAGGACATGTGCCTGATGCGCATCGACCCGGAGATCATCTCCGTTCTCGATTATCGGAAGGGCTTCGGGCACTCGGAGCTTTTCCGGGTGCATACGGATCTGTAAACGCGGAAATCCTGCGGCACCGGTGTGTTGGCGCTACAGGAGTTGGCCACGTCCGCTTGTCGACGCGCGACTGGCTCGGGGGAGCGGCTGGAATGATCCGCGGCAGGGGATCCTGGGGTCGCTCCACGTCTGAACGCTCCAGCGCGGCTTGCGACCATCCCCAAGGACGATGAATCCGCCGCTGACGCAGCGGCATAATCGACGCTGCCGGAGCCCCGACTGTCGGGTAATTACCAAACTTGTACGTTCCGCAAGACGGTATTTGACCCCACGTCCCCGCAAAAGCTTACCCGTTTCCGCGTTCCCGTTATCGGTTCTACTCTTTTCGCTTTCTATTACGCATCAGATTTAGGCCTAAAAGTGTTGCGAATGTAGCCACGAAGACGACCAAGAAGACACGTCTGGCGATGGCCGGCCCAAAGCCTGCGTGCCAACCACTGAGGTATGGCCAAATAGTGGCTGCAGCGATGAATATGCAGATAGACAGCCCGAACGAATAAAGACCTATTCTTAGCAACATTTTTACATTATTGGTCAGCATCTTAACGAGGCTTCTACTTAGCGCACCCACACTCTTCAACGTCAATGTCCATTACAGTGGACGTTCCCATGGTTCCGGATAATTCCGCACCAAAGGTACCCATGCCTAGAGCAGGAGTGAAATCACGCAAGTTCGTCGCATTTCCGAGGACAGTATCCCCGTACACTCCGCCTGCTCCAAGCTCTTGCGCAGATGTCCCAACTGAAAGGTATGGCCCGTCGAACGCGCCAGGGTTTGGTTGGTCGTGATGATCATTAAACTGTCCCCCTAAAGGAACTGATGGAGGAGCCGTAAAGCATGCTCTACAGTTCAGCCCCAATCCTGCAGATGGACCTACTGCATAAACAGTGATCATATATTTCTTCCCTTCGCTGTTGCACGGTGACTCAAGAGTGTATATGGCAAACTTTGCGCCGATTCCTGCGACCATCCCTATTTCGAATGCGTCTACAACCTCCCAAATAGCAAGCCCTCGAGGATCGAAGCGCGACAATGGATTGCTGCGAACATAGTTGAAGGTATTCAGCCCACCTTCCAGTCCTAAGGGGTCAGAAGTCAGATACCGCCCGGTACTGGGATCGTAATACCGAAAGTAGTTATAATGCAGCCCACTCTCCGAGTCGTAGTACTGCCCCGGAAACCGCAAGTTAACCACCACAACCTGCCCATCCCCATCCGGGTCCCCGTCCGCCGCGTTCCCCCCAAACGGCGAATCATTCTCCCAACGCCAGACCACGGTCCCGGTACTGTCCGTGCCCACCCGCGGCGTGCCCAGATGATCCGTGTGCAGGTAGGTGATGCGCTCCCCCGAGCCGGTGGCGTCAATCTGCGCCAGGGGCTTCCCATTGAGGTGCACGTACTCGCGGATCAGCGCACCACTGTCATCGTACTCGCCCAGCAGCTTGCCGCCCGGGCCGTAGACGTAGATCACGGTGCCGGCGGCGGTGACCTTCTTCACCCGCTGGCCCTGGGCGTTGTACGTATAGGTGGCGATCACCGTGCCCCCGTCGAGCACCTGGTGAAGGCGATTGCCGGGCGTGTACGTATACGTGTACTGCCCGTCGGCGGTGATGTTGCCGGCAGCGTCGTGGGTGTAGACGGCACCGTCACGGGTCGACAGGCGGTTGCTGTCGGTGGCGTAGGTCCGCGTCTCCGCCGCGCCGCCTTCCCTGTACCAGGTCCGGTTGCCTAGGGCGTCGCCGGGCCCCCGGGGCAGCTCACCCTGCCCCTGAGAGCTGCCCCCTGACCCTCGCTGCCGCGGCTCGCGGCGATTCCGAAAGACGCTGAACCCGCCACAGACCCATTGGCATCATCGAAGCTGCTGGAGACCCTGGCTGCCGGGTATTTGCCAGACTTTTACACCCATCTATATTCGCAAAAAAGGTGCCCAAGCATTTTCGGAATCGCCCTCAGACCGGACTCAATAGAGATAACTTCCTAGAATCGCAATTATTCCCACATCAACCCCCATCAGGAACGCAACCTTTAGAGCCCCGACTCGATAGCGATTCCCACGCTCTTCAAAGAAGGAAGGCATAAAAAGCCATAGCGGTATCCAGATCACCCACGCTTTACCGGTCTTAGCATAAGAAATGGCACTCAGAGCGCAGTACACGTAGCCCACGCCGGCCAAAATAAACAAAACAGTCAGGAACCAAAAGATCATCTCAAGCAGCACCAGAAAATCCTCTACACTAATGGGGCTCAACATCCCACTGCGGGTCAAAAGGCAGCCCGACGCCGGCACCAAATACCATACAAACAATTCCATCTACGCTGTACTGCGCTCCTAAGGAACGAAACATTATAGAATAAGAATCGGGCAATCGAGGAAGAGTTTCTTTCTCTCCCTCGAAACTGCATACCTTTTCTTCAAGCCTCGCCAGAGCAAAAGGCAACACTGAAGCTCAATTCTGGAAGCCTCATTGTGTATTGCGGACCATCTCGCGAGTCGATAGAAAACATGTTCAGTGCTATTGTTACGCTAGCTACGCGAGTTGGCCCAGACGTGATACAACGCCCTAAAACTTTCAATCCGCAACAGCCTCGCCATGGCGCTTTCCCGTCCTCCCTCATAGCATTGGCTGATGAGGTGTATCGGAAACTATCTAAAGGCCGACCTCGGCGTTGCCGAATTTAAGGCTCGACCCGGTATCTATGACACCGCTATCCCGTATTTTTATTGTAGTCGTAGCCGGCCCATCTTTGCGCTCAAACTAGGAGTTTCCCCTTCTAGAATAAAAATACAGCTGACACCCTGAAGAGGTGTACGATAAAGTACACAGCTGCCAGAAGCCCCCCTGCCGCCGTTGCGAAGACTGCTGCACCTAACGTTCTAGGTCTGAGCGGGGTTCCGGAACCACCGTGGCTCTTAATGGCTTTCGGAAGGTGGCCGGTCACCAGCAGAATAGCCCCAAGCCACCCTATGGCAATAAGCAAAGGCGAACCTATGAAAAATAGCAAATACGCAAATATCAGCGGTGCCTGATATTCCAGAATGAAGACCTCATCAACAACTAAATCTCCCAGAACAAGACCGGCCATTCCAAAAAGCGCGACGAAAAGAACGTATATCTTTAGAGATCGCCAAAATAACGCACTAACCATGGCATCCTCGTAATAATTACTCTACAAGCCTGGAAGCGCGAATAGGGCTGCACAGCCAGCACTAGTTAGCGCGCCTGTTATACCCGCTACCGCCGTCCATGCTTGATTTGACACGTAATCCGCACTTGCCTCACTTATCTGGCGACGGAGTCTATCCCTCATTTCCATTAGCTCACCCATCCGCTGAATGTCATCATCAAGGCAATCGTCTATCGCATCATTTACCCTACTTAGCTGATCTCTTAAACCGTCAATTGAGCCAGCAAAATCACCGACTTCCCGTAACGTCGCAAACGTCCCCCAAGCACCGAGCGCTGTTGTGCAAACAAATACGTTAACGGCCTCAAGCCCGAGCGGATCAGCAAAGTTAACGGGGTTCCCGTCGACGTAGGCATACGTATTCAACCCACCATCAAGCCCGATGGGATCGGAAGTCAGATACCGCCCGGTACTGGGATCGTAATACCGATAGTAGTTATAATGCAGCCCACTCTCCGAGTCGTAGTACTGCCCCGGAAACCGCAAGTTAACCGCCACAACCTGCCCATCCCCATCCGGGTCCCCGTCCGCCCCATTCGCCCCGAAAGGCGAATCATTCTCCCAACGCCACACCACGGTCCCGGCACTGTTTGTGCCCACCCGCGGCGTGCCCAGATGATCCGTGTGCACGTAGGTGATGCGCTCGCCTGAGCCGGTGGCATCGATCTGCGCCAGGGGCTTGCCGTTGAGGTGCACGTACTCGCGGATCAGCGCACCGGTTTCGTCGTACTCGCCGAGCAACTTGCCGCCCGGGCCGTAGACGTACAGCGTAGTGCCGGCGGCGGTGACCTTCTTCACCCGCTGGCCCTGGGCGTTGTACGTATAGGTGGCGATCACCGTGCCCCCGTCGAGCACCTGGTGAAGGCGATTGCCGGGCGTGTACGTATACGTGTACTGCCCGTCGGCGGTGATGTTGCCGGCAGCGTCGTGGGTGTAGACGGCACCGTCACGGGTCGACAGGCGGTTGCTGTCGGTGGCGTAGGTCAGCGACTCGGCATCGGTGTCTCGGGTATGGCTTAGCCGGTTGCCGAGCAGGTCGTAGTTGAAGCCGTGGACGGTGCCTTCCACCGGTGCGGCGCTGGTCAACCGGTCGACGACGCTGTAGTCGTAGTCGACGCTGTCATCGGGGTCGACGAGGTCGTCAATGGCGTCGATGTTGCCCACCGGGTCGTAGGTGTAGTCCCGCCCGTGCACGCTGCCCAGGTTGACGCTGTCCATGCGGCCGTCCAGGTCGTAGCTGCGCGTCTCGGTGAGGCCGTTGCCGAAGGCGAGCCCCCGCCGGGCGCCGAACGGCTGGTAGGTGATGTTGCTCGCCAGTAGCTGCGGGGCACCGCCAACCAGGCCGATGACGCGCTCGACGCGCCTGACATCGTTGTAGACGTACATGACGCCGCGGCCGCTGGGGTAGGTGAGGCTGGTCAGCCGTCCGGCGGCGTCGTAGCTGTAGTCGAGCTGATAGTCCACACCGCTGATGGTGCGGGTGACGGTGTCGACCTGTCCCTGCGCGGTGTAGCTATAGCGGGTGGTGATGTAGTTGGTCTCCACTCGGGTGAGCCGGCCGATGCCGTGGGCCACTTCGGTCTCGTCGTAGGTGTAGCTGACGTCGTGGCTGGGGCTCGACGGGTAGTGGATCTGGGTCAGCCGGTTGAGCGCATCGTAGCTGTACTCGGTGACCACGGCGTTGGCGTCCGTGCGGCGGATGACGTTGCCGGCGGCATCGTGGTCATAGGTGGTGGTGCCGCTGTCCGGGCCGTGCACGGCGGTGCGGTTGCCCAGGCCGTCGTAGTCGTAGGTGGTGGTGTTCTGCCGGGCGTCGATGACGTCGGTCACCTGGTCCTGGGCGTTGTAGTCCACCTGGGTCTGGGCTTGGGCGGCGTCGGTCTCTTGCACCAGCCGGTCCAGCGCGTCAAAGGCGTAAGTCGCGGGGTTGGCGTTGGCATCGACCTTTTCGATGCGGTTGCCGTTGGGGTCGTGATCGTAGTCGGTGGTCTCGCCCTCCGCGCCAATTCTCTGGATCAGCCGCGAGAGGGCATCGTAGACCAGCGTGTGGGTGTAGGCCAGCTGTCCCGCTGCATCGTAGTGGCGTTCCTCGGTACGATTGCCAGCATCGTCCAGGGTGTATTCGATGCGATTGCCGGCGCCGTCCTCCATGGCCACCAACCGGTGCGCGCCATCGTACTCATAGCGCACCCGCTCGCCGTTGGGCAGCTGGACACTGGTGAGCTGGCGAACGCCATCGTAGGCAAAGGTGGTGGTCGCCCCGGCCAACGTGTAGGTCTCCAGTTGCCCACGGGCGTCGTAGGTGAGGGTCGTGACCACACCGTTCGGATCAACAATGCGTAACGGTCGCCCGGCGGCATCGTGTTCCGGAATCTCGGTGACCTGATCCAGTGCGTTGGTTACGCGGATGCGGTTGCCCGAGGCATCATAGTCATAGGTTGTAACGTCCTGGACGTCGACGCGTGGGCCGTCGACGGTTCGGACCTGGCCGAGGTCCGTGTACGTATAGCGCCAGGTGCGTCCAGCAGCGGCGGTGGCGGCTACAAGCAGCCCGGCGGTCAGCGCCGTGGCCAGCATGCACCACACGCGGCGATCCCGTTGCGTGCCCATGTTGTTCTCTCCTTCCCTGGATGGGTTACGGCCGCTCGCGTACCTCGCGGGCGATCAGCCGCCCTTGCTCATCGTAGTCGTGATCGAGCACCCGATTCGGCTCGGTAACTACATTCGGCAGCCGGTACTCGGCGTGCCAGGTCTGGGTGGTTACCCGCTGCTCTGGTGTGCCCGCCGCCTCCACCTTGCGGATTACCAGGCCCCGTTCGTTGTAGTCATACGTGGTGGTGTTGCCGTTCCAGTCCGTCTTTGAGGCAATCCAGCCCTCGGGGGTATACGTGTATGACTGATTCGCCGCTGCACAGTGCGCCGTGGGATGACCCTCGGCCTGGGTGAGACGTGGCGTCCCATGTACGGGATTGAAGCGGTAGGTCACCTGCTTCCCCAGCGAGTTGGTGACCGTTACAGACCCATCATCGTTGTACGCTAAAGCATGCCTATCACGTTCGCCGGCATGTTTGGAGGACGTAGCCCGACCTTCGGCGTCGTATGTCCAGGTCGAATAACGCCTTTGTTTTTCGTCAGTAATGCCGGTCAGAAGACCCGGACGATTAGCGTCTTCATAGTGGTACTCCCGTATCGAGCCGTCGTTCCGCTCGACATGCCCGATGTTTCCCTGAGACATGAGCCTGTACTTCGTATTGCGTCCGTCGGGAAAGGTAACGCCGCTGACGCCGCGTGTTCGCGAATCGAACTGCAGGGTTCGACCAAAAGTGCCTGTCGCGGTTTTGAGCCGGCCGCTACTGTAGTCAATCTCGATCGCGTATCCGCCGGGCCAGGTTATGTCCACGAGCCAACCCTTACGGTTGTAGTGCTCTTTCCGGTCGTCCGGCCCTGTCAGTATGTAGGACCACCGTCCACGGCTCTGGTCAACGTCGACCGAGTAGTCAGCGCTCCCGTCATGGGCGCGCCAGTCATCGTCACCCTCCTCCCTGAATCGAATGACTCTGCCGTTTGGCCTGTGCGCCAACACCTCGTACCGGCGTAACGGCGGCGGCGGCGTATCGGATGCTCCGATACCAGCCGCGGCCACGGCTTTGCCACCACCGGTGACAACCCTGCAGGTGACAGACCCAGCCTGCCATTGGGAATCCCAATTCTCCTCAATCCCCGAACCCGCCGCGGCCTGTACCCGATCGAGGCCGGCCTCGCATGCTTCCGCCGCTGTTCCGTAAGGGCCGACCCGTACGCCCCTACCCGTATGGCGTACACCCAGCTCTTCCTGGTTCGGCACATTAAGAGGCGCTACCGTGTAGACCCTTTCCATGTACTGGCCGAAGCTATGGGTCCAGCCGTTGCGCTGATCGATGCCTTCCGCCGAGTTGTAGTGGCGCACGTAGCTCAAACGGCCTATTGGGTCTATGAAATCCACCTCGCGTTGATATTTGTTGCCGTTAGCGAGGTTGATCGGGTTCGTTCCACCACAGACATCGGGCGGTCCGCCGGTCAATGGTTCGTATACGAAGTAGTATTTGACGTCCCATCCCTTCGCCCGTATCCGCAGGTAGAAGGTCTTGCCCTTTTCACGCTTGATGCTGCTGCACCATCCGTCGCCTTGGCCGCCTTCCAAGGAAAGCGACCAACTTGAATGGACGACTGGCGCAGTCCAGTTATCAAGATTCAAAAATTGACCCATCCAGTCACATGCTTGCTGGATGGTATTGAAACCTTCCTCGTGTCTACTTCCCGAGATACGACCCGCCGCCCCAGGTGAGTCGTCCGGGGACTCGTACACGTAGCCGTTCCAGCCGATATCGTAGGCATGGGAAATAACAGGAGTTGCAAGGAATACGACCAGGATTGTCCGGGCAAACGTCCCGACCCCATGCCGCTTCCCTGCATGGCAGGATCCGCCATGACTAGCGAGACGAACTTCACTGTCGGCAAAGTGCGCCGTCGACACTCGCGCTTCATCCATGTGCGCGTCTCCAAAAATGTGCAACTTAGAACCGCTGAGTCGAATACACTCAGAAATGCTGCATCGGCAATCTCACGACGCCCGGCAGGGCGCATAAGGAGATAGGAAGGAACCGATCCGTCTCCCTGGTCTTTCGTCTTCCGTGCTAAGGCGCATCTCGTGTATTCGTTTGAGCGCCTGAAACCCGATTATAGCGAAACATGGGTCGGCTACAAGCAAAGCCATATTACAACAACGTTTTTTGGGTCGACCCATGATCGTTCGGACGTCAATTCTCCAGAAACCCGTTCATGTGTCCCGCCACTTCCTCGGGCCGTTCCTCCTGCAGGAAGTGGCCGGCCTCCACCTGCTCCACGCGAATGTCCTCGAAGCATTCCTCGATGCGGTTCAGGTACTCGGGGATGATGACCACGTCCTTGTTGCCGTAGATATAGAGGCTGGGCATGGGCCAGACGTGGCCGCCGAGGGTGGCCCAGCGCCTGGCGTCGTCGCGGAAGGCGCGATAGTAGTTGGCGCCGGCGCCGGGCGTGCCGGGGATCTGGTAGAAGCGTACGTATTCCCGGAAGGCGTCCTCGGGAAAGCCACCCTTGTTCCAGCTGCGCAGGAAATACCCCAGCCAGGCCTCCTCGGAGCCGGGGATCATGGCCTCGGCCAGCCCCGGGGCCTGCTGGAAGTGCTGGTACCAGTAGTGCGGGCTGCCGGACTGGCGGACCTTCTCGATGACCTCCTGGTTGCCCTTGAGGTTGTTGATGATGGCGATGTTCATGATGATCATGCGCGTCACGCGCTCGGGCACCGCCAGCGCCACTTCCTGGGCGACGATGCCGCCCCAGTCGTGGCCGATGAGCTGGAACTCGCCGATCCCCAGGGCATCCAGCATCTGGATGACGTCCTTGGCCAGCTCCGCCTTGCGGTAATGCTCCAGGCCCTCGGTGCGCTCGCTGTCACCCAGACCGCGCAGGTCCGGGGCAATGACCCGCAGCCCCGGCTTGAGATAGCCGGTCACGTGCTCCCAGCAATAGGAGCTCTCCGGCCAGCCGTGGATCATCACCACCGGCTTGCCGTTGGGATCGCCGCCCTCGCGGTAGGTGAAATGGCCGCGCTCCACGTCGATGGGCTTGGGATCGGACAGGTTCATGGCATCTCCTCCAACTGGGCGTCTCAGCCCCAGCCTTGACTGGTTCATGAGCCGCGAAGTGCAACCTGCAGCAACACGCTCGTGCCGCCCTTGATTACATTTCGCTTCCATTCGCGTTCATTCGCGGCTAAACAGATGGTTCAGGCCGCCTCACGGCGGGCGATCATGGCGATGGTGATCACGCTCATCACCACCTCGTCGTCCTGGTTGAGCGTGTTCACCTGAAAGCGCACCACGCCCATGTCGGGGCGCGATTCCGAAGGCTTCTTGTCGATGGCCTCGGAGGTCACCCGCAGCCGGTCGCCGGGGCGCACCGGGCGGCGCCAGCGCAGGTCGTCGAAACCGGGGGAGCCGAGGCTCGCCACGTGCTCGCCGCCGTCGCCGGCAATCAGCAGCTTCATGGTCATGGCGGCCGTGTGCCAGCCGGAGGCGGCCAGGCCGCCAAAGTGCGTGGCCTTGCCGGCCTCCTCGTCCAGGTGGAAGGGCTGGGGGTCGTACTCCGCGGCGAAGCGCTTGATGTCCTCGGCCGTGACGTCCAGGGGGCCGTACTCGGCCAGATCGCCGATCTCGATATCCTCGAAGTACTTCATGCCTCCGTCTCCCCATCCGGCCGGCGCAGGAACATGCCGTAGGACTCCATCTCCATGACCACCTCGTGATCCTGGTTCAGGATCTCGAAGTGGTTCTTCACGTGCCCCATGTTGGCGTGGTTCCTCGACGGCTTCTTGTCCACCACCACCTGGCGCACGTGCAGCGTGTCACCGGGCCGGACTGGCTTGCGCCATCGCAACCACTCGACGCCGGGCGAACCCATCGACTGCGCGCCCTTCAGGGCGTTGTCCACCAGCATGCGCATGAAGAAACCGGCGGTCTGCCAGCCGCTGGCAACCAGCCCGCCGAAGGGGCTCCTGGCCGCGGCGTCCTCGTCGACGTGAAACGGCTGCGGGTCGAACTCCTTCCCGAAACGGATGATCTCTTCCTCGGTCACCTCGTGGCCGCCGTACTCGCGTACGTCGCCGACCTGAAAGTCTTCCCAGTAGAGCTTTGTCACGGTTGTCTACTCCACTTCGATCCGCGTCCACCGCGAACCGTGCAATTGACGCGGGATGGACACGGTCCTCACGAGCCCGGGCAATCCTCCGCGACCCGGGCGGTTTGTTCAAATACGCCTCTCTAGCGCATTTCGCGTTCATTCGCGCCCAGACAATGAACCTCGTTAGAGCGCTGAGCGGTCGATGACCCGTTCGCAGGCACCGTTCAATACCTGCACCACCATTCCCAGGCTGGCGAATCGCCTGTCCTGGGTCTTGCCGTCGACGTAGCGCCGGTAGATCTGCTGGGCGATGACCGCAAGCCGGAACATGCCGAAGACGTGGTAGAAGTCGAAGTCGTCCACCTGGAAGCCGGTCTTCTCCTGGTAGCGCTCCACCAGCTCGCGGCGTGAGGGCATCCCGTCCAGGTTGGTGGGCATGCGCCGGATCTGCTGCATGGGCTCCGGGTCGTCCTTCTCCACCCAGTAGCCCAGGGTGCAGCCGAGATCCATCACCGGATCTCCCACGGTGGCCATCTCCCAGTCCAGCACGCCGATGACGCGGAACGGGTTGTCCGGGTCCAGCACCACGTTGTCGAACTTGTAGTCGTTGTGGATGACCGCCGCCCGCTCCGGCTTGTCGGCGGGCATCTTCTCCTGCAACCAGGCCATCACCGGCTCGCAGTCGGGCACGTCGCCGGTCTTCGCGGCGCGATAGCGCTCGCTCCAGCCGTTGACCTGCCGGGCCACGTAGCCGGCGGGCTTGCCGAAATCATGCATGCCGGCCTTGTCCAGATCGATACCATGCAGCTCGGCCTGCACGTCCAGCAGCGACTCGCACAACTGCCGGGCCTCGTCCGGCGAAAGGCTCATGCCAGCGGGCAGATCCTTGCGGATGATCAGCCCCCGGATACGCTCCATGACGTAGAACTCCGCGCCGATGACGCTCTCGTCCGTGCAGTGGACGATGGGGCGCGGCGCGTAAGGGAATACGGGCTGCAGCCGGCTCAGTACATTATATTCCCGGCCCATGTCGTGGGCCGAACGCACCTTGCTGCCGAAAGGCGGGCGGCGCAGAACGTAGTCCCTGCCGTCGACGGTAATCTGGTAGGTGAGGTTCGACGCGCCACCGGGAAACTGGGCGATCTCCAGCTGCCCGTCCAGCTCCGGCACGTGCTCGTGAAAGTAGGCCTTCAGGGCGTCGGCATCCAGCTCCTCGCCAGCGCGGATGCCCGTCGCCTGATCGATCTCGCTCATCGGTTCTCCTCCAGAAAGCGCAACGCCAGCGCCTCCACGTGATCGGCGTAGTCGTCGACACGGAGGCCGCGCTCGGCGTGCTTGCCGTGCTTCAGATACCAGTCCTGCACCAGGGCCTTGATGAAACCGGCGGCGATGTCCGCGTCCAGGTCCCGGAACACGCCCTGGGCCTGGCCCTCGCCAACGATCCCCGCGAACACGGCCTCGGTGTCCCGCTCCATGTTGATGGCCTGGGCCCGCAGCTCGGCCGGCAGCAACCGGGACTCCATGTACGCGAAGAAGAACCAGGGCCGCAAGGCCTCGCTCAGGCGCAGGTGCGTACGGATGGCCGCGCGCAGGCGCGGCACCGGCGAGTGGACCGGCTCCAGCGCCTCGGCCATGACACGGCGTGTGAGCCGGCCGCCCAGGGTCTGGATCAGCGCCACCAGGTCGTCCTTGCCGGCGATGTAGGCGTAGATGCCGCCCATGGACAGCCCGGTACGGCCGGCCAGGTCCCGCAGGCTCATGGCCGCGAAGCCCTTTTCGTTGGATACCGCCAGGGTAGCCTCGACGATCCGCAGCAGATTGCCGACCGCCACGTCCTCCTTCTGGACGCGCACGCCGGGCATGCCTTCGCGGAACATGTCCCGGCACAGCGACTGCAGGCCCTCCTCGAGATGCCGGCAGAAAGGCCGCTCCACGCGAGGGTCGTCGGCGAGCAGGCTGGTCATCAGCGGCTCGTCACCAGCCCCGGCTCGCCGACCAGCTCCAGGTGGGTGACGTTGTTGAAGCCCATCAGCCGCCAGCCGGTCTTCGTCGAACGGAGCTCGGTGATGGAAGCGTTGAACAGCACCCAGTTCAGCTCGATGGTCGCCGACGGGGACAGGCCCAGGGCCTCGCCCACGGCCACCGCGATGGGGCCGCCGGAGGTGAACAGGGCAATGCGCGCGTCCCGGTCGTAGTTCGAGCGCAGCCGCTCCAGACCGTCCTGCACGCGGCCCCGGAATGCGGACCAGCCCTCCACGTCACCGGCATCATGGGGCTCCTCGCTCAGCCAGGCGCGAACGATTCGGCTGAAGGCGCGCTGGAAAAGGCGCCGGTCCTGGAATAGCCGCTGGCCGGCCTCGGCCAGCTCGGCGTCCTCCCGCAGTGCTGCCGGCAGATACGCCTTGAACAGGCCGTCGGCATCGTACTCGTTGAAGGCGTCGGCGATCTCCAGATCGGCATCGTGGCCGTCCCACTGACCCTGAGCACCGATCGCGGTGTCCTTCTGGCGCTCCAGCTCGCCGGAGATCATCACGTCGGGCAGACGCCCGAGCCCGGCCAGGTGCTCCCCGGTAATGCGGGACTGGCGGTGGCCCAGGTCCGAGAGCTGGTCATAGTTGTCAGACCCGAAAGAGGCCTGACCGTGTCGGATAAGCACTAGAGTTGTCATCGCGGCAATATAGGGGGCACCCTTGGCACGGTCAATATCGAGCGAGCGTTCGCTCGATCGGGAAGTCTCGGCCACAACCACGAAGACAATCAGAACGAACAGGGAGCAGACATGACCGCCAGGCAATGGATGATCTACGGGGCCAACGGCTACACCGGCGAGCTCATCGCGCGGCAGGCGAAGGAAGAAGGGCTGACCCCCGTGCTGGCGGGGCGCAGCGAGGGCAAGATCGCGCCGCTGGCCCGGGAGCTGGGCTTCGAGTTCCGCGCATTCGCCCTGGACAGCCCCGAGGCCGTCGCCGAGCACATCGCCGATATGGCCGTCGTCGTGCACGCCGCCGGGCCGTTTTCGGCCACCGCGCCCCCCATGATGACCGCCTGCATCAAGGCGGGCACCCATTACTGCGACATCACCGGCGAGATCGGCGTATTCGAGCACGCGCACGCCCTCGACGACCAGGCGCGGGCCGCCGGGGTCATACTCTGCCCCGGTGTCGGTTTCGACGTCATTCCCACCGACTGCGTCGCCGCCTGTCTCAAGGAAGCCCTGCCGGACGCCACCCATCTCACGCTGGGCTTCGACTCCCGCTCCGGCTTTTCCCCGGGCACGGCCAAGACCTCCGTGGAAGGCATGGCCGACGGCGGCAAGGTCCGCCGCGACGGACGAATCGTGACGGTGCCCCTGGCCAGCGGCATGCGCGAGATCGATTTCGGCGACGGTTCCAAGACCGCCATGACCATCCCCTGGGGCGACGTCTCGACGGCCTACTACACCACGGGCATCCCCAACATCGAGGTCTACATTCCCTCCTCGCCCGGCGCCATCCGGCGCATCCGCCGGCTTAACTGGGTGCGCCCGCTGCTGGGTCTCGGCGTGGTGCAGGGCTTTCTCAAGGCCCAGGTGGAGAAGAAGGTGCGCGGGCCCAGCGCCGAGAAACGTGAGAAGCAGCCGACCCATGTCTGGGGCGAGGCGGTAAACGCCAGCGGCGAGCGAAAGGTTGCCCGCATCCGCACCGCCAACGGCTACACAGTCACTCTGCACGGCGCGGTCATGGTGGCCCGTCACCTGATGGAGACCGACGCACCGGGCGGCTATTACACGCCCTCGAAGCTGATGGGCAAGGATCTGGTCACCCGGTTGCCGGGATCCGGCGAGCTGACCATCGAGTAGCGGCCCGCGCGGTATCCCGGCCTCTGCGCCGGACAGGCACGATACGCGGCTTGTACTTCCGGGCGTTGCGCCCCAACCCAGCACTATCGCCGCCGTGCGCGGTGATTGAGCCGGCCGGCGGGTCGATGCTGCATGCGCTACGGCCCGGCCGGCATCCCCAACCGTAACCGTTCCCGGGAGCAGTACATGGACCTCGATCTAAGCACCAAGCGCGCACTCGTTACCGGTTCCACCGCTGGCATCGGCTACGCCGCCGCCAGCCAGCTCGCCGCCATGGGCGCGGCCGTATCCATTACCGGGCGGCACCAGAGCGGTGTCGATGAGGCCGTGGATGCCCTGCGCGCCGACATGCCCGGCGCGGAGGTGGACGGCATCGCCGCCGACCTGGCCACCGCCGACGGGACGGCAAAAGTCACCCAGCGGCTGCCCGAAGTGGATATCCTGGTCAACAACGTCGGCATCTTCGAGCTGACCCCGTTCGAGGACATCACGGACGCCGACTGGCAGCGCTTTTTCGACACCAATGTGATGAGCGGCGTCCGGCTCACGCGGCACTATCTCAAAGGGATGCTCGAGCGTGACTGGGGCCGGATCGTGTTCGTCTCCAGCGAGTCCGGAATCCATATCCCGCCGGAAATGATCCACTACGGCATGACCAAGACCGCGGACATGGCCATCGCCCGCGGCGTTGCCGAGCTCACCGCCGGAACCAGCGTCACCTGCAACGCGGTTCTGCCCGGGCCGACGCGCTCCCGCGGCGTCAGCGCCATCATCGAGGCCCAGGCGGAGTGCTCCGGGCAGTCCATCGCGGACGTGGAACGCGCCTTCATCGCCAACGGCCGGCCGACTTCCCTGATCCGCCGCCTGGCGTCCCCGGAAGAGGTCGCCAACATGATCGGCTACGTCTGCAGCCCGGCCGCCTCGGCCACCAACGGCGCCTCGCTGCGGGTGGAGGGCGGCATCGTCAAGTCGCTGGTTTAGGTTCAGCCACAGATGGACACAGATGAACACGGATTGTTCAGGATCGGCTGAGACATCAGCCCATGTCACGGTGGGAGCGGCGACCTCGCCGCGACCGGTCTGATGCGGCGCTGACCCCCTTTCCCGGCCATGGCCGCGCCTGCGCGTTCGTGGAGTCCCGGTACCTGTAGGAGCGGCGCAAGCCACGATCAACCTAGCCACCGCGGCAAACCATCGCGCCTTGCGGCGCTCCCTCAGGGGCCGAAACCACCCGGTTCAATCGCGGCGAGGTCGCCGCTCCCACGGCGCCATGGCTGGGCAACGCGGGTGCAGCGACCCGCCAACCATCCGTGTTTATCGGCATTCATCTGTGGCTAAAAAACGCCTTACCGCCGCCAGAACGCCGGGGTCATCAGCACCAGCAACGTGAAGATCTCCAGCCGGCCCATGATCATGGCCAGGGAGAGCAGCCACTTGGGGGTGTCCGGCACGGTCGCGAAGTTGCTGGCCACCTCGCCCAGCCCCGGACCCAGGTTGTTCAGGGTCGCCGCAACGGCGGAGAAGGCCGTGACCTGGTCCAGCCCCATGGCCATCAACGAGAGCATGATGACGGCGAACACCGCCATGTAGGTGGCGAAGAAGCCCCAGACGGAATCGATCACCCGCTCGTGGACGGGCCTTTCCCCCACCTTGATGGGGATGGTTGCCTGGGGATGGATCAGCCGCATGATCTCCCGGGAGCCCTGCTTGAACAGCAGCAGGAAGCGGATGTTCTTGATCCCGCCTGAAGTGGAGCTCGCGCACCCGCCGAGGAAGCTCAGGAAGATCAGCAGCACGGGCACGAAGGTGGGCCACTCGGTGTACTGCGCGGTGGTGAAGCCGGAGGTGGTCATGAAGGAGATCACCTGGAATACGCCGTGACGCAGGGCCTCGGCCACGCCCAGCTGGGAGGCGTAGCCGCTGCCCTGGATCACCAGCGCCAGTGCCGTGGCACCCACCACCGTGGCCACCACGCCGACGTAGAACCGCCACTCCGGGTCCTCCAGGTAGGGCCGGATCGTGCCCCGGCGGAAGGCCATGAAGTGCAGGGAGAAATTCACGCCGCCGGCGAGCATGAACGCCGCGGCGATCATCTCGATCAACGGGCTGTCGAAGTGCCCGATGCTGGCGTCGTAGGTGGAAAACCCCGCGGTGGAAACGGTGCTGAAGCTGTGGGCGATGGCGTCGAACGCGCTCATGCCGGCGATCCAGTAGGCGATGGCGCAGAGCACCGTCAATCCCAGGTAGATGTACCAGAGCGCCTTGGCCGTCTCGGCGATGCGCGGGGTGAGCTTGTCCTTGACCGGACCCGGCATCTCGGCCCGGTAGAGCTGCATGCCGCCGATGCCGAGCATGGGCAGGATGGCCACCGCCAGCACGATGATGCCCATGCCGCCGAGCCATTGCAGCTGCTGGCGGTAGTAGCGGATCGACAGCGGCAGCTCGTCGATGCCGACGATTACCGTCGCACCGGTGGTGGTAAGGCCCGAGACACTCTCGAACACCGCGTCGACGATGGGGAGATGGGGATCCTCGGACAACGCCAGCGGCAGGGCACCCGCCAGGCTCAGCACCACCCAGAACATGGAGACGATGAAGAAGCCGTCGCGGGTACGCAGCTCGCGCTTGGTGTTGTGGACCGGCAGCCACAGCACCAGGCCGATACCCAGGATCACGCCGAAACCGATGAGGAACGGAATCAGCGCGCCATCGGCGGCGATCAGCGAGATCAGCGCCGGCGGCAGCATGGTGACGCTGAACAGCATCAACAGCACGCCGAATATGCGCTGGACCGCGTCAAAGTGCATGGTTGCAGCCCGCGAGCACCATGAGGATAGGCCGCCTCACAGGAACGTGACGCCCACCTGAAAGAGCCGTTCCACCTCGTCGATGCGGCTCTTGTCCACCAGGAACAGGATCACGTGATCCTCCGGCTGAATGACGGTGTCATGGTGCGCCATGAGAACCTCGTCGCCGCGGACGATGGCGCCGATGGTCGCGCCCCGGGGCAGGCGGATCTCGTCGATGCGCCGCCCGACCACCCTGGAGCTGCCCGGGTCGCCGTGGGCAATGGCCTCGATGGCCTCCGCGGCGCCCCGGCGCAGGGAGTAGACGTTGACTACGTCGCCACGCCGGATGTGTGCGAGAAGGCTGCCGATGGTGGCCTGCTGCGGGGAGATCGCCACGTCGATATCGCCGCTGGACTGCACCAGGTCGACATACGCCGGGCGGTTGATCAGCGACATGGTCATGCGTGCGCCGAGCCGCTTGGCCAGCATGGAGGAGAGGATGTTGGCCTCGTCGTCGTTGGTCAGGCCGCAGAAGACATCGGTGTTCTCGATGTTCTCCTCCAGCAGCAGGTCCTCGTCGGCGGCGTCGCCGCGCAGCACGATGGTCTTCTTCAGGTCCTCGGCGATGCGCCGGCAACGATCGCCGTTGCGCTCGATGATCTTGATCTGGTGGCGCCCCTCCAGGGCCTGGGCCAGGCGGTTGCCGATGTTGCCGCCGCCGGCGATGACGATGCGCTTGACGGGCTTCTCCAGCCGGCGCAGCTCGCTCATCACGGCGCGGATGTTCTTCCGCGCGGCGACGAAGAACACCTCGTCGCCCGACTCGATGATGGTGTCACCTTCCGGGATGATGGCCTTGCCGCGCCGGAAAATGGCGGCCACGCGGGCGTGGATGCCGGGCATGTGCTCGCCCAGGGTACGCAGCTCATGGCCCACCAGCGGTCCCCCGTGGTAGGCACGCACCGCCACCAGTCGCACCCGCCCGCTGGCGAAGTCCAGCACCTGCAGTGCGCCGGGATGCTCGATGAGGCGCTTGATGTACTGGGTGACCAGCTGCTCCGGACTGATCAGCACGTCGATGGGCAGCGCGTCCGGGGTGAACAGCTGCGGACAGCTGAGATATTCCAGGGCGCGGACGCGGGCGATCTTGGTCGGGGTGTGAAACAGCGTGTGGCAGACCTGGCAGGCGATCATGTTCGCCTCGTCCGAGTCCGTCACCGCGATGATCATGTCGGCATCCTCGGCGCCGGCCCGCAACAGCACGTTGGGGAAGGTGGCGCTGCCCACCACGGTGCGCAGGTCGAGCCGGTCCTGGAGGTCGGCGAGCACGCGGGCGTCGACATCGACGATGGTGATGTCGTTGTCCTCGCTGGCCAGGTTCTGGGCGACGGTGCTGCCCACCTGCCCCGCGCCAAGGATGATGATCTTCATAGCGGCCGTAACTTACGTAAGCGTGCCCGTGAAGGGAACCCCCGCCGCGGAACCGACACGCCGGCGCCGCCGGTCACGCGCTTTCCTTGGGATCGATGCCCAGGGCCTTGAGCTTGCGGTAGAGGTTAGTGCGCTCCATGCCGGTGAGCTTGGCCAGCTGGCCCACGCTGCCCTCGGCCCGGCGCAGCTGGTGCTGCAGGTAGATGCGCTCGAACTGCTCGCGGGCCTCGCGCAACGGCAGGTCCAGGGGCAGCACGCTGTGGTCGCCGCCCGGTTCCGGGACGGGCTGCGGCGGCGATGCGGCCACGGGACGGTGTGCGAGCGCGCTTTCCACCTCCTCGAGGTCGATGTCGCTGCCGTCGCCCAGGATCAAAAGCCGCTGCACCAGGTTCTTGAGCTCGCGCACGTTGCCCGGCCAGTCGTAGTTGCGCAGGCGGTTCTGGGCGGCCAGGGTGAAGCGGCGGTAGGCGAGATTCTCCTGATCCACCAGCCGGTCCAGGTAGTAGTTCAGCAGGTCCGGGACATCCTCGGCGTGCTCCCGCAGCGGCGGCACCTGCAGCGGCACCACGTTCAGGTGGTAGTACAGATCCTCGCGGAACCGCCCCAGCCGCACCTCGTTCTCCAGATCCACCCGGGAAGCGGCGACGATGCGCACGTCCAGCGCCACCGGCTCGGTGCCGGCCATGCGGTAGATGCGGCTGCCATGCAGGGCGCTGAGCAGCCGGGCCTGCGCCTCCAGGTCCAGGTCCGCCAGCTCGTCGATGAACAGGGTGCCGTGATTGGCCTGCTCCAGCAGACCGTAGACGATGCGCCCGTCTTCCTCGCTGCCGAAGAGCTTGCGCGCGGCGCGCTGACCGCTGAGCGTGCCGGCGGCCATCTCGATGAACGGACCGGCCGCCCGGGCGCTGCGATCGTGCAGGTAATGGGCCAGGCACTTCTTGCCACTGCCCGCCTCGCCCGTGAACAGCACCCAGCTGCTGTGAGCGGCCAGGCGCTGCACCTGCTCGCGGAGCTCGCGCATGGTCGCGCTCTTGCCCACCGGTTCCACGGTGTCGCCCGCGTTCTGCCGCAGCCCGGCATTCTCGCGTTGGAGCCGGTCCCGCTCCAGCGCCCGCTCCACGGTCAGGAGCAGCTTGGCCAGGGACAGCGGCTTCTCGATGAAGTCGTAGGCCCCCAGCCGCGTCGCCTCCACGGCGGTTTCCACGGTGCCGTGGCCGGAGATCATCACCACCGGGCACGCCGGCCCGCCTTCCTCGGTCCATTCCTTGAGCAGGGTGACGCCGTCGACGTCCGGCATCCAGATGTCCAGCAGAATCAGGTCGGGACGGCGCCGGCGCCGGGCGAGCCGCGCGGCGGCGGCGTTCTCCGCCACGTCCACCTCGTAGCCCTCGTCTTCCAGGATCTCCTCGACGAGGGTGCGGATATCCGGTTCGTCGTCCACCACGAGCACATAGGGCGCGCTCATCGGTAATCCTCCAAACGCGCGACATTGGGTCCGGCGGCCTGGGCGGCCCCGATCGGCAGGGTAACCGTCACGAGAGCGCCCTGTTCCGCATTGCGGGCACTGATGCGGCCGCTGTGCTCCTCGACAATCTTCTTGACGATGGGTAGCCCCAGCCCCGTTCCCTTGGGCTTGGTGGTCACGTACGGCTCGAAGAGCTGGTCCAGCACCTCGTCGGCGAAGCCCGGTCCGTCGTCGCGCACCTGCACCTCAACCATGCGCCCGCCGGGGCCGTCGGTCTCGCGGGTGGAGATGGTAACGCGATAGCGGCCCACCGTCCGACCGGCCTCCAGGGCATTGCGCACCAGGTTGTTCAGCAGCTGGCGCATGCGCCCGGCGTCGCAATTGAGCGCCGGCAGGTCCGGCTGCAGGTCCAGCACGAAGGACGGACGCTCCTCGGCGCCGCGGAAGAGCTCCACCACCTCGGTGACCAGCTCGTTGACATCCACGGCCGCCATGACCAGGTGCGGGGGCCGGGCGTAGGCCGAAAACGCCTGCACCATGGCCTTCATGGTGTCCACCTGCTGGATGATGGTGCGGGTGCAGCGCTCCAGCACCTCCGCCTCGGCGGGGTCCAGGTCGTCCAGGTACTTCTTGCGGATGCGCTCGGCCGAGAGCTGGATGGGCGTGAGCGGATTGCGGATCTCGTGGGCCAGCCGCCGGGCCACCTCGCCCCAGGCCGCGTCGCGCTGGGCCTGGATCAGTGCGGTGACGTCGTCGAAGACGATGACGTGACCGCCGGTGCCGTGGCCGCCGGGCAGAGCGGCACCGCTGCACATCAGCGAGCGCCGGCCCTCCGCCGTATCCAGGGTGAGCTCCTCGCGCCATTCCAGATCGCCGGCCGCGACATGATCGGCCAGCCGCTCGGTCATGGGCGCGAGCTCCGGATACGTCCCGGTGATCTCGTCCAGCGTCTGACCGCTGGCGGCATACAGTGGCACGCTGAGAATGTTCACCGCGGCCTGGTTGGAGGTGCGCAGCCGGCCCTCCACGTCCAGGGCCAGCACGCCTGAGGACAACCGCGATAGCACGGCCTCCAGGTAGGCCCGCTGCCCCTCCACCTGCACCTGGCCGCGCTTGGCCGCGTCCCGGGCCTGGGCGATGCGCCGGCTCATGTCATTGAACGAGCGCACCAGAAAACCCAGCTCGTCGTTGCCCGCCGGGGGCAGCTGGGTGCCGTAGTCGCCTTCGGCGACGGCCCGGGTGGCTTCCGCCAGGCCGCTCACCGGGGAGACCAGCCGCCGGGCGAGGTAAAAGGCCGTCCATACGGCGAATAGCAGGCTCAGCAGCAGTACCAGGGACAGCGTCAGCACGAAGCTGTCCTTCAGCGGCTCGCGCAGGTAGGAGAGCTCCCGGTATTCGCCGTAGGCCTGCTGGACCGTCTCCGCCAGGTCGTTGATCCGCGGGGAGACCGGAAACAGGGCCTGAAGCACGCGGCTGCTGCCCGGGCTGTCCGGGCTCGGCGCCGGCACCACGGCCCGGATGTGCAGCCCGGAGTTGTCGATGGGGTCCAGGCCCACGTAGGAGCGGCCCTGGCGCAGTTGCAGCAGAATCTCTTCTTCAGGGCGGTGGGGCAGTATCGCCGAGGTGTCGCGGCTGCTGGTGGCGATGATCCGGCCATTGCTGCCCAGCAGGGTCAGCTCCGCGGCCTCAAGCCGGGCGCGCATGTCGCTCAGCGTCAACGCCGCCAGGCCGTCGGGCGTATCCATGAGCTCCTCGCTGGAGGCCTGCACCCGCTTGAGCAGGTCGCGCATCCGCATGTCCAGCGAGGCCTGGGACAGGGTCAGGGCGTCGTCGAGCGCCTCCTGCACCTGCACGTCGTACCAGCTGTCGATGCCGCTGCGCAGGAACTGCATCGAGAAGAGGTAGACCACGGTGCCGGGCACCACCGCCAGCAGCGCGAATATCAGCACGAGCCGGACCGTGAGCCGGCTGCCCACCTGGCCCTTGCTGCGCTGTCGCGCCAGCCGCCAGAGGTTGGCGCCGATGAGCGCCACCAGCAGCGCAATGCCCAGGCCATTGAACAGCAGCAGCCAGACGTAGAGCTGACCGAACGCCGCCGAGTTCTCCGTGGCCAGCGTCAGCAACACCAGCGAGAGCAGCAACAGCGCGCTCAGCGCCAGCCGCAGCGGGCCCTCCCTGCCGATTCGCCTCAGGATTCCACGCGCCATGTGAACCACTCGCTGACCAGCCGCCACTGGGGCGACACATAGGCCCCGGCGCGCAGGGGGCGGGGCAGGGCATCCAGATCCAGCCGCGCCCGCAGGGCGACCAGGTAGGTCTCGCCGGGCTCCAGCAGGCTGCGATCGATCAGGGGCAGACCTTCCAGCCGTCCCAGCCGCGCCAGCAGCGCGCGGCGGCTGTTGTAGCTGCGGCTCTCGCCGCTGTTCAGCAGCGTGAGCACGTAGCGCCGGCTCAGGGCGTGGAAGCGGATACGGTAGCGCTGGTTCAGCGCGGCGACGTCGGCGTCGAACCACCACCAGCGCGGCTGCGTAACGCTGATCTCCAGCTCGATGGTCAGCGGCACGCCGTTCTCAAGGGCGCGCTTGGCCTCTTCGCTGAGATCGAGGTCGATGCGCGCGTCCAGGTAGACGACGTCGTCGTCCATGGAGACCGTACCGTCGACCACACGGAACGCGGGTGCCGGCGCCTCGCCCTGGGCGCCGGCCGGCGGCGGCAGGACACACAGCAGCATGGCCACGGCCGCGAATGCCCGGCCCGCCCAGTGCCTACTCATGTCGTCTTGACCAGTCCCGCATAGTAGAAGCCATCCATACCGTGCTGGCCGGGGAGAATCTGCCGACCGTGCCGCAGGGCGACACCCCATTCTCCGGGCAGCGCCATCGTGGCGGCGTCCGGCGTGCCGGCGACAAAGGCGCCGACCACGGCCTCGTTCTCGGCCGGCATCACCGAGCAGGTGCAGTAGATCAGCTTACCTCCGGGCGCGAGCAGCGGCCACAGCGCCGTCAGCAGCCGTGCCTGGGTCGCCGCCAGCGCTTGCGCGTCGCCCGGCCGGCGCAGCCACTTGATATCCGGGTGCCGCCGGATCACGCCGCTCCCCGTGCAGGGTGCATCGAGCAACACACGCTGAAACGGCTGGCCATCCCACCAGGCGTCCGCGTCGGCCGCGTCCGCGGCGTGGAGCTCGGCGCCGACACCAAGCCGCGCCAGGTTTTCGCCCACCCGCTGGAGCCGCGCCGACTCGCTATCGACGGCCACCAGGGCCGAAAGTTCCGGCTGCAGCTCCAGCAGGTGACCGGTTTTACCGCCAGGCGCCGCGCAGGCGTCGAGCACCCGGTCGCCGGGCCGCGGATCCACCAGCCGCGCCGCCATCTGCGCACCGGCGTCCTGCACCGACACGAGGCCGT
>JACDUA010000025.1 GCA_013519935.1 Ectothiorhodospiraceae bacterium WFHF3C12 | reverse complement strand
TCGCAGCCGCCCGCGCCCGGGGTGCCGGGGCCCACTCGGTCCACGTCGAGGCTGGAATAGGTGACGCCGGGCGTCCGATCCCCCAGGGCCTGCTGGCCGAGCTGCGCGTGGCCATGGCCGAGGACGAGCTGGAGCTCTGGTACCAGCCCCAGGTGACGCTGAATGCCGCCGTACCCCAGCCAGTAGGCGCCGAGGCGTTGCTGCGCTGGCGCAAGCCGGGCCACGGCCTGGTGCCGCCGGGCGAGTTCATCCCGGCGGTGGAGGAATCCGCGGAGATCCGGCACATCGGCAACTGGGTCATCCACAGCGCGCTGCGGGCCCTGCGGGACCAGCCGGCGGTCATCGGCCGGGTGGGCGTGAACGTGGGTGCGCGCCACCTGCTGCATCCGCGTTTCGAGGAGGATGTGGGCGCCCTGCTCAGCCGGTTCCCGGACGTGGATCCGGGGCGTCTGACGGTGGAGATCACGGAGACGGCGGCGCTGACCAACGTGGCTTCGGCCTGGCAGGTCCTCGCCGGGCTCAGGGAAAAGGGTATCGCGGTGGCCCTGGACGATTTCGGCACCGGCCACGGTTCGCTTATCCATCTGGAGAGCATGCCCCTGGACTATCTCAAGATTGACCGCAGCTTCGTCGACCGCATCGATCAAAACCCGGCCCGCTTCGCCATCGCCGAGGGCCTGCTGGTGACCGCGCGGGGCCTGGGTCTGGGGGTGGTCGCCGAGGGTGTCGAGCGCCCGGAAGAGGCCGCGACGCTGGCGGGCCTGGGTTGTCGTCTGGCCCAGGGATTCCTCTACGCGAAGCCCATGCCCATGGCGCAGTTCCGGGAGTGGGTGGATGCTCAGCGGGACGCCGACACCGGGCAGGGCGCCGGCAAAGCCGGTCATTGAATTCGCCGCCGCAGGGCCAATATTTCTCCAGGGCCGCTATTGGGCACACGTCCGAGCCCCGGCCGGCGGTGGAGCGCCGGCAGGCCGAGGAGGCTGCAGTCATGTCGCGTTCGAATTCCCTTGCCCCGTCCCTGTCCCGTCGCGCGTTCCTGCGCGCCGGCGCTCTGGGCACCGCCGCCATGATTCTCGCGCCCTGGCCGCTGGGGTGGGCCGGCGACGGTATCCGCCGCCGCGCCATACCGGGCACCGGGGAGTCCATTCCCGTCATCGGTCTGGGAACCTGGCAGACCTTCGACGCGCCGGCGAGCGGCGAACAGGCGGCGCGGCTGGAGCGCGTGCTGCGTCGATTCTTCGAGCTGGGCGGGCGCGTGGTGGACAGCTCACCCATGTACGGCCGTTCGGAGTCGACCATCGGCGCACTGGCCGAGCGCCTGGGTATCACGGACGAACTGTTCTTCGCGACCAAGGTCTGGACCCGGGGGCGGGAAGCGGGCGTCGATCAGATGCAGCGCTCCGCTGAGCGCTTCCGCACGGGTGTAGTGGATCTCATGCAGGTCCATAACCTGTTGGACGTGGAGACCCATCTGCGCACGCTGCGGCGCATGAAGGACGAAGGTGCCGTCCGCTATATCGGCATCACCCATTACACCGTCGGCGCCCACGACGACCTGATGCGGTTGATCCGCCGCGAGCCCCTGGACTTCGTCCAGTTCAACTACAATATCGGCGAGCGGGCCGCGGAGGACGACCTGCTGCCGCTGGCGGAAGAGCGGGGTGTGGCCACGCTCATTAACGAGCCCTTCGAGTCCGGCGCGCTGTTCCGCGCGGTGCGGGGCGAGGCACTGCCCGGCTGGGCGGCCGAATTCGATTGCCAGACCTGGGCGCAGTTCTTCCTCAAGTATATCGTCGGCCATCCGGCGGTGACCTGCGCCATACCGGCCACCAGCGACCCCGAACACGTAACCGACAACACCCGGGCGGGATTCGGCCGATTGCCCGACGAGCGCCAGCGCCGGCGCATGGCGGCGTATTTCGACGCGCTCTGAGGGGGAACGCGGTGCGGGAATCGCAGCCCCGGGGAGGTGTCGCACCGGACCGGCTGGTAGCTACTGCAGGTCTCTGGCGCCCCGCGGCCCACCCGCCGCCGCAGGACGCGGCATCCGGCCATTTCGTTGACCATTCATTCATGGCCGCCCGGCGCGGCGGCGTCAGGGCGGCCGCCGCCGCGGTATATCCGAGTGCGCCACGTTGACGTCCGCGGCGGCTGAACGCTTTCAAAACGCCAAACCGTGTCTACCCTTATCCGGTACAGGCGACGCGGATACCCGCGGGGTGGCATTCGTGCATCACCCGGGCGCGGACGCGGCGAGGACGGTCACAGGGATGGGATGGAACAGGCCATGAGCACAACCATCAAGGTCAACGGCCGGGAGCACACGGTGGACGTGGACCCGGATACGCCGCTGCTGTGGGTGCTGCGTGACGAGCTGCGGCTCACCGGCACCAAGTACGGTTGCGGCATTGCCCGGTGCGGAGCGTGCACGGTGCATCTGGACGGCAAGCCGACGCGCTCCTGCGTCCTGCCGGTGCAATCCGTCTCCGGCCGCGAGGTCACCACCATCGAGGGTCTGGGTGGCCGCGAGGCGAAGGCGGTCCAGAATGCCTGGTCGGGTATGGACGTGCCGCAATGCGGGTACTGCCAGTCCGGCCAGGTGATGTCGGCGGTGGGGCTGCTGAGCGACAACCCCGAACCCACCGACGCGGACATCGACCGGGCCATGGACGGCAATGTCTGCCGTTGCGCGACGTATGCCCGGATCCGCGCAGCCATCCATCAGGCGGCCGCGGACATGGAGGGTTAGCCATGGCGTACGCGGACGAGAAAGCTTTCTCGCCTTCCCGGCGTCGTTTCCTGCAGGGTGCCGGTGCAGCGGGTGCCGGGCTGGTCATCGGCTTTCACTGGACGCTGGGCCTCCCGCGGGTGTTCGCCGCTTCGGCCAATGGCCCTGAGGACTTCGTGCCGAACGCCTTCGTGCGTATCGCCCCGGACGACTCGGTCACGGTCATCTCCAAGCACATCGAGTTCGGGCAGGGCACCTACACCGGCCTGGCCACCATCCTCGCCGAAGAGCTGGACGCCGACTGGAGCAGTGTCCGGGTGGAATCGGCGCCGGCCAACGCCGCGCTTTACGGCAATGCGCTCCTGGGCGGGATACAGGGCACCGGGGGCAGCACGGCCATCGCCAACTCCTGGGAGCAGCTGCGCCAGGCCGGGGCGACGGCCCGGGCCATGCTCGTGGCGGCTGCTGCCGAACGCTGGGGTGTCTCCGCCGGTGAGCTCGAGGTATCCAGCGGCACGGTCAGCCATGCGGGCAGCGGCAGGCGGGCGAGCTTTGGTGAGCTGGCCGAGGCCGCGGCGACGCAGCCGGTACCGGAGAAGGTGGCGCTAAAGGACCCGTCCGAGTTCAAGCTTATCGGCACCCGCGTCGGCCGGGTGGACTCGGCGGAGAAGTCCAACGGTAAGGCGCAGTTCACCCTGGACATCTACCTGCCGGACATGCTCACGGCCGTGCTGCTGCGCCCGCCGCGGTTCGGCGCCACGGTGAAGTCGTATGACGACTCCGCCGCGCGCAAGGTCAGGGGCGTGGTGGACGTGGTCGAGACGCCGCGGGGCATCGCCGTGCTAGCCACCGGGTTCTGGCCCGCCAAGAAGGGCCGCGACAGCCTCGAGGTGGAATGGGACGAGAGCAAGGCCGAAAAGCGCGGCTCCGCCGCCCTGTACGCCGAGTACGCCGAGCTGGCGAAGGAACCAGGCCTGGCGGCGAAGCGCGTCGGGGATGCCGACAAAGCTTTGAATGAAGCGTCACAGGTGGTGGAGGCCGAGTACCGCTTCCCGTTCCTGGCCCACGCACCCATGGAGCCGCTGGACGCGGTCATCCGCAGGCGCGGAGAAGGTTACGAGATCTGGGCGGGCTCGCAAATTCCCACCATCGATCAGGGCGCGGCGGCGAACGCTCTGGGTGTCAAACCCGAGCAGATCGCCATCCACACCCTGTACGCCGGCGGCAGCTTCGGGCGCCGGGCGACGCCCACGGGTGACGTGGTCTTCGAGGTCGCCAGCATCCTCAAGGCCCATGGCGGCGGCCGGCCCATCAAGCTGGTATGGACCCGGGAGGACGACATTCAGGGCGGTCGCTACCGGCCCATGTACGTCCATCGCCTGCGCGGCGGTCTCGATGCCGACGGCAAGCCGCTGGTCTGGCACCAGCGCATCGTCGGCCAGTCCATCATGAAGGAGCTGGGTGCCGTGCCGGAAAGCGGCGTGGATCCATCGTCCGTGGAGGGTGCCGAGAACCTGCCTTACGCCTTCGATCACCTCGCGGTGGATCTGCACAATACCGAGGTGGGCGTGCCGCCGCTTTGGTGGCGCTCCGTGGGCCATACCCATACTGCGTACAGCACCGAAACCTTCATCGACGAGCTGGCCCACGCCGCCGGCGAGGACCCGGTGGCCCTGCGCCGGCGCATGCTGCAGGACCATCCCCGGCACCTGGGGGTGCTGGAGCTGGCCGCGAAGAAGGCCGGTTGGGGCGAGCCGGTGCCGGAGGGCAGGGCCCGGGGCGTGGCCGTTCACAAGTCCTTCGGGAGCTACGTGGCGGAAATCGTGGAGGTGTCGAAGGGCGAGGAAGGCCTGCCGAAAGTCCACCGCGTGGTCTGCGCCGTGGACTGCGGCGTGGCGGTGAATCCGCACAACATCGCCGCGCAGATGGAGAGCGGTATCGGCTTTGGGCTGGGCGCCGCGCTCTATGATGAAGTCGTGCTGGAGGACGGCCGCCCGCAGCAGGAGAATTTCGATACCTACCTGCCCACGCGCCTGACGGACATGCCCGAGGTCGAGGTGCACATCGTCGATTCCGCCGAGGCGCCCACCGGGGTCGGCGAGCCGGGCACGCCGCCCATCGCCCCGGCCGTGGCCAACGCCTGGTTCGCGCTCACCGGGGAGCGGGTGCGGCAGCTGCCGTTCAAGCGCGCTCGGGAGAATGTCTGAGCCGCGCCCGGGAGGGGGCCGGGCAAGCGCTTTCGGCCACGGATGGTCTACGATGGGGTTTGAGTCGCAGCCAGAGGAACCGTGACCGATGGAGATGAAGAACGAACAACGCCTGCAGCTGCCGCGGCAGACGGTGTGGGATGCCCTCAATGACCCGGAGGTTCTCCAGGCCTGCATCCCGGGCTGCGAGTCGTTCGACAAGGCCGACGAGAACGCCTACGACGCGACCGTGAACGCCAAGGTCGGCCCCGTTAAGGCGAAGTTCAAGGGACGCGTGAGTCTCAGGAAGCTCAACCCGCCCGAGTCCTACACCATGAGCTTCGAGGGCCAGGGCGGACAGGCCGGCTTCGCCAAGGGCGAGGCCAGTGTGCAGCTCGACGAGGTGGACGGGGGTACCCGGGTGGGCTACGACGTCCATGCCAACGTCGGCGGCAAGCTGGCGCAGCTCGGCAGCCGGCTGGTGAAGGGGGCGGCGGAGAAGACCGCCAACGAGTTCTTCGAGAACTTTGCCCGGTATATGGGCGCCGGTGAGGAAGCCGCCGGGGCGGAGGCCGCACCCGAGGCCGCCGCCGGACCGTCCGCCGCGGCTGGGGGGCAGAAGCTCTGGGTCTGGGTGGTCGCGGCAGTGATCCTGCTGCTGGTCATCGCCCTGTTCAGCTTCTGACCGCCGCTCCGCGCGAAATCCTCGGGGCTTGCCTTGAAGGATGTCGCTGCGGGTCTAAGCTCAGATCAACACGGATACGGCCGTTCGACGGCGGTATCCCGGGCAGGCAGGTCCGGTGAAGTGCCCCACCGTGACCCACACCGCTGCCCCCGGACGGGTTTCCGTGCCGATCAACAAAAACAGGGCACGAATGGAGGAGAGGGCGATGAAAGTGTCCATGACCGTCAACGGCAAAGCGGCGTCGGCGGATGTCGAGCCGCGAACGCTGCTGGTGGAGTACCTGCGGGATCACCTGGAGCTGACCGGCACGCATGTCGGCTGCGATACCGGCCAGTGCGGCGCCTGTACCGTGCACCTGGACGGCCGCGCCGTTAAAGCCTGTTCGGTGCTCGCCGGTCAGGCGGAAGGGGCCGAGGTCACCACCATCGAGGGCCTCGCCAACGGCAGCGAGGAGCTCCACCCCATGCAGGCCGCCTTCCGCGAATACCACGGGCTGCAGTGCGGTTTCTGCACGCCGGGCATGGTCATGGCCGCCGTGGATCTGGTGAAGACCCATCCGGGGGCCTCCGACGAGACCATCCGGGAGCAGCTGGAGGGCAACATCTGCCGCTGCACCGGGTACGAAAACATCGTCCGCGCCGTGAAGGCCGGCGCCGCCAGTATGGGAGGCCAGTGACATGAGTGATCAGGACACTGCAATCGGCGCACCGGCCAAGCGCAAGGAAGACCGGCGCTTCCTGACCGGCGAGGGCCGCTATACCGACGACATCGACCTGCATGGGCAGGTATACGCCTACTTCCTCCGCTCGCCCCACGCCCACGCGCGGATCAACGGCATCGATACCAGCGAGGCCATGAATGCCCCCGGCGTGCTGGCGATCTTCACGGGCGAGGACCTGGCCGCCGACGGCGTGGGCGGCCTGCCCTGCGGCTGGGAGATCACCGACGTCAACGGCGAGCCCATGAAGGAGCCGCCGCATCCGCCCCTGGCCCAGGGCAAGGTGCGCTACGTGGGTGACCACGTGGCGGTGGTCATCGCCGAGAGCTATTACCAGGCCAAGGACGCCGCCGAGCTCGTCGACGTCGACTACGACATGCTGGATGCCGTGGTCTCGCCGGCCGATGCCCTCGAGCCCGGCAAGCCGCTGGTCCACGACGACATTCCGAACAACCAGTGCTACGTCTGGGAGCTGGGCGACAGGGGGGCGGTGGACGACGCCTTCGACAAGGCCGCCCACGTCACCCGGCTGGACCTGGTGAACAACCGGCTCATCCCCAATGCCCTGGAGCCCCGGGCGGCGGTGGCCAATTACTCCAAAGGCGAGGACCAGTACACCCTCTACACCACCAGCCAGAACCCTCACGTCATCCGGCTGCTGATGAGCGCCTTCGTGCTCAACCTGCCCGAGCACAAGGTGCGCGTGGTCGCGCCGGACGTGGGCGGCGGATTCGGCTCCAAGATCTTCCACTATGCCGAGGAGGCGGTACTGACCTGGGCCTCGCGCAAGGTGGGCCGGCCCATCAAGTGGACGGCGGAGCGCGTGGAGTCCTTCCTCTCCGACGCCCACGGCCGCGACCACGTCACCCACGCCGAGCTCGCCCTGGACGAGAACGGCAAGTTCCTGGCCATGCGCGTGGACACCAAGGCGAACATGGGCGCGTACCTCTCCACGTTCGCCTCGTCCGTGCCCACCATCCTCTACGCGACGCTCCTGGCCGGCCAGTACACCACGCCGGCCATCCACTGCCAGGTCACGGCGGCGTTCACCAACACCTCGCCCGTGGATGCGTACCGGGGCGCGGGCCGGCCCGAGGCCACCTACGTGGTGGAGCGGCTGGTAAGCGCGGCGGGCCGGGAGATGGGACTGGACCAGGCGGAGATACGGCGCCGCAACTTCATTCCCAAGGACGCCTTCCCGTACCAGACACCGGTGGCCCTGAACTACGACGTCGGCGACTATGACGCCACGCTCACGGAGGCCATGAAGGTGGCGGACGTGGATGGGTTCGACGCCCGACGGCAGGAGGCGCTGCGCCGCGGACGCTATCGGGGCCTGGGCTATTCCACCTACATCGAGGCCTGCGGCCTGGCGCCGTCGAACATCGCCGGCGCTCTGGGGGCCCGCGCGGGGCTCTACGAGGCCGGCGAGATAAGGCTCCACCCCACCGGCAAGGTGACGGTGTTCACCGGCTCCCACAGTCACGGCCAGGGCCACGAGACAACCTTCGCCCAGATCGTCTCCGATCGGCTGGGGCTGCCCTTCGACGACGTGGAGGTCGTCCACGGCGATACCGACCGCATCGCCTTCGGCATGGGCACCTACGGCTCCCGGTCGCTCGCCGTGGGCGGCTCCGCGCTGATGAAGGCACTGGACAAGGTCATCGACAAGAGCCGCAAGATCGCCGCCCACATGCTGGAGGCGTCGGAGGCCGACATCGAGTACGCCGACGGCGTGTTCAAGGTGGCCGGCACCGACAAGAGCATCACCACGGCGGAGATCGCTTTCTCGGCGTACGTGCCCCACAACTACCCGCTGGAGGAGCTGGAGCCGGGCCTGGACGAGAGCGCGTTCTATGATCCGACCAACTTCACCTACCCGGCCGGCAGCCACATCTGCGAGGTGGAAGTGGACCCGGAGACCGGCAAGGTGCAGGTAGTGAACTTCACCGCGGTGGACGACTTCGGCAATGTCATCAACCCGATGATCGTCGAAGGACAGGTGCACGGCGGGCTCGCCCAGGGCATCGGCCAGGCGCTGCTGGAGGGCTGCGTCTACGACCCGGAGAGCGGGCAGCTGGTCACCGGCACGTACATGGACTACACCATGCCGCGGGCCGACGACCTGCCGAGCTTCAAGGTCGGCACCAAGAACACCCCCTGCACCCATAACCCGCTGGGCGTGAAGGGTTGCGGCGAGGCCGGGGCCATCGGTTCCCCCCCGGCGGTGATCGACGCCATCATCGATGCGCTCGCGCCCCTGGGCGTGACCAATCTCGACATGCCAGCGACCCCGGCGCGCGTCTGGGAAGCCATCAACAAGGCCGGCGCCACGCGGGCGGCGTAGGAGGACAGGCACAATGTACGACTTCCAGTACCATCGCCCCACCAGCCTGGACGAGGCGTCGCGGATGCTGTCCGGCGCCGAGGAGGCCAGCTTCATCGCCGGCGGGCAGACGCTGCTGCAGACCCTGCGCCAGCGCCTTGCCCAGCCCTCCGACGTCGTGGATCTCGGCGGTATCGCCGAGTTGCGCGGGATCAGCCGCGAGGGCGACAACGTCGTAATCGGGGCCATGAGCCGCCACAACGAGGTGGCCGGCTCAGCCGACGTGGCCGGCGCGATCCCGGCCCTGGCGACGCTCGCCGGCGGCATCGGTGATGCCCAGGTGCGGAACATGGGGACCATTGGCGGGTCTATAGCCAACAACGACCCGGCCGCTGATTACCCGGCGGGCCTGCTTGGGCTCGGGGCCACGGTGGTGACGAACAACCGGGAGATTCCCGCCGACGATTTCTTCGTCGACATGTTCGAGACCGCGCTGGAGCCCGGCGAGATCATCCGTTCGGTGCGTTTTCCGGTACCCCAGCGGGCCGGCTACGTGAAATTCGACCAGCCGGCCTCGCGTTACGCCCTGGTCGGTGTCATGGTCAGCCAGGGGGCCGGCGGCGTACGCGTGGCGGTCACCGGTGCGGGTCCCAGCGTGTTCCGGGTCTCGGAGATGGAGGATGCCCTGGGCCGGGATTTCTCCGCGGACGCCATAGCCGGAATCAGGATCCCGTCCGACGGGCTCAATGCCGACATCCACGGCAGCCCGGAGTACCGGGCGCACCTGGTGACGGTCATCGCCCAGCGCGCAGTGAACGCGGCGCTTCAGGCCCACTGAGCCGCGTCTGCCGGATGTCGCGGCGCAAGCCGCGACATCCCCGGTCGCGAAGTGCACGCGGGCGGAACACGCCATCCCCGCTTGGGGAGGGTGCCCGTTCGCGTGATTTCGCGCTCCCTCCGCCATTGGCCGCGCGACGCGCCGTGAAAGGTAACAATGAGTCCCGATCCCGATACCTCGCAAGATCTCCCCGTATCCATCGACGCCACCATGGACCTCCTCTCCGCCGGCGACTATGTTGCCGACCGGCGGCTGGCCACGGCGTTGTTCCTGAGCCTGCGCATGGGCCGGCCGCTGTTCCTCGAGGGCGAGGCCGGCGTCGGCAAGACGGAGATTGCCAAGGTGCTCTCCCGGGCGATGGGACGGCGCCTGGTGCGGCTGCAGTGCTACGAGGGCCTGGACATCGCCTCGGCGGTGTACGAGTGGAACTACCAGCGCCAGATGGTCGAGATCCGCCTGGCCGAGGCAGCCGGCGAGCTGGACCGGGAACGCCTCGCCGAGGATATATTCAGCGAACGTTTCCTCACTCGGCGGCCGCTGCTCCAGGCGCTGACACCGGACCTGGCCGGGCCGCCGGTGTTGCTCATCGACGAGCTGGACCGCACCGACGAGCCGTTCGAGGCCTACCTGCTGGAGGTGCTGTCGGACTTCCAGATCACCATCCCCGAGATCGGCACCATTGCCGCGGAGGAACCGCCGCTGGTGGTGATCACCTCCAACCGGACCCGGGAGATCCATGACGCGGTCAAGCGCCGCTGCCTTTACCACTGGGTGGATTACCCGGATGCCGCTCGTGAACTGGAGATCCTGCGCCTCAAAGCGCCCGAGGCGGCGGAGACGCTGACCCGGGAGGTAGTGGCCTTCGTCCAGGAGCTGCGCGGGATGGACCTGTTCAAGGTGCCCGGCATCGCCGAGACCATCGACTGGACCAACGCCCTGGTACAGCTCGACCAGCTGTCCCTGGACCCGGCCGTCATCAACGACACCCTGGGCGTGCTCCTGAAGTACCAGGACGACATTGCCCGGCTGGAGCACGGCGAGGTCAACGAGGTGCTGCGGCGGATCAACGCCGAGGTGGCCGGGGGCCGCCATGGCTGACCAGCCCCGTGAAATGACCCACGGGCGCCTGGCCGAGAACGTCATGCATTTCGCCCGTGTGCTGCGCACGGCCGGACTGCCGGTGGGCCCCGACAAGGTGGTCGACGCCGTGCGGGCGCTGGAGATCGCCGGGGTCCGCCGGCGGGACGACTTTTACTGGACGCTCAATGCGGTGTTCCTCGACCGGCACGAGCAGCAGCCCATATTCGATCAGGCGTTCCACGTGTTCTGGCGTGATCCCCATCTGCTGGACCGGGTCATGCAGCTGCTGCTGCCGAAGGTCCAGGGCGGCGAGGCCGCCGCCGAGCAGGTCAATCAGCGCCTGGCCGAGGCCCTGGCGCCGGAGCGGCGCCCGCAGCAGGAGCGTCAGCGGGCCGATGAAGAAGAAGAGCAGATCGAGATCGAGACCACCCTGAGCTACTCGGCCCAGGAGCGGCTGCAGTCCATGGACTTCGAGGACATGACCGGGGCGGAGCTGGAGCAGGCCAAGGCCGCGATCGCCCGGCTGCGGCTGGCCATCCGCCCGGTTCCGACCCGGCGCTTCACCGCCCATCCACGCGGTCGTGGCCTCGACCTGCGCGCGACCATGCGGGCCAGCCTGCGTCAGGGCGGCCACAATATCGCCCTGCGCCGGCGCCGGCCGGTTAAGCGGCATCCGCCGCTGGTGGTGCTTTGCGACATATCCGGCTCCATGAGCCAGTATTCGAGGATGTTCCTGCATTTCCTGCATGCCATCACCAACGACCGCGACCGGGTGCACACGCTGCTCTTTGGAACCCGGTTGACCAATGTCACCCGCCACCTGCGCGACCGGGACGTGGACGTGGCGCTGGAGAAGGTGGGCACGGCGGTCACCGACTGGTCCGGCGGCACGCGGATCGGCGCCTGCCTGCGCGAATTCAACTATCGCTGGTCGCGGCGGCTGCTGGGGCAGGGCGCCATGGTGCTGCTGGTCAGCGACGGCCTGGATCGGGACGCCGGCGAGGGCATCGCCGCGGAGGTCGACCGGCTGCACCGCTCGGCGCGGCGGCTCATCTGGCTCAACCCGCTGCTGCGATACGCCGGTTTCGAGGCCAGGCCGGCCGGCATCCGTGCGCTGCTGCCGCACGTGGACGAGTTCCGGCCGGTGCACAATCTCAACAGCCTGCGCGAGCTGGCCGATGCGCTGAGCGCACCGGCCCAGGGGAGAGCGGCATGATCGTGGGCATCCTGCTGGCGGCGGGGTCGGCGCGGCGATTCGGCTCCGACAAGCTGCTCGCCCGTCTGCCGGACGACCGGACGGTAGCAGGCGCCTCGGCCGCGGCCATGGTGCAGGCCCTCGGTCAGGTCATGGCGGTGATCCGTCCGGGGCAGCTGGCGCTGGGGCAGGTCCTGGCCGGTGCCGGCTGCCGGGTGACGCGCTGTCCGGCCGCCATCGACGGCATGGGCGCGAGCCTGGCCTGCGGCGTGAACGCGGTGGCCGATGCCACGGGCTGGGTCATCGCGCTGGCCGACATGCCGGCCGTGAGTGCCGCGACCATCGCCCGGGTTGGCGAGATGCTGGAAGAGGACGAGACGGCCATCGCCGCGCCCGCCTACCACGGTGCCCGGGGGCATCCGGTAGGTTTCGGCCGGGCCTACGGCCCGGCGCTGGCGGCCCTCGCCGGCGACTGTGGCGCCCGGAGCCTGGTTCAGGCCAATCATGACCGGCTCCGCGTATTTGAAACGGAAGATCCGGGCGTGCTGCTGGATGTCGACACGCCCTCGGACCTGCAGCGCGTAGGTCGCGCTTTATGAAAGGGTTGCAGACATGGCGACGGAGATACTCGACGTACTGGTAGACCTGCGGGACCGGCGCCAGCCTCATGCGCTGGCCACCGTGGTGGAGACGGAAGGCTCGGTCTCGGCGAAGACCGGGGCCAAGGCGGTCATTGATCGTGACGGCCGGGTGCTGGCCGGCTGGGTGGGCGGCGGCTGCGCGGAGTCGGCCACCTGTCAGGCGGCCCTGGAAGCCATGGAGGGAGGCCGCACGCAGATGGTGGAGATCGACATGACCGACGAGATGCTGGGCGTGGGGATGCCCTGCGGCGGCAGCATGCGGGTTTACGTGGAGCCGGTAATGCCGAAACCGACGCTTTGGATCATGGGCCACGGGCGAGTGGCCGAGTGCCTGTGCCAGATGGGTGACCTGATGGGACTGGAGGTGGTGGTCAACGATCCCCAGGTCACGGCACGGGACTATCCGGCCGCCAGCCGGCTGGTCACGGATGATATGGATTACGCGGCGCTGGAACCGCGACAAGACGACTACGTGGTCATCGCCACACAGCACAAGGGCGACCATCAGTCCACCGTGCGCGCCCTGGATGCCGGCGCCGGCTACATTGCGCTGATTGCCAGCCGCAAGCGTGCGGGGCTGGTGATGGACTTCCTTGAGCAGCGCGGCTATACGGACGAGCAGCTGGCCCGGGTACACGCACCGGCGGGCATCGACCTCGGTGCGCGGACCCCGGAGGAGATCGCGCTGTCCGTTATCAGCGAGATTGTCCAGCTGCGCCGTGGGGGCACCGGCCGCTCCATGCGCGGCCTGCGTCTGGCCGATGACACGCCGGCCGGAACACCGCCGGAGATGGAAGAGGCCGGTTCCAGCCGATGACCACGGCGAGCGAGCTCTACAAGGGCGTGATGATGGACCACTATCACGCCCCGCGTAACCAGGGTTCGCCGGGGAGCGACCAGGTCACTGCCCGGGTCCACAATCCGCTGTGCGGCGACGATCTGGAGCTGGGCGTGACGCTGGCGGACGAGCGTATTCAGGACATCCGCTTTCGCGCCCGCGGCTGCTCCATCTGCATAGCCTCCGGCTCGATGATGACCGAGGTGGTCAGCGGCCGTCAGGTCGCCGAGGCGCTGGATCTCGACCGGCTCATGAACGAATGGTTCTCCGGCGAGGCGACGGAACCGCCGTCGGGCCTTCCCGAGCCGCTTCCAGCCCTGGGGCCGGTCAGGCATTACCCCAGCCGTACCCGCTGCGTCCTGCTCGCCTGGGAGGCGCTGGAGGCCGTACTCGACCGCGGTGATTGAGCCGGGTCCGGATCGCTGGGGGGCGATCGGGTCCACCGGACGCCATCGCGGCGGGGACGCCGCTCCCACAACCCTCCTTCCGCCCCGAGGCGAGCGGCGGGCCCTGCGGGAGCCCCGTCCCGGGCGCGATGGCGTTCATCGGGCGCCATCAAGGTGAAGATGCCGCTCCGACACTTTCGTTCCGCCCCGAGGGGGCGGCGGGTCTGTGGTCGGGGCGTGCTCGCGGCCAGGCGCCAACAGCGGGTCGAGGGCGATGGCGGTGTTCGCTCTGCTAGCAGCGTGGGTTCGCGCCGTGCTCCCGTAACGGTGCTGTCACAGACCGTGGGTAGGCTGGCGCCGCGTGTCGTCCACGGGCAGCAGAGGGTCGGGTGTGAAGCCGGGTTATACCGGGATACGGCGTCTCGCCTACGCCACCGTCTACTCCATACAAGGGCTGGTCTTCGCCTGGCGCAACGAGTCCGCGTTCCGGCAGGAGCTGATGCTGGCACTGGTGATGTTGCCGGCGGCGCTCTGGCTGGGCGAGACCGCGGCGCAGGTGGCGGTGCTGGCGGGCAGTTGTTTCCTGGTGGTGATCGTGGAGCTGTTGAACACCGCCATCGAGGCGGTGGTGGACCGCGTCGGGCCGGAGCGCAACGACCTCGCCGGCAGCGCCAAGGACGTGGGCTCCGCGGCCGTGTTCGTGAGTCTGCTGCTCACGGCGTTCGTCTGGATCGTCGTGGCGCTGGAGCGCTTTGGCTAGACGGGTGACGCACCGCGGTGGTGGGTCGCTCCCACGGCGGCAACCCGGTCACAGGGTTGCCGCCGTGGGAGGCGCGTCCCCGCGGCGATGGCATGCGCGGTCGGACGGGCTTGCTGTTCGACGATGCTCTGCTGCCGCGGATACCGGGTGTCGGCGCCGCCTTCGGCGGTGCCGACCTACGGGCTCTGAATCCGGAACCCGAGGCTCAGTGAAGGCTTGTGGGAGGCGCGTCCCCGCGGCGATGGTTGCGGCCACCACTATCGCGGCGAGGACGCCGCTCCCACAGCTGAATCCGGCGCCGGGGTCTCAGCACGGGCTTGCGGGTGCCTCGTTCCCCCGGCTATGCCCCTTTTTGCGCCTCAGGCGCTCTCCGTCTGCCTGTTGCCGGCCTTCTCCGTGTCGAGCTTCGTGGCGGCGTTCGGCGAACGCGCGGCGATCAGGTCGCGGATGCGCGGGTAGATGCCGTTGTTCCAGCGCCGGCCATTGAACACGCCATAGTGGCCGGCTCCTTCCTGAACGTAATGCTGTTTCATCGACGTGGGAATGCCGCTGCACAATCCGTGGGCGGCCTCGGTCTGGCCCAGCGAACAGATATCGTCACGCTCGCCCTCGATGGTCAACAGCGCCGTGTCGCGGATGGCCGACAGATCCACCCGCCGTCCGCGCCATTCGAACTCGCCCTTGGCCAGCGCGTACTCCTGGAAGACCACGCGCACGGTCTCCAGATAGAACTCCGCCGGCAGATCGGCCACTGCGAAGTACTCTTCGTAGAATTCGCGCTTGGACTGCGACTGGGCCACGTCGCCATCGGCCAGGTCGTTGAACAGCACGCGGAACGATGACAGATGGCGGTCCAGGTTCATGTTCAGGAACGCCGAGAGCTGGATGAAGCCGGGATAGACGCGCCGCCAGGCGCCCATGTAACGCATGGGCACGGTGGCTACCAGGTTGCGCTCGAACCACTCGATGGACTTGCTTGTGGCGAGCTCGTTCACCTCGGTGGGGTTCACGCGGCAGTCGATGGGGCCTGCCATCAGCGTCAGCGAGCGCGGGGTTGCCGGGTGGTCGTCCTCGGCCATCAGTGCCACGGCTGCCAGCGCCGGGACACAGGGCTGGCAGATGGCGAACATGTGGGCGTCGGGGCCGATGATGTCCATGAAGTCCACGACGTGATCCACGTACTCGTCGAGGCCGAAGTTGCCCTCCCATAGCGGCACGTCCCGGGCGTTGTGCCAGTCGGTGACGTAGACGTCGTGGTCCTGGAGCATCGTGCGGATGGTTTCACGTAGCAGCGTGGCGAAGTGCCCGGACATGGGCGCGATCATCAGCACCGGCGGCTGCGCCCGGTCGGTTTCCTTGCGGAAGTGCAGCAGTGAGCCGAACGGCGTGCGATGCACGACCTCTTCGTGTACCGGGACCGTCTCACCCTCCACCTCGACATAGTCGATATCGAAATCCGGACGGCTATGGGTCAGTGCCGCCAGGGCGTAGACCTCGTAGGCCGCGGCCAGCTTGCGGACCGACGGCAGCTCCCACGGCCAGACCGAGGCGCCGTTGAGCATGGGCGCGGCCGCCTTGGCGAAGGCGCGGGAGAGGAGAAGCATGTCCGTGTGAGCCTGATATGCCTGATACAGCACTATTTCACCCCGACTTGGTGACCCGGTCGTCACCGAACGTTACCAGCCAATGCATGGTCTTGGGAAACTCCGGCGCTGGAGCCGGCCAGTTTCGCGTCATGCCGACGCTCGACCATAGACCTCGCGACGGAAGATGACCAGTTGGTTCTATCGGTTCCAGGCAATCCGTCACAGATTGACGTAAACGTAAGGCGACGGCCGAGTCACCCGGACGGGGTTCACATATTCATGAATTCATTCAATTAAGGCGATGCGTGGTCATTGCCATGCATCGCTGTAGGATCTATACCGACTAGACCATTGAACAGTTAACGCGCCACTCAGCTTTGCATGGAAGAGGCGATCCCCGCCGAAGGACTCGGGTCCTCCACCATGCTCCGCCCGCTCCCGCCCGACCGGGCCAGTGGGTGTCACTCGCATGGGCTGAAGCTCCGCGCCGGCATGTTCGATGAGTGCACGGGAAGCGCCGCCTCGGGGCGAGCGCCGGCGGCACGAGTTGCCTCGCGGCACGGGCTCAGCCTCGCCCGTGGGGTCCGGGAAGAAGCACCGAACGCACGGGAGGGATCCATCATGTTCGCGTTCTCTGGAAGGATAATTGCGGCCGAGCGCCTGGAGTCGAACTACCTGTCCCTGATACTGCGCCGCGAGCGGGAAGGGCTGCTCGGCGACACGATTCAGGTGCTGGTCCCGACGCTCGTGGAGCTGCGCGACGGCGTTCCCGAGGAGGGCCAGTGGGCGTGGGTGGAAGCGTTGCCCGCCCAGGCCGGGGATCTGGCGCGCGGGCTCAGCGGCTTCGAGTACGTCGCCTTCAGACTGATGGACTCGAAGGCTCCGGCTCCACGCGTCGGCGATCCCGGCGCGGGCCCTGCAGACGCGGTTCTGGGCGGCTCGCTCGACCGCCAGCTTCTGCTTCCCTGATCACCGCCGGAAGCGGATCCGCCCATCGGCCGCGGTGGCACTGCGCGCCGCTGGCCGTGCATATTCGATTACCACGTTGTAAAGTTGCGGTGCTGTCAGCAGAAGCGCGCACAAGGAATAGGCATGGACGAAAGCGCCATTGCGTTCGTCGGTCGATGGCTCAGACATCCGCGCCGAACCGGGGCAATCATTCCAAGCAGCCGCGATCTTGCTCGGGTGATCGCGCAGGGTCTCAACCGCAACGACTACACCACCATCGTGGAGCTGGGCGCCGGCACGGGCACGGTAACCCGCGCGCTCGTGGAGCGCTTCGGTGCCGAGCGGGTGGTGGCGCTGGAGCTGTCTCCCGGACTCGCCCGCCAGGCGCGCAAACGCAACCCTGGAGCGCGGGTGGTGGTGGGTTGTGCCAGCGAGCTCGACGGGCTGCTCGAGGAGCATGACACCACCCGGCTCGCGCTGGTTTCCTGTCTGCCGCTGCTGTCCATGCCCAACATGCGCCGCTCCCTGCTGCAGACCGCCGCCACGCACCTGGGGCCGGAAGGCTGCTTCGTGCAGTTCACGTATTCGCCATGGTCGCCCTTCCCCGCGGAAGAATACCGTGCCCTGGGGCTGCGCGCGCAACGCACCGGCCGTGCCTGGCGCAACGTGCCGCCGGCCAGCGTCTGGCGCCTGACGCTGGATCGCATGCGCGACGCGCAGACGCCGCTGCGGCCAACGGCCTAGGGGCCGTTGACGCGAGCCGTGTGCGCCGCGGTGTCGTCCCAAACCTCTAGCCGCCGTCCCGGCGCCAGACCAGGCAGAAGTTATTGGCCGGCATGGGCTCGATGGCGGCCAGCGTGAAACCATTTGATTGGGCGACTGCGTCCACGGCCTCCATGTCCCGCACTCCCCAGGCCGGATCCCGGGCCCGGAGCTGGCGGTCAAAGCTGGCATTGCTGGGTGCCGTATGGTTGCCGTCACGCCGGAATGGCCCATAGACCACGATCACGCCCCGGGTCGTCAGGCCGGTGGCCGCGCCAGCGAACAGCCCTTCCGTGGCCGCCCAGGGGGCGATGTGAAGCAGGTTGATGCAGACCAGGGCATCGAAGGAGGCCACCGGCCAGGGCCGATCGCGAACATCCAGGCGCAGAGGCGGTCTCAGGTTGGGCAGGGCCGCGTGGGCAACGCGCGCGCCCGTCGTGTCCACGGCGCCGGGGTCCGGGTCGCTGGGCTGCCATTCCAGACGGGGCAATCCGGCGGCAAAATTACAGGCGTGCTGGCCGGTGCCGCAGGCGACCTCCAGCACGAGCCCGTTTACAGGGAGGTGCTTCAGCAGCACCGCCAGTATCGGGCCCTTGTTGCGTTCCGCGGCGGGCGCGCTGGGCAGGCCGGCGATTCCGTTATCGGACTTCTCTCCCATGCCTTTGGACGCTACTTTCTTCCGGTGAAGGACGCCAGTGCCGAGATGCACTGAAGCGATTCCGGACTGGGGCAATCGCGAGGACAGGTCAACAGTGGAAAACCAACGACAGGGCGATCGCCATGAACGCATCGCGCTGCTGCTCCAGGGCGGCGGCGCTTTGGGTACCTACCAGCTGGGTGTCTACGAGGCGTTGAGCGAAGCCGGCTACGTGCCGGACTGGGTCTGCGGTACCAGCATCGGGGCGATTCAGTCGGCCATTATCGCGGGTAACGCGCCGGAAAACCGGCTCGATCGGCTGCATGCGTTCTGGGAACGCGTCACCTGGCCCCAGCCGTGGCCGTTGCCGCCGCCGAGCCATCCCCTGCGTAAACCGATGAACATCGCCTACGCCGTGGCCAGCTCCATGGTCGGCCAGCCCGGCTTCTACGCCCCGCAGACGACCTGGCCGTGGTTCTGTTGGGGCATCGGCACCGAGCCGGCCAATGGCCTCTATGACACCACGCCGTTGCGCGAGACGCTGCTGGAGCTGGTGGATTTCGACCGCCTCAACGACGGGCCGATGCGGGTCAGTCTGGGCGCGGTGAATATCGACACCGGCCGCCACGTCTTTTTCGACAGCCGCGACCGGCGGCTGGACGTCCGCCATGTCATGGCCAGTGCCGCGCTGCCGCCGGCATTCCCGTCGGTGGAGATCGACGGCCAGCATTACTGGGACGGCGGCATACTCTCCAATACGCCCCTGGACGTGGTGCTGGACGATGTGCCCCGGCGCAGTACCCTGTGCTTCATGGTGGATCTCTTCGACCCGGTCGGGCAGCCGCCAAAGGGTCTGGACGAAGTGGAGGACCGGCGCAAGGACATCAGCTTCGCGAGCCGCTCCCAGGAGCAGATCGAGCAGCATCGCACGCTGCACAATCTCCGGCGGGCCGTCTCGGCGCTCTACGACCGTCTGCCGGCGGAGGCGAAACGCGACCCCTGGATACGCTCGCTGCAGGATATGGGCTGCACCACGACCATGAACATCGTGCATTTCATTTACCGGGGCCAGGGTTATCGTTCCTGGGTAAAGGATTTCACGTTCCTGCGCCAGACGCTGGAGGATCACCGCCGAGCCGGCCACGCCGACGGCGAGACCGAGCTGGCGAGCCGGCCCTGGGAGAAGCCGGCGCCGCCCCACGTTGGCGTGCGCGTCTACGAAGTGGAGAACAAGCCCGAGGCAGTCGCGTGATATGCGGGTAAGCGAAGCCATGAGCCGGCAGGTCCGGACGGTGGAGATGGACGACACCGTCCAGACCATCAAGCTGATTTTCGACAATGCCGACTTCCATCATCTGCTAGTGGTGGAGGCCGGTCGACTGATGGGGGTGATCTCCGACCGGGACCTGCTCCGCGCGGTCAGCCCTTACGTGAACAGCCCGGCTGAGCGGCCGAGGGATCTGCAGACCCTGCACCGCAAGGCCCACCAGATCATGACCCGCCACCCCATTACGGTCTCACCCGCCGACCCGCTGTCCGCGGCGGTGGAGCCGCTGCTCGAGCGCCGCGTCTCCGCCCTGCCGGTGATCGACGGCGACTGGAAGCTGCATGGGATTCTGACCTGGCGGGACGCGCTGCGGGCAGGGGCCGGGCGTTGGGGCTGGGGCGCGCCGTAGCGGTCGATGACGGCCCGTCTTGCCCGCCCTAATGGTTGGTCAGGGCACCGTAGAGGAAGAATGCGGCCGACACGGCCAGCCACATGATCAAGGCGTAGGATGCATTGAGCCGGACGAAAGCACGCCCCGGTATGTCGTAGGCCCCCTGCAGCGACAGGTTCATGCCGGACAGGGGGCTCAGGGCGGTACCGATGGACCAGGTGCCGAGGAACGTCACCGCCAGCAGCGCCGGGTCGGGGTCCAGCGGCAGCAGTACGCTACTGGCCGCGGCGATGCTGATGACCGGGTGGATGCCCGCCACGGCGGCGGCGATCAGGACCAGCAGCGTCACGCTGGCCTGCCAGGGGCCGTAGGTTTCGAAGGGATGCAGCCCGCCGCTGGCCGCCAGGGCGCTGGCGATGCCCGCGGCCAGGACGCCGGCCGACAGAAACAGCCACAGCTCGTTGGCCATGCGCGGCAGTGCCAGAACCACGTGCTGATGCGCTGTGGCCAGCGGGCCCGCCCGGCGCGCGCCCAGGATCACCAGGGCCAGCGCCGGCGACAACCCGGCGAGCACCGCCACCACGGACAGGTCCGGTCGAATCTCGTGAATGCCCAGGATCAGTGCCGCCAGCACGGCCGGCAGCCAGAGGCTGCTGAAATCCATGGGAAAGCCCTCGAAGCCATCCGGCCGGTCCCGCGCCAGCTCCAGGAATGTCACGCTCAGCCCCATGAGCGCCAGGGGGATGCCCAGTGTAAGCACCTCGGACAGTCTGGCTCCCGGTGCGTAGGTCAGTGCCACGGCCATGCCCGCGAAGAACGGTGACCAGAACGCCGCCGCGGAGTAGCCCCGGGTGAGCAGCCGGATCTGGCGGCTGTCCAGACGGCCTTCCCGGGCCATGGCATGGGCCATGATGAACAGCGTGGACAGATTCACCACCGCGCCGAAGAGATGCAGGCCCAGCATGGTGGAGCCAATAGCCTTGCGGCCTCGCGGCGCTGCCCGCTGATTGTCGGCGTCGAAGCGTGTCACCAGCCGCAGGAAGCTCACGCCGGCAAGCAGGGAGATGATCAGTGCATTGGCCGCCAGCACCCGGTTCCAGTCCGGTGAGCTTCCCTGGGTGGCGCCCCACGCCAGCCCCGCAACGCCAAGCGCGACCAGGCCGATGCTCTGGCGACGGGTGGCGCGGCCCACGTCCGCCCAGAGCAGCGCACCCGCGAACCAGGCCAGCACGCCGGCCGGCCGGGCGCTGAGCTCCAGCACGAGCACGGACGCCACCGTGGCGACGAGGGTGCCAAGCAGCGCGACGCCGGCGATGGTTCGGCGGCGCTTGCGGCGTACCGAGGGCGGCTGGCGATGCGCGCTCACGCTGTTGGCGCCGTGTCCCGAGTGATGGCCATCACGGCCCGCTCAGGGCGCGTCCAGGGCATGTTCCTTGAGCAGATCCAGGCCCACGATGGCCAGGGTCTCCTCGTGGGTCGCGGCCAGGATCACCGGTGGCGCCATATCCGCCCGGTAGGCCTCCACCCAGCGGCCGGCGCACAGACACCAGCGATCCCCCGGTTTGAGCCCGGAGAAGCCGGCCTCCGGAATCGGGCGGGTGAGGTCGTTGCCGCGGCTGCGGGAGAAGGCCAGGAACGCCTCCGTGACCTCCGCGCATACCGTGTGGATGCCTACGTCTTCCGGGCCGGTGTTGCAGCAGCCATCGCGGTAGAAGCCCGTCATGGGCGCGGTGGAGCAGCTCTGCAGCGGCCCGCCCAGCACGTTCTTGGTCTCGGCCATGCCTGGTGCCTCGTTCGGCGGATGGGTTGGCAAGGCCCGTATGCTACCGGCTCGGTGGCCCGCACTGCACCCGTTCCGCGCCGCGACGTTAGAATCGGCAGCCATGATCGAGAAAGACCGGGAAGACAACCAGCCGTGCCCCTGCGGCAGCGGCCACGTGCTGGGCCGCTGCTGCGGGCCCTGCCTGGACGGTGCGCCTGCGCCGACGGCGGAGGCCCTCATGCGCTCACGCTATACCGCCAACGTCCTGGGCGACGCCGGCCATCTGCGCCGGACATGGGATCCGCGGACCTGTCCGGAGGCGCTCGAGATGTCTTCCGGCCCGGTATGGGAGTCGCTGGAGATTCGCCATACCGAGGCCGGCGAGCCGGGCGACGATCACGGCGTCGTGGAGTTCGTGGCCCGCTTCCATGATGGGCGCCGGGCCGGGGCATTGCATGAGACCAGCCGTTTCCGCCGCATCGACGGCTGGTGGGTCTACGTCGACGGCGACATCCACCCGGAGCCGGCCCCGATCCCGCGGAACGCCCCCTGTCCGTGCGGCAGCGGCAAGAAGTACAAGCGCTGCTGTGCGTCGCGGTGACGGCTTCAGTCGCGCGGGTCGGATGGGCTGGCCATCCGGCGATTCAGGATCCCGAGCGTCGGCGCCGGCTCCGCCGGTGCCGACCTACGACACCCAGTCAGAGGAGTAGCTCGGCGTCGGCCGCAGGCCGACGCCGACGTCCCGCGCGGTCCTTTGCCCGGAAGGCTTGCGCATCGCGACGACAACGACAGTCAGGTGGGCCGGATGGGCTCGTCATCCGACATTGCGGTCTGATGGCCGGCGTCGGCTTCGTCGGTGCCGACCTACGCTGCTGGCGAATCAGCTTCCGGGCAGTGTCGCCAGTCTGAAGGTGCCCTCCAGCGTGCGGGAGACTTCTTGCACCCATTCCAGGTATTTGGGATGGACCATCTCCGTCGAGTTCGGGCCGGACGGCGAATCGGCGAGGTACCAGCCCTCCACATCGGTGCCGGATGACAGAAACTGCTCACGGCCGGCGTGGGTTGTCTCTCTCCGCCTGACCCGCCAGCCGTGATCGATTTCTTTGCTGGGCCGGTAGTGGAAGGTAACGCGGCCGTCTTCGAGCATCGCCCTCACGCGGGCGACGTGCACGCGAATCGGATACTCGGCGTCCACGTGGCCTGACTCGCGGTCGATACCGGTGACCCGCCAGCTGCGCACGACGAAGGCCTGAACGATCGCCCGGATGCGCCCGTCCCGGTTCAGCGTCTCCGGTGCGGTGACCGACGCTGGCTCGAACGGAACGACGTTGCCGATGGAAACCGCGTTCGCGGCAGCGCTCAGCGACAGGCCAAGGAAAAGTGCGCCCAGGCCAAGGAATCGTGTCATCTCATTTTCCTTCTTCTGTCTGTTTGTTCACGAGTCCGTCGCTTCGCCCGGGACCGTGGCGCCGTCGCCGGGCTCCATCGCCCAGAAGTCGAATTGGCCGTGGCGGCTGGAACGGCGCCACCAGACGCGTTTCACCGACTCGCATTCAAGCCGGTTCGGGTTCTGGGGCGTGTTGAGCAATGCACCGTGCAGCCGGCGGTCCTTGCGGATCAGGATCGCGGCGGTGCGCGCCGCTTCCTCGTCGGATCCCGCCTTCACGTAATGCACGGCACGGAATCCGAGCAGCTCCGGCTCCCCGGTCAGGTTGAGCAGGAAGTTCTCGCCGCGGCTGATGACCCGGTACAACGCCATGGTTTCGGTCCGGCTCCGAAGGCGACGGGACGCACTCCCTGTCGCGTGTCACGAAACGAGTAGACAGTTTACCTGACATGGGAGGGCAAAGCGGGACTCAATCGAGCCATCGTCCGCAGCCGTTCCAGCGCTCCCCGTCGAGCGTCACGGTGACGCTGTGGGAAAAGGCGTGGCCGCTCATCACATCCCGGCACGGCTGCTCGCGAATGACCGCCTCGAGCCGGTGCTCCGTCGTGCGCGTCCGGTAGACCGTGCGGCCGTCATGGCGTATCGGCTCGGTAACGGGCATGAACACCTCCCGCTCGCCATAGTCCGCCCGCAGATGGATCCAGCGCTCGCGGTCAATGTCCAGTATCCAGCCCGGTTCCTGGCCGAGGCCGCGGAAGTCGATCCCGAGCAGGGCGGCCTGGTGCCAGGGCGAGTCGGCGGGCCGTGCCCGGCAGCCGGTCAGCTCGCCATCGGCTGTGGTCACGCGGGCCTCGCCGGCCTTGCCATGGAAGCGCAGGCCCTCGCCGGCGTAGGCCGTGCCGGAGGCCGCCCGAACCCGGGAGAGCCGGTGGTGGCGTCCGTCCAGGGTCAGCACGGCCTCGTCGCCCGGAGGCTGCTGGCGCAGCGCGAAGCGATCGCCCGCCGCGCAGGTGTAGACGTGGGAGAAGGCGTTCGGGTCAACCCGTACAGGGGTGCTCGTCCGGCCCGCGCAACCAGCGGCCAGGGCAGTGGCGAGGAAGGGAATGAGCAGACGAATCAAATGTTTTCCTCCGCAGGCGCATTCGCCATTCCAGCAGTCGGTTTGGATGCTCTCCACGGGGCGGCTACCGTCCAGCGTCACGCAGACGCCTTAGGGGAGGTCGTGCCGTTTGAGGTGGATGTCCAACGTACCGTGCGGTCTCTCCCACGGGCGCCCCCGCTATTACCCAGCGCCGCGGAAGCGCTCCGGGGAGTCCCCGAACCAGCCCCTGAAGGCGCGCGGTAAAACTGGCCAGTATGGCTATAGCCCAGCTGATGGGCGAGCTCGGTGGTCGGACAGCCGTGACCGAGCATGCGGCTGGCGAGCTTCTTGCGGGTTTCATGCAGCAACGTCCGAAACGTCATGCCCTCCGCCTCAATGCGGCGTTGAAGGGTCCGGGGGCTTACGGCCAGCAGCGAGGCGCATGCCTGTAGGGGCGGGTCGCTGAAGGGCAAAACCATTGGTAGGAGATGGCCCGCAGAGTCGGTCCACGGCAGTGTCGGCTGCAGGCGCCGCAGGCGGCACTCCAGCCGCCCGACGCCGGCAACCGTCGATCTACGGGCCGGCACCGGGCGGACCGGCGTCGGCATCGTGAACGTCACGGCGTCCGCCTGTTGCCCAAAACGCACGGTTAAGCCGTACAGCCGCTTGTACTCGGATCGATATGCTTCGGTGGGGTTGATCTTCAGATCCACCGCCCGCCAACGAACCGACGGGTTGCGGGAAAGCAGCGCGATCAGTGAGTAGAGATGGGTTTCGATCTGGGGGCGGTTGTCGACGAACTCGGGCCGCGGGTCAAGCCGTACCCGGAATGAGTCCGTCCGGCGGGAGACCGACAGATCGCCCAGCTCCGAATCGACGCAAAGGTAGCGTTGCAAATGACGAAGAATTTCCTCCGGCGTGCCGCCGGCTGGTCTCGGGAACTGCGGAAGAAGCCGACCGGTCCGGTGGAGCAGGTGAAAGCCCCGAAGTTCCAACAGCGGGTCGCCCGCGTGCCGTACCATCTCGTGGATCAGACCCATGCAGTTCAACATCGGAACGCGTTCGGCCGCACGCGGGTGTGTCCGCAGATCGTTGCGGGCCGCGACCCGTTCCATAACGCGCCGTGGGGCAAACGCGCCCAGGGCGCTGATGATATGCCGGTAGTTCTCGGGCGAAGATGTCGCCGCGTTCCCCACGGGTTGTTCATCGGCTCTGGCGGATGATGGCATCGGCTCCGTTCCGCAATCTATCGATCCACAGGGTCCCATCCTCCACCGTTGCCTGTGCGCAAGGGAAGTGCATTTCGCGCCAATCTACCCGGCTCGCTCTATTTGGGCCAATCAGGCTGCTGATAGTTTTGCGGACGCGTTCGGTTCATCCGCTCGTTACCCGCGCCCGGGTCCGCCGGATCTGCGGCGCCATCCCGGGCGGGGTAACGTTCTGGCTTTTTGATGTGTTGGAGGAGGAGATCGATGAAAAAGGCATTGATGGGTCTTGCGCTGGCAATTTCCATGGTCGGCGCGGTCGCCGTCCTGCCCGCGTGGGCGGCAGAGGTGTCCCCGCCGAATGGAGAGCTCGCCGAGCGCATCCTTGAGCGTGCCGAGGAGGTGCAATCTCGGGCGATCCGCTGGCGGCGCGACATCCACGAGCATCCCGAGCTGGGTAACCAGGAAACGCGAACGGCGGGGCTGGTCGCGGATCACCTTCGCGGTCTGGGCATGGAGGTGGAGACCGGCGTGGGGACGACCGGCGTCGTCGGCGTGCTTCGGGGTGGCAAGCCGGGTCCGGTAGTCGCACTGCGTGCGGACATGGACGCACTGCCGGTGAAGGAGGCGACCGACCTTCCCTATGCCTCCGATGTGGAGCAGATGTACCAGGGGGAAGAGCGTAGTGTCATGCACGCCTGTGGCCACGACGCCCACGTTGCCATTCTAATGGCGACGGCCGAGGTCCTTGCCGGCATTCAGGGGGAGCTCGAGGGCACGGTGAAGTTCATATTCCAATCGGCGGAGGAGGGTCCCAGCGACTACGTCTACAAGGGTGAGCGCCCCTTTGGAGCACGGCAGATGATCAGAGCCGGCGCACTGAAGGATCCGGAGGTGGACGCCATATTCGGCCTGCATGTCACTTCAGCCGCGCCCACCGGCGTTATCGCATATCGCAGCGGGCCGACGATGGCCAGCAGCAGCGATCTCTACATCGATGTCATCGGCAGCCAGACCCACGCTGCCCAGCCCTGGGACGGCACCGATCCGGTGACGACCAGCGCGCAGATCGTCAGCGGGCTGCAAACGGTGGTGAGCCGTCAGACGAATACGCTTTCGGCGCCTGCCGTCGTCAGCATCGGCACCATAAACGGCGGCAGCCGCCACAACATCATTCCCGAGCGCGTCGAGATGTCGGGCACCATTCGCACTTTCGGCGAGGACGTCCAGAAACGTGTGAACGAGCGTGTGAAACGGACTGTCGAGAACATCGCCGCGGCGGCGGGTGCTGAAACCGAAGTGTCCATTATCGAGAACTACGCGACGACCGTGAACGATCCGGCACTGGTCAAGCGTATGCTGCCTGTGCTCAAGCTGGCCAATGGCGGCAATGTCTTCGAGGCACCCCTGGTGACCGGTTCCGAGGATTTCTCCGCGTATGCCCAGGAAGTGCCGGGCTTCTACTTCTTCCTGGGGGTTACGCCGGGTGACAGGATGAAGACGGCGGCTCCCAATCATTCCCCTGAGTTCTTTGTGGATGACAAGGGCCTGGTAACCGGAATACGGGCACTGTCGCTGCTGGCGACGGATTATCTGCGCCAGGCGCAACAGGAGTAGTCCCGCCGCGAGCCCCCGGTCGAAGGGGGCACGGTCGTGGCAGCCCCGACAAATTCGGGGCTGCCCAATATGCGACTGCCATGGCTGGGCGCCTGTCGTCGCTTGCCCGTCGCCTTTCGCCGCCAATGCTCCCTCATGCCGGCGGCATCCCCAAGGCCGACCGGTCCGGGGCTCGGTGACACGCAATGGTACAATCGCCGCCTTTCGTGGGCCGAGGGCGGATAACCCAGCGCATGACCACCGATGATCTCCTGAGAAACGGTCTGGGCCGGACGCTGTTCAGCATGACCTGGCCCATGCTGTTCGGGGTGGTCTCCCTGCTCGGCTTTCAGCTGGTGGACAGCGCCTTCATCGGTCAGCTCGGCGTGCGGCCACTGGCGGCCATGGGCTTCACGATGCCCATGATGCAGTTCATCATCGGCACCCAGGTGGGGATAGGCATCGCCACCACGGCCGTCATTTCGCGCGTGCTGGGTGCCGGCGACAGTGATCGCGCCCGGCGGCTGGGCGGGCTGGTGGTCATCGCCGGCGCCGGCGTCATGCTCTGCCTCTGCCTGGCCATCTGGACGTTTCGCCACGGCATCGTCACCGCCCTGGGCGCCGAGCCGGATCTGCTCCCCCTCATAGACCGCTACTGGGTGCCGTGGCTGATGGCCGTATGGGTCGGCGCCGTGCTGTACTTCGGCTACAGCGTCTGCCGGGCCCACGGCGAAACGCGACTGCCGGGTCTCATGATGGTGGCCACGAGCCTGGTCAATCTGGTGCTGGACCCGCTGTACATCTTTGTCTTCGGCTGGGGGCTGCCGGGGGCGGCCCTGGCGACGCTCACGGCGTTCTCCTTCGGTGCCGTGATCGTCTATCCGCGGGTCGCGGCCCGTTCCTGGCTCGCCTTCGACCTGTCCGCGCTGCCACCCGTCCCCGCCCTGCGCGAGCTCACGGGCATCGCCGGGCCGGCGATGATGAGCCAGCTCATGCCCCCGGTCTCGGCCAGCCTCGCGACCAAGCTGGTGGCCGGATTCGGCGCCTCGGCGGTGGCCGCCTGGGGGCTGGGCACGCGGCTGGAGTTCTTTTCCATTGTCGTGGTACTGGCACTGACCATGTCCATGCCGCCGATGATCGGGCGCTTTCTCGGCGCCGGCGATCTGGACTCCGCCCGCCGGCTGGTCCGGCTGGCGGTGCGATTCGTCGTTGCCTGGCAGCTGGGCATCGCGTTGCTGTGGCTGGCCCTGTCCGGGCTTATCCCGGCGTTGCTGACCCAGGATGCGACGGTGGCCGGCATCGTGGGCGACTATCTGGTGCGGGTGCCGCTGAGCTATGGCGGACTTGGCGTGTGCATGCTCATGGTCTCGGTGAGCAACGCCCTGGGGCTGCCCGTGCGGGCGTTGGTGATCTCCATCGTAAGGCTGTTCGTCTGCTTCCTGCCCGCGCTCTGGATTGGCTCGCAGCTCGGCGGACTTACCGGGCTGTTCAGCGGGGCCCTGGCGGGCAATATCGCCGCCGGGCTGCTCTCCTGGGGTCTGTATCGCCAGGGGCTGCGGGCGCTGGAAGCACGCATGGAGCGGGAACGATCGGAGGCGGCACCGGAGACCGCCTAGCCGTCCTCAGGTCCCGCGTTCCGGGGCCGTTGCGGGCGTGGGGTCGGCGGCGAGGGCGGCGAGGCCCGCGCCGGCCAGCGCGATGGTGCCTCCGAGCAGCCCGAGGCTGCCCAGGCCCAGGTACTGGATACCCAGCCCGCCTATGGCCGCGCCCAGCCCCTGGCCGAAGAAGATGAAGGCGGCGTTCAGTGCCAGCACCACGGTCGGGTAACGTGGCGCGGCGTTGATGAGCCGGTTCTGGATAACCGGCCCGATGGAGAACATCGCCGCCGAGCTGACGAACAGAGCCAGCGCCATGGCGGTTACGGCCATTCCGGTGCCCCGCCAGTCCGCACCCATTAGTAGCGAGAAGAACGCCAGGTTCACCGCGATGACCGTGAAGGCCACCGTCAGGGTGCGCCCCGAGCCCGACCGGTCGGCCAGGAACCCTCCAAGGAAGACGCCGATGACGCCGCCGGCCCCCACGCACAGCTGCATGGCGCCGACCCGGTCGCCGGTGAAGCCGGTCACCGCGTTGACCACCGGGCCGATAAAGGCGACCACGGCGAACGTGGCCGAGAAGGCCACGAGAGAACACAGCAGGGTGCCGAGAACCTGGGGACGAAAGGCGATGAGCAGGGTGGCCGGCCCGGAACGCTCCCCGCTGGGTACCCGCGGCAGCACGAGGCCGATGCCCAGGGCCGCGGTGCCCGCCAGCAGACCCGAGAACGTGAAGGTGGCGCGCCAGCCGAAAAGGTCGCCCACGACGCTACCCAGCGGAATGCCCACCACGAACGCCAGTGTCATGCCCGCCATCACCAGCGCCAGCGCCCGGCCGCGTGCGTGTTCCGGTGTCAGCGCCACGGCGGCTGCGAAGGCCACCGGCGTCACCAGTGCCGAGGCGAGGCCCGCCAGCACCCGCGTGGTGAGCAGCCCCTCGAAGGTCGGCATGTGGGCCGCCATGAGATTGATGAGGAACAGCGCGGCGAGGGCACCGGTGAGGATGCGCTTGCGCTCCAGTGGCGCGATGAGGCCGGCCAGCAGCGGCGCGGACAGGGCATAGACCACGGCGAACACGGACGAGAGCTGGCCGGCCCGGCCCACCCCGACGCCCAGGTCGGCCGCCAGCTCGGCCAGCAGTCCCGAGAACACGTAGGTCTGGGTGCCGAAGGCGAAGGTCGCCAGCGCGATGACGGCGATGCGCGGGTTCAATCCGCCTCCGGCAGCGGCAGCCGGCCGATATAACGGTTGTAAAGGCTGCCCAGGTAGAGGGTCCCGTCATGTTCCAGGACCGAGGTGATCGTGGCGATCCGCTCGCCCCCCGGGTCCTGCAGCGTTCGCAGCACGTTACCGTCGCCGTCGATCTCGGCGATGAAGCCGTAGGGTGCCGGTTTGGGCCAGAAGGCTTTGGGCAGACGGCTGACCATTTCCTTCACCAGCGGGCTCGGATGCATGGCGTCCATGCGCTCGTTGCGCACCGTGAAGAACGCTACCCAGAACGTCCCGCGCGGCGAGCGGGCGATGTTGTCGGGAAAGCCCGGCAGGTTATCCATGATGACCTCGGTCTCGCCCGCGCGGGGACCGGACAGCCAGTGGCGGCGGATCCGGTAGCGATAGGTCTCGTTGACCAGCACGAAGCGCTCGTCCTCGGAAACGGCAACACCGTTGGCGAAGTAGAGATCGTCGGCGAGCACGGTGGTCTCGCCGGTGGCCGGCTCGTACCGCAGCAGCCTGCCATGGGCCCGGGCCTCCAGCAGGTCGTAGAGATATTCCGGTTGATGGAAGCGGTCGCTGGCATCGGAAAAGTACACCGTGCCGTCATCGGCCACATCCAGGTCGTCCGTGAACGCGAACGGGGTTCCCCGGGCCCCGGTGCTCAGTACCTCGATGTCGCCGCCCTCGTCCACGGCGAGCAGGCCCTTCCACGCATCGGCGACCAGCAGGCGGCCGTCGGCGCCGAACGCGACACCCAGGGGCCGCCCGCCGGTGTCGGCCAGGGTCTCGACGTCGCCATCGTCACCGATGCGGCTGATGAGTCCCTCGTCGGTGCCGGTGTAGAGTCGGCCGCGGGAGTCGACGGCCAGATCCTCCGGGCCCGCGAGCCGGTTCTCGGCGAGACGGCGGGCCGGGCGCAGTTTCGTGTTGGGTGCCCAGCGGCCCTCCATGGTCGGGGCCGCGGGTGGGTTGTACGCCACCGGGTCCAGGGGCGTGGGCCAGAACATGAGATAGCCGCCGCCGGCCAGGATGGCCAGCAGGATCAACAGCAGGAGCTTTTTCATTGTGATCGCGTCCGTCTGCCCGGGAACGGCCGGCAGTGTAGCAGCATGCCGGCCGGCCGCGCCCGGGGTGAGAGGCGATCAGTGCGAGAGCAACACCGGCAGCGTCATGCTGGAGAGGATGCCCCGGCTGGCGCCGCCGAGGACGATCTCCGACAACCGGGGCCGGCCGTAAGCGCCCATGACCAGCAGATCGGCGCCGTAGTCGGCGGCGGCGGACAACAGCGCGTCCGGCACCTCGATGTCTTCCACCACGTTGTGCTCCGCGACCGCGTTGATGCCGTGCCGGGACAGATGGGCCGCCATGTCGGAACCCGGCTGTTCGCCGTGTCCCTCCAGGCCGCCGCCCCGGGTCAGGGCGAGCACGCGGACTTCCTCGGCCCTGGCGAGGAAGGGCATGGCGTCATGGACGGCGCGGGTCGCTTCCCGGCTGGCGTTCCAGGCCACCAGCACGCGCTTGCCGATGGGTCGCGGGCGCCAGGCGTAGGGCAGCGCCAGGACCGGTCGGCCGCTGACCATCGCGAGCTTGCCGGGCAGGTCCCGGGGCATGACGGCGTCCACGTCGTCGGGCCGTGGCTGGCCGACTATGGTCATGTCGGCGTAATGGCTGTGCAGCGCCAGCACATCCAGGGGCGTCTCCGCCGGCGAGGTCATGGACACCGCCCGCCAGTCCCAGAGAATGTCCGTGCCGCGCATGCGCTCCTCGAAGCTCTTGCGAATGTTCGCGTTGCGCTCCTCCGCCGCCTTCTGCTGCTGGCGGATGAAGTCGGCGGGCATGAACTCGGGGATATGCGGTGTCTGGGCGATGGTCAACCCCGTGAGGTGTGCCTGGAATGCCTGGGCGGTGTCCGCCGCGGTATCCAGGCGCTGGCTGTTGGCCTTGCTCTGGTCCAGGTACACCAGGATGTCTTTCAGCGCCATCGTTTTTCTCCTCCATTGACCTGCGAGCCATTGTCACCGTCATGGTTCGCGCGTGTCGTGATACAGGTCAATATGGAGTTAACAACGGCCGAGTGTGGCGGCGGCGTCGCGTGGGCGCCGCCAGCCCCGCTGGTCATCGCTACTCGTTGGCGCGGCCAGCCTCCCCGTCCTCGCGGCCCCCGGCGGCGCCAACCTGGAAGCGGTTCAGCCGATCCCTTTCGGTTTCCAGGTCACCGCTGCGGCGCAGCCCGCGGTAGTACTCCACTATGGTCAGCACCAGCCCCACGAGCAGCATGATGAAAACGAACAGCGCGATGCCAAGATGCATCTGGTCCGCCATGACTGTCTCCTTCTCTGATAATGCCAAATGGGGTGGCTTACTGCCGGACGGCAGCGGCGAGCGCCGCGAGCTTGAAGTAGATGCCGAAGGCGAGGATCGACGGCACCCATATGGCGGTGAAGATGCCCTGTTCGCGGTAGCCCGAGTACCAGAGGAAACCGGACACAGCGAACGACACGATTACGGCTAGCAGGATGAAAAGGTCCGATAGCTTGAACATGGCTACCTCCTCGGGTCTGGTTGTCGGGGGTGTGGGATGGCCGTTGAGGCCCTGGTTTTCGGATCAGAGATCAGAGAGCGCGATGCTGGCCGTGAGGAGACCCGCTACTGCTGCGGCTGCCGGGTATCGAATGCCCGTGGGCCCAAAAACTTCCAGCATTGAGGGAACCACCGGCAGCAGACCGGCGGGCAGCCAGGCAAGGAGCAGCAGTGCGCAGCCCGCACCGGCACCGCCAAGTGCCAGGCGCCAGCGTGGCAGCGCACGCGTCTGATCGCGGCGCGGAAGCGCTATCAGCGGAGGTCTATTCGGTGGGGCATCCATTAACGGCACGTCCTGTACAGATCCAGTACAAGACATGAGGGGTATGTAGAGGGTTTCAAGGGGCTTGTATAACTCTGGGAAGGCTGGTCAGGCGGGAGGGGGGCGGGTATACCCGCCCCGCCGCAGGAGCTATTCCTCGGCGTCCACCATCTTCTGGTAAAGGCTGTTGCGGGGCTTCGCGAAGAAGCGGCGGATGGCCGGCTCGAAGTGCTCCAGCGGGTACGTTTCGGCGTCCGGATCGAATGCCGCCGCGTCGTACTTCTCGCAGAACACCGCCGTTTCGCGGAACAACGGGTGATCGCGGAAGCGATCGCGCAGGTTCCGGTCCATCCCCAGGTGATGGAAGAAGTAGTAGCCCTGGAAGATGGCGTGGTGCTTGACGATCCAGTGATTCTCCTCGCTGGCGAAGGGCTCGATGATGGCCGCGGCGATGTCGGCATGATTGTAGCTGCCCAGCGTGTCACCGATGTCGTGCAGCAGCGCGCAGACCACGTATTCCTCGTCACGCCCGTCCTTCTCGGCCAGGGTGGCGGTCTGCAGGGAGTGGGTCAGCCGGTCCACCGGGAAGCCGCCGAAGTCGCCCTTGAGCAGCAACAGGTGATCCATGACCCGGTCGGGCAGGCGTTTCGCGTATTCGCCGAAGGCCTCGGCGATGATCTGCCAGTCCTCGGCGGTACCCTCCTTCATGTGCCGGAAGCGGGCGGTGGCTTCGATCAGCGCGTTCATGGTGTCTCCTCCAGGTCGGCGGCTTCTTGCGAGCCTTGGGTCAAAGGTCGAGCTTATCCGCAAATGAGCCGGCCGCCCAGAGGGCGGCCGGCGGGTTCCCGAGGTAAAAAACCGGGATGATCGGTCTACGAGTGTTACTGCGCGCAGGCCGGCAGGCCTTGCCGTTCAGGGGTCGTGAACTGGCAACCGTAGTTGGGGTCAGCAATTACGGACGCATCAAGTACTTCGTCACCTTCCGGGCGAATTCCGTTCTGTTCCCAGTTGATCATGGCCGCGAAAGCGTTTTCCTGCTCGGCGTCGGAGAAATCGCAGTGACCAGGTGCCCGGATGGCGCGCTGCACGAGCCACTGGTCGCTGCCATTGGCGGCAGCCCGCTGACGATATATCTGCTCATGGATAAACGGCACGTACAGGTCGCCGAGGCCATGAATCGTAACCACCGGGATCGAAAACTCACCATTGACCTTGGGGATCCAGCGCAGGCCGTCGGATCGCATAGGGTTCGCCGCCGGGTCGGCGGCGACGCGCAGGATGCCCGTGTTGAAAGCGATTTCCTCGGCAGTCAGCGCGGGGTCACCGTCAAAGTGATAGGTCACGCCGGTATTGCCGGAGAGATCGCGGGCGAGAATACCGTTTACCGTGCCGTCGCGGCCGCCAGTGCCCATTACGATATCGAAGTAGAACGAGGAAAAGCCGATATCAAAATACGGTCTGTCGCCGCCACTGAGCCGCCGCACGATGGAGCGTAGGTCCTCCCCAGCCTCAGTGAGCGTGCCTCCGGACTGATAGATACCGTTGGCTGGGTCGTAATCGGGAGCCTGATCAGACCAGAGTTGGGCGTTGATGGCATCCGTTTCGAAACCGGAAGCGGGGAACTGCTGTGGCGGTTCAAGGTTGTCAGAGGTGCTTGCGTTGCCGGCAAGCTCATGGGCCGCCATAGTGAAATTCAAGAGGTAGTCGAACTCGTACGTGCCGCCGACCACGCCGCACATGGGCACGGCGCCGTCATAATGGACCACGTTGTTCGCCGTGGCATACGTTTCCGCCTCGATGGCCGCGGCCGTGATGTGGCCGCCCATGGAAACGCCTGTGATGTACGTCTTGTAGGGCTGGTGCAAAGTACGCCCATTCTCGGCGGCGATATCCACGAAATTAAGTGCCAGCTTGTTCGTATCCTCGATTCCGGCGCGCACGTCGTAGTAGTTCCGGCTGTAGCTGGACGCAGCCCAGGCGTAGCCGTTTTCGAGCAGCCATTCGCGGATACCTGGGTTGTCGACCGTCAGGTTGGGTCCCTCGCCGCGATACCCATGCGCGTACATGACCAGCATGCCGTTCCAGTTCTCGGGAACCTCGACGCGGTAACCCGCGCCGTCGAGCGTGCCATACCAACGATCCGTGTTCTCGTATCCGGCGACTGGATCGAAGGGCAGGCCCGCCTCGTCAACGGAAAACGTCCGGCTGTCCTGCGCGCGGGTGATTTCCTGGGTGTTGTCGTCGTCGTCGTCGTCGTTGTCACTGCCGCCGCAGCCGATCAGGAACGCGGACGCCAGGGTCAGGGTTATTATTGGCTTGAGGTAGGTATCCCTCATTGCGTGTCTCCTCTCTCCGGTCGCTTTTCTTCTTCGAGCGGGCTCGGGCGCGGGCCCGCCCTTGCGGATGGCGCCTCATCGCGTGCCGCTTCACGCCGGCGCATGTTTCACATTGCAGAACACTGTTCCGAAGAAGCGCCAGTTCCAGTAATCCAGCGACTGACAGAGGTGTCAACAAATCTACTACACCCCCGTCGGGAGCGTGTCGGCCTCGAGGATTCCGGGTTGCAATCAAAAAACAAATGCGTCAGCGGCTTAGGCGTCACGTGCAGGGCCTCGCGCCTCGAGAAAAGGCGTCGCGCGGGCGTGACCGTTGCGGCCCCGATGATCACATTCGACACCCCTTCGGCGGCGCCGCCGCGGGCCTGGCGGCCGACCGCGAGACCGCCTTGGTATCGCACAGCGGAATGTGCCGGCAGCGTGCCGGGTGCCCCGGAACGGGCCGGCGAGTTATCCTCGGGGCTGGTTCTGCACCGGAGTCGAGAATCCAGACATGATCCGCGAAATCCTCGCCCATCCCGATCCGCGGCTGCGACAGGTATCAAGGCCCGTCGAGCGCTTCGATGACGAGCTGCGCTCCCTCGTGGACGACATGATCGACACCATGCATGACGCCGAGGGCATTGGCCTGGCGGCCGTGCAGATCGGCGTCCATCTTCGGTTGGCGGTGATGAAAGTGGATGAAAATCCATTGCGGATCATGATCAACCCGGAATACGAGAAGCTGGGCGAGCCCATGGAGCTCGACGAAGGGTGCCTGTCCGTTCCGGGCGTGCGCGAGAAGACGAAGTCGCGGGTGGATCGTGTCCACGTCCGCGCCCTGGACCTGGAGGGCCAGCCCTACGAGTTCGAGGCCAACGGACTGGAAGCGGCCTGCGTGCAGCACGAATGCGATCACATCGACGGCCACCTCTATGTCGACTGCCTGAGCAACGTGCGCCGCGCGCGGGTGCTCAAGCGCTATCGTCGCGAACGCGAACGCGCGGCAGAGCGTGAAACCCGGGACTAGGATCCGGTGACGCCGATTCAGCCGCTGCCGTGAGCCGGGCACACCGAAAAGCGAGCCCCCTTGGACGGATTTTGGGTGGGTTTGAATGACACAAGTCCTGGCCGACAGGGACTTCGACGAGGCACGCACACCGGCGGCGGTGCGGCAGACGCCCGGCGCGGATACCGCCATCTGTCTCGGGGACTGGACCGCGATGGGTCTTGGCCGCCTGGCGCGCGCGCGGCCAAGGCTCGATCCCGCCACCCGCCACGTCGATCTGTCCGCCGTCGAGCGTTTCGATTCCACCGGCGCGCTGTTCCTCAGCCAGTTGCTTGCCGCCGCCCCGGAGGCCGAGATCTCCGGAGAGCAGCAGGAGTGGGGCGGGTTGCTCGTGCTGGTTCGCGAGGAACGGGCCGCGGTGGGCGGGAGGCGTCGCCACAGGCGGGAGGGGCCACTTGCCCGCCTGGGCCGGCAGTCACTGGGACTGCTCTACGCCGCCGTGGACTTCACGGCCTTCATTGGCGAGATGGCCGTCGACATGCTGCAGCAACCGGGCCGGCTGCGCCTGGGCCAGGTTGCCCTGGAGCTGCGGCGGGCCGGCGTCAATGCGTTGCCCATCGCCGGGTTGCTCGCGTTCCTGGTGGGCGTGGTAATGGCCTATCAGGGTGGGACGACGCTGCAGGACTATGGCGCCAACGTCTTCCTGGTGGACCTGATCGGGATCACCATGCTCCGCGAAATGGCCCCGCTTGTCGTGGCTATCATCGTCGCCGGACGCACGGGCTCCGCCTACGCCGCGGAGCTCGGCACCATGCGCATTACCGAGGAAGTCGACGCCCTGCGGGCCATGGGCGTATCCCCCTACGAAATGCTGGTTACGCCCAAGCTCGTCGCCCTGGTGGTAGCGATGCCCCTGCTATCGGTCTGGGCCGCGGCTACGGGCGTAGCCGGTGGTCTGGTGGTGGCCGCCACCTATTACGGCATCAGCCCCGTCACGTTTCTCAGCCGCTTCCCGGACGCGGTAGACGCCAGCCACTTCTGGCTGGGCGTGGGCAAGGCGCCGGTTTTCGCGGCGTTGATTGCGGCCATAGGCTGCTATCAGGGGCTGCGCGTTCGTGGCGGCGCTTCGGCGGTGGGTCACGCGACGACAGTGAGCGTCGTTCAGGCTATCTTTGCCGTCATCGTCGCCGACGCCGCTTTCTCCATCGCCTTCCAGGCCGTAGGGCTGTAATCGTGGCCGACGGCGCTGTCATCGAAGCTCGTAAGGTGACCACCCGCCTGGGGGGACAGGTTATCCACGACGGGCTGGATCTCGCCGTTCGCGACCGCGAGCTGCTCGCGGTCGCCGGCAGCAGCGGCTCGGGAAAAACCGTCCTGTTGCGGGCGCTGACATTGCTCCAGCCCATCGCGAAGGGTGAGATTCGACTGCTGGGCCAGCCTACTGCCGGCCTCCGCAGGGCCGAGGCCCGGGGGCTGCGTCGGCGCATGGGGGTAATGTTCCAGCGCGGTGCCCTGTTCACGGGCATGAGCGTGCTGGAGAACGTAATGTTTCCCCTCCGCGAGCACGCCCGATTGCCCAACCGGCTGGCCCGTGACGTGGCCATGCTGAAGATCCGCCTGGTCGGGCTTGGTGCCGACGCGGCGATGCTGCGGCCCAACGAGCTATCCGGCGGCATGACCAAACGCGCCGCGCTGGCCCGGGCCCTCGCCCTGGATCCGGACCTGCTATTTCTGGACGAGCCGACCTCGGGCTTGGATCCGGTGGGCAGCGCGGACTTCGACGATCTGATCCGGCGGCTCCAGGGCCTGCTGAATCTGACCGTGGTGGTGGTTACCCACGATGTGGACTCTCTCTGGGCCATCGCGGACCGCGTGGCTTTCCTCGGCGACGGACGCGTGCTGGCGCTGGGCACCATGGATGAGCTTGCCTCGTCGGAGGAGCCGACCGTGCGCCGCTATTTCGGTGGTCAGCGCATGCAGCGACGGCAACTCGACGGGCAGGAGCAATGAACGGCAATTAAGAGCCGGTGCCACGGCCGTGGCAGTCTCAGGGGCAGCGGCTGAGGATATGGATATGGAACCACGCGTGAGCTACGCCCTTGTCGGGCTGTTCATCATCGTCCTGACCACCGCCCTGGTCGGTATCGGGCTCTGGCTGACCACCGGCTGGAATGAAGGCGATTATCGACGCTATTCCATCTACATGAGCGAGTCCGCGTTTGGGCTGGGGGCGGACTCCTCGGTGGTCTATTACGGTGTAGGCGTCGGCCGGGTGGTGGACGTTCGTCTGACCGGCCGCGAAGATAAGAGCGTGAAGGCGATCATCCAAATCGATACCGATGAGCCGCTTCGCGAGGGTACCGTGGCGTCGCTGAAGATGCGCGGCGTGACGGGCATCGCCTATGTCGAGCTTGCCGGCGGGGCATTCGATGGCGCGCCGCTGCGCACGCCCCCAGGGGAACCCTATCCGGTGATTCCTTACGAACCGTCGCTGATCATGCGGCTGGATCAGGCCGTGACCGAAGGCATGGATACCCTGGAGGACATCGGCGGGCGCATCGATGCGTTGCTGTCGCCGGATAACATGGACCGCATCGAAGCGACCCTGACCAATCTGCAGACCCTCACCAGCGATCTCACGAAGACTTCCCGGCGGATGCGCCGCAGCATGGACCAGGTGGATCGCAGCCTGGCAGCGGGCGGCCGCGCCGCTGAGGAGGCAGGGCGCGCCTTCGCTCGGGCGGAAACCGTCCTCGGCGACATAAGCGCTGCGGCCGCCTCGGTGGAGGAGGCCGCGCGGAGCGTCGAGCATTTCAGTCAGGAAGGACAGGTCGTCGCGAAGGACGTCACCCGCGACACACTGCCCCAGATCCGCGCACTCAGTGCCGAACTTCGGGCTACCGCCCGCTCGCTGCAGCGCCTCAGCGAATCCCTGCAACGGGATCCCGGGCAACTGCTGTATGGGCCCAGCCGGGAAAGGGGGGAGAGATCGCAATGAGATGCATACGCTGGCGCACCGTGCGTGGCTTCGCGGCGGTGATGCTCGCGGCATCGACGGTTGCCGGGTGTTCCGTGCTGCCCGAGCCGGCCACACCTCCGTCCCAGTACCGGCTGGCGCCTGACCCGGCGCCCTTCAGCTCCGCGCCCAATGGGCCGGTTCTGATGGTGGACGTCAGCCACGCGGGAAGCGGCTTTGAGACCACCGCCATGCGCCATACCGGCGACGGGTTGCAGCTTGCGAGCTACGCCGACGGCGAATGGGTCGCCCCGCCCCAGGATATGTTGGTCGATTGGGCCGTGAGCGCCCTGGGCGCGCGCGGAGTGTTTCGGGCCGTAGTGCGCGCCGCCGAATCGGTGCCGGCCGAGTTGCGGCTGACCCTGCAGCTCCTGGAGCTGGTACACCACCGTGCCGGGGCCGGCAGCGGCGATGTGCGGCTGCGCTTTCGCGCCGTTCTGGTGGGCGAGGACGGGCGGGTTCTGGTGTCCGATGTGATCACTGCCAGCGAGGCGGCGGGCGGCATGGGCGCTGGCGCCATGGCGGCAGCGGCCAATAGCGCGGTGCGGGATGCCGTCGACCGCCTGACCACCCTGGTGGAACGGCAAGTGACAGAGCCTCGCCGTTAAAGCAAAACGGCGCGATCACGAGGCCGCGCCGTTCACTGCGCCGTGCCGGGCCGCCATGGCCCGGCGGCCTTTAGCGACCGTTGCGCCGGCGGTACCAGGCGTAGCCGGCGGTGGTCGCGGCGACCGCGGCGCCGGTGACGATCCCCGCGGTCATCAGCGGATGGCGCCTGGCGTACCGGCGGCTCTGGCGCAGGGCCTTGCGGGAGCCGCGGGAAATCCGTTCCACGTTGTCATTCATGGTTTCGCGACCGTTGTCCACGGCGCGGGCGACGGGGCTCTTCCTGCTCGCAGCAAACACGGCCATTACAGCTACCTCCTTGCTGCAAATGGATTGGCTTACACCAACCAACCTGAGGCCGAAGTCATCAATATCAATGGCTTCCGTGCGCGGATCCCTCAGTCACGATCGTCACTTTCGTGCGCCGAAGGGGCCTGCAGCGGCGGGTAACCCCGGCGCCGTCGCATCCAGTTGACCGCGCCGAGTACGCCCGGCAGCCCGACCAGCCACCGCTCCAGTCGGTACTTCCCGGGAAAGTTGGTCAGCCACAGGCCCGCCAGCAAGGTAAGCACCCCCTGGCCGGGCGTGACGAACATCACGAGACCCAATAGGATGAGGACCGCGCCGATCAGGTTGCGGGCAATCACCCAGGGCCAGTAAGCCAGTGGTACCGGGCCGCGCCGGGACAGCCGCAGGCGATGGCTCGCCTGGAAATAGTCGCTTGGCAGACGGCAGACCAGCCACGGTACCGCCATGGCGCCAAGCACGAGCATGACGAGGGAGGCGGCCGCGATCCAGCCCGCGTAGCCGCCGGCGAATTCACTTAACCGGGAGAGGTTCACGTGTCAGTGAGTCCGCGACGTCGCGCGTTCAGGTTCGATGGATGTCATGGGCCCTATCTATGCCGTTCGCGGCTCCAACGCAAGGGCAGCGCCATGCTCGTTGATCTTCGGCTTGGGGTCCCGCGGCCCGCGGGAGACCATGCGCGGAAGTCGTGAACGCCAGCGTGCCCGGCGTTTCGAGGCGTTGGTGCGGCCTCATCTCGACGCCCTCTATCGCCTGGCCTACCGCTATACCCAGAGCGTGGAGGACGCCGAGGACGCGGTTCAGGAGCTGCTGACACGGCTGTATCCCCGCACCGAGGAGCTTGCCGGGATCGAACAGCTGCGTCCCTGGTTGGCCAGGGTGCTGCGCAACCAGCTCACCGACAGTCACCGGCGTCAGGGGCGCGATCCCATGGGGCACCTGCGTGTCGTGGTCGAAGACGCGGAGGCCGATCACGCACTCGAGCGGATGCGCAGCGAGACGCCAACCCCCGACGAGGCCCACGGCCAGAGCATTCTGCGTGAACGGCTGGAAGCGGCACTTGCCGTGCTGTCCGCCGAGCACCGTGAGGTCATCGTGCTGCACGACGTGGAGGGCTACACACTGACGGAGCTGACAGTGGTCATCGGCGTGCCGGTGGGAACCCTGAAGTCCCGGTTGCACCGGGCCCGTGATCATCTGCGACGCGTGCTGGGGATGGAACCTTTTGGAACCGATTGACGTGTTACACAATACGGAGCCGCACGGTGGGGTTCCCGTTTGGAGAACCGGTTGACGGTATCATGAACTGCACACAGGCAAGAGAAGTCCTTGAAGCGCGGCTGGACGGGGAAGTGTCGGGCTCAGCGGAGCTTGACGCTCATCTGGCCGGCTGTGCGCGTTGCCGTGCCCTCGCCGAGGAGTCGGACCTGCTTCGCCGCTCACTGGTCAACCTGCCGGTGCAGGGGCCGCGCCCGGGCTTCGCCGATGACGTGCTGGCCCAGGCGGTTTCCGGACGGCGCGGCCGGCATCGCGTCTGGCCCTGGTCCGCCGCCGCTGCCGGCCTCGTCGCCGGACTGGCGCTGGGCGTGTTGCTTGGCGGCCAGTACGGGCCGGGTAGCGGGGCGCCGCATAACAGCGTACAGCTCGTGGCCGGCGCCGGTGCGCAGCCGGTGAAGCTCGTATTCGATGCGCCTCAGGCGCTTTCCGGCGTCGAGCTGACGCTGCGGCTCGAGGGAGCGGTCGAGATCGACGGCTATGCCGGGGAGCGGACACTGAGCTGGCGTACGGATCTGGACGCCGGCAAGAATCTGCTCACGCTGCCGATGCGGCCGACGGGCGCCGGTGAAGGCGTGGTGATTGCCAGGCTCCGACATGACGGTATGGAACGTACCTATCGGGTACGGCTGAACGTGCTGGAAGGGGGCCCCGATGGGGCGCTGGCGCCACAGTCCGGGGAGGTGGGCGATGGACATGCTTGATATACCGCGTCGGGCGGCCCTGGTTGCCGCGGTCTCGACGCTGCTCGCGCTGACGCTGATGGGTGGAAGCGTCCGTGCCCAGGATGATCTCGACGTCACGATCACCGTCATTGAGGAAGACACGGCCGATGTCGAACGGGAGGTGACCCGGCGCATCGAGCTGCCGCCACGGGCGCGGGGCGAAGGCACCGGCGAACGCGGCACGCGTGACGGCGCGCCCGGGCGGGATATCTCCCGGGATGCGCGGGAACGCGGGCGCGAATTCGGGCAGTCCACCGCGGAAGAGGCACGGGATCGCCGCGGCCCGCCCGATCAGACCGGTGGCGGTGCGCCGGACAATCCCGGCAACGCTCCACCCGAGAATCCCGGCGACGCTCCACCGGACAATCCGGGTGGTGGCCAGCCCTAGGTAGGCATTGACGTTCCCGGGCTGTCCTGCACGCCTTTCACTCAGCCTCCCCTCCCCACCTACGCGGAGCCTCGGCCCGCGTATCCCGCTAACTGTGGCGCGCTTCTCGCCGCCATCCCCAACCAGGGCTGTATGGTACTGGAGGTGACGGGCCGCGCGTTCCGTGGCGCCACGTGCACCGTCTCTTGCGCGTACCCGTGGCGCGGTCCCGAATTGCCCGGCGCTTGCATGACGGTAGAATGACGCGGCGAGCACCATAGGCGTGCGCGCTCGCGTGGGCGTCCCGCGCGGTGGCGGGGGTGCCGCCTCATCCGCCCAGCGGCCTGGTGAACGAACGGACTGGAAGGACCGAATGCGAATTCCGAGCCCGGCGTGGCGATATGTACTGGCGCTCTGCCTCGTGCTGATGGCGGCATCCGCGTACGGAGCCGAGCGGTTTGCCGAGGGCGTCGACGCGTTCAAGCGCGGGGACTACGAGCGGGCCCTGGCGTTGTTCCAGGCGGCCCGTGAGTCGGGCCGGGACTCGCCGGCCTTGCGCTATAACCTGGGCGCGGTGTACTTTCGTCTGGGACGCTTCGATCAGGCCGCCGCCGTGTATCGCGGCATGCTCGCGGACCGGCCGGCGCTGGCGGCCTACAACCTTGGCCTGGTTGCCAGGGCACAGGATGATCGCGAAGCGGCGGTGCGATGGTTCGACCGCAGCCTGCGCTCGGCGGAGCCGGGCGGCCGCCTGGCCGAGCTTGCCGAGCGGGCCCTGGATCGGATGCGTGCGCCCCGGGACGACGAAGACGGTGCTGGAGCCGGCGGCGTACAGCTCGCCCTGGGCTATGACGACAATGTCGCTTTCGCCCCGGCCGGTGACCGCGACGAGCGTGACGATGCCTTCGTCGAGGGCTACACATGGGGCCGCTACGATCTGCCCCTGTCCGAGCGGGATCGCCTGCGGCTGTTCGCGGGGCTCTATGCCCTTGGTTTCGCGGACTATGGCCGCTATGACCTACTGGACCTGAGCGGCGGCGCCGAATGGCGCCGCGAGGTCGGCCGGCGCTGGGGCCTGACCCTCGGTGCCGAGGCCGGGCGCCTCTGGCAGGACGGGGATACGGCCCTGGACTCCGCCGGTGGCCGGATCTCCGCGACCCGGGATATCGGCGACGGCTGGTCACTGCGCGGCGGTTACGCCGGCACGCGATACACCGCCCCGAACGCATATCGTTATCTGGAAGGCACCCGCCAGGAGTTGCATGCCGCCGTCGTGCGGTCCGCCGGGGCCTGGTGGTGGCGGCTTCGCTACGCAAGGCGCTGGGACGACCGCAGGGATTTCACGGGTACCGGCACCTTCGCCAGCTATTCACCACGCAGCCACCGCCTAGGCCTGACCTGGCAACGCGAGATCGGGCAGGACTGGTCGCTGGACGGCACCGCCGACTGGTTCAGCCTGGATTACCCGGACCCCGATGTGTTCACGGTGGACGGGGCGAGGGTCGAGCGCACCCGCGCCGACGAATACCTGGGGGCGAGCCTGCGGCTGCAGCGCCATTTCCGTGCCTCGTGGCGGGTGTTCGCGGAATACCGGCGTGGCGAGAATGCCTCCAACATTGAAGCGGAGGAATACAGCCGCAACGTCGTCATGCTCGGCATCGGCTGGCGCGCGCCCTAGGGCGATTCCGCACGATTCGTGCGGTGACCCGCGGAGGCTTGCGGGCGTTATTCACCGTTTCCACGGGGACAGCGGCGAGGATGCCGCCGACAAAAGAAGGGGGCCTAGCGGCCCCCTTAGTCCTCCAGCGCTACCTCAGTGACGCATCCTCTCGGATTCAGAAATCCACGGCCTCGTCTTCCCCCGCGGCGACGCTTACGTTGATCCCGTCGGTAAAGGTCAGGTCGTCGTCGGCCTCCGCATCGTCGGCGACGGCGTCGCAGGTGAATGCCACCGTGTACTCGCCGGCCTCGACGAAACCGAGCGTATACGTGTAGAGCCCTTCCTCGTTCATCTCCACGTTGGCGGTGCTCACCGGGTTGTCCTCGGCGTCACGGGCGATGGGCTCCCCCGATGCGTCCACGTAGACATCGCCGACGTCGGCATCGGTGCCGCTGAACAGGTAGACGGCGTTGGCCTGGTTCCCCTCGTCATCCTCGATGCAGGCTTCGTCATCGATGAGCGCGCTGTCGACCGTGCCGCTGATGCTGCCGGTGGCCACCCGGTCCACGATGCGCAGCGAGGGGCGAATCATGTAGAACGGCTCGACCATCGGCGGCGCATCCCTCCTGACCAGTGCCTTGCGCAGGTCCACGTCGATCACGAAATCCGCGTGGCCGCCGGCGGGCACGGTGAACGGACTGGAGAGCTGGATAAAGCGCTGATTCGGATTCTGCGAGGGTGGCTGGCTGCCCGGCACGTAGAGGCCGAAGCTCGCGTTGGTGCCGTCCTCGATCACCTCGGAATCCGGCAGGCCCGGGACGACGTACAGCCGCACCCAGTCGTAATCGCCGGCCGGCACCTCGACATTATCGATCAGACTGGCCGCGTTGCCGCCCTGCAGCGCCAGCAGGTCGATTCGCTCAGCGGTATCCAGGGGGAAGCTCTCGATCTCGCCCTCGGCCGGCTTGATATCGATGCGGTCGAAGGTGACGAAGACGTTGCTCACCTGGTCGCTGGGGCCGTCGGTGACGGCGAACGAGGCCGTCCCCGTGGTGCTGTCGGACGTGCCGGTTGTGCCGGATGTGTCGCCGGAATCGCTGCCAGAGCCCCCGCACGCGGCGAGCAACACGGCGGATAGGGCGATCGGCGCTGCTTTCAGTAATGGGCGTAGCGGTGCATTCATGATACGCGTAGCTCCCTGTTGGCGTCGTATTCGCCCCGTCATCCACTCTCCCCTAGACACGACGCCGGCAGGAAAAGGGTTCCATTGCCGCTTGCCCGCTCAATGTACTGATCCATACTGAAAGGGCAGTAGCCGGAGCCGGTGGTGACCGGTTCCACCCGGGCAGGCAGAAGGGAGGCATCCGGAATGTCGGCTTCCAACCCCGTAATGACCTACTGGCGTGGTGAAGGTCCCCTGTGGCGGGTCTACTGGCTCTGGGGCGTGCTGGGCAGCCTGATACTGGCCGCCGTTTTCGGCTGGGGCGTGCAGGCCTACGGCGTGACCTGGGCCTACGTCATCGTCGCCGGAGCCGTCATGAGCGTTTACACGATCTGGATTCTGGTCTCGGTCTGGCGCTGCGCGGACAACGCCGAAAAGGCGCACTGGGGACAGGCCGCACGCATGCTCACGGCCGCCTGGGCCCTCAACGTCGTTCTGGTGGGACTGTTCCTGGCCCTGGAGCTGCTGGCTGCCTGACGGGTCACGCTACTCGCCGCCGGGACAGGGCAGTATCCAGCGCAGCTGCTCGCCGCCGTCCGCCAGGAACAGCCGGGCCGTGTAGTCGTCGTAGACCAGGCGCAGCTCGTGGGTCGGCGCCACGGGCACCGTCAGTCCCATCTGTTCCGCCTCCTGGCGCAGGCCGGTGACTTCATCGGCGCTTACCGCCCGGGTCTCCACCTTCTCCGCGACGCCCTGTTTTTCGACCCGCCGGAGGATGAAGCGCGCGATGGTGTTGCGCTCCACGTCCGGCACGCAGGCCCGGATTTGGGGGTGGAGTTGCGCCGCGAGCCGGCCGGTCTCCCCGGTATCAGCGTAATGTTCCAGGGCGTTGACCAGCGCCTGAACGCCGGCGCCGGCCGTAAATGGGAGGATCAGGCATAGCGCGACGAGAAGGCGCGCCGCGCCATGACGCGGAAGCATGCGCATCACCACACCAGGTCGTCGGGAATGGGATGCTCCTCGTAGGCGGGATCGTCATCCCCGCCTTCGTCGAGAAAGGCGATGATGAACGGGGCCTTCGGTTTCACCTTCTCCGCGACCTCCCGCGGGATCAGGCGAAACCGGCCGCGGGTGCGGGCGATGGCCAGCGTGCCGGCGGCGAGTTGCTTCTGCTGCTCGGCGTTGACGTAGATCTGCTTGATGCGGCTGCCGTAGGTGAAATTGAAGCCTATCTCGCCGTCCTGGCCATGGGGGATCTCGTGCTTGACGACCAGTTCGCGCGCGGCATGCTCGTCCGCCTTGCGCTGGCGTTCCGCCTCCCGCTCACGGTTCAGGGCCCGGTCGCGCGCGCGCTTTTCGGCCTCGCGCCGTTCGGCCTCCGTTTGGGCCGGCGCGGGCTGCGCCTTGCGCTTGGGTTTGCCCTTGCGCTTCTTCTCGCTCCTGGCCTGCTTGACGTCCTGTTCCGTGGTCAGGCCCGCCTTCAGTAACTGTTCACGCAATGCGTCGCTCATGGCATCACCAGCCGCTGACTCGTGTTCCCATCCCTGTTCCGAAGCGCCCCGGCAAGCGGGGTGTCCTCAAAGCATACCGTTCGATGCGCCCCGGCCGAAACAGGTTCCGCCCGTTGAGGCGGGTTGCTCCCTACCCACGGACCTCTTCGATGTGCAGCACGGCACCGGCCTTGGCGAAGGCGTCCACGAAGCGCTCGGCCGTATCGTACTGGCGCACGGTCTTGATAATGGCGGGCCGCCCCGAGAACAGAAACGGCCGCATGCGTTCCACGGAATGGCCGAACGTCGCGGAGAGCGACTGCAGGCAGCGCTCCCGATCCACGTCCGGGAGCAGGTCGCCGTAGAAAACCAGGCGGTATCGAATCATGGGCGGCGGTGAGATCCTTCGGAATGCGCCCGCAACGATACCCGTACTGGCTCCAGGGCGCCAGCCCGGGTAGGGCACCCGGGCTGGAGGAAGCGCCTCAGGCCGCCGCCCGGGCGCTCATGTGGCGACGGTGGCTCTCGCCAATGACCATGTAGATGCCGGCGGCGCAGGCGCTGAGGGCGATCACCGTCACCGGCAGGCTCATGAGCGACTCGGTGATGGCGCCGTTGAAATAGTCCACGGATTGGCCGGTGGCCGTCAGCCGCATGGCCGCCATGCCGGTGTAATGCATGCCGCAGACGGCGATGCCGAGCACCGGCGCGCTCGCGAAGCGCAGCACGCCCCCCACGCGCTCGATGACCCAGAGCGCCACCACGGACGCCGCCACGGCGATCCCCAGGGAAGCGATCAGAAGCACGCTGTCATAGCGCATGGTCGCGGCAATCCGCATGGCGGCCATGCCGGAGTAGTGCATGGTGGCGACGCCGCTGCCCATGAACACGCCGCCAATCAGGAGGGTGGCCGCGGTGCCACCCCAGCGGGTGACGCAGTAGAGCCCGATGCCGGTGAACAGGACCGGTACGACGAAGGAGGTGGCGGTGATGGCGATGTCGTAGCTCACCATCGCGCCCGGATCATAGGCGATCATGCCCAGGAAATGCATGGCCCAGATGCCGCAGCCGCCGATTACCAGCGACGCGGCGGCCAGCCACAGGAAGCTGATGCCGCCGTCGGCCTGGCGGATATAACGCGTCATGAGCAGTCCGGTCAGTGCCCCCGCCACGGAGACACCATAAGACAGCAGTACCAGCCAGAGGTTGTAGTCGCCGAGTTGGTTGGTCATTCGTTCTCTCCCCTTGAGATCGATGGGGCTGTGGCGACGCGGGAGAGTCCGTTTCCGTCAACGTGCCGTCTTCTTTGTACAACTTTTCCACGGCGCTCTCGCCGGTGGCCTGCGTATTGCCGACCGGTTCGCGACGCACGTGTCCATAAAATTGTACATATTGTTCTAAAATATTATACAACAGGCACGTATATATGGGATATATATCACAAAAACTGTACACTTAGTAATTGTTTTTCGCGTTCAGCTAGATGGAACACGGAAGAATCAGCGCGCGAGGCAGCACGGATCCGCCGCCGGCCCGTGTGATCGAGACCGCCCTCCAGGATGGGGGTATTTCCCGGCAAAGGCCGCCAGCGTCGATTCGGTCCTGCCGCGGCCGGTCAGTGGTCGTGTCGCGGAGGCGACGCCTCAGCCGCGGTCCCGGGAGTCGGTGTCGGTTCCGGAGTCAGTGACCGCCAGTCGCCGGCGTCGTCGGTAGCGGACCACCGGCTGGGCACGGGTAGCCTCCCCGGCCTGGGCCTTGTATGGCTGCCGGGGTTCTGCGGCCTGGGGGGGCTTCGCGGCCTCACGTTCCCGGCGCGGTTGCTGGTTCAGCAGCTCGGAGCGCAGGATGCGCTTGTCGTCCGGCGCCTCGACGCTGATGCGCACGTTCCGGCCCACGGAGACGACGTGCAGCAGGATGTCATCGCCTATACGGAGGGTTTCGTTGGCGCGGCGGGTGAGGATGAGGTAGCCGTCGTCGTCGGTCTCGTCCATGAGCTCCAATCCCTGGGTTGGCAGAACATTTCCCTGTGACTGCGCCGGCGTGCCTTGACCGGCACGGCTACCCTGGCACACCAGACCATGGAAAACTGCGTATGGGTTCACACCGGCGATCGGGCTGACGATGCGCCGCCGCTGCGTCCGCCATCCTGGCTCACGCGGCTCGCACCACTCGACGGAGGCACGCTACATGGGGGTCAAGCACTGGTGGCGCCGGCGCCGCATCACGCGCCGGCCCATCCCCGATTCGGTCTGGGCCGGCGTGACGGCGCAGATGCCGCAGCTCGCCGGGCTGGACACAACGCAGCTGGACCGCCTACGGGCCGTTGCCACCCTCTTTCTGCAGGACAAGGTCTTCCACGGTGTCGAGGGTGTCGTGCCGGCGGAGACCCGCGTCGCGGTCGCTGCCCACGCCGGGCTGATGGTCATGGCCCTGGACTACGACCTGCTCAAGGGCTGGACGACGGTGGTCATGTACGACGGCGGCTTCAGCGCCCGCCACGAGTTGGTGGACGAGGCCGGCGTCGTTCACACCGAGGACGCGGACCTGAGCGGCGAGGCCTGGGAGGGCGGGCCGCTGGTGCTCTCGCGCGAGGACGTTCACGCCTCCGTCACGGCCCTCGACGGCTACAATCTGGTTGTCCATGAGCTCGCACACAAGCTGGACATGCTCAACGGCGACGCCAATGGCTATCCGCCGTTGCCGCCGGAGATGCGGGCATCCGACTGGAGCGCGGCATTCACCGGCGCCTTCGATGACCTCGGCGAGCGGGAGCGGCTCGGGGCGCCGCTCCCACTGGATCCCTACGCCCTGGAGAACCCGGCCGAATTCTTCGCCGTCGCCAGCGAGGCCTTCTTCGAGGTGCCGCGGGCGCTGCGGGACGCCTATCCCGGTGTCTACGAGTGCCTGCGCGGCTACTACCGGCAGGATCCGCTCACCCGGCTGGGCTGAGCCGGGCCGCGGCCTACTGAATCAGACCGACCACACCGACGGCGATCAGGTAAATCCCGACGATATAGTTGAGCAGCTTGGGAAATATCAGCACGCCGATGCCGGCGGCCAGTGCCAGTAGTGGCTCCACTTCAATGTACATGCATGGTTCTCCTTGTCGTTGGCGGGTGAAAAGCTACCGGTTCAGGCACGAGCGGTCGAGCGCCGGTACCGGTTACCCGGGATGCTGGCTGACCGCGGCCCTTCAGTGGCCCTGGCGGCGCATCCACGGCAAACGGACGCTGACCCCGTGCACGAGGATGGACAGGGTAATGACGATCAGCGTGACGTGGATGAGCTCCAGCGCCAGCGGCTCGGAGATGCCGTGCTCGATGGCGTACATCAGGTAGTAGAGCGAGCCGATACCCCGCACGCCGAACCAGCCCAGGGTCAGACGCTGGCGCCAGGGCACCGGGGAGCCGGTGAGTGCCGCGGCCACGCCGAGCGGCCTTGCTACGAGGAAAAGCACGGCGGCCGTTGCGACGGCACGCCAACTCCAGGAATCCAGGAACAGGGTGCCGCCCACGATCAGCACCAGGGCGAGCTCGCTGAGCCGTTCCAGCTGCTCCTTGAAGGGCAGCGTGTTGTCGGACAGGCGCGGGGCGCGTGCCCTCGGCCCCGCCCGGCGGCGCCGGCGCTCGATCATCTCCTCGGTCTGGCGCAGCGCCACGGCAGCGAAGAACACCGCCAGGAATCCCCAGGTATTGGCGGCCAGCGCCAGGCCGTAGACCAGGCCGATCAGGCCCAGGCCGATAAAGTCGTCCCATAACCCGTGCAGGCCGGCACCGTGTCGCACCCGGTCGGTGAGGAAGCCCACCGCCGCGCCGGCCGCCGCGCCGATGGCGATGCCGCCGATGGTGGCCCAGGCGACGTCGATGATCAGCCAGTCGCGCCAAGCCGGGCCCAGGTCATGCAGCCCGAGCAGGCCCAGACCCAGCATCACGAACGGAAAGGCGCTGCCGTCGTTCATGCCGGCCTCGCAGGTCAGCCGGAAGCGCAACCGGTTGCGGTCACCGGGATGGCGGACCTGAACGTCGGTCGCCAGGACCGGGTCCGTGGGGGCGAGGATTGCAGCCAGCAACACGGCGGCGCCCCATGAAAGGCCCAGCAGCCAGTGCCCGAAGGCCGCCATGAAGCCCACGGTCAGGGCCATGGCGAGGAACGCCAGCAACAGCGGGGCATGCCAGCGCCGCGGTGACAGTGGCACGGGCATCTTCACGCCCGCCGTGAACAGCGACAGCAGTACCGCGCCTTCCGTAATCAGCTCCAGGGTGGCCGACTGTTTCAGCGGGTTGAAATGGAACACATGCAGCAGGCTGGGACCGATGGCGAGGCCGACGGCCAGGTACACCATGGCCGAAGTTACCGGCCAGCGGCGGTTGCCCTCGCCGGTCAATCCCATGGACAGCAGGAGAGACCCCAGAAGCAGGCACCACAGGGCGAGGTTCATGGCGTCCCTCCCGCACGCTCGCAGGCTGTTCTTGTCATTGGCTCTGTTACCCTTACGTTTCCTTGTATAGACCGTACCGGCACCGGCCGCCGGGCGACTTCAGCGCCGACTGGTGGACCGCGGCGGGCGGACGACGTTTCATCGAATTTCAGACAGCTGACAGGAGCAACGTTATGGCTGCAGGCGAAGAGCAGGCCGAACTCAGAATGGACACCGACAACCTCTACCTGGAGGAGGCGTTCACCGACCGCCGGATCGGCAGCATCATGCGCATGACCCCGGTGGACGGCGACGGCAATCGGGATGAATCCCGGTCGGTGGTCTACGTGGGGCAGACGCAGATCATGACGCCCGCCGGCGCCCTGCCGCTGAGCTTCGAGATCGAGGCGCAGAACCTAAAGGACGCGGGCGAGAAGTTCGCTGAGGAGGCCCGCAAGGCCGCCGACGACACCATCCGCCGGCTCCAGGAGATGCAGCGCGAGCAGGCCTCGTCGATCGTTACGCCGGACTCCATGGGCGGCGGCGGTTTAGGCGGTCAGGGCGGTTACGGGGGCCAGGGCGGGCCCGGCGGCTCGGGCGGGTTCACGTTGCGGTAGAACAATCCCGGCGTTCTTCCCTGGTACTGTTTCCCGGGGAGCAACAAAGCGTTCCACGCCGGATGGCCGACAGCCCGTGAGGCCGGGCGTATGATCGTTGCACTTCCACGGTTTCTGGCCGTTCGCCCGCGTTTGGCGGCGGCGTCCCTGACAGGGAGACGCGACGATGACACAGCGTAGACTCGCCCGGATCGTTCCCGGCATGCCGACCTCCGACGGCGCCGGTGTGCGTATACGCCGCAGCCTGGGCCAGGGCCCGGGCGCGCGGCTGGACCCGTTCCTCATGCTCGACGAGCTCGGCTCGGACGATGCCGCGGACTACATGGCCGGGTTTCCCACCCATCCCCATCGCGGTTTCGAGACGGTGACCTACATGCTCGAAGGCCGCATGCGCCACCGCGATCACATGGGCAACGAGGGTCTGCTCCAGGATGGGGGCCTGCAGTGGATGAGCGCGGGCCGGGGGATCATGCACTCGGAGATGCCGGAGCAGACCAGCGGCCGCATGCAGGGCTTCCAGCTGTGGATCAACCTGCCGGCGGCGGAGAAGATGAAGGATCCCTCGTACGAGGACATCCAGGCCGACCGCATCCCGGAGCGGACGCTGCCTGGCGGCGGGCTGGCGCGCATCCTGGCCGGCGACGCCCATATCGGCGGCGAGGCGGTGACCGGCCCGGTCAGCGGCATCAGCACGCAGCCCCTGTTCCTGGACCTGCGGTTGCCCGCGGGCGGGCGCTTCGAGCACCGGATACCGCCGGGGCACAGCGGCTTCTTCTACGTGTACCGGGGCGCGGTCGGCGTACCGGGCGGCGGCGTGAACGATGGTCTGGTCGAGCACGGCAACGCCGGCGTGCTGTCCGACGGCGAAGTGGTGGCGTTCGAGGCAGCGTCCGACGTGGGGCTGCTCCTGCTGGCCGCCCGGCCCCTCGGCGAGCCGGTGGTGCAGTACGGGCCCTTCGTCATGAACAGCCGCGAGGAAATCGAGCAGGCCCTGCGCGACTATCAGGCGGGCACCCTGGCCGGCGAGGCCCGACAGGGGCTGCGAGCCGGCGCCTGACGGCGATGGCCCGGGCCCGCCTCGTCGCCGCCGGTGGGATCGGCGGAGCCGGCCTAGTAGACTCGGAGACGATCCCTTTGCAGTATGCCGTGCCCGGCGACGAGGAACATGCTTCGCGACGATCGACAAGTGGCCATGAACGAGGTGCGGGGCCAGCTCCTCGCCCTCGCCGAGTATTATGGCTATGCCCGGCATGATCTGGACCAGGAACTTGCCACCTTCTTTCGACAGCGGGGTGAGGAATGCGCCGCTCAGGCCCGCCAGATCGGCGAGGCCATCGGGGCGCTAGGAGACCTGCCGGACGGCAGCAAGCCGGACAGCTATCTCTTCCACGAGCTCGCCGAAACCCTGATGGCCTCACTCAAGGGCGACCGGGCGCAGGCCCATCTGGACGAGCGGCTGGCGGAGGAGCGCAGCCTGATTCGGTATGTGGACCAGGCCCTGGCGCTCCCGGGAACGCCGGCGGTGGCCGTCGAGCAGCTCCGGGCAGTGCGTGCCGGGGCCGAGGCCGCCAGCCACCGCCTCGGCCGGCACGCAGGCGGCTAGGACGCGTCGTTCCTGCGCTGCTCGCCGTTCGGCACCAGCGCCACCATGATCCAGCCCGGCCCTGGCTCCGGATCCTCCTCGCCGCCGAATATCCGGATGCGGCCCCGCGGGTCCATGGCGAACAGCGGCACCGTCGCCGCGTCACGCCGCTCCACGTAGTCGGCGTATCCGAACTCCTCGGTGAGCTTGGTGGCCTTCACCGAGCCGCCCTGGGCCAGCAGGCTGGCCAGCTTGGAATAGGTGGCGTCGTCGCTGAACAGGGTATTGTCCTTTCGGTGGCGCCGGCGGATCTCCGCCGGCAAACGCAGGTCCCGTTCACCCGGCGGCAGGCGGAAGACGTTGTGCTGGCCGAATTCCTTGGCGAAATGCAGGCAGGCCAGGGTGTTGAGATCGCTGCGTGGCGATACCGCCATGAGCCGCCCCAGGCCGGTGAGCTCGAGATGGCGCTCGGCATGCTCCGACGTTGGATTGCCGTAGTAGACGGGTAGGCCGTCCATGCGCGCGGCGTTGATGTTGTCCCAGTTGGCGTCCGCCAGCAGCACCGGGATTTCCAGCCCTTTGAGGGCCTGGCCGATGGCCCGGCCGACGTTGTTGGCGCCGACGAGCAGCACGCCCCGGGGCGGGGGCTCGGTGACGCCGAGGACCCGCGCCAGGGGACGCGCCGTGGCGCTCTGGATCACCACCGTGGCGATGATGATGAGAAACGTCAGCGGCACGAGCTTGTCTGCGCCGGCGTAGCCCGCCTCGGCCAGGCGC